>NZ_OY821667.1:4775149-5391032 GCF_963682185.1 uncultured Cohaesibacter sp. | reverse complement strand
CTGCCATATTAAATAACACTTTCCTCAGTAGAAGACCAAGAGGAGAATAATGACAATTGCCAGCGCAATGAGCGCCCACATTTGCGGACCGCCCAGAAAGCCCTTTACGGCCGCTTCTTCAGCTTCTGTTTCGAGTTCTTCAACCGGATTTTTTGCCTCGTGAAGAACATCTTCAAATTCGGGTTTGTCATTACTCATGTCATTTCCCTCCAGTTGATCAAATTCAGCTACGAAACGCGAAAAATAATCTGATACGATTGCCTTGCTGACGGCGGGATCATTTTTGACTAGTTTGCCGTTCAGTGTCGTATGCAGAGTACTTCTCACCTTGATGACTGTCATATCTCCCTCTTCTGTGAAGGAGATTTGATGACCGCCCTTTGGCAATAAAGCAGCGGGATCTGTGCCTTGCCAATCTATTTCAAGATAGGGACTATTTTCCCCCGCATCAATGAAGTGATACAGATAATGAATGATCTGTCCATCCAAGACTGAGCTTTTGGTGGTTGCAAGAAGCGTAGTTTGGTCCAATTGTTCAACGTCAATACAATTGGGAAGCAGCTTTCTCAATGCTGAGGGCGACTTAAGACATCTCTTTATTCTTTTGGAATTTGCTGGAAGTCGATATTCACTCGTGAATTGCATGGGATTGCCCTAATTGGCAGCATACGCCTGTTATTGGCTAGGGGTGCTGCTGCTACGCCATTGCGCGGAGTGTATCACTTAGGCACCTGGTTTATTTGCTATTATGATGACCCGGTACAAATTTGTGGTCTTTATGAGCGAGAAAATACTTACTTTGTGACTGGAAAGCGCTGGATTAGTTTGGTATCAAACACGCCTTATCCCGAATAGGAGTTATCTATGAGCGTGTCCGAGACCTCCCCTCTTGCGCCAAGGGTTAAAAGACCTGAACGAAGCGAACTGCTGATGCCGGCCGGCAATCTGGAAAAGCTGAAAATGGCGGTGCTCTATGGCGCTGATGCGATCTATATGGGCACGCCAGACATGAGCCTCAGGACCAAGTCCCAGATGACGCTGGAAGATGTGGTTGAAGGGATCGGGTTCGCCCATGCGCATGGCAAGCGGGTCTATCTCACGCTTAATCTCTTTTCGCACAACAAGGACATCGACAAGCTACCGCAATATGTTGAGACCGTGCGCAGGGTGAAGCCCGACGGTCTAATCGTAGCCGATCCGGGTGTCTTCATGTTCGTCAAGGCACAAGCGCCCGAGTTGGAATTGCATGTCTCAACGCAGGCGAATGTTTGTTCTTGGCAATCGGTGAAATTCTGGGAAAGTCAGGGCGCGAGCCTTGTTGTGATGGGACGTGAAGTATCCTATCCGGAGCTCGCCGAAGTGCGGGAGAAATGTCCTGACCTGAAGCTTGAGGCCTTTGTGCATGGTTCCATGTGCATGACCTATTCCGGCCGCTGCCTGTTGTCGAACTTCATGGCTGAGCGCGGCGCCAATCAGGGTTCGTGCGCCAACAGCTGCCGCTGGAAATATAAGGTGCATATGAAGTTGCGCGATGGCACTGTGCGCGAACTGAAGCTGAGCGAAGAAAATCTGGAACTGTTCGACTTCTTTCTAGAGGAAGAGCAGCGCCCCGGAGAATTGATGCAGATTGTTGAGGATGAGCGCGGTTCTTACATCCTCAATAGCCGTGATCTTTGCATCATGCCCAAGCTGCCAGACTATCTTTCCATTGGCGTTGATAGCCTCAAGGTCGAAGGGCGCGGCAAAAGCCCCTATTATGTGGCCCTTGTTGCGCGTGCCTATCGAATGGCGATTGACGATTGGTATGAAGACCCGGACAACTGGGATCCTGAAGCCTATATGGAAGAACTGGCTACTGTGCCGAACCGAGGCTACACGCTTGCGTTCCATGAAGGGCGCTTGACCAACTATGCTCATGGGTATGAAGAAACCTCGACCTTTGCCGAGTGGGAATTTGCGGGCATGGTCAAGGAAGTGCGCGATGATGCCTTTGTTGTTCTGGTCAAGAATAAGCTCGAAGCCGGTGATGTTTTCGAGTTTGTCTCCCCTCACCTGCGTTCGCCCATTCCGATCCGCCTTTATGAATTTGAGGATGCCAAGAATGGCACGATAAAGGATGTGGTCAATCCGGGCACCAATCCTGAAATCCGCATTCCCTTCTCGCTGTTTGATCACGAAGATCCTGTCTTGCTGGCCCAGCATGTACCCGTCATGACCGTCGTGCGCAAGGAACGTGCCTTGACGCCTGCGCAGTGGGCGCGGCTGAAACACGATTCAGAAGCCCATGAACTCGAACTGGGTACTGGCGATGAAGGTCTCTATGGTCGCAAGAATGTTAAGCTTCAGGAAGCGCTAGATACTGACCAGACAAAGCGGTCAACCAAGAGCCCACGCCTTGGCACAGAAGGCTGTTGTGGGCGTGGCTGTAATGGCTGCACCATCTTCTGGAATGACCCGAAATATGAAAAGGCGCGTACGCTTCTTGCCAAGAATGAACAAGGCAAGCTGCTAACCAAGCAACAGGCACGGCAAGAAGTTATCAAGAAGGTTTCATAACAAATAAAAAGGGAGGGTTTGACACCCTCCCTTCTTTATATGCAATTGGAATAATTACTTTTATTCAGCCGCAATAATTCGGGATTGGACACAGTAATCTGTGTGATGCACCGCATCCCCCAACTCGGAGATGGTCTCTAGCCATTCGCGAATGACTGCGGGATCTGCGGGCGCAGCCTGCACGCCGGGGTTCAATTTTCCCTTGAACGCCGCTTCCGTTGCCAGACTGACGGTGTTGGAGACAAGACGCGCCATGGCGCTGGCATGTCTGGTTCCGACGCTATCCATACTTTTGGCCTTGTGCCAGATTGTGATGCCGTTTCGCATAACTTTTAATTCGACCGTCAGCACGACGCGATCAAATTCGCCATCTTCATACCGATAGTCTGCCCAGAGCTTGTCGCTTAGAGGGCCAAGCTCGGCATCCACCTTGTCCGCAGCAGTTGTTTCAATGGTATTGAAAATATCTTTCCATGCTTCGGCCCAACCATTTAGGCGCAAAGTACCGCGCACGAAACGCTTCATGTTCCAATCTTTCGAGATGCCATAGTGCGGCATGAAGACAACGGAGTTGCGGTTCGGGTAGGACTGGAATGTTTCCATACCCTCAGCAAGGGCCACATCATAGGATTTTACGGCGTCCCATGGTTTGGCAATGTCAATTTCCTTGCCCTCAACGATGGCTTTGGCTGGGTTTTTCAGGGCCTTGAGCACGCCAAGTGGCGACCAGCTGAATTTGTAGGTAAAGTCGTTGGCAATGGCCGGAAAACCACCGCAATAGGATTGGTAGTCGTGCTCGTTGTCAGGCGAGAATTGCGGGCTGGCTTTATAATCTTCAATGAGCAAATGTGAAAGCAAATGGTCAATGCCGGGGTCAAGCCCAACTTCATTGATGAAGATAAGCCCTTTATCTTTTGCCTTAGCATCAAGCTCGGCCATCTCCGGGCTGATATAAGATGAGGAAACAAAGTTTGCCCCTTTTTCAAGGCATAGCTTGGCGATATTGAGATGCATGGAGGCTGGCAACATGGATACGACAATGTCGCCTGCTGCAATTGCTTTTGCCAACTCGTTGTTGTCGGCTTTATGCAGCGTCACGTTGCCGGTAAGGCCTTTTGTTGCTGCCTTGGCTTTTTCAAGATCCTGTTCCCAAAGATTGACGGGGTAGTCTTTGGCGACAAGTCTGCGGATGCCGGGAACGGAGGCCAGTCCGGCGCCGAGCCAGTGAATTTTCTTGGATGGTTCGCTCATTGATAACGCTCCAGAGGAAGGGTGTTAGGCAGCTTCTGACTGTCTTTTGTCTGAGCTTTGCGCTTCCTGATGGGGCGTTCAAGTGGCTTTGTCGGCTGCTTTAGCAAAATGACGGACATTTTCGTCAATCTGTTTGTGCTAATGACGCAAATGGACAGAATGCCAATGAATTGGGCATGCCTAATAATTAATCTCTGTGCATTAGTCTTTCGTTTTATACTTGTCCCTAATGGAGTGAAATAAATTATCTGTCCTTGCGAGTCAAAAAGGCCCGACAGATGCCGGACCTTTGATGCAATGGCTAAAGGATGTGCTTGTCAGGACACATGTTCGGTCAGGTGGAACTCATCCCCATGGGCCTTGATTTCTTCAAACCAGCGATGGATCGTTGTGGGATCTGAAGGCGCTGCGGATACGCCCGCAGGGAGAGAGCCTTCCAAAACAGTTTCAACCGCGAGGCTAACAGTAATGGAGACGAGCCGCGCCATGGCTGAGAATTCTTTGCTGCCTTTAGAATCAAGGGCATAGTCTTTGTGCCAGACAACCTTGCCATCCTTGCTGGCCTTCAAGTCAACAACCAGAACAACCCTGTCCGGTTCGCCCTCATCATAAGCATAGTCTGTCCAGAGCTGCTCGCTCATGGCCGCCAGTTTTGCATCGCCATCCGGGCCTGCCAATTCATTTTCAACGAAATGGAAAATATCGGCCCATGCATCAGACCAACCATCTAGGCGCAAGGTGCCGCGTACGAAGGTGTGAACGTTCCAATCGCTACCCATGCCATAGGCTTGCATGAAGGGCAAGGAGTTGCGGTTTGGATAAGACTGAAAGACTTCTGCGCCACCTGGCAGATTGGCCGAATAGTCTGAAATTGCATCCCATGGCTTCTGTGTGTTGACTTCCTTGCCGCCCATAATGGCTTTAGCCGGGCTTTTGAGAGCCTTGAGAACACCAAGAGGAGACCAGCTGAATTTATAGCGGAAGTCGTTAGCAACGGCTGGGAAGCCGCCGCAGAAGGAGCGGAATTCGTGACTGTTGGCTGGATCGTAAGCGTTACTTGCCTTGTAGTCGCTCATAAGGAGATGGGCGAGCAAATGGTCAAGACCGGGGTCGAGCCCCACTTCGTTGACAAAGGTCAGGCCCTTGGCTTTTGCTTTCTCGTCCAATGCGGCCATTTCCGGGCTGACATAGGAAGACGAGACAAAATGGGCGTCTTTCTCAAGGCACAGTTCGGCAATTTGCAAATGCATCGTGGCAGGCAGCATGGAAACGGCAACATCGCCGGGTTTCAATTCTGCGCTAAGAGCATCAAGGGTGAATTCCTTGACATCGAATGAGCCGGTCAGCCCTTCCGTCGCTGCCTCTGCTTTGTAGAGGGTACGGTTCCAAAGTGTGATTTCTCGATTTTTGGAAATAAGGCGGCGGATACCCGGCACGGATGAAAGTCCCGCACCAAGCCAATGAATATGTGACATACTACTGTTTCCCTCGTTTTATATTTCCCTTTGGTATACCAGTATTTTTGTCACCTGCAAGGCGTGACTGACTGACCTGTCGAAAGAATGGCATTTGATACAAGGGTAGCTTGATTTTTATCCATTGTTCGCAATACATCATCTTTACAGAACCAAAACCAGAGCATTCCACTGTCCGAATTAAAGTGAGACCCGCTATCGATGCAAAGTGATATAGACATTGCCCGCGCAGCCACACTGAAACCAATCACCGAGATAGGCGAACGCCTTTCTATTCCCGCAGAAAAACTTATCCCCTTCGGACATGACAAAGCCAAGCTCTCGCAAGACTGCATGGACGCACTGGCAGATCGCCCCAATGGCAAACTTATTCTGGTCACGGCGATAAGCCCTACCCCCGCGGGGGAAGGCAAGACAACCACCACGGTTGGGCTGGGCGATGCTCTCAATGCGATTGGCAAGAAGGCAAGTGTTTGCATTCGCGAAGCCTCGCTGGGGCCCTGCTTTGGCGTTAAAGGTGGCGCGGCTGGTGGCGGCATGGCGCAGGTTGTTCCGATGGAAGAGATGAACCTGCATTTCACGGGTGATTTTCATGCGGTAACGGCCGCGCACAATCTGCTCGCTGCGATGGTCGATAATCACATTTATTGGGGCAATGAACTCGACATTGATGTGCGGCGGATCAAATGGCGTCGCGTTGTTGACTTGAATGACCGATCCTTACGGCAGATCACGACGGGACTTGGCGGTGTTGCGAACGGGTTTCCTTCAGAATCCGGTTTCGACATTACTGTCGCCTCAGAAGTGATGGCCATTCTTTGTCTGGCTGAAAACCATAAGGATTTGCAGCGCCGTTTGGGCGACATTATTGTTGGCTATCGCAGGGACCGCACACCTGTCTATTGTCGCGATATAGGCGCCGACGGGGCCATGACGGTTTTGCTCAAACAGGCCATCCTGCCCAATCTGGTGCAGACGTTGGAGAATAATCCAGCCTTCGTGCATGGCGGCCCTTTCGCCAATATTGCTCACGGCTGCAATTCGGTGCTTTCCACCAAGGCTGCGCTCAAGCTTTCCGATTATGTGGTAACGGAAGCTGGTTTTGGAGCCGATCTCGGGGCGGAGAAATTCTTCAACATCAAATGCCGCAAAGCAGGTGTCGAGCCTGATGCTGCCGTGATTGTGGCAACTGTCAGGGCGCTCAAGATGAATGGTGGCGTAGCCAAGGCCGACTTGGGCACCCCGGATGAGGATGCCGTTCTGGCTGGTTGCGCGAACCTTGGTCGCCACATCGAGAATGTCAAAAAGTTCGACGTTCCTGTCATTGTTGCAATCAATCATTTCACCTCGGACACCGCAGAAGAAACCGCAGTGGTGCAGCGTTATGTTGAGAGCATGGGATGCAAGGCCATTCTGTGTACGCACTGGGCAGAGGGCTCCAAAGGGGCTGTGGCGTTGGCCGAAGCTGTTGTCGCCATGACAGAGCAGGAAAAACCGCAATTCAAGTTGCTTTATCGGGATTCCATGTCGTTCGTGACAAAAATCGAGATTGTGGCCAAGGAGATTTATGGCGCAAAGGGCGTTCTCATCAATCAAAAGATCCGCCAGCAACTGGAACAATGGGAAGCGGAAGGCTATGGCGAGCTGCCTGTTTGTATGGCCAAGACCCAATATAGCTTTTCAACGGACCCTACGCTCCTGGGGGCGCCAAGTGATTTTGACGTCCCTGTCAGAGAAGTCCGTCTTTCTGCCGGGGCTGGTTTCATTGTCGTGATTTGCGGGGAAATCATGACAATGCCGGGACTGCCGCGCAAACCGGCGGCCCTGTCTATCCACCTTAATGAAAAAGGCGACATTGAAGGCTTGTTCTAAGGAGTCTATAGCTGTTGGCAACTTATTGCCGCATGAGCATGGAATCACACGTCTTGAAAGAGAGAAGCACATGACCGCAACACGCATTGATGGCAAGGGCATTGCCGCAGCGCTGAGAGAAAAAATTGCCGTTGAGGGCAAAAAACTGATCGATGAAACCGGCGTTGTGCCAGGCATTGCAGTGGTCATTGTTGGTGAAGACCCTGCCAGCAAGGTTTATGTCGCGTCCAAAGGCAAGGCTGCCAATGAATGCCATTTCAAATCGGTTGAACATGCTCTGCCTGCTGATACTTCAGAAGATACTCTCTTGTCTCTTGTGGGCGAGTTGAATGATGACGAAAGCATTCATGGCATTCTGGTTCAGCTCCCCCTGCCCGATCATATTGATGAATCCAAGGTGCTGGAGCTGATCCGTCCTGACAAGGATGTCGACGGGTTCCATCCAATCAATGTGGGGCTGCTCACTGCAGGCGCCAAAGACAAGGCCATGGTGCCCTGTACGCCAGCAGGGTCGCTTATTCTGGCCAAGAGGTCTCTGGGCGATCTTTCCGGCAAATCCGCCGTGGTGGTCGGGCGCTCCAACATTGTTGGCAAACCGATGGCAGCTCTTTTGCTGGCAGAAAGCTGCACGGTGACCATCGCGCATAGTCGCACCAAGGATTTGCCAAGTGTTGTGAAGGCTGCGGATATTGTTGTTGCTGCGGTTGGTCGCCCTCAGATGATCAAGGGCGACTGGATCAAGGATGGTGCGTGTGTCATCGATGTGGGGATCAACCGTATCCCAGCTCCCGAACGTGGAGAAGGCAAGACGCGGCTTGTTGGCGATGTTGATTATGATAGCGCCGCAGAGCATGCGGGTTTCATAACGCCGGTTCCGGGTGGCGTTGGCCCGATGACCATTGCGTTGCTGATGGCCAACACACTTACCTCCGCACGGCGCGCCGCTGGCTTGGAAGACCTTGACTACGCAGCGCTTCTTGGCTGATGCGCTCGGACTGTGAGATGGTTTGGTCTGGCTCATCAAAGGGCCGTCCACATAACCTTCTACTCATTGAAGTGTCATGAATTTGATCTTATCTTTAAAGGGCCGGAACGGTCTGATGGAGTAAATGATGCCTAACAAAGACGTCACTGAATATCTTATTGCGAAAGTGAAATCGGAAGGTTTGCTTGAGGGTTATAAGCGTGCGCGCAAACCCAAGCCACCTCAACAGAGTGACGATACCTTCCTGAAGGCTGGCTATCGCATTTTGGAAGAAACTGGCGCCATGCCGCGCGAAATCGAACTGAAGAAGGCCATCGCCGAAGAGTTCGAAAAGCTGAGCGAAGCCAAGACTGACGAGGAAAAGGAAGAGCATTTCCGCAGATTGGCTGAACTGCAGATGGTGCTTGGCGTAGAGCAGGATGCCCGTCGCAAATTCTACACCGAATGATCTTTATGCATCATATGAAATGAAAGAACCCGCCCTGTTTCAAGGCGGGTTTTCTTTTTGCTCACTAATGCCAAGTTATTCTAATTATGTCCATTTTAGGCCGCGTTATATTCTGACATAGCATCCAGAAGATAGTCCGAGACATAGTCGGAAAAGGAATTTCTGACGAGAATAGCATAGTGATCGCGCGTTGCCCTTTGCCATATCGTGACATCGCAGCGCGCATATAGGCTATTGACGCAGTGTCCCTTTCTCCATTCATTGGAATAGAAATCAATCGAGCAGCCCTTGCTAAGCACATCGCGAGAGGATGGCCCCACAAGGGACAGCATGACTTTGCTATTTGAGATATCAACCAAAGCACAGTGATACTCTGTGAGCGCCAAAGCCATCTCCGGCAGAGGCTTTAAAGAATCTGTTTCATTGGCAATGATTAGCCACTCATCCGGCCCCATCCAGAGAACGGCAACTGCGCCTTTTTCCTGACTGCTGCCTGGCTTGAGTGGAAGGGGCGACCCGATCAGATTTTTGACTGCCGCCAGAAATGATTTGTCGGAACCATCCCCGCGCATGGAGATCAGTCTGGGACCCATTTCCTGCGATAGTGCAACAGCTTGGCCGGAGCCGTTCAAGAGCTGATCCCGTTTGGCATATAGCGGGGATTGAGCTGAAAGGTGCTGCAAATTATCCATCTCGATGGGCTCCTTCGATATCATAGAAAATCGGGTCCACAATCGTCACCTTGTGCCAGTTACCCAATGAGAAGCTGTGCAGCTGCTCGCCCTTCCGGCCAAGACCACCTTCAATCAGAGCAAGCGCGATGGAATGACCCAGATGTTCACTCCAGTAACTGGATGTGACATGCCCCACCATGGGAATTGGTGTCGGTGCGTCGGGGTTTTCAACGATCTGCGCCCCCTCCTCCAGAATAAATTCCGGACTTTCCGTCATCAATCCCACGAGCTGCTTGCGATCACTGCGCACAGTGTCCGGTCTGGTGTGAGATCGCATGCCGATGAAATCCGATTTGTTTTTGGAGACAATCCAGTTGAGCCCGAGGTCCTGCGGTGTTTGCGACCCGTCTGTGTCCTGCCCTACGAGGATATAGCCTTTTTCAGCCCGCAAGACATGCATAGCCTCGGTGCCATAAGGCATTATATCCCATTCCTTTCCGGCATTTGCTACATGGTTCCAAAGAGCAAGGCCATATCGAGCCGGGATATTAATCTCATAGGCCAGTTCTCCAGTGAAGGAGATCCGGAATATGCGGGCCATCACGCCGCCAATCTGGACCTCTTTGTGCGTGAGGAACGGGAAGGCTTTTGCGCTCCAATCTTCGTCAGGATTGAGCCTTGCCATGACATCCCGCGCTTTGGGACCATTGATGGCGATGGTCGCCCATTCTTCTGTGATGGAGGTGCAGTAGACCTTGAGATCAGGCCATTCTGTTTGCAAATAGTCTTCCATATGGCTCAAGACATGCGCTGCGCCGGCAGTGGTCGTTGTGGTGATGAAATGCGTGTCATCAAGGCATGTGATGACGCCATCATCCAGCACCATGCCGTCTTCTCCACACATGAGGCCATAGCGGCAATTCCCGGGTTTCAGGTTCGTGACCGAGTTTGTGTAAAGACGATTGATGAATTCTCGTGCATCCGGCCCCTGAATATCGATTTTGCCCAAAGTTGAGACATCGAGCATACCGACGCCCTTGCGCACCGCCGTGCATTCGCGCCTGACCGCTGCGCCCATGTCTTCGCCGGCTCTGGCATAGTACCAAGGGCGCTTCCATTGGCCGACATTTTCGAACGCTGCTCCTGCCTTCACATGCGCTTCATGCATCGGTGTTGTGCGCACGGGGTCTGCCAGTGGTCCAACAAAGCGCCCGGCAAGTGCCCCGAATGAAACTGGCGTATAGGGCGGACGGAAGGTCGTCGTTCCTGTTTCTTCGATGGTTGATGCGGTCTGTCTGGCCAATATGGCCAAGGCGTTGATGTTGCCGGTTTTGCCCTGATCCGTTCCGAAACCACTTAAGGTATAGCGCTTCATATGCTCAACGGAATCAAAGCCCTCTCGCTTGGCAAGGGCGATGTCTGCGGCAGTCGTGTCATTTTGAAAATCTACGAACTGTTTGAGTTTCCCTTGATCCGCCGGATCTTGTGCGGGGATCTGCCAGCAAGCCTCGGGCGCACCGGTATCAGGTTCCTCAGCCGCATAACGGCGGGCCGTTTTTCTTGCGGGCTTGCCGTAGGCCAGTGCGGCCTTCATGCTCTCGCGACCGCCTGCACGCAGAGCTTCGTTCAAGCTGAAGTCGCCATTGGCAGCTCCAATAACAGAGCATTCCTTCTGGCCGTAGATATCTGGAACAAAGGCGCATGTCTCGCCATCATAGCGCAGCTTGCCTGACGCCTGACTAAACAGATGTACGACCGGACTCCAGCCGCCAGACATCATCAGAATGTCGGCTTCAAACCGCTCGGCCTTACCAGTAATCGCATGGCCGTCCCATGGTGCAGCGTCAATCCCCTTGAAACGATTGGTGCCGAGCGTCTCCGTTACCACATGGCCAGATAGTAAGCGCGTTCCAGTCGCAAACAGTTCTTCGACCAGAGGGCCCTGTGGTTCCTGTCTGGGATCGATGACGGCGACAAGATCGCCACCAGCCTTTTTGAAATCCAGAGCCGCCTCATAGGCCGCGTTATTGTTGGCAAACAGGATGGCGCTTTTGCCCGGCAGTACAGCGAAGCGATTGACATAGCTTTGTACCGCACCAGCGAGCATGATGCCCGGCCGGTCATTGTCTGAAAAGACCAAAGGTCTTTCATGTGCGCCTGTGGCCAGAATGACCTTGTCTGCGCGTATGTGCCACAAGCGTTCTCTCACATTGGCTGGCGAGGATGCCTCTCCCTTGTGATCAAGACGTCTTTCAATGGCAATGATATAATTCTGGTCGAAATAGCCGATCGCGGTGGTATTGGGCAAAAGAAGCGTATCATCACAGGTTTCCAATTCTGAAGTGACACCAGAAACCCAATCCGTGCCGCTCATCTTGTCGATGGTTCGGTTTTGGGAAAGCAGTGAGCCGCCGAACTCGGGCAAAGCGTCTACAATGAGAACCCGTGCCCCGGAAAGCGCGGCGTCTCTGGCAGTTGCCAACCCGGCGGGCCCTGCGCCGACAATCATCAGATCAACATGTCTGTGCATATGGTCATAGATATCGGGATCTGGATCACTCGGCGCTTTTCCCAATCCTGCGGATCTGCGGATGATTGGTTCAAACACCTTCTGCCATAGCGTGCTCGAGCCGAACATTGTCTTGTAATAGAAGCCGGCACTCATCAAGCGCTCGCCAATACTGCTCAGCCGTTTAGCATCATGTCGTAAGGACGGCCATGCGTTGACCGACGAGGCGATGAGCCCCGGATGCAGATAAGTTTCCGTCGCTTTGGGGTTTGGTTCGCTGCGATTGGACACATTGATTTGCATTATTGCGTTGGGTTCTTCCGGGCCAGCCGCCATGATACCGCGCGGCCGGGCATATTTTATAGAGCGTGCAACGAGATGGATATCATTGGCGAGCAATGCGGACGCCAGTGTGTCGCCCTCATATCCCAAATAGTAGGTGCCATTGAAGCGAAACCGGATCGGAACGTCGCGATTGATCCGCCCACCAGAAGGCAGTCGATTGACATTCATTTTGCGCTTCCTTTCCGGCTCTCTTTTTTAAGTTCCGCAATAGACGGTTTTTCAAGAGCCTTGTAGGAGCCAATGATTGTGTGATTGTTCGTGTTACGCAAAAGATTGAACCATCGTCGACAGCCATGAGCATGGAACCAGCGTTCGCGCATAAGTCCCTTTTTGTTGGGGCGGCCAAAGAGATAAGCGCCCCACGATTCGTCAGAAGCCTCGGAAGGGGTGTCAGGGCGTTCAATATGAGCCTCGCCACCATAGGAAAACTCGGTTTCGTCACGGTCGCCGCAATAGGGACATTTGATTTTCAACATATGCTCAGTTCCCTCTAATGCGAGACGCCAGCGGCGCCATGTTCATCAATCAAGTGACCGGTCGAAAAACGATCGAGCGTGAAGGCTGCGTTCAACGCGTGCGGCGCTTCATTAGCGATGGTGTGTGCGAAAACAAAACCGGATCCGGGTATGGCCTTGAATCCTCCGGTGCCCCAGCCTGCGTTGAGGTACAGATTCTTGACTGGCGTGGTTGAGATGATCGGACAAGCATCTGGAGTGGTGTCTACGATGCCGCCCCACATACGCATCAATTTCAGCCGCGAAAAGATGGGAAAAAGTTCCAACAAGGCAGAAATCTGATGTTCCACCACATGGAACGAGCCCCGCTGAGCATAGGATTGGTAGGCGTCGATGCCTGCTCCCAGAACAAGCTCGCCTTTGTCTGATTGGCTAACATAGACATGGACAGCGTTCGACATGACGACTGTATCAAGTACGGGCTTGATTGGCTCGGAAACCATGGCTTGCAAGGGATGGCTAGTAATAGGCACCGCAAAGCCGGCCATTTCTGCTAGTACCGAAGAGTGCCCAGCAGTGCAAATACCGATCTTGTGAGCCGTTATGGTGCCGCGATTGGTTTCAACGCCAGTTACGCGGTCGCCTTGCCTGGTGATGCCTGTGACTTCGCAATTCTGGATAATATCTACGCCTCGCATATCGGCTGCGCGCGCATAGCCCCAGGCAACGGCATCATGGCGCGCTGTACCTGCCCGCTTTTGTAGTGATGCCCCAAGAACCGGATAGCGGGCTTTCTTGTCTGTGCGAATAATCGGACAGAAGGACCTCACTGCTTCTGCATCGAGCCATTCGGCATCGATACCATTGAGCTTATTGGCATTCACGCGACGCTTTGTATCTCGGACATCCTGCAGGCTATGGGCCAGATTGAGAACGCCCCTTTGGCTAAGCATGATGTTGTAATTGAGATCTTTTGAGAGCCCTTCATAGAGCTGCAACGACTTTTCATATAAATGGGCAGCATCATCCCAAAGATAGTTGGAACGTACGATGGTTGTGTTGCGCCCGGTATTGCCGCCTCCGATCCAGCCCTTTTCCAACAACGCTATTCTTTGGACGCCATGGTTTTTGGCCAAATAATAGGCCGTGGCAAGACCATGCCCTCCTCCGCCAATAATAATGACGTCGTAATGATTTTTTGGAGAAGGGCTTCGCCATTGCCGAGGCCAATTCTGATGGTAGGTCATGGCGTTGCGAGCGAGAGACGCGAATGAAAAGCGCATTGAATTGCCTCAATGGTGAATGCTGGTCAGCGGCTTAGTCCTATTGAATCAGTTCTTTCCCTTAATGGTATGGAAGCCGACCGTGATGTCTAAATCAACCCAGACAAGAGACTGCTTTTACACGTTGCTATCAGTTTTACGGGTTCCGACGAGCCTTAATATTTTTTAGGCAACAATAATATTAGCATAATTTATTCTTATGCTAATATTTTCTAATGCCAATGGATAGATGATAATTTTCAGTCAAACATGGCCACCTCAAATTTGTAGATTTCATCCGCTCGTAAATGAGGTGCCCGTCGACTGAGTAGGCTTAATGGATGAGGAGAATCTGATTGATTTAAGATGGCCCAATCACACAGCAACGGCCCTGCACCAATTGACCGAATAATAATTTTGGATATTTAGATAGCAGCACCGTATTTTCAGATACGGATACGGCATGAGATTCTATGGGGATTTATTTGGAAAAACATAATAGTATTCTATGTTTTTCGTATCTACTTACGATGCTTTTCATCATTACTTTGATGCGATAATATATGATTATGCATCTAGAAAATTAGTTCAATATTTCGGGTGGGTTTGTTCGCCTATATCGACCGTGATCGATTTTCGAGCAAATGGGGAATTTTTGTGGCAAATATTTCGCCAGCGCCCCTGATTTTTGAAATTTAAATTGTATTTTTGTTTAAAATTCTTACATTGGAATTTGTATGAATTCGATGTTTAAGGACAAATTAGCAAGTAATTTCATTATTTTACGGATTATCGTCTTGCATTTAAAGTGTTATTTGTAACAATAATGTGAAATTTCCAAACAGACGAAAATCTAATCTTTGAGTTTTGTTTTTTGTGATGTACTCTTTAACAGTTGGTTTTTCTGAAGCGTTTGGTTTGCCGCACGCGCAAGCGGCTGCTCAGGGCCTCACGAAGAAGATAACTACCCCATGGTGTATATGAGGTACCCAGGGATAAGACCCTTAAGTCAAGAGGAAATTTTGAAATGGCAACCGGAACTGTTAAGTGGTTCAACCCAACCAAGGGCTATGGCTTCATCGAGCCCGCTGAAGGTGGAAAAGATGCGTTCGTTCACATCTCTGCGGTTGAACGTTCCGGCCTAACAACCCTTACCGAAGGTCAGAAGGTTGAATATGAAATGGTTGAAGGTCGCAACGGCAAGGAAAATGCCGATAGCCTGAAAGTGCTTGGTTAAAGCGATCTAACAGTCCATTGAAGGCTTAAACAATCTTGAGACCCTGGTGCCAGCATCGGGGTTTTTTGCTGCTTATATTTGGCAGCATCTATTTCTTTTTCTTGTTTATTTTTTGCTTCCTCTTGCAGAAATTTGATCTTGCTCCTACCTAGTCTATAATGAGTCCGTGTCAATTAACGGGTTCGCTTAGGGAAGTGTCTTCACGCACATGTCACGCCAACTGCAAAGCATTCTTCTTATCATGCTTTTGATGTTCGGGCTTTTCGCCGGGACAGGTAAAACATTTGCGTTTGATCACAAGCAGCCGGTGTCTTGTAGCGAAGCGACCAAGATTTCTGCCTCCGACGGCACGCTGTTAATTGGATGCGGGGAAGATCAGCAATATCAAACCTGCTCTTCAGATGGTGCGTTTTCATTTTTCCTGATGAAAAGCGACCTTGATACGCATATCGAACCCTTTCATATCGTACCATACTCTATCGTCGAGATAGATCTTAGAGGGTCGACCATTCCACCTGACACCCCTCCTCCCATATCCTGATGACATGAGAATAAATGCTCGTTTTTGGGCCAACCGTTGCGTTTGGTTCCAATTGCGTTTGCAGTGAATGTTTAACTTGCATCAAAGTCGATTGAAGCCGTATGCGCTTTTAGATAAGGCGTCGTGTTTCTGGGGCTGCGTTGTATAAAGCTTTCCTCATTGTCTGGAAAAGGGCAAGTCATGGCCACATTAAATCGCAATCCAGCCATTGTGAACGAATGTATGAAATCTGAACTATCGCAGCAGGATGAGCTGGCGCAGTTTCTGCGCAAGGCATCCAGTTTGGGATTTTCAGGTAAGGAAATCGATCAGCTCAAGGCTCGATATGGGGCGCATATTGATATTGAAATGCGATGATGGATTTGTGTCTTTGTCTCAGGCATGTTGACCAGAGACGTGGCGCCAGTGCCATTTTGTCAGCAGCCTTGCCCGTAGTAGCATCCTTTGCTCGCATTTAGAGTGAGCAGGTGCTCAGCGGTTTCCACGGGACTATACTGCACATATAAAAACGCTGGTGCGGTCATAAACCGCCCCAGCGTTAATTTTTATAGGCCCAAATGAGCGTCTTACGCGTTAGTCCTTGAGTTTCTCCAACGCAGTCCAGAGCTCTTCGAACAGCGCTTCGCAGTCGCGTGGAGAGTTGGCAACGAGCGGATCGATCATGAAGCCGCTGAAGATCTTGGCCTTGTCATTTTCCATGACACCTTCCAGAACAAGACCCTGTACCGTCAGGTTACGGCTCACAAGGGATTGCACAGCAGCAGGCAGAATGCCGCAGGACACGGTTTCGATCTTGTTTTCGCTGACCAGACCGTAGCTTTCCACGATGCTGCCCAAAGGAGCAAAGTTGTTCTGCCCTGTGTTCGGCATGTTCACCTGTGTACGGCAAGGCTTGTCGGCGGCCCCACTGAGTGCTTCGATCATCAAGACCCCCTCTTCACCTGAGGGCTTAAGGTCGGCATCAAGAAATTCCTGACGTGCTTCGTCCTGCGAAGCTTGACGTTTGACGCGCCACTCATATGGTGTGAGCACAACGCCCCAGCTGTTCAGCTCTTCTCCGCTCTTGATATACCATGGAATGAATTCTGCCAGATGGCGGTCACCCGCAGCGCCAAGTACGCCAAAACGCTTGAACAGATCCTTGGCAATCTCGAAGTCCGAGTCAAACCAAAGCTCTTCCTTGGTGCGGTTTGCAGCATTGGCTTTCAGGGTATCAACATCAAGAGGCTTCATGGCCGACTTGAATTCTTCGAAGATGTCTTTGCCGTTCCACTGAGCGCCTGTTGCGAAGGTGAAGTGGTTCACGCCAGCAATGTCGAGCTTGATGTCATGACGTGCAGGAAGCGGCACATCGTAATGCTCGCTTACCCACTTGCAGAGCATTTCCTGCGTGTGGAACACTTCATGGCAGCAACCAACAGCCTTGATATTCGGCTGAGCTGCAACAAGGGCTGCGGTGCACCATGCCATCGGGTTGGTGTAGTTGATGACCCATGCATCAGGGCAAACGTCCATGATGTGATTGGCAAAATCGGCCATGACTGGAATAGAACGAATGGCGCGAGCGATGCCGCCAGGGCCCGTCGTGTCACCAACGCTCTGGTAGATGCCATATTTTTCTGGAATCTTGAGGTCGATAAAGCGGTTTTCGGTCGGGCCAGGTTCAATGGAAATGACGACAAAATCCGCACCAGCCAGTGCGCGGTCGAGATCGGCCTCGACTTCGACTTCGAATTTTCCGGTCGCTTCCGGACGGGAGAAGATGTGCTTGCTGACTTCTTTGTTCTTTTCAGCAGCTTCATTGTTGATGTCATACAGAACGAGGCTGCCGCTGAGGTTTTTGGAAAGAGCGAGGTCGGCCATGAGGTGCAGAGCCCACTGCTGGCTGCCTCCTCCGATATATGCGATTTTTACGTTTTTCATAAGCTAGGCTTTCGAGTTTGTAATCATGTGAATGAGTTAAACTGAGATGCGGCCAGCACCGTAGACCCTGGTCGCCAAGATTGGCGGCCAAGAGCCATTTTCAGTGACGAGGAACCTGTAATCAGAGCCCGATAAGGTGTGGCAGGAACAGCGTCAAGGACGGAACGTAGGTAACAAGCAACAGCACACCGAACAGAACCGCGAAGACCGGGAGAAGGAACGGAATGATCTTTTCGATCTTCGTATCCCCCACTGCCGCGCCCACAAAGAGCACGCAGCCAACAGGCGGAGTGATGTTCCCGATACCGAGGTTGAAAATCATCATTACGCCAAAGTGGATCGGGTCCATCCCGAACATGCCGGTACAGATTGGCATCAGGATCGGTGTGAAAATCAGGATCGCCGGTGTGGCGTCCATGAAGGTGCCCAGAATGAGCAGGGAGATGTTGATGATCAGCAGCAGAACGATGCGGTTATCGGTCAGTTGCAGAAGCGTTTCGCCGATCATCTGCGGAATCTGCGCATAAGCCATGATCCAGCTCATCAAGCTCGAAACTGCCACCAGGAAGAGAATAACGCCGGTTGTAAGGGCGGTATCACTCAAGGTTTTCAGCAGCATTTTGCCACTGATGGTTCTGTAGTAGAAAGAAAGCAGCAGGCTGTAGACAACAGCGACCGCAGCACCTTCCGTAGCGGTGAATACGCCACCAACAATGCCGCCCATAACGATGACAATCAGCATCAGGGCTGGAACTGCGTCCCAGAAGACTTTTAGTTTCTGACCGAACGTGCGGTTGGATTTCTCGGTTGGCAGGTTGTGCTTCTTTGCCATGAAGTAGGCTACAATCATCACGGCTACACCCCACAGGATGCCGGGAATCCAGCCGCCCATGAACAAGCCAGCAACAGAAACGCCACCACTGACGATTGAGAACAGGATCAGCAGTCCGCTCGGCGGAATAAGCATGCCGACGGGGCCGGATGCAATATTGATCGCAGCAGAGAATGCCGGGTCATAGCCCTTTTCCTTCTGAATCGGGGCCATAGTGCCGCCGATAGCTGCCGTGCAGGCCATGCCAGAACCGGACAATGTACCAAACAGCATGTTGCCCATAACGTTGGCGTGCGCCAGAGCGCCCGGCATGCGGCCACCAAACATAAGAGCAAGATCAATCAGCTTCCTGGCAATACCGCCATGGTTCATGATGTTGCCGGCGAGCATGAAGAAGGGAACTGCCAGCATCCCAAAGCTGTTGATGCCGCCAAACATCTTCTGGGCGCCCTGAAAGGCCACCATATCAAAGGGAAGAATAACAAGGATTGCCGCCAGAGAACTCAGGCCGATACCGATTGCAATCGGGATGCCGGAGAACATGAAGATCAGAAACAACGGCAACAGGATCATGATGACAAGATTAGAATCCATCCGAACCGCTCCTTATATCTTTTACGACCTCAACAAAATTCTGTGTTTTGAGCAGGATCGAAAGGAAACCCGAGAAGGGAATAATCACATACACCCAGTTCATTGGCAGGTTCATGCTGTCTGAATACTGGCCCTCCCCAATAAGGAAAAGTGCGATACCACCCTTGATCATGACGATCAGGCAGAACACCAGGACACATACGAAGCTGAACACCTCAAACATGATACGGGTCCGCCCCTTGAACATGTCCTTGAAAAGGCCAAGTGACATATGGCGATCCGTGATACCGAAGGCGAGAGCGGCACCCAGATAGACCAACCAGATCATCGTGAACCGCATGGCTTCGTCCGTAAATTGGGGCGGAGCATTGAGGATGTAGCGAGCGAAGACCTGCCAGGATGCCATCACAACGAGCAGGACCAGAAAGACCGTGATCAGAGACAACACAGCCTTTTCCAAATAATTCCGAAATTTCACCATGAAGGTTTGTGCCTTAATTAGAGGAGAAAGGCAGTGTTTCCGGCTTAAAGCCGGAAACACATCGTACGAGGGTTAGATACCGCTCACCTTACTCTTGAGCTGCTTCAATGCGAGATACGATCTCTGCAGCTTCTTTATTGTTAGCGCGCAGCTCGTCATAGAGCGGCATGACACGCGCTTTGAAGGGGGCCAGGTCAACCTCCTTGAAGGTCACACCCTGTTTTTTGGATTGTTCGATCGCTTTGGCAACCTTCTCTTCTTCAAGAGCAGCAACACGCTTGGTGTAGTTTTCTGCTTCGTCCTTAAAGATTGCTTTCTGCTCATCGTTCAATTTTTCCCAGGTCTTGCTGCTGATGATCAGTACATCTGGGATCGTGAAGTGACGGTCAAAGGAGAAGTGACGAATGACTTCAACGAATTTACCATCAATCAGAGAGGTTGGGCTGCCTTCAGCACCATCAACGATGCCCTGCTGCAGAGCGGTGTAAACTTCACCCCAAGGCACAGGTGTTGCTGTTGCGCCGAGCATTTCAACGGCCCGGGTCATGGAACGACTATTTGGCACGCGGATTTTCAAACCAGCCAGATCGTCCGGGCTGTTGATTTCTTTGTTCACGGTATAGAAGCTGCGGGCGCCTGCTGTGTTCCAGGCAAGCCCCATGAAACCGGAATCCGGATGAGAATGGAACACATCTTCTTTAACTGCGTTCATGGCCTTCTCGACGCCAGCGTCATCCTTGAACAGATAAGGCAGCAGGAAAGCACTATAGGTTGGGTTGAATTTTTCCAGATCGGTTGGTGCGGTCCGCACCATGTCCAGAATACCCATGCGCAGCTGGTTGATCATTTCCGATTCAGTGCCAAGCACACCAGCGCCGAATACCTGCACTTTAACATCGCCGCCAGTGCGCTCTTCAATAGCAGAGCTGAACTCTTTCAGAGCAACAACGGTTGAGTGATTGTTATTGTGAGAATCCGACACTTTGAGTGTAAGAGCGAATGCAGAAGAGCTAAGAGCCCCGAATGCGATTGAAGCAACCAGAAGTGTTCCGATCTTTCCAAGTCTCATGACTTTCTCCCTTTCGAAACGAGAATTATAAACTTGAGACAAAGAAAGTATTTTTACGTATTACCCATCATGACTACTTTGAAAGCCTCCACCATGGTTGGATAACAATGCGTTATAGTGATATCACGCGTAAAAATACCCTCTTTTTGCATATGGCAATTTCAGGTTTACTGGAATTGACAAATGACTTGGCGCGAATATAAATTTCCTGAGGCTTTAAATCCAATACAAAAAAACGGCACTAATATAAATAATTTTTATAGCAAAGTGCGACAATTGTTCAGGAGATAAGGGTATATGGATCGCACATTAGAGCAATTTTTAGAAGTCGCAGACGCTGGATCTTTTGCTGCAGCATCTAGTAAGTTATTGATATCTCAGCCTGCGCTTACCTATAACATTAAGAAACTTGAACAGAAAATGAAAGTCAAACTGTTCAAGCGATCTTCTCGTGGGGTACGACTGACCACTTATGGCGAGACGCTTTATAAAAGCGCACATCTAATGCGTCGGATTTATGCAAATGCGATAGACAATATTGATCAACTTCGAGAAGAGCGTGAGCATGGCATAAGTATTGGTACGGGGTATTCTACCTGGACGCAATTCTTCAAAGATTATTTAATCAAGCATCATCAGACTTTTCCAAAGGTTTCTATCAATGTCAGCGTTGGTAATATGATGGCCTGTATGGATCATTTGCTTGCTGGTGATATCTCATTGTTTGTTGGACACATCATTCCCGATTTCAACAAACGCAGCGAAGTGGAATTCATCCCGCTGGGTATGGCTGCTGATGCCTATTATGTCAGGCCTGGCCATCCCTTGCTCGAGTTGCCGCGCCATCGTGACGAGATTACTGAATGGCCTTCCTGCATTGCAGTGCAACCGGAAGACAGACAACTCGGCCAACGCGCCGACGCAAACGAACCACGCTCCGATTGGTTTGGCCATACTTTCATGTCCAATTCCATGTCCGCATGCGTTGACATGGTACTGGAAACCGACATGGTGCTGGTGCATTCGGCTCAATTGAGTGGATTTCTCAGCAGCAAAGGACTAATTCAAATCGAAATGGCCCCCGATGAGGTTATTCCAAGTTGGCTTATGGGGATCTATGTTTTGCTCGAACGAAAGTCAGATCCAAGAATCGTGGAGGTCATCGAAGCGCTTCGGGCATTTATACCGGAGTTCGGTTTTGAGCCAGTAGAATAGCATTGACGTTTGTAGTCGGTGTTACTCCCGATGAGGAACGAAAGAATGGCGCCCTTCTTACAATTTTGTAAGAATTTTGCCAATTAAACTGTCATAAATGCTGCGTAAGCAGGTGATTCTAGTCGGGCCACATCGTTCCTCTTTCTGCTATTGGTTCTGACGTTGCGCGTTTTAAAAATGAGAGACCAAGTTGGATACTCCCAATTCCAATAGCCAAACCCAATCCGACTGGGTCGCTTATGCAAAGAAAACAGCGCCGATTCTGCTTGCTCTTGTTTTGTTTGTGCTCGGTATATACGCGCTTTACCATCTATTGAAGCCGGTCAAGGCCGCCGATGTGATCGATCAGGTGCGCACGACACCTTGGTTGACTTTGGTTTCGGCCCTTTCGGCAACGGCTATGGGATACATAGCGCTAATTGGTTATGATTGGTCAGCGCTACGCTCTCTTGGCAAATCCGTTCCTGCAAAAGCCATCGCCGTCGGAGGATTCCTTGGTTATAGCTTCGGCAATACGATCGGTGTCAGCGTCATTTCCGGCGGAGCCGTGCGCTATCGGGTGTATTCGGCTTATGGGTTGAGCCTGTTTGAAATTGCCAGCGTTTCAACTTTTGCTGCTTTAGCCTTCGGGTTTGGCATAACGGTAATCGGTCTGGCCGCTCTGGCAGTTCATCCTTACGCTCTTGTCAATATTCTGCCTATCGCGCCCAACAGCTTAAGAATTCTGGCTAGTGCAGCGGCTTTGGCCGTGGTCCTGTTTCTGTTACTAATGTCCCTGAATGGCAAAAGCCTGCGATTGGGAAAATTCGAACTATCCGCACCGACGCCAGGGGTGCTCTTCTCGCAGCTAGCATTCACTTTTGTCGACACCTCCATGGCGGCGCTTACACTATATGTTTTGTTGCCTGATGCTCGACCGGATTTCTTAACATTCCTGCCGGTCTTTGCTGCTGCGTCGATGGCCGGAGTTCTCAGTCATGTACCGGGCGGGGTTGGTGTATTCGAAACGATTATCATAACCGCCCTCCCCAGAAGTATCCCCCTTGATCAGATTGCCGCAGCACTGCTGCTCTTTCGTTTGATTTATTATCTTGTGCCCTTTGCATTGGCTCTCGTCTTTGTGGCGCTCAATGAGGCAAGGCTTGCCGGGGGTGTCATAACGGGGTTGTTTGGCGATGTATCAGAACCACTTCGGCCTGTTCTAAAAGCAGCAAGTGGAGTGGTTCCGCCGATGATTGGTATGACTGTTTTCGGTGTTGGCGGATATCTTCTCTTGATTGCGCTCATGCCTTCAGTTCGCCCGGACGAGATTGACGCAGATGATCTGCTTGCAACTATCTTTCTTGAAGGCGGGGCTCTCATCTCTGCTGTTCTGGGGGTATTGCTTATCATGCTCAGTCAGGGTCTTGTCCGCAGGATATCTGGTGCATATTGGCTCACTCTTTGTGCACTGGCTGTGGCTTCCGGCGCGGCTCTCATGAATAAACTCGATTTGGAAAGCGTGCTTCTCCTTTTATCTACCGCCATCGTTCTTTGGCCGTTTCGGAGTCTGTTCAACCGCTCTGCCAAATTAACTCGCAGTGTGCTTAGTCCGGGATGGTTCGCTCTGGCAGGTGGAATCGCCGTTAGTGCTGCGGCGGTATTCTTCTTCATGCATGAAGCGCCCCCTTACAGCATCGACTTGTGGACTGATTTTTCCAGTATTTCCAATACCTCTCGGTCTTTGCGTGCAGGTTTGGCGGGATCGTTGTTGTTCTTGTTCTCGACGGTCTGGCTCGCCATTCAGCCTGCGGCAAACCATACGAGGACACCAAACAAGGCCGCTCTGAAAAAGGCTCAGGCCATCATAGACCGCCAGAATGATCCCAAAGCCTGTTTGGCCTTGAGTGGGGACAAGGAGCTGTTTTTCAATGATAGCGAAACGGCGTTTATCATGTATGCGGTTCAGGGCAACAAATGGATCGCCTATTCCGATCCGGTTGGTCCAAAAGAAGCCATCGAGCCACTCGTCTGGTCATTCTGGGAGGAGGCTTATGATAATGCCGCCCATCCAGTCATGTTTGAAGTGAGTAAAGCCTATCTTCCGCTTTGGACTGAGATGGGCTTTTCACTCCACAAGATTGGAGAAGAGGCAGAGATCGAGTTATCTGATTTTACCCTCACTGACACTCCGTTTGAAGCCATGCGTGCAGCACACAAGCATGCCATTGAGGACGGGCTTGAATTGACAATCAACCAAGCGCCTCATTCTCAGGCCTTCATTGATCAGTTGAAATCTATTTCAGATGCATGGATCACCGACAAGGTCGGAGGGGAGAAAGGCTTTTCTCTCGGACGGTTTGATCCTGACTATTTGCAACATTTTTCGATCGCCACAATCAAGCGCGCGGGTCAGCTTTTGGCCTTTGCGAATATTCTTCGGCCGGGAGACGGTTCTCACGTATCGATTGACATGATGCGCTATCCTCCCGATCAGGCAAGCGGTTTAATGGAATTTTTCTTCGTCGAATTGATCGACTATTCTCGTAAATCTGGAGCGAAAGAATTCAGCCTTAGCCTTGCGCCGCTTGCAGGGGTCGAGATTCGTAAGGGCGCCAGGCTCTGGAGCCGGTTCGGCTCTATTATGTATCGGCACGGACGATACTTCTACAATTTCGAAGATTTGCGCGATTTTAAACAGAAGTTCCAACCGCAATGGCAACCCCGATTCGTAGCGGTGCCACCGGGGGTTTCTCCTCTTTCTGCGCTCAGAGATGTGACCTTGGTCATTTCACGCCGTACAGGAAAAATATTTTGGAAATAGGCTTTCGCTGAGACCAAAAGTGGTGAAACGTCTTTGGATCCATTTCCTAATTAAAGCTGCTCTCTTTGTTGCTGCTGTGACCAGCGAAGCAACATAGTCGGGATTGATGCGCGAGGAGATGGGCGACCAATTAGGCCTCTTTATCGATTGGCATAAACCCCTGCCCCGCGTGTTTATCACATCAAGAACCTCTATCCATGGCGTGCCTAGAGCGGTGACAACAGCTCTTGAGTAGGCCTTAAATTTCTGATTTGGGCTCCTCGTTCGTTTCAATCAGACACCATATTTGTATTCAAATATCTGCCCGTCTATTACTTGTAAAATGAAATGATCTTGAGAATTTTTTTGTAATATCAGTTATTTACATTATCCAGACGTTCCTGCGGTTTATAGTCATTTCCTGATGTGAGACCATACCATCCACTTTTTCACAACAATATCCTTGCACTCAGGCAGAATATATGCAAATTAATTTGCATAATAATATTGCACGCAAATATCTGTGCCAAAAAATTCAGCATCACCAAATCAACCATGTGGGAACCATTATGAAATCTCTCCTCAATCTGGCATGCGCTGCAGCCATTGCCGTCACAGGCGCCCTCTTCTCCGGCTCGGTCAATGCCCAAGACCTTATCGTTGCGACCGACACCGCATTCGTGCCATTCGAGTTTAAGGATGGCGATAAATATACCGGCTTTGATATCGACATGTGGGAAGCGATCGCCAAGGATCTTGACCTCTCTTACGAACTGCGCCCGATGGATTTCTCCGGCATCATTCCTGCCTTGCAGACTGGTCAGGTGGATGTTGCTCTGGCTGGCATCACCATCAAACCGTCTCGCGAAGAGGTTATCGATTTCTCGGATGGCTACTATGACAGCGGCTTTCTACTGATGGTATCCTCTGACAGTGACATCAAGGGCGCTGAAGACCTCAAGGGCAAGACCCTTGCCGTGAAGACCGGCACCTCCGCCTCTGACTATGCGGCTGAAAATTTTGAGGGCACCGAGCTGCGCAAATTCCCGAATATCGACAACGCCTATCTCGAGCTGCGCACCGGCCGCGTGGATGCCGCCATGCATGACACGCCAAACGTGCTCTACTACATCAAGAAGGCTGGCAACGGTCAGGTTAAAACCGTTGGCAAGCAGATGATGGCCCAGCAATATGGTATCGGCTTCCCCAAAGGCAGCGATCTGGTCGGCAAGGTCAACACGGTTTTGGCCGCGATGAAAGAAGACGGCCGCTATGACGCTATTTACAAGAAGTGGTTCGGCACCGTTCCTGCCAAATAAGCGCCTTCATGCTTTCAGGCCGGGCGAAACGCGCTCGGCCTTTCTTTTTCTCAAGAATTGAGACTTCCCATGGAAATCGACTGGTCGGTCGTCATCACCTACATGCCGCAGTTGCTGCAGGGTGCGAAGACGACAGTATATATTACCATTCTGGGCCTCGTCGGAGGGCTTGCGCTGGGCTCTATAGCCGGGCTCATGCGCGCCTATGGCGGCCGTATCCTCAATGCTATTGCCTTCGTCTATATCGAACTGATCCGTGGCACGCCGATCGTGGTGCAGGTCATGTTTCTCTATTTCGCTCTGCCGGTGCTCGCTGACATCCGGATTGATCCGATGGGGGCCGCTGTTCTGTCAATCGTCGTCAATGCCGGAGCCTATATCGCCGAGATCGTGCGCGGGGCCTTCCTTTCAATTGGCAAAGGGCTGAGTGAAGCCGGGCTGGCTCTGGGACTGCCGCGCTGGAAAGTGCTGGTCTATATCGTTGGCCCACTCGCTTTCCGTCGCCTCATTCCGCCGCTTGGCAACCAGTTCATCGTTTCGCTCAAGGATACATCGCTTTTCATCGTCATTGGCGTGGCCGAACTGACCCGGACAGGGCAAGAGATCATGGCTTCCAACTTCCGGGCTGTAGAAATCTGGACCGCGGTTGCTGTTCTCTATCTGATCATGACCGGGGCTCTGACCCTGCTTCTGCGGGTCGTTGAAAAGAGGATGAAGATCCTATGAGCATCATCGAATTTCATAAAACGTCAAAGGCGTTCGGCCCTCTTACCGTGTTGGACGAAGTGGACCTCAGCATTGATGCTGGCGAAGTGGTTGTGCTTGTTGGTCCTTCCGGATCAGGTAAATCGACCCTTCTGCGCTGCATCAATGCGTTGGAGACGATTACCGGCGGCGACCTGATTGTTGACGGGTTGAGCGTCAAGGGCAATGCGCGGCAATTGCGCGAAATCCGGCAAGAGGCCGGCATGGTGTTCCAGCAGTTCAATCTGTTCCCGCAATTGACAGCTCTCAAGAATGTTGCCTTCGGGCCAAGGCAAGTGCGCCATCTTTCCCAGTCAGAGGCAGAAAGCGTTGCCAGAGATCTACTCAAGAAGGTTGGACTGGAAGACAAAGCCAACCATTTGCCATCGGAGCTGTCTGGCGGTCAGCAACAGCGCGTGGCCATTGCCCGTGCCCTGGCTGTCAAACCCAAGGTCATGCTGTTTGACGAACCGACGTCGGCGCTTGACCCTGAACTCAAGCATGAAGTGCTCAGTGTGATGCAACAGTTGGCTGAAGAGGGCATGACCATGGTGGTCGTTACTCACGAAATGGCCTTCGCCAAGCAGGTCGGTTCACGGCTTATCTTCATGGAGCATGGCAAGATTGCCGTCGATGGTCATCCGCGCGAAGTGATTGACAATCCACCCAATGATCGCATGAAGGACTTCTTGCACCATGTCGAATAAGCCCCGCGATCTGGGCAGGATAGAAGCCGCAGGAACGCCATTTCAGATAGGATATCGTCTTGGAAACGAAGGGCGCACGAGTGTGCACGAACACCTGCTCTCAAGCGAAATCTGGCAACAGGTAACGGCAAAAGCCGAGGCTGGAAAAGTTCAACAGATGAGCCGGATGGTTCAAGAGCAATTTCCTCACATCTGGGAAGAGCTGGAAGGCCTAGCCGAGGGGCTGGAATTGCCGCTCGATCAGGTTGTGGCGTGGAATTGTCGCGGAGACCTGCTTGCCTCAGTGCCCGATGGATGCACCACAGTCGCTTTACCCGGAGATTATCCTATCGTGGCACACAATGAAGATGGCTTGCCCTTCTTTCGCGGGGCCTGCTTTCTGGCCGATATCAGACCTGATGAAGGACCGGCCTTTACTTCATTCTGCTACCCGGGCTCAATTCCCGGCCACACATTTGCGATCACCGAGACAGGGATGGTTCAGACCGTCAACAATTTGCGTCTGGTGGAAGCCCCGATTGGCATGCCACGTATGGTGATCGGGCGCGCCATGCTGGCCTGCTCAAACATCGAATGCGCGTTAGAAATGCTGCATAGCGTTCCGTCCAGTGGAGGATTCCACGTTCTGCTGGGACAACGTAGCCCGAAGGTCAACATGCGCCTTGTTTCCATCGAATTTGGATCGGGTACGCTGGCAACGAAGGAAATATCAACTCCCTTTGCTCATGCGAATCATGCTCTCCTCATTGCCAGACGTCAGATCGTGACTGAGTCATCCCGCGACAGACAAAAGCGCGCTCAGGACCTTCTGACAGAGAAAGATGCGCTGCCATTGGCGATATTGCGCGATACCGACGGGCAAGGCCTGCCCATAAGGCGGGACCAGCCAGACGACCCCGACAATGAGAATACGTTGGCGACCGGCCTATTTGAGTTTTGTGAAGACAAGGTGAAGTGGACAATTTATGACACCCTCTCAGACGACAGCTTCTACACCAACAGGTGAGAATGGCCTGCCGCCTTCGACCATCGAGGGGCTGCGGGACTTGATGATCAAGGTTGGCCGAGGCCAGAGTGATATTCACCTCGGCCCCAAGGCGCTGGCAGCCTTGGGCAAAATCCTCAATCTTCAGGGAGACCCTGCACTATTCTCAATCACCTCACTCGCAGAGCGTCTCGAGGTCAATGCCTCAACCATAACCCGGCTGGCGCGCAATCTTGGCTATCCCGGCTTTGGCGCCTTTCAAGAGGTTTTGATCAAGGCCTCGATATCCTCGCCGGGAGAGTTTTATTCCAAAAAGGCACAACAAACCTTGCAAAGCGGTGATAAGCCGAGCCTCTCCAAAGTTTCCCAACTGTGCCATGAGAGCCAAGCCAACACTGATCGCCTGATAGAGAGCTTTGATACCGCTGCATTCGATCATGCGGTGTCCATGATCACCAACGCGCCGCGCATTGGCCTCTATGGAATTCGGCAGTTTCATGCCTTTGCGAGTTTTCTTACCTATGGCCTGAGGATGATCCGTGCGGATGTCAATTTGTTGGACAGCAACGCCTTGGGGCTGGCTGAAGGCATGGCCCAATATTCATCCGAAGACTTGTTGATAGCCGGCAGCTGCGCGCCCTACTCCGTTCAAACCGTCAAGGCGGTTGAAGCGGCCCATGAATATGGCATGCAAACACTGGTCATCACGGATTCGCCCGCATCCCCCCTTGTAAAATTCTCTGATGAAGCACTCTTTTCACCTCATCAGACGAGCTTTATTTCCAACTCCATCTCGACCTTCATGCTTTTGGCTGAATGCATCATCAATGGCTGTGCCGCAGCCACTCCGGACGCAACTCAGAAAGCACTTGAAGACAGAGACCGCCTGATAAAGCTGATGCAGATCGAAATGTAGCGCTTATCCGGTGGGAGAAACTAAGAAATGACAGTCTGCAGTGTGCTGGTTTTCTCGCAACACCAAATACCGTTGGGACCGTGAAACATGTTTAAAGGGCATTTGGGGGTCATTTTAGTGGCGGGTTGACTATCAGAATTTCGTCCAGTGGTTTTCTCGGAGATTTGGGCACTCTGAATTCATCTTTAAGATATCCCGCAGCCATGAAAGTAATCACCAGTTCATTGTCCGCAATCCCCACTTTGCCGCGCAGGGCTTCGTCGCGCTCCTTCTCTACGCTCCAGTTGAGAAAGCAAGCGCCCAACCCTTCTGCATGAATGGATAAAGCCAAGGTCATTGCAAAAATACCGCCGTCAATCCATCCTTGATATCGCTCACCGATCATATTCAGCTGTTCTATATCCGACGTAACAATAAACAGCGTATGGATATCTTGCTGAAAGCCTTCATTGCCCCTTTGGTATGAAAGCAATTCATCGATAACGGATTTGTCTGTAAAGGCATACAGTTTGGTGATCTGGCGATTGCAGACACTTGGACATTGCTGGGCATTGGCAGCGATACGGCGAATAGTGTCTTCGTCTAGAGCTCTTTGTTGATATTGTCGGACGCTGTGACGATTTAGCAAGAATGAGCGAAAGTCGAAATCAACGGCCTCCCGAATAGTCTGGGCAGAGATGCATTCACCCCCTCCTATCGATTTCTCTGGGTCATGGGAAATCTGTTCCTTCAAGCTCTCAAGCAGAGCTTCAATTTCCGGCACCGGATAGGCATTCTTCGCATGGTAGGCTATATAGGCTTCAATTACGCCAAAGGCCCACCGGACGTTTTCATCATATCCAAATTCGACGATATAGCGTTCCAACTTGTTTTTAAGCGAAGCAAATTTCTCTTTGCCATATCCGAGACGGACGTCAGGCAGGACGGTGCCACATTCGAGTGAATGCGTAACAATCCTGATCATTGCGGCCTTCTGCGCTCGTGTCCTGCTTCTTTCACCAAAACTATGCTTAGCAAAGCGTTCATAGTCGTACAGGAAATTCTGAAAAAGTGGGTTGCCATCTAATGGCTGCGTCATATTTTGGCTCTCTCGTGTAGTGGGTAGTTAGAAAAACTGCAATTTTGGGCGTATTTGCATCGGATTTCAGGTTTCATCCGATCCAACCAAGAGAATGGGCGGTTGCAATCGCTTCCTTCCGACGACTGCAGCCCAGCTTCCGGTAAAGATTGGTGAGGTGAAATTTTACCGTGGCTTCACTAATCCCGAGATTGCGCGCGACTGCCTTATTGGACCGCCCTTCGGCGATCATCAGGAGGATATTGCTTTCCCGGCGTGTCAAATTTGAAAGATTGAGAGATTGTGAGCCGGGAAGACTGATTTCCTTAAAGCGCCGATACACCGCATTTGCGGTGGGTGAAGATTGCACAAACTCAACCAGCCGCTTATCCGTCATCAGCTCGTCTAAAAAGACCTTTTCCTCATTCAATGTGGCAATACAGCCAAGGCGGCCAACTTCTTCAAGGGCGCGGACCAAAGCGGTCCTTGCTCTGGTTGCATCGCGCTGGCGTTTGGCGATGCTTGCTTGCCAAATTATGATTGTTATTTTCTGGCGGTAGGTTACATGCTGATTGGCACCCAATACCGAAAGTTGGTCATAAAGCACCTTTCGCGTCGGAACCTCATGAACCAGTTGTCGCATCCATGCGAGCGTAATGGCAATTTCGTCACCATCTGACAAACGTGCCAATTCCGGTTGGGCCGATTCCACCCAGGTCCTGTTTATGCGCGATTGCAACGCCATCAACCGCTCTGCGGCTTCTGCCCAACGGTTTCCGTTTTGCAGAATTGTCGCTTCATACACTTCCAGAATGATGTGAAATCGGCGGCTTGCCGAGTGATCCGAACGCCATCGGTCCAGATAATTTCTGGCAGCGGACACTGAATAATGAGAACACAATGCCTCACTGCCGTATTTGAGTGCAAAATCTGCCAGACTCGGCCAGACTTCACCCGCAATGAAGTGATCAAAATCGTCTGAAAGAAATTTTGCAAGCGCCTCAACCTGACCGTTTTCATAGTCAACACAAGCGATAAGAATATCAAGAATCCGAGCGTCGGACGGGCTCTCGAACGGGACTTGAGCAAAATAGTCCTCGGTTTGTTTCAGCAGTTTCCTTGCATCTCTCAAATTGCCTCGTGTGAGCGCCAAAACAGTTTGGAACAACGAAATGTAAAAACAAAGTATGGGAACTTGCGCTTTTTGATAGTGGTAAAGTGCCTGACTAGCCGCACTTTGAGCATCCAAAAGGCGCCGACTGCGAAGATAATATTCCAGTACTGAATTGTAAAAAGCGCCTCGATAAAGGTGACTGTCCAGAGGCAGTTCTGCAAGCAACTCAAAAACATGCCCCATGGTTTTCTCGGAGATTATCGTCTCCTCATAGATAACCATCGTCAGACGGAAAATCCGAAAAACCAAACTGAATTGTCCGTTTGGCGAAAAGACGCGTGATAGATTGTTGGCAACGGGTCCAAGACTGCGCTTCAGGATTAATTGGGCTCGCTCGATATTCCCTGCTTTCAGTGCGTGCATAGCCTTCGCTGCTACGAGAAGCTCTTGGTCCTTTATGCGATCATCGTCTTCGGGAAACCCATTTAAAACCGCGGCAAATCTTTCAGGTCCGACATATTGAATCAGCATAAAGTTGCTCGCTTCAACAAACCAATCATATGCAACATCATATAATCCGGCATTTTGGAGTGTTTCGATTGCCGCATCTGGCCGCCCTGCCCTGCGTTCAATTTCAGCCCATTCGATTGCCTCGTCGCTACTCAATCTTGCTTTTCTTTTTGCTGTGGCCTTAGCAAGTGGAATCCTAAAAGACTGCGCTTTGACAGAGAGATATATTCGGTCATTTTGAAGGGGTATGAGGGGCGCAATATGTTGAACGAGTTCTTCTAACTCAAGGTCGCCGTTGGAATATTCAAGAGCATTGTCCTGCATGAGAGCAGCATTGAGCAAGGCAATCGTCTTGTTATCAAGATCCTTCAGCAAATGGTTCTGGAAGAAGTCTATCAGGTTTGCTTTGCTTGCCGATTTATTGAGTGCGATCTGGACAAGGCACGGCCATCCCGCAGTCTGTTTATAGATCTGCTCGACTTGTTCATCGGGGCAAATTTTTTGCAAATCCGTTTCGTCAAAAAACAGCTGATCTGAAGTTATGCGCTTGGCTTGATTGTACAAAAGGGCCCGATTTATGCCTCGTAATCGTGATATATGCCGCGTGGCGATAATAGCCCTTCGGGATTCATCGCAATCGAGCCATTGCACGATTGGCTCAATATCGACGGGGAAACCCGGCGCTATCGGCAAATCCCAAATGAGAATATTGTTTTCCTGACGGTGGATTTCTTGTAGGGAGCCGTAGTGGATCGTCGCTTGAAGTTGATCAGCGATTTGTCTGAGCAGGACAGATTTGCCGGTACCCGCCAAGGCAGAAATCACGACGAGCCGCTGTTTTGCCTTCAATATTTGATCGATAAGACGACTTCGTGAAATCATTGTAGATAGATCCAAACCCGTGCCTTGTACTGATCTTGTCGCCGATATCCATTTCTAACGCAGGATTGAAAGAGATGGTAAGGCAAAGACGGCCCAAAGGGCCATCTTTTCTTTTACACTATGTGACAACGCCCTTATTTTGCGTCGCAGTCCCACCAGAAATTAGAAAAATTATAGTCCCAGCTCTGCATGGGGATGAGTTTATACCCCTGTAGGCAAGTGCTGGCGGCCATGCGTTTTTCCTGAATGCCAATAAATACATCAGCTTGGCGATCTACCAGATTTTGTTGGATTTCCTTGTAGAGGCTATTCTGTTCGTCCACATCGGTGCTTGAACGCGCATTGGAAATCAGAGTGTCCAGGTCATCATCCTGAAGCCATTCCATAGAGGCCCAAGTGCCTTTTGCGGCCGAGTGATACTGAACATAAAAAACACTGTCCGGAGATGGATAAGTCGGACCATAGATGATCTGGGTCGCGTTGGGGGTGGTCTCAACGCTTGATGCCAATTCGGTGATGCGATTCCAGGTATCGGGCATCAGTTCCACATCTATGCCGATCGAGGGTAGCGTAGACTGCAGCAACAATGCGATTTCTTCTTCAAACCCCAGTCCGGCAATATAGGAAAGATTGATCTTAATCGGTTTTCCTGCATATTTGGATTTCGCCAGTTCCGCTTTTGCTGCTTCCAAATCGTATTTCGGGGCATCCAGCGTATCGAGGAACGCATCCGCGAAGACCGGCGCCAAAGGCCCTTTCATTTCAGAACTCGGGAAGATCACGTCGCGAATGGTAGCATAGTCAGTTGCCAGAGCAATCGCCTTGCGAACATGAACGTCATCAGTTGGTGCTTTCTGGCTGTTCAGCTTGAGATTCATGCCGGTCGCCGTCGGCGTGCTGATAATCTTGTAGCCATCCATTTTGGAAATGGCGTCGAAGGTCTCGTTGGTGTGGCCATATGCAGACAGACCGAGTTCGCCTTTCTGGGCAAGAGCCTTTACGGTCGCTTCATCACTGGTTATGACAAAGCGCACTTCGTCAATCGGCGTGCCTTTGGTCCAGCCTGCATGATAGCCTTTATAGCGTTCCATGACCATTTCGGAACCGCGAGACCAGCTTTTCATTGAATATGGGCCAGCACCAGCGGGCTTCTGTCCAAGATAGTCTTCTGCCCACTTGCCATCGTCTTCAGCTTCAACCAGATCTTCGTTTACAACGAGAATGAGCGGTGTGATCGTCAGGAACGGGCTGTAGACTTTATTGAGTTTGATCTCAACCGTGGACGCATCAACAGCGGTGATCCCCTCGGGTGAAACGAGGTCCGTGAAAAGATAGGCGGGACCGTTGTTAAGCGCCAAAAGTCTTTTTAGGGAATAGACAACATCCTTGGCCTCTACCGGCGAGCCGTCTTGAAAAGTCGCATCTTTTTTCAGTTTGAAAGTATAGGTTTTGCTATCCTGGGAAACCGTCCAGCTTTCGGCGAGTTGAGGTGCAATCGTTCCTTCTGGTGTAACCGTGGTGAGACCATCATAAAAATTTACGGCTGCCATATATTCGGTATAGTCGTTGATTTTCGCGGGATCGACAGTACCGAAAATCTGTGTGGCATTTGCAACAATTGAAATTCTGTCTTCCGCATTGGCCGACACAGTCATCGCGGAGGACAGTGCCAAAGCCGCAAGACTAGCAGCCAAAATTGACTTTTTCATAAGAAATTCTCCATTGGTGATTGGGTGTTTTTGCTTTTGTTGTCAAGAAATTGCTTCGACCGGCACGTAGTCGTGGTCGTAGCCGAAATATCCCGGTCCGACGAGTTCAAGGCCGGCAGGAGTTCTCCATTTGGGATTGCAGGGCAAACCCAGGAAATCGATGGCAAGGCCATAGCGGATCTGTTCAGTGGTAACCGGCAAACCGCCGTCAGCATCGAGTGCGCAAATAAGATCTGGCGTAGTTGCGAGCACTTTCCCATCGTCAGTTTTTGCGACCAGAAATTCATTCTGGAATTCGACCGTGAAACTGCACCCAGCGTCCTTGTCCAAGCCCTTGATAATTGCTTTGCCACGCGCAAATCCACCAACCGTGGCGCGTTCAATATCCATCACGCGACCAGTAAAGAGCTTACGGCCGCTAAATTGCTCGACAAGAACCTGGCTGGGATTGCGATTGGCCGCACGTTCGCTTTCTATCGTCTGCCCGATCTGCTGGATTAAGCCCAGAGTACCAAGCAGAGTCCCGCTTTTCATTTGTTTGCCCGTCATCGGGTAGCCTGCACCAAGCGCCGCCCCACCCATCTCGATGGTTGCAGCGCGGCCCAGTCTTTCGGTCCAGCGGTTGGATATTGCATTCAGAACAACTGAATTCGCTTTGTCATCGGCAAGCACCATTGGCGTGGCCTTAACACCTGCGATGGTGAAGCAGACCATTTGCAGTTCGGGGAAAGCGCGCCCCATTCCATCACCATCAATAAGAGGCAAGCCAGTTGCTGCTGCAACCGCAAAAGGAATGGTAGAATTAAGGCCGCCCGCTTCTACGCACATGATAGCATCAACTTTGCGCCCCATATATGCTTCCAGGCTGCGCAAAGCCGCTGTTGCTTCTTCTCCTTGCGGCAGTTTTTCGAGCATCACGGTGGGCGCTCCCATCATAAAAACCGGGGCGCACAGAGCATCCTCTTCGACACTATCGGCGGAGATCACCTTTACCGGCCCATATTTTTCGATGGCTGCTTTGGCCATTAATTTTCCGATATAGGGATCTCCGCCACCCCCCGTCCCCAGGAATGCGCCCCCAAGTGCGATCGTGTCCATGTCTTGTGCAGTAATGATACGCTCAGCCATCAGGCCTCTCCTTGAATGGTTTCCAGCGGACGATAGATGACATCGTCAAAGCCAAAGGCTTTGGGACCGATCACTTCCAGCGCTTCTGGCGTGCGCAGAAGCGGATGGCACGGAAGAGCCAGAATAGCGACACGCTGCCCGTATCGGAGCATCTCGGTAGAAATGGCTGTGCCGGTATCAACATCGAGCACGATGATGAGATCTGGCACCACAGCTTCAATTTTTCCGTTGCGCTTGAAAATGAGATTCTCGTTCTGGATCAATATCGATGCGTCTTCGCCTTGATCCTTGTCCAATCCGGACAGGATGGCTTCACCACGCACAAACCCGCCCAACAGATGGCGCTTGAGATCGCTGATCTTCCCGGTAAAGAGCCATTTCCCGCCCTCTATCTCCAATATCTTCGCTATCGGATCATCATGGTTTCTTTGGGCTTCCAGTACAGCGTGGCCAAGCGTAATGGCACGGGTGTAGCTATTGGGGATGGCGACCTGTTTGACGTAGGCGCCTGTCATGGGAGCTGAGGCCAATGTCGACGCCCCACCCTGAGACACTACGCAAGCACGCGCCATCCTTTCGTGCCAAAGTTCACTGATGGCATGCTCAAAAATCACAATATTGCCGTGGGGATCACACATTGCACTCGGCGTTGAGCGGTGACCATATATTGCCCAGGTCGTCATTTGCATTTCAGGAAAAGCGCGTCCCATTCCGTCACCATCCACCACCGGCAGCCCCAACAGGGCAGCGTCAATGAGAGGTTCCATTGAGTTGGCACCGCCGATTTCCTCACAAACAACCGCGTCGACCGTAATCCCCAATCGCTCTTCAAGGGCCCTGATTGTACGAACGCCCTCGCGCCCTTCCCTTATGCGCTCATATGCGACCACTGGCGCACCGATGCCGCCGATGGAGATTACGCGGTCTTCGTCTTTGAGAGTCTGCAACGGTTGAACCTTCAACGGGTAACCTGAGCGCAAAACTTCCCGCGCCCGCAACTTGCCAATGTAGGCATTTCCGCCTCCACCAGTCCCGTAGATCGCAGCTCCGACTTCGAGTGCTTCAAGATCTTCTTCAGTGAGCAACCAGAAGCCATTTTCATCATATTGACGGGCTTCATTCGCCATGGGATCCTCCCATTTCGCCAACGACCTTGACGTGAATTCTTGTCGCGTTACCAGGCAGATAGGCTAAAGGCACGTCTTCGCGTTCAATCACTTCAACGGTGTCGGCCCTTGCTCCCGCTTTGATGGCGTTCTGTTTTGCTTCTTCTTCTGCCTGCGCCAGACAGGCCTCTCGGGTCAGTCCACCTTCAAGGGAAAAGACTCGATCAACTTCGCCGGAGATTTGAGCGATTGCAGCACCAACGGCATTAGCAACCGCGAAGTTTTCTGGACGAATAACTGCCAAATCACCAAGAGTATCTGGCATCAGGATTGACCCCCCGCCTACGGCAATAACAGGAATTGGTTCTGGAGAGATACGACTGCGCTCTACGGCCCGTTCAAGCATGAGATGAATTTCTTCATCCGCAGCCTTGGCTAGATTGCTATCGAGGTCAGCAACCCTTGCCGCATCGCCTACTTTGGCTTTACCCAAGGAAACCGCGATATCTGTCGTGGTAAGCGTATTGCCACCAAATACCCTAGCTTCCTTGGTAATGCGATAGCCGACAGACTGAGGACCAACCGACACACTTTCATCGTCGCCTTTTTTAATTATCGAGCCTCCACCCAGACCAACGGAAAAGACATCTGGCATACGGAAATTGGTTCGTACGCCTCCAACATCCACGATGGTTGCCGCTTGGCGCGGAAAACCGAGATGCAATGCGCCTACATCTGTTGTTGTGCCTCCGATATCGACAACGATTGCTTCCTTGCAACCGGTCAGGAAAGCAGCGCCGCGCATAGAATTGGTTGGGCCAGAGGCAAAGGTAAGGACGGGGAACTTGCTGACCATTTCCGCGCTCATCAAGGTGCCGTCATTCTGGGTGATAAAGAATGGACAAGTGATGCCGGCCTGCTTGAGTGCATCGCCGAACGCTTTTACGGTCTTGGCGCTGAGTTCCAACAGGCAGGCATTCATGATGGCTGCGCTTTCACGTTCCAGAATGCCTATGCGTCCGATGTCGTTCGAGAGAACGATGGGGATATCACCGCATTGTTCCGCGATAATGTCGCGGGCCTTGAGTTCCATGTCCTGATTGATTGGCGAGAAAACCGACGTAATGGCAACGGCTTTGACATCCTTGACTTTGATATCGGCGGCGATGCGCACTAATTCCTCTTCATCCAATGGAGCGATAGGGCGACCGTCAAACTCATATCCACCTCTCACAAGATAGCTATTATGGCCAACGGCATCACGCAGATCTTCTGGCCAATCGACCATAGGAGGCAGGCATTCTGTGGCGGGTAACCCTAGGCGGATCGCGGCAACATGATTGATATGTTTCCGTTCGATCACCGCATTGGTGAAATGTGTTGTTCCAATCATGACATTGGAAATTTTTTCACGGTCAATGCCCGCCTTGGCAATAGCCCCTTCCATCGCCTCAATCACGCCGGAAGTTACGTCTTCCGTGGTGGATGCCTTTATACCGGAAAGAACCTTGTTCTCTTCCATGATGACGGCATCGGTATTCGTGCCGCCCACATCAATGCCCAAACGATACACGTCGTGCTCCATTCAGTTTTATCAGTTCTTTGCCTGCACAAGGAATTGCTGGCGTTCTTCTTCACTGATTTTAGGTTTTTGTTCTTCCTCATCGTCGCTCATCACCGGAATGGCAGCGATCAGTGCGCGGGTATATGGATGGTGCGGATCGGAAAATACGTCCGCAGGAGTGCCCTGTTCCACGATTTCGCCCTTCAGCATGATCGCAATGCGCGAGCAGAAATTGCGCATCAGGGATAGATCGTGCGAGATAAAGAGATAGGTCAGCCCGAGTTCTTCGCGCAGGCGCTGCAACAGGGCGACAACGTCCTTCTGGACTGAAACATCGAGTGCAGATGTTGGCTCATCGAGTACCAGAATGCGCGGATTTGCCGCCAACGCCCGGGCAATGGCCACGCGCTGTTTCTGTCCGCCGGACAACTCGTGAGGATATTTCGACAGGTAGCTTTCCGGCAGGTTCACCTGCTCCAGAAGCGAGACCATTCGCGCTCGCTGTTGGTTTTTAGGCATCTTAACGAAGCCAAGAGGCACGGAGAGGGTTTGAGCCACCGTTCTTTTGGGATTAAGAGACGTCCCCGGATTCTGGTAGACTATCTGCGTCAGCTCGCGTAGCGGGGTAATCTTTTCACCTTCCTGATGCTCGTGCGAAGCCACCGTAATCCGGCCCGTGGTGGGGCCAATCAACCCCATGATCGTGCGGGCAAGTGTGGTTTTCCCCGAGCCGCTCTCTCCGGCTAGACCGAAAACCTCCCCTTCGGCAATCTCCAGATTGGTCTCCCTGATCGCCCAATTCCCCGGCTTGTTCCCAAACAGTCCTGACTTGGCGTCGAACACCTTTGAAACTTTTTCAAGCTTGATGATTGGGCGAGTTTGGGCTACGGGCTGATTTACCACGCCTTCGCCATAAAGCGGCGGAATTGCGTCGATAAGCCCTCTAGTGTAGTCCTTCTGGGGATTTTGAAAAATCTCCCTGAACGGACCATCCTCGACAATCTCGCCGTGACGCATCACGTAAACTCGGTCGGCGGTTTGTCTGACAACCCCAAGATTGTGCGTGATCATCAACAGGGACAGACCCTCTTCATCAACGAGCTGATTGATGAGTTTGAGAATTTCGCTTTGCGTCGTTACATCCAGAGCTGTCCCAGGCTCATCTGCAATCAGTAGATTGGGGCGATGCAGCAAAGCGAGTGCGATAAGCACACGCTGTCGCATTCCTCCGGAAAGCTGGAATGGATAGGCAGAGCAAATCCGTTCCGGATTATCGAGCTGCACCTGACGCAATACATCAAAAACTCTTGCCATGCGCAGTTTTGCACTCGACTTGATCCCGCTGCGCTTGTCAGCAAAATACATCACATCGTCAAGATGCCGTCCGATCTTGAACACCGGATTGAAGGAACTGAGCGGATCTTGCATGATGATTGAAAAGGCAGTTCCCTTGAGGGCTTCCCTTTCCTTCTCGTTCATTGCAAACAGTTCTTGTCCATTGAAACGAATGCTGCCGCTCTCAATTTCGGCATTCTCGGGCAGAGTTCCAAGAATGCTTTTTGACGTCACGGATTTACCTGACCCGGTCTCTCCGATCAGCGCAACACGTTCGCCCTTGTCAATTCTGAGAGAGACATCCTTAAGCACATGTGTGCTGCGTCCATAGCTCGAGAAGGAAACATTGAGGTCGAATAATTGCAGGAGGGGTTGCGTCATCGATCAAGCCTCCACATCGAACATGTCGCGCAGGCCGTCACCCAGCAGATTGAACCCGAGCGTGGCATAGAAAATCGCAAAACCTGGAGCGAGCACTTCCCACCATTTTTCAGGAAGAAACTGGCGTCCATCCGCAACCATAGACCCAAGATCCGGAATGGGGGGCTTTACACCAAGTCCAAGGAACGACAGCGTGGCCCCAAAAAGGATAACAAACGCGGCATCAAGCGTTGTCTTGACGGAAATGACTGCGATGCAGTTCGGCAAGATTTCCCGCGTCAACATATGCCAATTGCTGGCCCCAGCCATACGGGCGGCTTCAATATAGTCTTCTGCAGAAATGGACTTGCTAACGCGATAAACAAGCCGTGCGTGCCAGGTCCACCAGATCAACGTGATGGCAAACATGGCGTTGATAAGGTTCGGTTCGAGCACATTGCCGATGGCAAGCGCCATCACCAAGGGAGGAATGGCAAGCATTACATTGGTGAGACCTGAAACGATCCGTTCGATCCAGCCGCCGAAATAGCCTGCCAGCAATCCAAGCGATGCCCCCAGAGGTACAGAGATACCCAACACCCCAAAGACGAGTAAAAGAGAAATCCGAAATCCGAATATTGTGCGAGAGAAAATATCTCTGCCGACTTTATCAGTGCCGAACCAATGAGACATATCAGGGGCAACATGACGGCTGCGGAAATCGACCACAGCACCGGCATGATCGGGATGAGGCACGATGAGGGGAGCAAAGAGTGCTGCCAGTATGACCGATATAACAATTACTGCACCGACCAGAGCGGCTGGATTGCGACTGAACCGGTACCACTGCATGTAGCGGGCAGAAAGGACTTTTTCGTCAGATCCGATGACAGACATTATCGAGCCTCCTTCGCGCTGACACGCGGGTCAATCAGGGCAAGCAGAATATCGATGACAAGATTTGCCACGATGAAGAAGATCCCGGAGATAAGGACGACGGCCATAACCGCGTTGATGTCTTTCTGCATGATCGCGTTCAGGCCATAAGAGGCAAAGCCACCCCATGAAAAGAGCATCTCGATCACAAAGGCGTTGCCAATCAGAGAGGCGAACTCAAGGCCCATAATGGTCAGCGGCGCAATAGATGACAGCTTGAAGAGATAGCGGAAAACGATCACATTGCTGGGCACACCGAAGGAACGCAGGGTCAAGACGTGATCACGGCGCTGGTTCTCGATCATGGTTGAGCGGGTGATGCGCGTGATCTGCCCGATGCTCGCCAGTGCCAGCGAGAAGGCTGGAAGAACGAGATGCTGGCACGCGCTGAAAAAGACATCTGCCCTGCCTGCCAGAATTGAATCTATCAGCAGAAAGCCGGTCGGACCGTTTAGATCACCAAGCTGGAAATCGACACGCCCCAGAATGGGCCACCAATCAACAAAGTTGGCTACAAAGATCTGCAAGAGGATTGCAACAACGAAACTTGGAACCGTCACGCCAGCAAGAGAGACGATACGGCCGACATTATCAATCCAGCTATTCCTGTGTTTGGCAGTCATAACCCCGAGAGGAACAGCGACGGCAAACATAAATATTACGGTCACCATCACCAATTCGACCGTGGCAGGCAAAAAGGTCAAAATGTCTTCGGTGACCCGCTTTCCAGACAAAAGTGACTTGCCAAGGTCCCCCGTGGCGGCTCTAGCCATGTAGCTGAGATATTGAATAATAAGCGGATCATCGAGCCCCATGGATTGGCGCATCGCATCCACCTGCTCCTGACTGGCACTTGGACCCAAGGCAATTCGAGCCGGATCTCCCGGTACGACGCGAGCAAGAATAAAGATCACCAGCGAGAGAACCAGAAGCACACCAACAAAGCCGACAATTCGTTTTAAAAAAGCTTCCAGAAAACTTCCGGACATAAGCAGCATTCCTCAAATCTCGCCATGACTTTTTAGACCCGAAAATCCAAAAGGCACGCTGAATTGTCATAAAACGGCAGGTCTGGCCTCAGCCGTCAGGGATTGTGCTGTCCAGTCAAACTTAAAAGCCATTGGCTCTCAAGACAAAATTTGGCTAGGTTTTTCTAATATAAGTCTAGGTTTTATCTTAGATTCACATCAGTATATGTGCTTCCGAGAAGCTCGGATTGGAGCGGCTCGCTTATCAATAGAAGCTGATTTGTTTGGGTTAGCCAGTCGCTCCATATCGTTGATCGAATCTTCCCATACGCTTTGGCGCTTTAAGCGTTTCTCTCTATGCGACTGGCTTTCTTGTCAGAACTGACCATAGAGAGGCAGAAGGCTGTAATTTGCTCCAGATAGGTTACGACCACAGGGACCACGACCAATGTTAGAAGGGTTGAACTAATAAGACCGCCTATCACGGCCTGTGCCATCGACGCATTCTGTTCGCTGCCCGGATGGATGGCGAGCGCCAGTGGCAGCATGCCGAAAATCATCGCCAGTGTTGTCATGATGATTGGCCGAAACCGCGTAGCCCCCGCTTCGAGCAAAGCTTCATTTAGGGACATACCAGCACGTATATGATGATTGGCATTGTCTACCAACAAGATCGAATTTTTTACCACCAACCCCATAAGCATGACCAGACCGATCATCGAGTATAGGTTCATGGTTGAGTGCCAAGCGATCAGGCCCCCCACAACACCAACCAATGACAAAGGCAAAGCAGCCATAATTGCAAAGGGTTGCAGGAAGCTGGCAAATTGACTGGCGAGTACCAGATAGATGAAAACAATTGCCAACAAAATTGACATACCCATACTGGCCATAGTTTCGTTCATATATTTCGCATCGCCGTCAAACGCCGCACGCACGCCATCGGGTAACTGGATCTCGGCCAATTTTGCCTTGATATCGCGCATAACATCGCCCAATGTCCGGCCTTCAAGTTCGGAAGAAATCGTGACAACACGACCATGAGCTTCGCGATAAATCTGGGAAGGACTATCAGTCCTTTCAAGCCGTGTAATCTCACCGAGCGTCACAATTTGCTTGCCATTGTTGACGATTGGCAATTGGTCCAGATAGCCGGGATCTTCCCTTAATTTCTCTGGTAGTCTGACTACAATGTCATTCGTTGTACCATCGGGAAGTTTGAAGTCGGACACATCGGTGCCGTCTATCAATGTTCTCAAGGCTGAGCCTGCTGCTTGAGAGGAAACGCCCAGATCACTAGCCACATCGCGCAACAGCACATAGTTCAGCATTGGCTGAGCCGCTTTGGTGCTAAGGGAAACATCAGCCGTTCCCGGAACGGAAGACACCAAGTCAGAGACTATTTGAGCGCCTTCCTGCAGCTTGTCTGCATCTAATCCAAACAGTTTGATTTCAACCGGCGCCTGATTGCCGATACCACCAACGGCCGCGATCGTTAAATCCACTCCGGGCACCTGTTGTAGATATTTGCGCAGATTTGGCACCATGGCATCGGCGGAAAGCGAACGCTCTCCGGGATCAACCAGATTGACCATAATGGTCGCATCATTGTCCTGCGCGTTGGTGCCTGCGGCGACCGTGGTGTAGACCTCTGTTACCTCTGGCAATGCTCGCAGCAGGCTGGACACCTGCCCTGCTTTAAGAGCTGTATAGTCACGCGATGCGCCTTCTGCCGTTTCCAGATCAATCGAAATACGGCTTTCATCACCTTTTGGGAGGAATTCGAAATGCAGAATGGGAACAAGAAAAACACTGACAGCTAGAGTGACAACTGCAACGAGTAACGTGGTCTTGCGCCAATGAAGACAAACCATCAGGAAACTGCGATAGATCTTGGCTGTTTTTTCAAAGCCCTTCTCGAACCGTGCGATGGCACGACCAACTGGCCCCCGTTTGGCATTTGGTTCCGCATCCGGGTCATACCAGATGCTAGACAACATGGGGTCGAGGGTAAAACTCACAAACAGAGATATCAGAACAGCGACGGCAACGGTCAATCCGAATTGAAGGAAAAAACGCCCGGCAATGCCTGTCATGAAAGCGAGAGGCAGAAAGACCGAGCATAGCGCGAAGGTGGTTGCCAAGACGGCAAGACCAATCTCGCCTGTTCCATCAAGTGCCGCTGTTCTATGGTCCTTGCCCATATGAAGATGCCGGGTGATATTTTCGCGCACCACGATGGCGTCGTCAATCAGGATGCCAATTGATAGGGTCAGAGCCAACATCGTCATCATGTTGAGCGTGAAGCCGAATAGACTGAGCGCGGCCAATGTGCCCAGAAAGGAAATAGGCAGGGTCAAGGCCGTAATTACAGTTGAACGCCATGAATTGAGAAAAAGGAAAACAATGGCAACGGCAAGCACGGTTCCTTCGATGAGGGTGGATTTAACCGTTTCATAATTTGCCTCGATGGCATCGGCTGAATTCGTCAGAATGTCTATTCGGGCATTCCCCAGTGCCCCATTATTCATCAGCCCATTAATAACCGCTTTAAGGTCATTGGCAATGGCGACCGTGTTGGAGCCTTCCACCTTCTCGATGTCAATCGTCAGGGCGGATGTACCATCATGAAAGGCGAGACTATCGGGTTCGGAACTGTTTTGCTATATGGTTGCAATGTCGCCCAGATGAACCGGCGCATTTGATTGGCGCGCAATGATAATGTTTGCAAGATCGTCAACTGTGTCTACCTCTGAATCAATCTGGACATTCTGCTTGTTCGCGCCCTTTGAGATCGAGCCGGCTGGCAAAAGAAGATTGTCCTTTTGCAGCGCAGACGTAACCTCAGAAATGCCAAGCCCGAAAGATCTTAGACGGTCAGGATCCAGTTCGACACTTACCTGATCATCTACGGAACCGACAACATCCGCGCTTCCTACTCCATCGACTGTCGTCAGAGTTGGAACGATCAAGTCATCTATGAGGGAACTCAGAGCCGCCTTTGACATGTCAGTTGAGCTAACGGCAAGAGACATGATGGGTTCTGAGGTCGGATTATGCCGAATGATCTCGGGTTCATCGATACCGTCGGGCAGATCAGCCTCTACCGTTGAAAGCTTGTCTCGCACATCCTGAGCTGCGAGCTTGCTGTCCGTTTCCAATGTGAACCGAATGATAATGGTAGAATGCCCGAGACTGGATGTGGAAGATATTGTGTCTATTCCAGAAATGGTATTGAGGGCGTCCTCGATCGTCTTGGTGACTTCGCTTTCAACCGTTTCTGGCGAAGCGCCGGAATAGGTGGTGAGAACCGCAACCACAGGAAAGTCGACATCCGGAAATTTGTCGATCGGCAGAGATTTCCATCCGACAATACCGAAAACCATGATTGCGACCATGATCATCGTCGCAAATACCGGCTGGGAAATACTGATACGCGTTAGAAACATGGATCAGTTTCCTTTGATGTGAACTTGATCGCCAACAGAGAGCCCCTCCAGGGGCTGAGCAATGACCACATCGCCCTTGTGCAATCCGCTGTTAATTTCGACCAGATTTCCCATATCCCATGAAGACCCTGTTGCCACCTGCGTTCGATGAACCACACCGTCCCGGATGATTAAAACGGCTTGCTCCCCTCCTTCTTCGAAGATGGCCGTTCTAGGTATCGCAATAGTTTGCCTAGAGACCTTCAGCGCAATGGAGCCAGTCATAAACATGCCTGCCCGCAGAGTTTCATGTGGGTTGTCAATCGTGAGATAAACAATGGCCGAGCGGGTTCCTGCCTCAGCTTGGGCATTGATCCTTTTTATCTTTGCGTCAAATTTCTGTTCCGGATTTTGCGGTAGGGACAATTCTGCTTTCTGGCCGACTCGCAAGGAAAGTGTGTCGCTCAGAGGAACCATTGCTTCCATCGTAACCATTGAAAGATCGATCATTTCGAAAAGAGCCGCACCTGACTGCACAAGTTGGTCTGGCTCTACAGAGCGGCTTACAACAGTGCCGGAAAATGGGGCGCGGATCACGGCTCGATCCAGGTTGAGTTGGGCTATTTCAACCTGAGCTTGGGCGGCATCGATATCGGCCATCAAGCTTGCAACCGAACTCTCTGCCTGTTCGAGTGTTTTCTGAGAAGCCACATTGCGTTTGGCCAATTCCTTTGCCCGGTTTAAATTCGAACGCGCAGAAGACAATTCTGCCTTCTGGCCTGCGAGCGAAGCTTCTTTCTGTCTGAGGGTTAGCTCCAAATCATCCGTTTCGATTTGGAGCAAGACATCGCCTTTGTGCACTTTGTCTCCAGGTTCGAAATTTACGGCCTCGGCTAGACCTCCAACCTGAGCAGAGATTGTGGCCTTCCGAATGGGTTTGATGTCACCTGAGATTGGCAGCGGATCGATCAGGTCCCTTGGGGTGACCTGCACGACCTCCAACGGATCAAGCAGTTTTGCCGCCGCTTCACTGGTTGTTGCAGTTTCTTTTTCTGCAGAAGCGACGGCACTTTTTGAGGGTATGACGTAACCTGTGTTCGGCAGGAGAACCCCCAATCCGACCAGCAGCAAAGACGCAATATGAACCGCGGGAAATCTTGGTAAAAGTTTGGATATTCTTTTTCTTTTTACTATTTCAATCATCGAAGTTTCCGATAGTTGGAATGTCTCTATCGGTGTTTTCGATTGGGAAGATTGCGATAACATTGCGCAGATTTAAAAGGATCGAACTTTCTTTTGCTCGCCCCCTTCAGGCATGCGAGGCCACGGCCGGAAAGCGGACAATGAATTCGGCCCCTCCCATTTCAGAATCCACTACATGTATCGAGCCTTTATGGCGATCCATTATCTCTTTTACGAGGTTGAGTCCGAGACCGGCACCGGCTCCACCGTTTGCCTTTCTGACAAAGGGTTCGAAGATCTGGTTCCTATCGGCAGGGGCAATGCCTGGGCCATTGTCGCGAATGCGTATCTCAGCAGGAAGCGCCACTTCAATTTCTACCAAGGCCCCCTCTCCGCTGTACGAAATTGCATTTTGCACCAGATTGGTAACGACGCGCTCGATGGCCTGTAAATCGGCGTCGATGATAACGGGAACGTCAGGCACATCCAGAGAAATGTCAGCGCCGGCTGCGATGGCCAAAGGAGCGATATCGATACTCACCTGTGACACGATTTCCCGCAGATCAATCCGCATTAGCCTAATATGATCACCATCAAGCCTTTCTAGGTCCAATAACTGGTTTGCGAGCGAAGACAAGCGGGCGATATCCAGCATGAGCCGATCTCGGATTTGACTGTCTGGCATGACTTCTATACGCGTGGTCAAGATCGCTATGGGGGTGCGTAATTCATGAGAAGCCGCCGCCAAAAAACGTTGCCGCTTCTCCAATCCCTCATCAAGGCGCGCAAGTGCCATGTTTACGGCCCTTACCAACCCCTGCATTTCAAGAGGAACATCGGTCTCTGTCAGTCGAGAGCCTCGGCGGTCTACATCGATATGAGTGGCTTCCTCGGCGACACGAGCAACTCCCTTCAGCTCGTTGCGCAGGAGAATTGGAGTAATCAGAGCCGTCAGGACAGCCATGAAGGTAAGCAGACTAACAAAAAAGCGATTTAGCTTTTGGGTGCGGCTTTCCATGGGGTCATAAAACGGACCGCCGCCAGAGGCGACTGCGATGATGCCGGAGGCGGTAGGGACTTTAAGTGCAATAAGGCTATGTTTCGGAGAGGCGTCTCTCCAGCTCAAATTGGCATAAGTAACCTCGGGTATCTTGCCAATGAAGGAACTCACCTTCTTAGGAATCGGGCCATATTGCATGTAATTACCGGGCTCATTACGTGCGTAGAACCAGAAATTGGGATAATCCTTCATCACGGCCGCCAAATTCTCATCGGCGTGACAGGTCAACTTATCATCCTGAATGTCAATACACTTTGAGATCTGGAGAAGAATGTCTTTATCGAGCACAAACGTTCGAGCATCTGGGGCTGGCAACAAAAACAATATGCCACCGGCTACAATGAATAACGAGACGAATTGCACGAGAATAAAGCGGCGAGCCAGCTTTGAAACCAAAGCCTCGGAAAACAGTTTCATTTCTTTGCTCGCAATAGATAACCAATGCCGCGCATTGCGTGAATTTCCACTAGCGCTGGGGCAAGTTTACGACGGAGGCGAGAAATATGAGCATCTAAAGTGTTGGAGGCGATTTCATCGTCGAAACCATATACAGCTTGTTCAAGCGTCTCTCTTGTCACCACCCGCCCTGAGCGTTGGATCAAAGCTTCTAGTGCGAGGAATTCTCTTCTGGGCAAAATTTGATTTTCCCCTTCAATTTCGACAGCCCTGCTTTCACGATCAAAAACAAGTCTGCCGATCTTTATCTTGTCATTTTGAACGACTGAAGGGCGACGCACGAGTGCCCGCAAACGGGCCAACAACTCATCAAACGCAAATGGTTTGGCGAGATAGTCATCAGCGCCCGTGTCCAATCCCTCAATTCTTTGATCAAGTGACCCAAGAGCAGACAACACGATTACTGGAATTCTTGTTTGCTGGCTTTTAATCTGGTCGAGCAGAGTAAGACCGTCTCCATCAGGGAGGCCCCGGTCCAGAATAACGGCTTCATGGACATTGCTCCTGAGGGCTTCTTCTGCAAGCGCGAGATTGTCAGCATGGTCTACGACCATACCATTTCGTGAAAGTGCTCCAACAATCATGTTGGCAAGTTCAGCTTCATCTTCGACAAGTAAAATACGCATGGCTTCTCCTCGCCCTCTCATATTGCTTATAGATTGCGCGAGGATTGCAAAAATTTAGATAAAGCGAACCTTCGTCAAAGGAAAAGCATCCTCTTCTTCAGGATCTGTCTGGACTTGGTGTGATCCTGCGTTGCAACATCCGAGTAAAACTATTTGTTCAATTGGGGTTGCTCAGACCTTTACCCCTTCAGACTGATAAAGAACGAAGGAGAATACCCTGCAGGCGCCCTTATGTCTGTAAGGCAGATTTCCATAAAGTATGCGCTTCTTGTTGGCACTCTTACGGTTTCATGGAGATGATGTCGTGCTCGACAGAGTCCAGCAGCTTGCGGGTTTCCTCTTCGGCTGCGACCGGATCCTGGTCTCTGATCGCCTCAAACAGGGTGCGGTGATAGGGGAAGGATGCAGCGGCAAAGTCGGAGCGCCCGTATGGATTGGTCCAGAAACGTTCGAACAAGCTACGAAATTGCTGCAATAACTGACTGATCAGCGGATTGTGTGATGCCTCATAGATCGTCAAGTGAAACTGAAAGTCAGCCTCACCGCTTCCACCCTCGGGGTGAAACAGGCTCTCCATATGAATGAGCGCCGCTTCCATACGAAGAAGATCTGACTCCGTGCGCCGCTTTGATGCTGCCTTGGAGGCCTCAATTTCGATCCCCCTGCGCACTTCAAGTGCCTTGAGCAAAATATCCTCAACCCCATCTGCATTGAGCATAAGTGGCATATAAACGGTGTCTGAGGTGACGGCACGCAAAAGGAAGGTTCCCGATCCGACTCGCGGCTCGAGAACGCCAAGGGCAGTGAGCTGACTGACGGCCTCCCGTATGCTGGTTCTCGCCACGCCAAGCGCTGCAGCGAGGTCCCTTTCCGGTGGCAGTCGATCGCCAGGAACAAGCTTCTGGCGAGAGATGTATTTGGCGAGCGCTTTTATCACTTGCTCACTTCGACCTTGCGTGGGAAGGGCTCTTAGGGCCGGTATCGATCTTCTCTTCATTCCTGCTCGATTCTTAAATTGGTAATAGGTCAGACCAATATGGATGTGGGAAACATTGTGGATAAAATTGATTGGTCAGACCAGTTTTCTACAACTTATAATAATTTATTTTACAAATTACCTCAATCAAAAATGCCGCTTGTTGTGTTGAAAATCAACGTCCACCATCCGAGTTTTCATATCAAATTTCCTGCGATTTCGACGATATATCATAGATTTATCCATTCTCAAACAGAACTGTTCCGACCATTGTAGTGAGATGAAAAAGAACAAGGAAAGAGAAAATATTTCAAAAATATTTTTTGTCGACATGGAGTAGACAAATCTCTGAAGGACGATAACGTGAAAGAACAAGAACGCAAAAAAGCGTCAAAGCTTCACCATCCAACGGGGTTCATACTATGAAAATTTTTATTAGTTCTCTGGTCGTGGCCGCTGCCCTCACCGCTGCAGTTCCAGCCAGTTCAGAAGAAGCGACCATCTGGGTCCGCACCTCATCCGCCAGTATTCTTGAGAAGCTTGCGGGGCTGTATAATGAAAGCCACGATGACACCATCAAAGTTGTCCCAATCGTCGCTGAACAGATGGTTCCAAAGCTCGGAGCAGCCCTTGCTGGCGGCAGCGCACCCGAAGCGGCAGCCCTTGACCTAATTTATGTTCCAACCTTTGCTGTCAACAACACGCTCGAAGACATTTCAGATTTCATTGATAGCAAACCATACGCTGCGTCCCTGTCTCCATCGCACATTCGTCTGGCGAGCTATGAAGGCAAGAAATACGGCGTGCCTTTTCTGCCCGATGCCTCTGTTATCGCCTATAATACGGACCTCTTTTCCAAAGCTGGCGTTGATGCCAAAGAGGCTTTTTCCTCAGTTAAAACGATGGCCGCTGCTGCGGACAAAATCAGCGCACTGGGCGACGACACCTACGGGTTTTACTTTGTAGCCAATTCAGGCAGCTGGCTGATCTATGATTTCATGCCGCACATATGGGCTGCGGGCGCTGACATCCTTTCCGATGATGGTCGTGAGGCAACCGTCGACACCGAAGCCATGCGCGAGACCCTTGCCGCCTATAACAATATGTGGACAGCAGGCGCCATTCATCCGACCTCCCGTTCCGGCAATGGGAATAGCGCCGTTGAAGCCTTTGCTTCGGGTAAGGTTGGCATCTTGATGTCAGGTTCTTACATCGTCAACTTGTTGACCAACAAATTTCCGGACGTCAACTTCGACATTGCAAAGATCCCGGGTCCGAACGGCGGCGTTTCAAGTTTTGCAGGTGGTGACACCATTTCGCTCATGTCAGGTATTTCCGTCGATAAGAAAGCCCTTATGCTCGACTTTATCGACTTCTACCTACAACCTGATATGCAGGTTTTGATCACCGAAGAATCCGGCATGCCTTCTCGTATCGATCTTGCTGAAGAAGCCTACAAGAATTTCGACAAACGTAACCTGATTGCTTATGAGGCACTTGGTGACGGCCGCACGCCTTACACCTTCTCCTCCGATGAACTCTTCGTTAGCCGCACCGGCCCATTCCTCAACCTGATCCAGACCGCGATCTTTGAGGGTGATATTGACGGTGCCATTTCGAAGACTCAGGGCGATTTCCAGAAAATTTTGGATCGTACCAATCCGTAAGTCATAACTTGCTCCTAAGAAATCCGCATCCATATGTCTGATTTTGGGTGCGGATTCCCCCTCTTTGCCTCCAATGCTGCATTGGGCCAAATGACCCTGCGCAAAGGTAGGAATATTGATAATGAAGTCTCCAATTAATTCAGATCCTGCTCTTGAAGAAGAGATCATAGAGAGCAAACCGCCTCATGATTGGCTCGGTCTTGGGCTCATCACTCCCAGCATGATCTTCATTGGCGTGCTGTTCCTGCTGCCTCTTTGCATGACACTTTACATGAGTCTGCATTATTGGCCGCTTCTTGGTCGCCCCAGTTTCATCGGTCTGGACAATTACCGCGAGGCCATCGGCGAAGCACAGCTTTGGGAATCTCTGGGCTTTACCGTGCTCTACACCGTGCTTGTAACGACCGCGCTGTTCGTCGTCGCGTTCCCACTGGCGCTGCTGGTAGACCGTCCCTTGCGTAGCGCGGGCTTCTTTCGCACCATCTATTTCATGCCGGTGGTTATTGGCTTTGGAGCTGCTTCCACTCTCTGGATGTGGCTACTCAACCCAGACAATGGTGTCTTTGCCCGTTTGCTGGTTGGCTCCGGCATCGTTGATGGCGCCCCGCGGCCTCTCGATAGTTTCTGGCCAGCGCTTGCCGTGATCATTTTAATGGTTGTCTGGAAAACGGCTGGTTTCACCATGGTTATTCTTTTAACCGGTCTTCAGGGCGTGCCCGACGATGTCATCGAGGCTGCACGGATCGATGGGGCCGGACCATTTTCACGTTTTTTCCGCGTGATTGTACCCTTGATGCGCAATTCGATCCTACTCGCGCTAATCCTCAACGTGACATCCTCAATGCTCGCTTTTGACCAGTTTTTTGTCATCACCCAGGGTGGGCCTCAAAACTCGACGATTTCGGCCGTCTTTAATATCTACCTCGCCTCCTTTTCATCTTACAGGCTGGGATATGGATCTGCCCTTTCCGTTATCCTTCTTGTCATCCTTGTCGCAATCAGTGCAATCCAGCTGTCTTTGTTGCGCAGCCGCCCGGAGGAATGATCATGACCACCTTACCCCTCCCCAATCACGCAAGCGACGACACCGTGACTGATGCACGCAATAGCGAAACAATCGTCAAAAATGCCATCTGGATCATCATTTGCTTTGCACTCGCCATGGTATTTCTCATGCCGGTGGTTTGGTCGGTAGCCAACTCCTTCAAGCTTCCGGCTGAAACGCTATCATCTCCGCAAAATATTATCCCTCATACATTCTCGCTCGACAATTACCGCAACCTCAATGGGGTTGGTCCGGGCTGGCCGGTCTTTTTGGGCAACTCGGTTTATCTGGCGGTTGGTACTGTGGTTCTTACGGTGCTGATCTCGGTGCCCGCAGGCTATGGCTTTTCGAAGTTCCGCTTTCCTGGCCAAAACCTGCTCTTCATTCTGACGATGGCGACCATGATGATCCCTTTCCAGTCGATCCTCACGCCGCTGTTTCTCATTCTCGTAAAATTGCATTTGGCCAACACTCTTTCCGGACTGGTGCTGATCTATGTCACCTTTCAGCTTCCTTTCTCGATTTTCATGATGCGCAATGCCTTTGACGCAGTGCCCAAGGCTCTTATTGAATCCGCTCGTATCGATGGCGCCAACCAATGGTCCATGATGAGGCGCATCACACTTCCGCTGGCTTTACCCGGCGTAGCCACTGTGGCGATGTTCGCTTTCCTCAATTCCTGGAACGAATTTCTCGCTGCGCTGATCTTCTTGTCTCAGGAAGAGAAGTTCTCACTGCCTGTCATGCTCGTGAATGTGTCCTCCGGCATTTACGGCATCATTGATTGGGGCGCGCTGCAGGCCGGTATCACCATCACTATGGTGCCGTGCATTGCGCTCTTTCTTCTCCTTCAACGCTATTATGTGCGCGGCCTTGTTGCCGGTGCCGTTAAATAAGAATTTCAGGGACATACAATGACTAAACACACAACCTTTACCCTTCCATCCGAGCGTTTCGTCCCCGCAGACCACGCCAAGGTGCATTTCAAGGGTGGCTTCTGGCAAAGCTGGCAAGATACGGTGCGCGATGTCACTGTACCAACCCAGTATATGCGACTTGAGGAAGAGAAATTCCTAGAAGTTCTGGATTTCAAGAGCCCGCCAGGCCCCCTTGCGCGCCCCATCCAACCCTCCGGCTTGTCGATGCAGCACTTCTTTGACAGCGATTTCGGCAAATGGATCGAAGCTGCCAGCTATATGCTCAAATATAAGCGTAATGCAGACATAGAAACCAAGATTGATGCTGTTGTCGAGAAACTGGCCGAAGGCCAGATGCCAGATGGCTACCTCAATTCATGGTTCGTTCGGCGAGAGCCGGAAAAGCGGTGGACCAACCTTAGGGATTTGCACGAAATGTATTCGATGGGGCATCTGCTTGAAGGTGCTGTTGCCTACTTCGATGCTACAGGTAAAAAGCAATTTCTCGATATCATGCTCAAGGTGGTTGATCACATCATCGACACCTTCGGCAACGAAGAGGGAAAACTGCGAGGCTATGATGCGCATGAAGAGATCGAGTTGGCGCTTATCAAGCTTTACCGGCTAACCGGTGACGAGCGTCATTTGAAACTATCAAAGTATTTTGTCGATGAACGTGGTCAGCAGCCAAGCTACTTTGACGAGGAAGCCCGTAAGCGTGGCGAGGACCCTGACGATTATGTCTTTCACACCTATGCCTATTCCCAGGCACACAAACCGGTGCGAGAGCAGACAGAAGTAGAGGGGCATGCAGTTCGCGCCACCTATCTGTTTTGCGCAATGGCAGATCTCGCCTTTGAAACAGCCGATAAAAGCCTCTGGACTTCGCTTGAGGCCTTGTTTGAGCATATGACATCCAAGCTGCTTTATGTGACCGGAGGGATCGGTTCTTCAGGTGATAATGAGGGTTTTACTCGGGACTTCGATTTGCCCAATGAAACGGCCTATGCGGAAACCTGCGCCGCGATTGCGCTGGGGTTCTGGGTTCACCGCATGGCACAGATGGATCTCAATTCGAAATATACAGACATCCTCGAACTGGTCGCCTATAACGGCGCGCTTTCGGGGATCGCGCGAGATGGCGAGCATTATTTCTATGAAAATGTGCTTGAAAGCCATGGTCAGCATCGCCGTTGGAAATGGCATAATTGCCCCTGCTGCCCGACCAACATCGCACGCTTTATTGCTTCCATGGGGAGTTATATCTATTCCAGCCGGGCCGATACGCTGGCGGTTCACCTCTATGCGGCTAGCGAAGCAGAACTGGCGCTGGGTGACGACACGGTGACAATCAAGCAAGACACCGCCTATCCATGGGATGGTGATATTCGGCTCGACATCACTCCCTCAGCGGATCATGTCTTCACTCTTGCTCTTCGCATTCCGGGCTGGTGCGAGGGCGCGACCCTTTCGGTCAATGGTGAAACGATAGACCTCGAACCATTGATGGTGAAAGGTTACGCACTGTTGCGCCGTCAATGGCAAAAGTGTGACCAGATACGCCTTCACCTGCCGATGTCTGTAACCAGGATCTATTCCCACCCCAGCGTTTCGGAAGATTTCGGGCGCGTGGCGCTTAAACGTGGTCCGGTGGTTTATTGTGTTGAGGAAACGGATATCGGAGTTCCGCCCCAGAGACTGCGCCTCTGTGAAGATGCCAAATTCGATAGCGAGTTTGATGATAGCCTGCTTGGCGGCGCCACTGTTATCACCGCTATGGCGCAAGTGGCCGACGTGAATGAGAAGAAAGATCAGCTTTATAGCACAGAGAAGCCGACCTTAAGTGAAATGAAAATCAAAGCGGTTCCCTATCATCTCTGGGCAAACCGCGAGGCAGGTGCCATGCTTGTCTGGCTGCAGGAGGACTGATCATGTCACAGTTGCAGATCGAAAATCTGGTTAAGGTCTATGGCACATCCCGCGTGTTGCACGGCATCAATCTGGATGTCGCTGATAAAGAATTTGTCGTCTTTGTCGGCCCTTCAGGTTGCGGCAAGTCCACCACGCTGCGAATGATTGCCGGTCTTGAGCATATTTCTGGTGGTAAAATCCGCATTGGTGACCGCGTCATAAACAAGGTTCCACCAGGCAAACGTGACATAGCGATGGTGTTCCAGAACTATGCCCTCTATCCCCACATGACAGTGCGTGAAAATATGGCCTTCTGCCTTGAGCAGCGCCGAGCAAAAGCACCTGAGGTGCGGGCCAAGGTCAATGAGGCTGCAGAGGTGTTGCGTATCACGGACCTTCTGGAACGCCGCCCCTCTCAGCTTTCAGGTGGGCAGCGTCAGAGAGTGGCAATGGGGCGCGCTATCGTTCGCAATCCTCATGTTTTCCTTTTCGATGAGCCACTATCCAACCTTGATGCAAAGCTGCGTGTGCAGATGCGTTCCGAGATCAAACGCCTACATAGGATCATTCCAACCACCACCATCTATGTGACACATGACCAGACTGAGGCCATGACGATGGCTGATCGGGTCGTCGTTATGAATGGTGGATATATCGAACAGGTCGGCGCGCCACTTGAGCTTTATGAAAACCCCAAATCAACCTTTGTTGCCGGTTTTATTGGCTCGCCGCCGATGAATCTATTGCCGGCGCAACTGGTTGGTAGTGCCGAGGCTCCGAGTATTTCGCTCGAAAATGGTTCAAGCCTGCCAATGGCGAGTGAAGGTGGCAAGTCCGTTTGGGCCGCGGCCAAGGATAAGTCGATTATCTTTGGCATAAGACCTGAGGCTATTAGCATTTCGCCGGAAGACGAGGCTATGGTGCCTTTCGATGTCGTGATTGAGGAAGTCGAGCCGCTCGGAATCGAGACAATCATCTATTTCAATATCGGTGAAGCGTCTGCCAGCGCCCGCATTCCGCCCCATGTCCATGTCAATCCGGGCGACGCGTTGAAGCTTTACGCTGACATGTCCCGGGCCCGCTATTTCGATAGCAATACACAAAGGGCAATCGAAGTATAAAGACTTTACCCGAACAGCAGGCTGTTCTGCTCTTGAACATCTCATAGAGAGATACAGCCTCGATAAATGTTGAATGTCACTTCGCGGTGACATTCAGCATTCTTCTGCTTCTTTACCGGAAACAGAGCCGCATTCTATCGGCTTGAAAGCTACCGAAAATGCGGAACAAGAGCTTTTTGCGCCGATATGACTCCAAAACAGACATGAGTGTCGCAGGCTGGCTCAATAGGTGCCGGGATAGCTGCCACCGTCTATGAGTAGATTTTGGCCCGTGATGAAACTGGCCTTTTCAGAACAGAGAAATGCAAAGTAGGCACCGACTTCTTCAGGCTGGCCGAAGCGCTTTGCCGGATTTCCCGCCATCCTCTGGGCGCGTAGCTCATCGTAAGATGGCCCGCCCGGTGATAGCAATCCCTTGATGTGGTCTCTTTGTGCTTCAGTATCGATGGTCCCCGGGAGCAGATTATTGATCGTCACCCCCTGCCCGACGGTTTGGCGCGCAAGGCCAGCTGTAAAACCGACCAGACCTGAGCGAGCTCCGTTGGATAGTCCCAACTCGGGTTGTGGAATTTTCACACTGCGCGACACGATGTTGACGATACGCCCCCATTTGCGTTCCATCATGCCATCGACCAGTGCTCGCATTAGCATTATGGGAGGCAGCATCATGAGATCAACGGCTTCAATCCAGGTTTCGCGGTTCCACTCGCGGAAGTCTCCTGGCAGCATGCCTCCGGCATTGTTAAGCAGAATATCAGGGTTTGGACAGGCACTAATGATATCCCCCCGCCCTTTCTCGGTTGTAACATCGGCAGCAACGCAGTGAACCTTAATATCTTCGGCCGTCATTCTAATTTCTGTCGCTGTTTCTTCCAATTTGTCAGGGTCACGAGCACATATGGTGAGATCTACGCCCTCTTGGGCAAGTGCAAATGCGCAAGCGCGTCCGATGCCGCGACTTGCTCCGGTTAAAAGCGCTTTGCGCCCCTTGATTCCCAAATCCATTTCACCCTCACTTTAAATGAAGCCGTTATAAGCTAATGCGGCATATCTCCCCGTTTTTATAACGATCAGGAAGACACTGCCGCATTGTTGTTGCGTGATCTGAAGATATCGAACCTAAAGCTTCAGGGTTTCGATACTTGTGCGATTGATTGCATCTTCATCGATAGTCAGACCAAGCCCCGGGCCTTCTGGCGGATAAACATAGCCATCTCTGATATCCACCGATGCCTCCAATTCATCAGGAGACATGACATAGCGCGGCATGTAGAACTCACATCCCAATGACATATTCTCCGTTGCGACGATAAAATGAGCCGCGGCGTTGAGCGCGATCGCCCCTTCAAAAAGGGTGCCGCCATAGCAAGGAATGCCTGCCTGCTCCGCGATCGATGCGATGGCCCGGCCATTGGCCAGTCCGCCCGCTTTCATGATCTTGATGCTGAAGGCCTTGGCGATCTTGCGCTGAACCGCATCGGAAGCCGAGGCGGCATTGAAGACGCTTTCATCGGCAAGAATAGGGGTCACCAGATTGGCTGTCAGATCTGCCATCACATCCCAAAGATGGGCTTTGACCGGCTGCTCAAGAAAAGTTGGGCGGAATTCCTCCATCTGCTTGAGCTTTTGCAAGGCCCCAAACGCTGGAAGGCCCTGATTATAGTCAATTCTTAGATCCGTATCGTCAGGCAAATGCTCGCGAATGCGTGCAACGCGGCGCACGTCTTCATCATGATCTTCAACAAAGCCGGTCTTGATCTTGAAAATGCGGGATCCTTCTTCATACATCCGTGATGTCAGTTCGAGATCGGCTTCGAGATCCGGATTGGCGATGGAGAAGCTGAAGGGTATCTTGTCTTTTACCTTGCCGCCGAGCAGCTGATAGATTGGCAAATCGGAAGCTTTTCCAACAATATCATAGAGTGCCATTTCTATGGCCGCCTTGGCTTCAGGATGACCAACGGCTGCGCGATCACAGGCTTTCATGATCTTCGGAATGTCGGCAACCTTCTGCCCTTTGACCTCCGGCCAGAAATAGTTTGCCAATACGGCAACTCCGGCTTCTGTGGTGCCAGAAAAGACCGCCCAAGGAGCGGCTTCTCCATAGCCGGAAATGCCACTGTCAGTGTCAATGCGGATGATGATCCGTTTGATCGTATTGGCTATCGACCCTACGCCCTGAGACCGCTTCATCGCGATCTTGTTTTCTACAAGCCAGAGGGTCATTGACGTTGCATGGATTTCACTTACTGACATTTTTGAGGTTCGTTTCTTATTTTGTAGCTGTCTGGTTGGCCTTAACAGAAGTCTTGGCACTAAAGACGGCATCGAGAGTAATTCCCAAGGAGATCAGGACGGCTGCTATCGCGCGGAGGTCGAGGTCTATTGCATAGCTGAATGCCAGACTGATTCCGAGCACCAATAGTAAAAGGCGGATCAACAGACCGAGCGGTCGCGTCAAATACCCAACGCTTGCAGCACTGATACATGTCACGGCAACCAGATTGACGAATAGGATCATCAGGGTATCAGTGACAGGGCCAACCCACATGATGGCGGGTGTGAAGACAAAGCTGAAGGCAACAATCAGCCCTCCAATAGACAGCTTCCACGCATTGAAGCCGGTTTGAAGTGCATTGGCATTGGCGATAACAGCTGCCGTATAGGCGGCAACAGAAACCGGGGGCGTCGCATCGGCCAGAATGGCGAAGTAAAAAACAAAGAGATGCGAGCCAAGCGTTGGTGCACCTAGCTGGATCAGGATTGGTGCCCCGATGACCGAAACAATCAAATAGGCAGGCGTAGTGGGAACACCCATGCCAAGGAAAATGCTGACGATAGCCACCATCACGGCTGCGATCCAGAGTTCTCCACCGGCAACGCCATTGATGATGTTGCCGATTGCGATCACCAGCCCTGTGGTCGTCAGACCGGCCACGATCATGCCCGCGGCAGCAACGGCCAAGGCAACGATGGCGATGAGAGAACCAGCCTCGGACAGAGCCATAAAAATCTGCTTGGGTCCAATGGCTGTTTTTGGCCGCACCCATGTCACCAACACGGCAGCTCCGATGGCCCATATGGCTGAATAGGATGGAGAGAAACCGATCATCAGCAAGGAGAACAGCAGCACAAGAGGAAGCAGCAGATGGATGTCTTTCATGACATCTTTCCAGCAGGGCACCTGATCTTCAGGCATCCCCGTCAACCTTAAGCGCTTGGCTTCAAGATGCACGATAATCAACATTGTCACATAGTAGAGAACAGCTCCCAGGGATGCGGCAATGATGATTGTTTTGTATGGAATACCAGTGATCTCGGCCATCAGGAAGGATGCGGCCCCCATGACCGGAGGCATAATGGCACCACCGACGCTGGCCGCTGTTTCAACACCTCCAGCAAAGGCTGCTCTATAGCCGAGCCTTTTCATCAAGGGGATCGTTACCACGCCGGTTGAGGCAACGTTTGATACAGCAGACCCACTCATCGTGCCGAACAATCCCGAACTGATCACGGCCACCTTCGCAGGGCCACCAGAATATTTACCTGCGGCGGCCTCTCCGATGCGAGAGAATAGATCCCCTGCCCCGCTGGCTCTGACAAAGGCACCGAATGTGATGAACACGGTTACCAAGGTCGCGGAAATGCCCATCAAAGGACCATAAATGCCCCGCCCGTTGATCAGCATCATGCTCTCAACAACATGATCCAGACTCATGGCACGGTAATGCCAAAGCCCCGGCAGCATATGCGCTGTAAACATGTAGAGAATAACAGCCATCACAAGACCAGCCAAAACGGGTGTCAGCGCACGACGAACCCCTTCCAGAACCAGAATGATTGCGAGTATGCCCAGATAGCGCTGAGCATCAGTCAGAGGGGTGAGATACTCTGACCGATTGTAGATGGTGGTGGCATTGAAATACATATAAAGGCTTGGCAGCAAGCTGAGCGCTGCCAGCACCCAGTCCAAGACGGAGGGCAACTTGTTGCCAGACGTGGAAGATGCTTCACCTGTTCCTTTTGACCGTGCGGGAAACAGCAAAAAAACGAGAGGCAGAAAGAGAGTAAAGTGGAGCGCTCTCAGAGTGAGAGGCTCTGGCCAGCCAACGATGGCATAATAAATGTGCAGCGCCGTAGCGAATACAGCCCATAGATTGATCCCGGCCCCCACGGGCCCCTTAATGTCACGCATGACTACACCCTGGAATTTTCTAAGCAACCTTGGATCGGTCGCTGTATTCGGCGTGGATATGCGACGCGTTCAGCAAGAATACGTCGCATATCGATCGTCTTGTGGAAGGACTTATTTGTATCCCAGTTCCTCATACGCCTTCAGAGCGCCAGGATGCATTGGAATGGAGGTCTGCCAAGCGGTTTTCGGATCGAAATTCGCAAGACTCGCATGGATGGAACCGAAACGGTCCTGATTTTCGAGCAGAGCCTTTGTCATTGTGTAGACCGTATCATCGCTAAGTTCAGAAGAAACAATAATCATCGTTCCCATGACAGGAGCTGCAACTTCCCCGCTCTGAATGGATGCGTCATAGGTATTTGCTGCGATGGAGCCTTTTGCATATCCGTAGGTCGTATTCAGATAGTCGATTACGTCAGCAGGAATAGAGACCAACTCTGCATCGCGACGTGACTGGCTGACTTCAACAAATGCTGCGCCTGGAAGTCCAAGAGCCAGGAAGATATAGTCGATCTGCCCGTCCTTGAAAGCGTTGACCAGATCGCTCGGGTTGCCCTGAATGATCTTGCCTCCCTTTGCGCGAATTTCATCATAGGAGGTGCCATAGTGCTCCATGACTCGAACAAAGGTCAGTTCGTCTGAAGAGCCGGTCTTGTTGACACCAATGCGCAGACCCTCTCCGGTAATCGCTTCCTTAAAGTCTTTTGTACCCTCTTTTGCGCGCAGGAAATGGAATGGATTATCAGACCAGCCCTGCCCGAGAGCCATGACCTTGTCATTCTTGCTGGTGTAGGGATCTTTACCATTCACTGCGGCGAAGGAAAGAAAGTCCAGTCCCATTCCGATCTGGCTGAGGCCAGCCTGAATTTTCATGGGGTTGTCTTTGCCGCCGCCAGGAACCACTTTGATGTCCAGGTCTGTTTTTTCCATGATAAGGGTCGCCAAACCGCCACCCATGCCATACCAACCACCACCAAGCTGACCGGTGGTCCATTCAATGGACTGGGCTGAAGCAGGTGCGGCTTGCAACGCAAGCGCCATGGCACCAGCGACAATTGCCTTTGAAATAAGTTTCATCATATTCGTTTCTCTTCGTGTGATTGCGGTTGTGCTGTTACCAGCTCTTTTTGTTTTGTCTTGGAGAAGAATGCCTATATCAATCATGCATAGTTTGATGTGGCGTCCTCTTGTGTTGGCACCTCATTGCATTGCCTATTCACTGGCATTCTGCTGCTCTGAGCACCAATTCGATTAGGCTGGCTCCATTCAAGCTCAGCCCAAATTCCATCTATTGCATTTATCCTATTTCCAATGGCTCTAGGCGAAGGTTGGACAGATATTTCAAAACCGAAGGGGAAAGAAGACCCATATCTGCAAAGAATGATTTCAATTCATGGTTCAAACGGCCTTGGACGCACAATTGATGCCGCGCAACGACTCGTGTACCCACCGGAATAATATAGTATACCCAGTGAAAAACCGATCTTTCTAAAAGGTGCACTGCACTAATCATTCCAAACTCAAGCTGCATTCCCTTTTCTTTCCTTACGAACTGAGTAAGCCCGATTAATCACTCAATGAGCCGCAACTGTGGTTTTGCTGGCTTCCAATCATTTAGAAGGCCAAATCTGGTTGAAAGCACGATCGTCGTTTCCATCGCTGTAACGCCTTGATAGGAGGCGATCTCATCAAGCAAGGCGTCCAAATCTTCGTTCTGGGGCACTTCTACATGGCACAAAAGATCATGCCTTCCGCTAACAGTCATACACTGGGAAACTTCAGGAAGTTCATGCAATCTGGTAATAATCCGGTCAATCTGATTGCGAACACAGGTGATGAAAACCATAGCTTTAACGGGCTGGTTCTCCATATCAAGGCGAATAACCGCAGAATAGCCAGCGATTATGCCGTCCCGCTCCAATCGCGCGATACGCTCTTTGACCGTCGTCCGAGCCACACCCAAACGCCGCGCCAAACTTGACGTTGGCTCGCGCGCGTCCCTTTCCAGCAATGCGATCAGATTTCGATCAAGTGCATCTCTTGCTTTGCACGCCATATTTTCTCTCGCTCAAACAGAAACACGACAAATATCGCTAATGGCCGACCCGAAATGATTAAAAATTAGTCCTGCCCATTAATTAACCTATTTAAACCAAAGTCTAGCGCAAAGCAAAATGTTGATTTTGAATTGAAAGATGACTTAAAATCATCATATGAAACGTTTTATCCCATCCACCTCTGCGCTTCTGGCTTTTGAAGCCGCCGTACAGCACCTCAATTTTACGCGGGCAGGCACGGCGCTGGGCATGACGCAGAGTGGCATTAGTCGGCAAATCAACTCCCTTGAAACACAGCTCGGCACTCCCTTGTTCGAGCGCATCGGTCCACGCCTGAAACTCACCGATGCGGGAAGAACTTATGTGGACGAGATAACCCCACTGCTCAATCAGATCGAGGCGGCATCAATTGCGATTGTAAGAGGGGCCAAGGAACAGACTGCAATGACGATTGCTGTTCAAGACAGCTTCGCTAATAGTTGGCTTGCATCGCGCATTCCCGACTATGTGCAGAAAAACCCGCAAGATCAGTTCTTCCATATCATCCCGGTGCGCAATCCTGAACAGGTCGAAAATGCAGATCCGGATATTTCCATTTTGCGGGGCAAAGGAGCTTGGCGAGAAGCCCATTCCTATTTGCTGTTCGAGGAAGAGTTGGCGGTTGTCGTCTCCCCCTCTCTCATGCCCATGGATAGTAAAATTGATGTAGCAACCGACACAAGCATACCCAAGCTTCAAGCCTCGCATCGGCAAGACAACTGGCTGCGTTGGTATAGCTCAAAAGGGATAAAACATCAGGGTAATTTACAAGGGCCGCGCTTTGCCCAAACCACCTCCATGATTGAAGCGGCCATTGCTGGCCTTGGTCTGGCTGTGGTTCCCACCCTGATGGTCGAGCGGCAAATCGCGAATGGAAACCTAAGATTTGTCGGAGGAGCAGCCGTTAAAAGCGGTCTGGGATATTTCGTGACCTATCCAGAGAAGAACGCTCGCAGAGCGAGCGTTCAGAGATTTCGCGATTGGATCATTCAAAAAACCAAACCGCTAAGAGCGGCAGAGCCTAGAAAAGACCACGATGAATAAACCGGCTTGGCTCGAATGGTTTTGGAGAAATAGACGTCTTTTGCTCATTGATCACCTCAGCCAGAAGACGAGCGGTTCCCGTTCCAGTCGAGAGGCCAACATGTTGGTGACCAAATGCGACGTAAAGCCCTTTTGACTTAGGCAATTTTCCTATAACCGGTCGGCTATCGGGAAATGTTGGTCTCGACCCCAGCCACAAGTCTTCTTCTATCCGATCTCCCAGATCTATGGCTTCCTTGGCGGATTTTTCTGCAGCCTTTATCTGACATTCATTGGGTTTTGCGTGAATGTCTGCCAACTCTGTTCCAGAGCTTAACCTAAGCCCGCGTTCCAATGGAGCCAGAACATAGCCTGCAGCAGTATCATAGACGGGTGTAGTCAGCCCCTTGTTTCCGCGCCCATCCCCGACATAGTGACGGTGATAGCCACGTTCATAAGACATTCGAACACGGTAGCCATTTTGCCCGAGAAACTCTTTTGACCAGGGGCCAAGACAGATGATGACCTTATCGAAAAGCTCTGTCCCTCCATCTAAGGCCCAGCGCTCATCGACCCTTTCAACTTTGCTCACAGCAATTTTTTCAAGCTTCCCTCCTGCCTGAATAAATAGATTGGCATAGGCTTTGACAATCGCACTTGGATCATTGACCGAGGCTCCATCTTTGATCCACAAAGCCCGTTCGAAAATCGGCTTCAAAGCGGGTTGAGCATCTACAATATCAGCTTTTTCTAGGCAGGCGTAGGATGCACCGAACCGGTCCAGATAGTGCCTGAGCCGCTTTGAACCGTCATACTGTTGAGCCTTTCGGTACAAGAACATCCATCCATTTTCACTGAGACGATCCAGACTATTGCTTTCAGCCAAGAGTTCGCGATGAAGAGGCAGAGACAGGGTAATTAGCTCGTTAAGTGCCGTGGTTGTTTCTTCCAGTTTGGAGAGGCGGGCATTCAACAGAAACTGAAGTCCCCAAAATGGCTGCCTCAACAAATGGATCGGGTCATAGTGAAATTTGGTCTGAGTGTTGGTCAGCAATCCGGGAATTGATGGTATGAGGTCTGGATTGTTGTAAGGCATGAATGAGGAACGAGCCAGAACACCTGCATTTCCATAGGATGTTTCAAGACCGGGATCTTTTCGATCAAACAGCGTCACATCCGCTCCGCGTCTTCGCAATTCCAGGGCTGAGCATACCCCCACGATACCTGCGCCCAATACAGCAATTTTGTCTTTCATTTTGCCGTAGCACTCCAATTATTTTCAAATCATGCGCTTTTGTTCATAAAACGCTTAAAAGTATTTGACGTCTTCAGCAGCCAAGCTCAGGGGATCTTCACCACGCTTCGTCAGCCAGGAATAGACCGGAGGAACCCTGTCTGCGATAGACTCCACATGAACATCAATGAAACAAGGCCCGGTCTTGTGCGCAAAGGCTTCAGCGAGTGCGGTGTCGAATTCCGAAACACTTTTTGCCGTGAAGGCTTTCATATCGAACGCTTCGGCGATGGCTTGTCCGCGCGGCGGCGTAAAATCAACACCAAATGTCTGGTTATGTCCTTTGAGGCGATGCAGTCCCTTAATCCATCCAAAGTGACCGTTGTTAAACAGAATAAGAATCGCCGGAATGTTCAGCCGCACGATGGTTTCCAATTCGCCTACAGACATCCCGAAGGAACCATCCCCAAACATGCCAATCGGCCGGCGCAGCGGATCTGCTCGCCAAGAGCCGACGACCGAGGGCAAGGCGGAGCCCAAACCGCCGAAGGCACGGGGAATTGCAAAGCGCGTTTGCGGGTCATTGATCTTTAGAAAACGCGTCATGTGAGGGGTTGGAGTTCCGGCATCGGAATAGATCAAGGCAGGCTGATGGGATGCTTCCAGCGCTTCGTTGAAACACCGCACTGCTCGCTCGGGGCGTAGTGGCGTGCTATCATTGTTGAGCAACTCCTTGGCATTTTCCCAAAATGTTGCTCGTAGCTGATTCAAATAGTCGACCCACGGCTGTTTTTTGCTTTTATTGATGGTTTCCGGTAGTGCGGCAAGCAGATCATTAAGCACCAGCTTGGCGTCTCCTGCAATCGAGAGCACATTCTGATAATTGTTTGCCATGATTTCCGGGTCGATATCAATTTGCGCCACGCGCTTGTTGAGCGTAACCTTTGGGAAGGTCCAACCAATCGTCACCACGGAGCCAACGCGAGAACCGACAAAAAGCACAAAGTCACTTTCTTCCATAGCCCGATTGGCATGCGGGTGAAATCCGTTGTCCCCTATAACGCCGATGGCGAGGGGATGATCATCCGGCATGGTAGGCTGTCCGGTCATGGTGGTACAGACGGGAACATTCAATGCTTCCCCTAACTGCCGGATCTGGTCTCCTGCACAACTGCGAATGACACCACCCCCCGACACAATGAGGGGCCTTTCCGCGGCGAGTAAATGCCGGACCAATTGCTCAACCAAACCGGGCGCAGAACGGGTGGCAAAAGCAGGAAAGCTTTTGCATTCTTCCTCAACATGAAGCGAGACACTTTCCGGATCGATTTCTGCTCGCAACATATCTTCAGGGATTTGCAAATGTACTGCACCGGGCTTCCCCGAACAGGCGACGCGAAAAGCTCTCCTGATGATTTCGGGCAACTTTTCGGGTGTTTTAATTTGAACCGACATCTTTGTCACAGGTTCAAACAAACGAGCACAATCCAACTCGGTCAAGACCCCTCGCCCCTCGCCTGGCAAAGGAATGTCAATCGTCATCACAATGACTGGGACAGAAGAGGCATTGGATTCGGCAATCGGAGGCAGAGTGTACATTGCCCCAGCCCCAGAGGGGCATTCGACAACAGCAAGACGGTTTGTGAACCGACCATAAGCATCAGCCATAAACCCAGCTGACCTCTCATCACGCGCCATGACATGGGTGATGCGATCATCATTCGTTTGCAGAGCTTCATAGAGAGAGACGTTGGTGTCGCCTGGAACGCCAAAAACTGTGTCTACCCCATAGTCAATGAGCATCTGAACCAAAATATCTGCACCGCGCATCAGGATCTCCATCACAGAATTGTTTTCTGCGATGCTATTCAAATTCAGGCCCTGCTCCTAGGTTCAAATTGGCGAGAAAAGTCCCCCTTTTCGTCAGTTTGAAAGACACTTGGCCTTCCTCCCTAAAAGCATGAGGCGATCAAAGTAGCGTTCGGCCAGGGTTTCTTTAGCTGAAAAAGGGGAACGGCTATTCAAAAGCGCGTAAAAGCCTCGGGTTTAAAACTCCGCAAGAGGTTTGAGTGAAAAAACGTTGATGTCGCACCTGAAATGACACTCAGTAACAGTGGCCGAGCACGGCTTTCAAAGCAATTCATCGAAATAGAGCTGTTACAACGGTCTCGCTTTCGTCTACCTCATCGATACCGAAGGTCTGAACCAACGCCCATCTCCTCACGCTAGAGTCCTGCTTGTGATCCACGCTCGAGCTATCGTGGCGCGGATGTCATTCAGACGTTAGAGAGGATCATTATTGTCAAAGGCAGAGACAATCCGCAGATATTAGGGGTTGCCGAAATCATAAAATCCCGCATATAGTGCAAATCTATAAGCTGTTATTTATAATTTTGCAATTTTTGATGCTTTGTGGGGGATATTATGCTGGGACCTTTTTATCTCAGAATCTGCGCTTTGACGTTGATGACAGCGGTCGCAATTCCTGTTCAATCCAATAGTGCACAAGCCGGTTCCCAAGGGGGGGCGTTTGCTGCAGGTGCCATTATTGGCGGCGTTGTAGGTGCTATTGCAGCAAGTAAAAATGGCATTGCAGGGACTAGGAAAAGATCCTCTTCATCGCGCCGTCGGACCTCCAGCGGTGGGGCGTCTTATTCAGCTCAGCGCGAAGAAAATATTGAAATTCAGAAAGCGCTCAACCTTTACGGCTTCAATGTTGGCCGGGCAGATGGCGCGCTGGGTAGAAAATCAAAAGCGGGCATCAAACAGTTTCAAATGGCAAATGGGTTCGCGCCTACCGGGCAATTGACTCAAATTGAAAAGCAGATGCTGCTCAGTGTTCCGTTCCAGGTGGAAAATGCGCTCTACCAGAATGGATTCTCGGTCGGCCTTGTCGATGGCAAAGTGGACCAACAGACGTCGATCGCGATCTCCCAATTTCAGGGTAAGTTGGGAGAGATTCCAACTGGTGATCTAACCCCACAACAAACCTTCAAGCTCATTGGTGATCAGAAGGCCATGATGGCCAACCAGCAAGGCGTGATGCCAAATCAGTCGCCTTCCGGGAATGTCTCTTTCGCTGGCAATCAGGTTTCCGCTAGCGGCGATGGAGGATTCCCGGCGATCGTGGCGGAGAGTTTTGCAAAAGGCAAAATCAAGAATGAGAATGCGATTGCAGTGGTTATTGGTAACCAGGTTTATAGCGGCAAAGATATTCCAAACGTCGAGTATGCAAAACGCGACGCTTTGGCGATGAAATATGCTTTCACTAACACGCTCGGAATTCCCGAAGACAATGTCATATACATTGAAAATGCATCTCTTTCTACTCTAGTTGACACATTTGGTAACGAAACTCCGGATGGCAGTTTGCTCTGGTCCTACGTCGATCCAGATGGTGAGTCTGACGTCTATGTTTACTATTCGGGACACGGAATTCCCTCTTTAGACAACAACGGAGGCCAAGCGCAGGCTTATATCGCCCCTACCGATGTAATCTCAACATCATCAATACAGTCCTCTTACTCCCTCGAAAAACTATATGCCAATTTGGAGGCGCTCCCAACTAAGTCGGTTACCTTGTTTATCGACTCATGTTTCTCCGGAGCAGCCGGCAATGGCGATATGATTATCCAGTCGGCCTCTCCGATTGTTATTCCGGCCTACGCACCAGAAGACAGCGGTTCGATAAATGTGTTTGCTGCAGCTAAAGCAGACCAGATCGCAAGTTGGGATCAATCAGACGGTCATGGGATTTTCACGAAATATCTAATCGCCGGTTTGGCAGGCAAAGCGGACGGCGATGATGATGGCCGGGTATCTAATGGCGAGTTGGGAAGTTTCTTGGAAAAGCAGGTTAACCGCAGCGCCCGTCGGTCTTGGCGCCGTGATCAGACACCAACATTCGAAGGCAATTTGGAACAAGTTATTGCGTATTACTAATGAAGTCCAACCCGCGTGGCACAAGCATCGGGTTGGACTTTTGCATTTCATTACGAATGGAGTTTTTTATGCGAAGAATTCTCAACGTATTTCTTGTTGCGCTGTTTTTAGCAGTTGCAGCAAGTGCAGCACAGGCTCAGCCAGTGCGTATCATCGTGATGGGCGAGGATAGTGATCCTGCTACGATCCGCAGAAATCACGATATCTACAAGCGCGTTATCGCAGAGTTGCGTCGCCCTATGCGGCGTGCGGAATTCGACATAATGGATGAAGAAATCATCGCTGCGGATCTTGGCTTCGCGATCAACGAGCGGCGTCCCAAACTGGAACTGTTACAAACTGTGAAACTGGCCAATCGCAGCTTGAATATGAACAACCGGTCTCGTTTTCTCACATTGTTTCGAATTCATGTTTTTTCCGAAACGCTTTCCTTTGCTAAACAGGTCAATGTTCGACTTGATGGGGAGTTGTATGATTTAGAAACAGGTGCCTACGTCGATGCCTTCGAAATTCCAGAAACCAGTTTTCCTGTTCCTTTGGAATGCAACCGCATCTGCATGAGTGAAAAGGCCGGAGAGCATGCCAGAGACATGGCTGGCAATTTAGGTCAGGTTTTGACGCGTGAGTTGCAAATCTACATTGCTTCAAAGACATCTAGGCCTGCAGAAAATCAACAGATGGCAAATGTGGGACTTCTGAATTCCTATACTCTGCGTGTCAAAGGGTTTAAGCCGAGCGCTTTGTTGAAAATCGTTGGAGCCATTCGGGAAGACTTCGAAGGTACCACTACTCTCATGCTTGAAGAGAGAAACGAAAACGAGCGCATCTATCGTTTCGAAACCCATGACTTGACCGTTCCTCTGGACGAAAGCATCCAAACACTGTTGATGGGGGCTGGTTTCAACATTGATCGCGATATCACTGTGAGCCTCGTGAATGAAACACTCTCAGTAGAAAGTCTGGCCTACTAGGCTAAAGATTGCCTAGAAAAGGAGCCGATCAATCGGCCCCTTTTTTCAATCTGTCTGTCTATTCAAGTCGACATACGGATCGTGTCTAACTCAGATGTACGTCTTAAGCTGGAATTGGATTTTATTTACCCATTTACTTTTCTCTTATTAGGTCAAGTGTTATGAATTTCTGTAAAAGACTGTTGCTATTGGCTCTGGCTTGTTGCGTGTGCAGCATGGCTTCTGCTCAATCGGGGCGCTATGAGCTTTTGGATCAAGGCGATGCAATGAGGGTTTTCTCTGCTCCGGTTGGTTCTACTGTTCAGGTGTTTCGCGACGGCAAGTCCGATATATTCGTAAAGCAATCGGTCATTGTTCAACAGCGTTCAGTGAGCAGCCTGCTCAATGATATAAGCTTGTTTCAGCGTCTACCTGGTTTCATCTCCAGAGATATTCGTTTTAATTTCGGCAGTGCCGAGTTAACCGGTCCTGCGAAACTATATCTAGACACCCTCGCCCCCAATATAGCTCAAAGCTTCCAGGCCAACCCAGATTTAACATTGCTGATCGCCGGATTTACCGACGCTGTTGGCAGTGCAGCATACAATTTGGACCTTTCTGCTCGCCGGGCTTCGTCAGTTAAGCTTTATTTAGTTGAAAAATATGGTTTTCCCTCTTGCCTGTTCAATACAACGAGCTTTGGTGAACTATGGGATGGCCTTTTGGTAAAAACCAAACAGGCGAATGCTCTGAACCGTCGTGTTGAAATCAGAAGCACAGATGTATTGCGATATGCAGGAACACAAGACGTGGTGTTCAGTTGTCGGAAATCAGGAAATGCTTCCGCTACCATTATCAGCATCACGCCACCGGCTACGCCGGTACAGGTCCAATCCGGCGCATCCTGTAGCTCAGGCACCGTTGGCACCTCGATATCGCTCACTCTGAAGGGCTTCAACAATTCCGAGTTTTTGACGCACTTTGAAAAAATGTGGCCTAACCTCACTGGATATGCGGATCATTTTCTTGAGGAGACACAGCCAAATTTGCGGGTTTATAGAGTGGATTTGAACTACGGAAATTGCGAGATTCTTGATGACATTCTAAGGCATCTCGAAGCGAATGGTTATCGGGTTGATGATCAGATAACGGCTCAAATGAGGGGTAGTGAACTCATCGTCGAGAAGCTTTAAATCATTTCACATTCTAATTTTTCATATTGCAAACAGCTAGAGCCTCTTCTTGTGGCTCTAGTTTCCTTATTCAGGATTATGGCGTTGGCCATTTGTGGCCTAATGTACGGTTACTATGCTTGGATTTTTAAGACTTGCCCTTCTCTTATTTCTTTATCTGTGCCTGTTTGCTCAAATAGATCCTGCTCGTGCAGGCATCGTTGAAGCCAATATTGATGCAGCGGTTTTTGACTTGGTTGGTAATCTTCGCAAGTCCGATGTAAGCCGGGTTGGCGTGGAAATGTCGGCCACTCATCAGGACTATATCAGCGAAAGCGATAATAAGCGGATCTTGTCGCTGGTCGAGCGCTATCTCTCGCAGCAGTCAGAGCAGCAGTTTGAAGTGATCTCACGAAGCTCGACACAGCAAGCGCAACGAGAGTCAAAAAATAACAACCTTTCTTTTACTGAATTTGTGGATCAACAACGCATAGATACAGTTATCAGGCTAAACACCTATGATTATATGGGCGGTTTGAAATTCAGCCTGGAAGCTGCACCTTATGGGCAAACAAAGCTAATTTCAGCATCGGAACAATATTTGCTGATCGATAGTGTTCAGGATCTCAATCGGTTCTCGCCACAACGAGCCATGCATATCGTATCTAACGAGCTGGCTCACTATCTTTATGAAAGGGCAGACTACAGCTATTCCACGCCCTTTTCTGTGAAGGTGGGGGACAACCAGGCGAGCTCCGATAAACTAACCACTTATCTTAAAAATCTGGTTCTTTCCGAGCTGAGTGTTTTGTGGGAGGACCGATACAATCAACCTGGCATTCAGACCATGGACGACGGCATTCAAGGTTTGATAGAGGTAGGCCCTTGGGGCCTAGATGTTGTTGCGGATGTTCATGACAAAGGTATTTCGGTCACAGTCGCGCTCATTCGTGATGGCTTTCGACAAACCAATCGGTTTATTGAAATCGATAAGTCCCAAGTCGATCCGGCGCTGTTGCGTGCAACTGGAAATCGGATGGCTCAGCAAAATTCTGACAGAATTGATACACAACAACAGAGCCAAACGAACGCTACTTTCGTTGCCAGCGGAAAAGCGGTTATCAGCGCTGCCTTGGTTAAACAAGAAGCTGTCACTGCAGCAAAATTGCTCGCACGAGCACGAGCGATCAGCGCAGCACTTAATCTGGATCCACCTAAGATTGGGCTTGTGCGCAAAAGCCAGGAAATTCCGCTCCTTATCGGATATTTGAACGAAGGGCTGCCTTATGATGAAGACTGGAAAATCAAGGAAAATGAAAATGTCATAGATGTTTCAGTCCAGATGAAGGTGCAGCCTCTTGTTCATAGTGATAAAGTTGCCGCGCGCGTAAAATCTCCCGTTTTACTGAGTGGCGATCCCTTACAGTTGTCTGTTTTGTCGAAGAAATCTCTCTATTTCGGTCTGTTCGGATGGCAAGCGGATGGAACGGTTGTAAGAATCTTTCCGTTCCGGCATCGCGAGAAAATCAAACTGTATGAAAACAGGCCAACCATACTTCCTTCCAAACCGTTCGGCCTAGATAAATTGACCAGTATGCCTTTGGTGGGCGCTCAATCGAGCCATGAAGCATTGGTTCTGATCACTTCTATGCGACCTTTGGATCTTGGGCGTTTAGCGAAACGTGTGGCTCGGAAAAGCGAAAACTGGCAAAAACGAGGGCATCGAGACTCTCAATTTTTCGACATGCTATCGCTTCAAGTACAAGCGGCGGTAAAGGGAACAACTGTCCTTTTTATACCTTATCAGGTTATTGATCGAAATCTGTAGAATTGAATTGTCAGTGCTGTATTGCTCGAAAGGACCTTGAGACATCCATGTTTTAACTATTGCCTCTCAAGAAGAATTTCGTAAGGAGCTTTCCCTTTAAAAACCCAGTGTGGTCTCGAAAGGTTGTAAAATTTCTCCCATTCACTGAGCCAGGCTCTTACGTCCACGTCGCCCTTGTATGAAAGGAGTTGGTAAAATTCTTGCAAATCAGTTCTATGCCAGCGTTCGACCTTGCCATTCAACTGATGCGATGCGGGCATAATATAAACATGGCGTATGCCCTGATCCTCCACGTGCCAATGAAATTTAGCCTGGAATTCACGCTCGATATGATGTCCATCCTTGAATTCGAAACAGGAAAGCAGGGAAGTCTCGCAGGTTCCTACATTTCTACAGGCGAACCTTTACCCTCAGGTTGGACAAAAGCCCTCGCAACTGCCTGAGCTGCAGGGGCTTTTTGTGCAAAGTGGTACGCCCAAAGTGGTACGCCCTACGGGACTCGAACCCGTGTTACCGCCGTGAAAGGGCGGCGTCCTAACCGCTAGACGAAGGGCGCTCATCAATCGGTGAGGCGGTTTATAAAAAGCTTTGTCATAAAGCGCAAGCCTCAAACATCGCTTTTTGGACATTTTTTCATTCCGATGACAGTTTGTCCAAAGACTTTTCTTTACACCTTGCGCCAGAGGGTGGTTTGGGGCTATTTAGTTGCTTAATCGAACTAAAATATACTGAGAACACAGTGGTGAACCGCAATGTATGTCAGGGACAACCTCGTTAATGATATCCGTACTTCATCGCGGCAACTGGTACGTCAGTGGGGTGTCTTGGCCAAGCATGTGGCTGGGACCGATTATTCTCTCAGCGCTGTGCATGCGGTATTGGAGATCGGCCTTTCCGACGGTATTAAATCAAAAGATTTGGCTTATGCCCTGATATTGGAGAAATCCACTATCAGTCGCCTTGTCAAAAGCCTCGTTGAACAGGGTCTGGTTGTCAAGATGAACGACAAGGCCGATCGGCGTCAGCAGGGGTTATCGCTCAGCGAGAGCGGGGAAGCGCTTTTTAAGGCCATCAACCTTCATGCCAACGAGCAGGTTCGGGATGCACTCGATTCTGTAGACCGGTCAAATGTTGTGAAAATCGTCGAGGGCTTGAGGCTCTATGCCAATGCTCTGGGGCATACAGAAACTGAAGAAAGTCATCAGCGCGTAGACGTCAAAACCGGTTATAGTGCTGGCCTCATTGGTCAGATTTCTGCACTGCATTCCCAGTTCTATTTTGACTTGGTTGGTTTCGGCGCTGTATTCGAGGCTATTGTTGCGAGCGGAATGAGTGAATTCGTGCAGAGGTTGGATAAGCCTTGCAATCAATTCTGGTATGTAGAAGAGAACGGCAAGTTTTTGGCCAGCCTTGCATTGGATGGTGAAGATATAGGCGACAATATTGCGCATCTGCGATGGTTTATCGTCGATGGGAGCTTGCGCGGCAAAGGCGTCGGGCGTCAGCTGTTTGGTCGCGCTGTCGCTTTCTCTGATGAGGCCGGGTTCAAGGAAACTCATCTCTCCACTTTCAAGGGCCTAGATGCGGCGCGACACATCTATGAGTCATACGGCTTCGAGCTTGTAGATGAAAAGCCGGACACGACGTGGGGCAAGGAAGTCATCGAGCAGCAGTTTGTGCGCAAGCGTGCCGAATAACCTCCTCATTAAAGCGCCTTTCTATGGCCCTTTAACTTCGGCGGCATCAATGATGCGGAGCTGGACGGAGGGCCGTCCTTGCCAATAGTCGAGCGAAAGGCTGCCCGCAACATGTAGGCTACTGCCTCTATTCTCCAGCAATAGCTTGCCGATCGGTTCTTCAGCGGCTCTGAAGCAAATACCCTTCAGCTTGCCGCCTGAACTGTTTGACAGGGTACAGCGGATATGTCCCCCCTGCCCTACGACATCGGCAAAGGCGATTTTGTGGGAGGGAAACACGAAGATCGGTTCGGGATTGCCTGCGCCATAGGGGCCTGCCTTTTCAAGCATCTTGACAAGATCTTCTGTAGCGCCGGTCGCTGTCAGGGCTGCATCAATTTTCAATTCAACGTTGGAGCGGGCTTGTTCCACCTGCTCACTAAGACGTTCATGAAGAAAATGGCGGAATTCTTTTATTTTGTCGGTTTCGATTGTTAAACCGGCCGCCATAGCGTGGCCTCCGCCTTTGACAAGCAATCCTGCCGCATGGGCTGCGCGTACGGCGCCCCCCAAATCAGAACCAGCGATGGAGCGACCTGAGCCCGTGCCGGTGCCGTCGGGGCCGAGTGCAATGGCAAAGGCGGGTCGCCGGAATCTCTCCTTGAGACGCGAAGCCAGCAACCCGACGATCCCTGCATGCCAATCGGAGCTGAAGGTAACAAGGCCCGCCCCGTCGGGGTCTTCCATCAGCTGCCTTTCAGCCTGCGCGATGGCGTCTTCCAGCATGATGTGTTCAAGCGCCTGACGTTCCTTGTTCAGTCTTTCAAGTTCTGAAGCAATATGTTCGGCTTGTGATTGATCCTCGCTGGTCAGAAGCTTGGCTCCAAGTGCTGCGTCGCCGATACGGCCGCCTGCATTGATGCGCGGCCCCAGCATGAAGCCCAGATGATAGGGACTGACAGGTCCGGAAACGCGAGAGACAGCCAAAAGTGCGTTTAGACCGAGATTTCGGTTGGCGCGAATGACCATGAGCCCTTTAACGACGAAGGCCCGATTGAGACCAATAAGAGGAACGACGTCACACACGGTTCCCAGCGCCACCAGATCTAGCCAGCCAAGCAGATCTGGCGCAGGACAAACACTTTTGTAAAAGCCGGTCTGTCGCAGCGCTCTGTTCACCGCGACAAGGGTCATGAATGTGACCCCGACGGCTGCCAGATGGCCCAATTGACTAAGATCGTCCTGCCGGTTTGGATTGACCAGCGCAACGCAAAGGGGCAGCTCCTCTCCCACCTGATGGTGGTCGATGACTACGACATCGGTCTTGCGCTCATGGGCGCGTTGCAGGGCGTCGAAGGAGGTCGAACCACAGTCCAGAGTGAGAATCAAGGTGTGCCCCTGTTCGATCAACTGGTCCATGGCATCGGGGTTTGGGCCGTAGCCTTCAAAAATGCGGTCTGGAATATAGATCGTTGCCTCGCAGCCGCAATGGCGCAGAAACAGAGCCATAAGGGCGCTTGATGTGGCTCCATCCACATCATAGTCTCCAAAGATCGCGATCTTTTCCCGGTTTTGAATGGCGCGAACGATCCGGTCGGCGGCCTTGTCCATATCCGTCATGGTGGAAGGATCTGGCATGAGACGCTTGATGCTCGGGTCCAGATAATGCGCGGCGCTTTCGCTATCCTGTCCGCGGGCGACCATGACCCGTGCGACGATGTCGGGAATATCTTCCCCTTGCGCAATGGCGCTTGCCAGCTCAACGCCCCTCAGATCCAAGCTTTCTACCCATCTTCGTTCTTTTGCGGATTTATCAACGCCCAAATAGCTTTTGCTGGTTTGATAGTCGGATAGCATTTGCTGGATCTAGTCTCTCGATTGCAGGAATCAGTTTTCGGCTGACAATTTAGCATGTTCGTGCAGGGGAACCACGAAAAAGGCGGGGTGTCTTGCCCCGCCTTTTTCAAACGCAATGGTCAAGCCAATCAATCAAGATGGAATTTCTCGAACTGACGATGCTCGGTTTCGACCCAGCGAACAGTGCCGGTGGAAGACCGCATCACAACCGTCTGGGTCTTGATGACTTCCTTACCGAATTTCACCCCGGAAAGCATGTTACCATCGGTCACGCCCGTTGCGGCGAAAGTGACGTCTCCTCCGGCCAATTCCATCATATCGAATTTCTTGGACGGATCTTCGATGCCCATGCGAATGGCACGCTGGAGCTGTTCGTCGTTATTGATGACGAGGCGGCCTTGCATCTGACCACCAATGCAGCGCAAAGCTGAGGCTGCCAGCACGCCTTCTGGCGCCCCGCCAATACCCATATAGATATCCATGCCAGATTCGTCAGGGTCGGTGATATGGATGATGCCCTGCACGTCACCATCTCCGATCAGGCGGATGGCTGCGCCGGTTTCGCGTACATCTTCAATGAGTTTGGCATGACGTGGACGGTCGAGGATGCAGACATTGAGATCAGCAACATCGACGCCCTTGGCCTTTGCCAAAGCATTGAGGTTATCTGCCGGGGAACGATCAAGATCGACAAGCCCCTTGGGATATCCCGGACCAATCGCGATCTTGTCCATGTAGACGTCCGGCGCATTCAGCAGGCTGCCTTCATCTGCAATTGAAATGACCGCAAGGGAGTTTGGCTGGTTCTTGGCGCACAGAGTTGTGCCTTCAAGAGGATCCAAAGCGATATCAACTTTCGGTCCCTGTTTGTTACCGACCTCTTCGCCAATATAGAGCATTGGCGCTTCGTCACGTTCGCCTTCACCAATAACAACACGACCGGTGATGGGAAGCTCGTTCAACTCACGACGCATGGCGTCTACAGCTGCCTGATCGGCAGCTTTTTCGTTGCCCTTGCCTCTCAGGCGCGCAGCGGAAACGGCCGCACGTTCAACAACGCGAACGATTTCCAAGGTCAGGATACGGTCAAGGACCGGTGCTTCTCTGATTTCACTCATTCAAATTCCCCTTTTGCCCCGCGGGGCGATATGTTCAATGAAATCGGCATTCAAGATAAAGCCATTGAATTGAAATTATTCCAATTTCACAATCTCTCAATTCTGATTACTTGTGGAGATGCTACCACATGTCCGTCACTAACGATCGTTTCGATCGCGGTGCGAATTGCTAATTCGGTTGTCTCATATGTGATAAGAACGACGTCCTGATGGTTCTTATCCTTTGAGTTTGTTTCACTTTTTAGTTCTACTTTATATTTTGCTTTTCGTTGAACTATACTTTCGAGTGAAATGCTCTGCTCAGCCATGCGATTTGCGATGGACGCAAAGACACCCGGTTGATCGGTGACTTTTAGGCGTATGTAATATCCACCTTCATGGGCACGCATACGGGCGCGCTTGTATGGCTCTAGCACAGACGCTGGACGTCCAAGCGGTTTTACTTCCAGGCCTCGGGCAATATCCACGATGTCTGCGATCACGGCCGAGGCAGTTGCGTCCCCGCCAGCGCCCGGACCAGACAACGTGATGGAGCCGATGGCGTCGCCTTCAATAGCAACGGCGTTTGTAACGCCATCGATCTGCGCGATGGCGGAATCCTGGGGCACCATGGTCGGATGCACACGTTGCTCGATACCCGTATCTGTCTTCTGCGCCACACCAAGCAGCTTGATGCGATAGCCGAGTTCTTCGGCGGCAGCGATGTCTGCCGGTGTTATGGTGGTGATGCCTTCAAGGAAAATTGAATCGGCTTCTATTTCATGGCCAAAGGCGAGGCTGGTAAGGATTGCCAACTTATGCGCGGTATCGTTGCCCTCAACATCGAATGTCGGGTCAGCTTCGGCATATCCAAGACGCTGGGCATCCTTGAGACATTCCTCAAAGGACAGCCCGTCATCTTCCATCCGCGTGAGAATATAGTTACATGTACCGTTGAGAATGCCATAAATGCGCGTGATATTGTTGCTTGTCAGGCCTTCGCGAATTGCCTTGATGACCGGAATGCCTCCGGCGACAGCGGCTTCGAAGTTGATGGAAACATTATGCTCTTCGGCGAGTTTGGCCAGTTCATTGCCATGTTTGGCAAGCAGTGCCTTGTTGGCCGTGATGACATGCTTGCCGGCCTTTATAGCGGCTCTGACAGCGTCTTCTGCGGGGCCGCTATCGCCCCCGATCAATTCGACAAAAACATCGATTTTATCGCTGGTAGCCATTTCAACCGGATCTGTGAACCAATCGAACCCAGTAAGGTCGATGCCACGATCCTTGTTTTTGTTTTTTGCGGAGATCGCTTCAACACGGAGTGTGCGACTGGATTTGATGGCCAGTTCATTTTCCATGGAGACGAGACGTTTAAGGGCTGAAATGCCTACAGTGCCAAGACCAGCAAGGCCGAGCTTGAGAGGATCGCTCATTTAGTTTGTAGTCCGATAAGTCGAGTTTATTGTGCTTGCAGTTTTGTCAAATTAATTTCCGAAAGAAAAAAATTCATGAAATTCAAGAGCAAAACGGCTGTTGTTTAGAATAAATACGCAAGCCAACGACCATCCGCAAGAGCAATCTGGCTTTTGCCAGAATTGTGTGCATTCGCGGATGGCATTTTTGTTTCTATCTACAAACGATCCTGAGGACTTATACTCAAGCAGAGGCCATGAAACGGCGGATGTTGCGGGCAGCCTGTCGGATGCGTTGCTCGTTTTCTACAAATGCAAGGCGAACATAGTCATCCCCATATTCTCCGAACCCGACGCCCGGAGCGACCGCAACATGGGCTTCTTCGACCAGTCGCTTGGCAAATTCCAAGGATCCGATTTCGCGGAATTGTTCAGGCACTTTCACCCAGGCAAACATGGTGGCATCCGGACTTGGTATCGGCCAGCCTGATCGGGTGAAGCTCTCAACCATTACATCGCGGCGATATTTATAGATCTCACGCGCTTCCTTGATGCAATCTTCCGCCCCATTCAAGGCAGCCGCAGCGGCGACCTGAATGGGTGTGAAGGCACCATAATCAAGGTAGGACTTGACGCGCGTCAGTGCTCGGATCATCCGTTCGTTACCGACAGCAAAGCCCATGCGCCAGCCCGGCATGGAGAAGGTCTTGGATAGCGAGGTGAACTCAACCGCAATATCCTTTGCTCCTTCCACTTCCAGAATCGACGGCGGCAGATTGTCGCCAAAATAGATCTCTGCATAAGCCAGATCGCTCAGAACCATGATGTCATGTTCCTTGGCGATCTTGACCACTTCCTTATAGAAGTTGAGATCAACCGTATATGCCGTCGGGTTGGACGGATAGTTGACGATGAGCGCGATCGGTTTTGGAATCGAATGGCGTACAGCACGGTCTATGGACCGGAAAAATTCTTCATTCGGTTCAGCAGGCATGGAGCGAACCACACCGCCGGACATGATGAAACCGAAAGAATGAATCGGGTAAGTCGGATTTGGCACGAGCACCACATCACCGGGGCTGGTGATGGCCTGTGCCATATTGGCAAAGCCTTCCTTCGAGCCGAGGGTGGCAACAATTTCGGTTTCAGGATTGAGCTTCACACCGAACCGACGTTCATAATAGGCGGCCTGTGCACGACGAAGGCCGGGAATACCGCGCGACGTCGAGTAGCGATGTGTGCGAGGGTCCAAAACCGTTTCGGTGAGCTTTTCCACGATGTGCTTTGGTGTTGGCAAATCCGGGTTGCCCATGCCCAAATCGATAATATCCGCGCCCGCCGCTCGCGCCTTCGCCTTAATCCGGTTAACCGGTTCAAAGACATAAGGAGGGAGACGGCGTATTTTATGGAACTCATCCATAGTTAGGCTCCTTGATATTAGGACAGGGACAAAATTGAAGGCATTGCCTTATGAAGTGTTGGAGAAAATGGCGCTAACCGGACAGGTTTGCCAGATCTAATTCAGTTTTTGCACATGGGAATTAGTCAATAAGATGGCCACACCAAATCTGAAGCCCGACTCCGGAGAGGATTCTTGGCAATTCTATCACTTTGCTCAAACGCTCAGATACCAAGCGCCGCCAATGAAATTTACCGCTGCGCTTGCGCATTCAGTTGCAGGAGCTCTTCTTCCAATTTTTTGCGCTCTTCGGGGGTCAACAAAGAAGGATCCTTGTCCTTGAGATTTGTGATCGTCGGATAGTCCGTTGTGTCGGGGCCATCATTGAGAAGGTCGAGAGAATAACCCAACTGGCTTGGCGCGAAAGGTACGCGCTCGATTGTTGACGCTTGCGCGTTGGAGATTTCGCCAGACTGCGCATTGGCTGCATCAGGGGTTGATGCGGCATAGACGTCATTGGTATCGGTCAAATTCCCACTCGCCAGATCGGAGTGCGTCGCAGAACATCCTGCCAAAAACAAAACGAGAGAAGCACTAAGAGCAAGGCTGATTTTCTCATTCATCGGTTTCATTCCTGTCAGAAGCGGGCTCGCTTTATGGATCTGTATATCCAGGGAAAAGATACAGACTGATAAGGAAGCCAATCATGCTTCCTATTCTAAGAGATCAACATGATCTGCATGATAATACAATCAACAGACTCATCCTGCTCCGAATTGTCGCATTACCGGATCTATTTATGCCAATCGCCTGTAAATTCAAGAGTTCATCAGGTTTTTAGATGTTTTAACCTGTCGACCATAGTGCAATCAGCGCCCTTCGCTATAAGGCCAATGGCCTTGTTAATATGTGCTTGTCGGTGTTGTCTAAAGCATGCAAGCGATTATCTTGACCTTCCCGGCCTTTCTCGTATTGAGACGGCGGATCGGAGTGGTTTCCGTTTACTGGATTGTGTGGATCGGCGGCTTTCAATGGTTGATGACAAAGACAAGGACGATGATACGGCCGGTTCGCGCGGGAAGGACGGCTCCGCTGGCTCTTCTTCCTCGAGCAGTGGCGGCGCGGGGCCGAGGCACTTCGCCGATTTCATGATCCACGATCCAGAGAAATTTGCGGCCAATATCGCCAAGGTTGTTGAACAAGCTGGCAAAGTTGCTTCCGCTTATCTTCGACCGCGCGAACATGGCATGGATGACCATACGGTTGACTATGTAAACCAGATGGTCCGCACTTTTGGTGAAGTGACGCATTACTGGTCCTCAGATCCGGCGCGGGCGATGGAAGCACAAACGCGGCTTTGGGGGCGTTGTCTCCAATTGTGGGGGGCATCCAGCCGTAAGATGCTCGGAGAAGATGTCGAGGATGTCGCCTTTGCCAGCGAGGATGATTTGCGTTTCAATGATCCGGAATGGCAGAGCAATCCTTTCTTCTCATTCGTTAGGCAGCTCTATCTCATCACGTCTCAGTGGGCCAATGAAATGGTGAGCGAGGCAGAGACAGTTGATGATCACACCCGGCTCAAAGCGCTGTTTTATGTCAATCAGATATTCAATGCGCTCTCGCCCTCCAATTATGTCATGACCAACCCCGAGCTGCTGCGGGAAACGCTTGAGAATGACGGAGAAAATTTGATCCGCGGCATGCAGATGCTGGCCGAGGACATTCAGGCGGGCGGCGGCAATTTGCTCATCCGGCAGACGGATATCTCTGTGTTCGGTCTGGGAGAGAATATAGCCATCACGCCGGGCAAGGTGGTCGCGCAGAATGATATCTGCCAACTGATCCAATATGAACCCAAAACCGACAAGGTCTTTAAAAAGCCTCTTCTCCTCCTGTCTTCTTGGATCAATAAATATTACATTCTCGATCTCAATGAGCGCAAAAGCTTCATTAAATGGTGCGTGGAACAGGGCCACACTGTGTTTGCTGTCTCCTGGGTCAATCCTGATGAAAGCCTGAAGCACAAGACCTTTGAAGACTATATGCAAGATGGTGTCATCAATTCCATTGAAACAATTCGGCAGATAACGGGCGAAGATCGCGTCAATACAGTCGGCTATTGCGTTGGTGGCACCTTGCTTTCTGCTGCGTCAGCCTATCTTGCAGCCAAAAATCTTGATTGGATCAACAGCATAACGCTCTTTGCTGCGCAGGTGGATTTCACCGAAGCGGGAGACCTCAAGATATTCATCGATGAAGAGCAGCTCACCGAGCTCGAAAGGGTCATGAATGCGCAAGGCTATCTGGACGGCATGTCGATGGGCAACGTCTTTAACATGCTGCGACCAAACGATTTGATATGGCCCTATTTCGTCAACAACTATATGCGGGGGCTTGAGCCGTTTCCCTTCGATCTTCTGTTTTGGAATCAGGACAGCACGCGCATGACAGCGGCTTGTCATTCCTATTATTTACGCAAGTGCTATCTGGAGAATGCGCTGGCAGAGGGAACCATGATATTGGACGGTGTGCAGCTTCAACTTTCAGCAATCCGGTCGCCAATCTATTGCCTTGCCATGAAGGAAGACCACATCGCCCCTGCCCGCTCCGTATTCAAGGGCTGCAAGCTCTTTGGTGGCCCGGTGGATTTTAGATTGGGCGGCTCGGGACATATTGCAGGCGTCGTCAATCCTCCAGACCGTCGCAAATATCAATTCTGGCGGGGCGGCCCTGTAGAATGCGCGCTAAGCGACTGGCTGGAAAGTGCGCAGGAAACCCAAGGCTCTTGGTGGCCGGATTGGGACGAGTGGATCGTTTCCAAAGAAACATTCCGCGTCGACGCCCGCCCGGTCGGTTCGGAACAATATCCCCCGCTCGAAGACGCTCCGGGCAGCTATGTGAAACAGACATACTGACTACGGACTTTTTCGTCGCAGACTTTTTTTGTTTCAAATGAAACGGGTTGCGCTCCCCATTTCATATCCTTTGTCGTTCCTATAGCCCCTTAAAACATCGCACATTTTCAATGCCTTGCCATAACCATCTGACAAAGGGAACCCGATGGTGCGAGCATGCAACTTGCTACAATAGTTTCATTTAAGCGTCATCGAACCGTAATATCCGGCTTTTTAAATGGTGGATTACGACTCGTTCGCCACATCTAGCAGCATCGATAGCAAGAAGAGATATGTCGCTATCCTCTTCGGCACCCCGTGGCGATTTGATAGCTATAGGAGACTACCGTGGCGAAGCTGACATACGACAATGTTTCTAAAAGCTTCGGCAATATCGAGGTTCTGAAATCCGTCTCACTCGATATTGAAGATGGCGAAATGATTGCCCTACTCGGTCCTTCCGGATGCGGTAAGACGACCATGCTGCGGCTGACGGCGGGGTTTGAGCGCCCCAACTTTGGCGCCATCTATAAAGGCAGCAGCGTCTTATCCGATGCACGATGCCATTTGGCGCCAGAGAAACGCAATATGGGCATTGTGTTTCAGTCCTACGCACTGTGGCCCAATATGACGGTGGCCGAGAATGTCGCCTATCCTCTCAAGATACGCAAGATGCCAGAAGAGCAGATGGAGGCAATTCTTTTCGATGCACTTGATATGGTTTCTTTGCTAGACTTTGCGGATAAGGAACCCGCGACACTTTCTGGCGGGCAACGGCAGCGGGTGGCACTCGCTCGCTGTCTTGTCATGCAGCCAGATGCGGTGTTGCTTGATGAGGCCCCTATCCAATCTTGATGCCCATTTGCGTGAGGTGATGCAGAATTCCTTTGTCGAATTCCACGAGCGATCTGGCGCCACCATGGTTTATGTAACGCACGATCAGTCTGAGGCCATGGCCATGGCCGATCGCATTGCTGTGATGTTTGATGGTGAATTGGCGCAGGTCGATAAGCCGCAAAATCTTTATAGCCAGCCCAAAACCGAACGCGTCGCCCGTTTTATCGGACAGAGTTCCATCCTGACGGGCTATCTGGAAAAGCGACAGGATGGATGCTGGCGCGATGTGGTTGTTCATGGACAGGAGTTCCGCACGCGTCAGGATCAATGTGTTGCATCACAGATGGAGGCCTGTCCGGTTAGCTTGTGCGTACGCCCCGAGCATATCAGGCTCGATCAGGAGAACGGATTGCCCGCGCGTGTTGTCGGCTCCACCTATCTAGGCGAGCGATATCGCATTTGCCTTGAGATGAGCGATGGAGCGGAAGTGGTTGCCTATAGCGGTCAACCCGCAAGGTTAGGCGCCAATATACGCTTTACCTTTGACGATGCATGGGCGATTTTAAACTAGATCTCGCCGGTTTAGTCTCAAGTCAAAGACAGTCTATCCAAGCGGGACGATGGTGTTTCACAAAACTAGGCTCACAAGCGATATGACACAGGGAGTTTTTTCCTGATCGAGCGGATCAGCACTCTTGAGCAATGGAAATCATGAGGCCTATCGCCGCACATTTGCAGGCTTTACTGCGCTTTATCAAATATTTTCAGCTTTGGAACGTTTGTATTTAATACACGGACCTGAAGAAACAATTGCGCAGAATGTACGGAAAAATGACCAGTAAACGAAAAAATCGTCCGTTTTCATCTTTTATGAGCTTGACGCATTCCCCCATACCATTTACGCACAGCCTTAGTTCTGTGACATGAATTCTCGGCATCTGTTTTAAAGAGTAAAATAGATGATCGGGATTTTTGCGCCCCTTTTTGCAAGAGTTGAGCTATAATTGTCTGTATAACTCAGGTTTCACAGCCTTTTATTACGCGATAGTTCAATGGCGCAGGTACCTTCCAAGGTGCAATGCAAAACGGAACCGTCGAGCGGTATGCTCGTCGTCATTACGGATCACTGCATTGGTCCGGTTTCGGATAAAGACGACGATCTCGCACTTTGGTCCATATTTTGGACCGGACTTAGAGGTCGCGCCCTTAAAAAGTGAGGATAAGCGGTTTGGAACAGTCTCAGAATCAATTCGGCCTGTATGACCATAGCTTTGAAAAAAGCAGCTGCGGTGTTGGCTTCTTGACTTACAAATCCGGCGTTCAAACCCATGATGTTCTTTTGAAGGCGAACGAAGCTTTGTGCACCGTTCCCCATCGTGGCGGCATGAGCGCGGAAGGTGTCGGCGATGGCGCTGGCGTTTGCGTTGATTTGTCTCTGTCTTTCTTCCGCAAGATCACAGGCCTCCCCACTCTGGAACTGGGCGAATTCGGCGTTGGCAACTTCTTTCTGCCAGAGCTGAAAAAGAACTGGGATGCGGCCGACAAGCTGATCAAGGAAAGCCTTGAGAAGAATGGTTTGCGCATCGTTCTTGTGCGCGATGCTCCGGTGAACAACTCGGTCATTCGCCCGGCAGCCTTGAAATATATGCTGACGGTGCATCAGGTCGTTTTCATTAAAGATGAAACGATGGATGCCAAGACCTTTGACCGCAAGATTCATGATGCGTTGATGGCCATTGAAGCCGTCGCTTATCTGGATCCTGACCTCAAGGGGCTTTACCCGCTTTCCATGTCTGCGCATACGCAGGTCTATAAGGGCCGCCTCAACTCGAACGAGGTCATCCCCTATTTCTACGATCTGACCGATGAGGATCACAAGATCCACTCGCTGTTCTTCCATACGCGTTTCTCCACCAACACCGAGCCGCAGCCTTCCATGGCGCAGCCGTTCCGTTTGATGGCGCATAACGGCGAGCTCAACACGGACAAGAAGAACCGCCTCTCTGAAGCAACCATTGCCCAGATGAAGAACCAGCAGATCTATTCCCCTCCCGGGCAGTCTGACTCTGCGCGTCTTGACCAGACGCTTGAGCGTCGTCTGATTGAGGACGATCTTGATCTGATCACGGCTGTTGTCGCTATGATGCCGCCGGCTTGGGAGAATGACACGCGTTTTCCAGAAGATGTTCGCGTGATGCTCGAATATTTCTCTCTTTATGAAGAGAAGAATGACGGACCGGCCGCTTTGATCTTTGGCAACGGCAATGTCGTGGGTGCGCGCCTTGACCGTTTGGGCTTGCGCCCTCTCCGCTCTGTGGAGACGGACGAGTATCTTTGTGTGATGTCGGAAGCCGGTCAGGTTGATTTTGATCCTGAAAGCATCCTGCGGCGTGGACGCATCGAAGCTGGTGGCATGCTTTACTATGATCATGTGGCTAAGCAGTCCTTCACGTCAAATGAAGCTCTCAAAATGCTTGCATCAAAGCGCGACTATCGTTCGCTGCTTGAGAAAGCCCGCAAAAACCTCGACGATCTGCCGCGCACAGATGGCAAGACCAAGGTTGCGGAATCCTTCACCGATGTTCAGCGTTCGGTTGCCTATGGTCTCAACCAGGAAAGCTTCAAGTTCCTGCTCGACCCGATGATGCAGACCGGTAAGGAAAAGATTTCGGCAATGGGCTACGGCGTAGCCATCAACGCGCTGACCGATCAGGAAGGCGGCATGTCGAAATATTTCTCCCAGCGCTTTGCTCAGGTCACCAACCCGCCGCTCGACAGTTTGCGCGAAGCAGACGGCATGACCTTGCGTGTTGCGCTGGGTGCGAAGCCGCATTTCAACAAGGGCGAAACCAAGCAGCTGGTTGTTCCAACGCCGGTGCTCTCGCCTGATGATCTGGCTGCCATTCGGGCGCAAGGCGATGTAGAAGTCACCGAAATCGCCATGACCTTCCTTGTTGACCACAAAGCCGACAAGACAAAGGCTCAAGACGATCTTATCGCCGCGGTTGATGCCGTTTGTGATGAGGTAGAAGAAGCTGCGCGCGAAAAAGGTGGCATCGTCATCCTGTCCGACGCGATGGTGGACGAGAAAAGAGCCGCCATTCCGCTGCCTTTGATGATTTCGGCGGCCAACCAGCGCCTGATCGAACAGGGCGTACGCTTCCGTGTGTCTCTTGTTGCGGAAAGTGGTCAGATTGCCTCTGCCCATCAGATCGCAACAGCTCTGGGCTTTGGTGCCTCGGCTGTTATGCCGATCGTCGTGGAAGCTCGCGCCATGGAGTTTGCAAAGGGCGATCTGGACGCTGCCAAGGCAAACATCAAGCAGTTCATCTACGCCGCCAACAAATCTCTCATGAAGACCATGGGTAAAGTGGGCCTCTGCACCGCGGAGAGCTATATTGGCGGTGAATTCTTTGAGCCGAACTTCCTTGATACGGACGAAGCCATTCTCAAACGCTACTTCCCCAACATGAAGAACACGGTTGGTGGCGTTGACTTTGCTTCTGTTGCAAAAAGCGTTGTTGATTGGCACATTCGTGCGTGCGAAGTCAAAACCGAAGATGACATTCCTCTGCTCGGCCTCTTTAAAGAGCGCTCCGAGGGGGCCGGTCATACCTATGGTACGTTGGCTGTTCGCGGGTTTGTCGAAATGACCGAAGAGCCGATCCAGTCGGATTTGTCCGCTCCTGAAAAGGGCGATGCAAATGTCAATGATTTGCGCCTTCTGCCTGTCGAGAAACTCAAGGATGCTTATGGCAAGAGCTCGGATTCCTATCGGAACACCAGCTTTGGACGCCGTACGCCTGAGGAAATCGACGCCTTCAAAATCACGCCAAACTATCGCAAGTTTGCTCTGGAACTGGCCAAGGAACGTGAAGCACGTCCTGCGGCTCTGCGTGACGTGCTGAGCTTCCCGACGGATATCAGCTGGGCAACCACGGCAGATGAATTCCAGCACGAACTGTTCCGGCACGATCTGATCGGCAACAACAACTTCTATGTGCGTGGCTTGCGGGTGCATCACAATAAGGATGACAGCTTTACGGCCTTCTTTGCGAGCAAATATACCCATGAAAGACTGGTTGCCCTGTCTGTTGCCCTGAAAAAGCAATTCGGCGACGAGTTGCTCACCATGGAAACTGATGGCGAACATATTCATATCACCGCCAAGGGGCTCGCTCATAACTATCTGGCAAACCACAAGCGCCCGAATGGCAAGCTGGCTCTGAACAAGGTTCAGCCTGCTCACGAAATTACTGCGATGCTTGCCTCTGGCGCCATGTCTCATGGGGCTCTGGTGGCTCCGGCTCATGAAGCCGTTGCCCATGGTGCAAATATGGTCGGCGCCTTCTCCAACTCTGGTGAAGGTGGTGAGCATTATTCCCGTTATGGCACGATCCGCTCTTCCAGCATCAAGCAGCTTGCTTCCGGCCGCTTCGGCGTTTGGACCGGCTATCTGGCCGACCCGACGCTGGAAGAAATCGAGATCAAGATCGCTCAGGGTGCCAAGCCGGGTGAAGGTGGCCAGTTGCCAGGCAAAAAGGTGACGGTCGAGATTGCTGCGGCGCGTGGCGGCACGCCGGGGGTCGAGCTTATCTCGCCTCCTCCGCATCACGACACCTATTCCATTGAGGATTTGGCTCAGCTCATTCATGACGCCAAAGCGGCACGTGTAAGAGTTATCGTCAAGCTCGTGTCCTCTGAAGGCATTGGCACGATCGCTGTTGGTGTTGCCAAGGCTGGTGCTGACGTCATCAACATTGCCGGCAACACCGGTGGTACGGGGGCTGCAGCGGTTACCTCGCTCAAAAACACGGGACGTGCAGCCGAGATCGGTCTTGCTGAAGTGCATCAGGCACTCTGTGCCAATGGTCTACGCGACAAGGTCGTCTTGCGTTGCTCCGGCGCTCACCAGACCGCAACAGATGTGATCAAATCCTGCCTGCTTGGTGGCGACAGCTTCGAGTTTGGTACGACAGCCTTGATGATGCTCAAATGCGTCATGGCGAAGAACTGTAACATCAAATGCCCTGCTGGTCTGACGACGAACTCTGAAGTGTTCGATGGTGACCCGCGTGCTCTTGGTCAGTATCTGATGAATATTGCCCATGAATGCCGCGAAATTCTTGCGAACCTCGGCTTCAAGAGCATGCGTGAAGCGCGTGGCCGCTCTGACTATCTGCATCTGATCAAGCATCCAAGCGCGATCGGCCAGATGGATCTTCGCAACATGTTGCAGGTGGTCAACGAGGTTCACATCAAGGAGCCGGTTTATCTGGAAGCGCATTTTGAGATTGACGACATGCTCTTGAAGGAATTCAAGAACAAGGCCGTTCAGCGCCATCACAGAAACGCCAAGCTCGTTGTCGAGAAAAAACTGGACAACCGCAACAAGACGGTCGGTGGACAGCTGGCGATCGATATCGAGCGCATGCTTCAGCACGAGATTTCCGAGAAACATGTAAAGTCCATGCCGATGGTCTATACCGATGATCGCGGCCGCAACATGCTTAAGCAGGAAACGCTTGAAATTCATACGCACGGTTCGGCGGGTCAGTCTTATGCTGCCTTCTGTAACTCTGGCATGGTGTTCCATCATGTTGGCACCTGTAACGATGGTGTCGGCAAGGGTGCATCCGGCGGTTATATTGCCATCCATACGCCGGGTGGCGGTTCAGAAGAAAACTATCTGATCGGTAACTTTGCCCTCTTTGGAGCATCCAGTGGTTCATTGTTTGTTGAAGGGGGCGCTGGCGACCGTTTCGGTGTTCGTAACTCCGGTGCAACCGCTGTTGTAGAAGGGGTTGGCGACTTCTGCGGCGAATATATGACCAACGGAGCCATCATGAACCTTGGTGGCTTTGGCAAGGGCTTCTGCAACGGCATGTCCGGTGGTGTTGCCTACCAGTATGATCCATATGATCAGCTGGAATCACTTTACAGCCATGACTCGGTCAAACTGCATCGTCTTGACGGCGATAGCGACCGGGCCAAGCTTCACCAGATTGCCGTCAAGCGCCTGCTTCGTCATCATGTGAAGTTCACCGGTTCGGAAAAAGCCAAGTTCCTTCTGGAGAATTTCGAAACCGAAATGGCCAACTTCAAGTTCGCCACACCGTTGGCACTTGAAACCTATCAGAATTATGAAGCTATTCTGAAGGCCAAACCACGCAAGGAACTGACCGAAGAGCTTGCAAATGCACTGGTCTCGTATCAACTGCGCAAATTCAAGCTGGCCTATCGTGATGGCAAGGTGATTGCGAACGGCATTATTCCTCAGCAAGGTGAAACCGACACCAAGCTAATGTATGAGCTGATCAACAATTTCACCGTGATCAACATGGCCCAGCAGATCGTCAAAGGGCGCTATCGCGGTGCTGAAATCAGTGCGGAAACCCTCAATAGCGGTGTTCGCAAGCTGATCCTCACCGAGGATTTCACCCTGATGACGAAATTGTCCGGCATCGCGCGCAAGGCTCTGGAAGATTATTCCGATCTGGAACTAGCCGTGCTGGTTTCAGACAAGCGCATGAAGGACTATAAAACGGCTCTGTCCAACCGGAACGTCCGCCTGATGGATTCCATCGGGACTTACGGCTGGATCCTGCTTCAGGATCGGTTGAACCGCAAAGCCATGGGCGAGTTGCCGGATTTCGAAAGCTTGTTTGCTGCGACATCCAGCCAGGAACTGGTCAAGCAGGTGCCATAAGCACCTGCTTTCCAAGACGTCCTTTCGATATCAATTTCAATTGACGGATCAATGAGAGATGACCATACCTTTCCTTCCTGATGACTCTCCCTTTTCAGAAGACCAGAAGTCCTGGTTGGCTGGCTTCTATGCGGGGCTGCACACCCAGATGCTGGCTGGCAAGAAGTCCTCTACGTCCGAGTCCCAATCGACCATCACTGCTCACATTCTTTTCGGCACCCAGACGGGGAATTCGGAAGGATTGGCCGAAGACTTCGCCGCCACGCTCAAGGCAGAAGGCGTCAACGCCGTTGTCGCTTCGCTGGATGATGTGGAAGTCTCCGCACTGGTTGAAATGAATTACGTTTTCCTGATCACATCCACCTATGGCGAAGGGGAAATGCCTGATAACGCGCAGCTCTTCTGGGATGCCCTTAAGGCGGCGGACGCCCCTCGCCTTGAACATATGCATTTCTCGGTTCTGGCGTTGGGTGATACGGCTTATGATGGCTTTTGTGAAGCCGGTAAACAGTTTGATCTTCGCTTCGAGCAGTTGGGCGCCAAGCGTCTGGCTGGTCGCGTAGATTGCGATGTCGACTTTGAAGAAAGTGCTGATGGCTGGATGGCCGCAGCGCGCGAAGAGCTCGCAAAACACAAGCCGGAAGATGCCGGTGGTCCGATCCCGCATAGTGCTGCGGCGGCAGCCAAGCCGGCCAAATCCAAATGGACGCGCAAGAACCCGTTCGAAGCGCCGGTTACGGTCAATCATCTGCTTTCTGGTGAAGGATCGGCTAAAGAAATTCGCCACTACGAATTTGATCTTTCCGACGATGGACCGAACTATGTTGCAGGCGATGCACTCAACATCATCCCGACCAACGACCCTGCCCTCGTCTCAGAGTGGCTGGACTATTTGGGTGTGTCCGGTGATACCGCCGTATCCGGCAAAGACAAGTCGCTGGAAGAACTGCTGTTCAGCCAGTTGGAGATTTCAACGCCGTCTAGCGAATTCATCAAGGCCATTGCGGCTCGCACGGATGATGAGCATCTCCAGCATATCGTCGATTTCAACGACAAAGAGGCCATGGAGGCCTATTTGTGGTCCAAGGATTCTTTGGATGTCGCTCGGCTGCACCCGAAAGCACGCTTTTCGGTTGATGAGCTGATCAAGCTCTTCAAACCTTTGCAGCATCGCGCCTATTCCATCTCCTCCAGCTCGAAGATGTTTGCAGATAGCGTGCATCTGACGATTGCTTCCGTGCGCTATGAAAGCCATGGGCGCAAACATGGTGGTGTTGCTTCCTGCTTCCTTGCTGATCGTGTCGGCAACGAAAAATCCAAGGTGTTTGTTTCGCCCAACAAAAGCTTCCGCGTGCCGGAAAATAACGATGTTCCCATGATTATGGTCGGACCGGGAACCGGTATCGCTCCGTTCCGCGCCTTCCTTCAGGAACGTCAGGCAATCGGAGCCAAGGGATATAACTGGCTATTCTTTGGTGACCAGCATGAAAAGACCGATTTCATCTACAAGGACGAATTGGCCAAGATGCAATCTGACGGCATTCTGAACCGGTTGGATCTTGCCTTCTCTCGTGATCAGGCTGAGAAAATCTATGTCCAGACCCGTATGCAAGAGCATGCCAAGGATCTTTACGCAGCGCTCGAAGAAGGCGGTCATTTCTATGTCTGTGGCGATGCTTCTCGCATGGCCAAAGACGTGGATCGCGCCTTGCACAAGGTGATTTCAGAGCAGGCTGGTCTCAGCGAAGACGGTGCCATGGACTATGTCAACCTGATGAAAAAGGAAAAGCGCTACGTGCGCGACGTCTATTGATCCGGTTGAAAATATCCAACAAAAAGCCAGCCCACAAAGCTGGCTTTTTTATTGCCCTCCTGTTCCCCTTGCATTTTGAAAGGCTAGTACAGGTGATCAATGTTAACCCAATCCGTTTCGGGTTATACTGTCATCTCAAGAAGGTAAGCGGATTGCGGCCGTTAGGCCATTGATCAAGGGGACAGATTAATGAATAAGACTCGGTTATTTTCTACCATCATGATAGCTGCTGGCATCATGTTCATATCACCATTGTTGGACGGAATGTTGGGGCCAAACAAGGCCGCTGCGCAGGGCTATCGCAACATGACCTGCGGCGAGCTTTGGTATGCTCGCAACGCGATTTTTGCCCGACAAGGTTACTGTTTCAAAACCGCCAGAGCGCGTCAGGTCTTCGGTCCGCGTTGCTACGCTCCATGGGGTCGTCTGGCGCCAGCACAGCAGAGACGCGTTGACACCATTGTCTATTGGGAAAGACAATATGGCTGTCGTCGCTAACGCGGCTGATGAATAGAGTTCAAAAGAAAATGGCCCTTCGGCAATGTTCCGTCGGGCCATTTCTATATCCTGTTTCCTATTGCGAGACGTCACAATTCACCGAGACTTCGGCCGCTCTCTTTCATCATCTGAGCAACCTCATCAAAGGCTTTGTCCTTGGGCAGATCCTCTAGCTCCAGTGAACATTTTCTGCGCCAATTCGGATGCTGATCGACGGTCCCGGGCAGGTTCTGGGCTTCTTCTTCAGCCAGAATATCATCCAGCTGCACAGCCAACATGGCAACTGGCGAGTGCGCCAAACTCCCATGGATCGTGTTGAAGAGATGATCAAAGCTCAGATCGCCATGCGTGCTTTCATCCGGATCCAGTTTGGCGAGTGCCGCGACATCGTGCGCACGCGCTTCCAGCGCTCCGGAAGAAGGATGCTCAGAGCCTCTGATCCGGTCGCGCCACTTGATGTCACATCCAGAGATGAACCCCTTAAGTGTCGGCGTATCATGGGTACTGAAGCTGGCGAGACTGAATTCTCTTAGTTCATTGGGATGCTTGAAACGACCATCGGGCCATTTTTCATATTGCAGGACCGAGTAGCCATAAATGCCATGCGCTTGCACGGCATCGCGGAAGCCGTCTGGCACCAGGCCGAGATCTTCCCCGATCACCGCCGTATTGGAAGCATCTGCCTCAATGGAGAGAATGGAAAGGAATGTATTGAGTGGTTGTGTTACATACGCACCGGGAATGCCACCATCGGGAATCCAGAAGCTGCGGTTCAAACCAAGCACGTGATCAATGCGCAGCACACCGGCATATTGCATGGCCGAGCGATAGATATTGCGTAGAGACTTGTATTTGTTCGCGGCCAACTTTTTGGGGGCATAGGCAACGAGCCCCCAATTCTGTCCGTCAGGCCCCAATTGATCTGGGGGCGCGCCTAATGAAATACCCTGAGCGACACTGTCATGCTCGCACCAGCTTTCACCGCCTCCGCGACGTGCGCCAACCGCAAGATCCAGATAGAGCCCCAAGCCACCATTGCCACTCGCCCGTTGCTGTGTTTGGGTCAGCTGCACGCTTGCTATCCATTGGAGCCAGACATGGAAGTCAATCCGCGCGGCATAAAGTTCTCTGGCGGCTCGTATGGCATCTTCATGGCGATCTCTGAATTGCACTGGCCAACGGTGCCATTCTGGGCCGTAATGATCAGAGAGAGCTTCATAGAGCGCAAAGCGCTCAAGATAGGACCCTTTCTCAGCTCTAAAGGTCGCCAAAGCGTCGAGAGACGCCTGATCGGCATGGTCAAGGAAGAGCGAATGCAAATCGCGCAAAGCCGCATTGTGACATACGCGATGGGATTGATATTCGACCTGATCACTTGCTCTCAGTTCTGACCATTGCGTTTCCACCGCCTGTAACAACGCATGAAGCTGAGGTGAGGCCGGCATGCCGGAAAACTGATCGAGCGCGATATGCTGGGTGTTCAGAAAGCCCCGGTGCGTCGGCGAATAGGGACTCATGGCATATTGATCTGAAAAGCCCAAGGCGTGCACGGGATTTATGCCGACAAAACTCCCGCCAAGGGATTGCACATACTCGGAAAACTGGGCCAGGTCTTCAAAATCACCAATGCCGGAATTGCGATGTGACCGGAAACCATATAGCGGCGCATTGATCCCCCAAACGCGGCTCTTTCCTGTCAATTGCTCAACAGATGGTGCCTTAAGTGGGGCCGTGATGAGCGTTACTATCTCGACCCGCCCTCCCACTTCGCAGACCAGCTGATGGATTCCCGATGGTAAAGGCGGCAAGGAGATATGCGTCTCAGCAATGCCGCACAAGACTTCACCCGGTATGCTTTGTCTAACCTCGTCAGAGAGGTCTTCGTCCAACTCGATATGCCAACGGGCGCCGAGACCGAAATTGCATTGATAGTCAAAGCCTGTCCCCGTGATCAATTCACGAGGAAACCATCGATCCTGTTCAGCCACCACATAGGATTCAATGGCTTCATCGAGCATTGCATCATTATCCAGATGCAAACCATTGGCGCGCAATAGGGCCAACTGAGTTTCAACTGACGTCTGAACCAGATTGCCGTCAAAATCGTTGTAAGCAGTGTGAATTCCAAAAAAACCAGCAAGAGCGTTCAGCTTGTCTTGATTCATGTGTTTGCAGTATCCGCTTCTAGTATCAGGGCAACGACGGAGGAACCCGAAATTTCGGTGGAATCCTGCTGTGTTTCCAAGCTCGGGTGTTGGGTTTGTTGTGCAGTATCCAGGGCCCTGACCCAGTGAAATCCATCTGGACAGGAGGGTAAAACGACACTGGCAGCGACATTGCTGCGGTTGAAAATTATAAATACAACATCATTGTCTTTTTCATATGACGGTGCTTCGGCAGAACAACGCAAGGTCAGGCAGAAGCTTGAAAGGCTTGGGTCGCGCCACTTGAGTGAAAAGCCACCAAAGTCGGTCCATTCCACGTCGCGTAGATCGTCCTGCTGACGCTTGGCACCATGCAAAAAGCGGTCCTGACGTAAAGCCTTATGCTCACGCCGAAAGCTACTCAGATAACGCACGAAGTCCATCAGGTCATTGTCCGCATTGGCCCAATCAACCCAGCCGATTTCGTTGTCCTGACAATAGGCGTTGTTGTTGCCCTTCTGGCTATTGGCGATCTCGTCGCCCGCCAGCAACATCGGGCTACCCTGACTGAGAAACAGTGTAGCCAGAAAATTCCGCTGACGGCGTTTGCGGCGCGCAAGAATGACAGGATCTTTCGTATCGCCTTCAGCGCCGCAATTGTCACTATAGTTAGCTCCATGGCCATCCATGTTGCTTTCGCCATTCGCATCATTGTGGCGATTGTTGTAGCGGGTGATATCTGCCAGCGTGAAACCATCATGGGCGGAAATGAAATTGACCGAAGACCAGGCACGACGCCCTGCCCGATCGAATTTGTCGGCCGAGCCGAGCAAACGGGAGGCCAGATCCGGCGTTGTTTGCGGATCCCCCTTCCAGTATCGGCGTGTGGTATCTCGGTAGCTGTCGTTCCATTCGGAGAATTCTGGCGGAAAGCCTCCAAGACGGTAGCCACCCGGACCGATGTCCCATGGCTCTGCAATCAGACGCACGGTGGAGAGAATGGGATCCTGTCGGATGGCATCAAGGAAGCCGCCATAGAGGTCAAAACCATAATCTTCTCGGCAAACTGTGGTTGCCAAATCAAAGCGGAAGCCATCAACCCCCATGCAGAGTACCCAGTAGCGCAGGGAATCCAGAACCATGCGCAGCACATAAGGGTGCGAAACATTGACAGTATTACCGCAGCCGGTGTCATTGACATAATAGCGTGGCTGGCCGGCAATCAGGCGATAATAGGTCGCATTGTCCAAACCTCGGAAGCAAATGGTCGGGCCATTCTGGTCTCCTTCTGCGGTATGGTTGAACACAACATCAAGATAGACCTGGATACCGGCCGCCTTGAGCTTTTGCACCATGGCACGGAAACCGATAATGCCATCAGGGCCCAGATAACGTGGCTCCAAAGCGAAGAAACCAATGGAGTTATAGCCCCAGTAATTGACCAGATTCTTGTCGAGCAAAAACTCGTCGTCAAGAAAATGATGCACCGGCATCAACTCAACCGCACGCACATTGATCGACAAAAGATGATCAATCATCGCGTCACTGGCGAGTCCTTCATAGGTGCCACGCAAATTTTCGGGTATGTCTGGATGCAGTTTGGTGAGGCCCTTGGCATGGGCTTCATAAATCAGGTCGCGCCCATCCATGACAGGCGCCTCGGTTTGCAGAAAGTCATTGAGCGCCGGATCCGAAACGACAGACTTCGGAACGCAAGCCGCGCTATCTGCTGCGCCAAAGGTCAAGTCTCCACCGCTTGCCCCTTTTTGATATCCAAACAAGGTTGCAGAAGGAGTCCACTTGCCAAAAATTTCGCGCGTATAAGGGTCTAGCAACAGTTTATTGGAATTGAAACGATGTCCCTGCTCTGGTGCATAAATACCGTGCGCACGAAAACCATACAAGGTTCCCGGTTTCAAGCCATGCAGATAGCCGTGCCAGACCGGACCTGTTCTTTCAGGCAAAGAAATCCGATCGATCTCTTTCGTCCCATCTTCAGAAAACAGGCAGAGATCAATCTGACTGGCATTTGCAGAGAAAACTGCAAAATTGGTACCCTCACCGTCATAGAAGGCGCCCAGTCGATATGGTGTTCCATTGGATATCTTATATTTCATCAAAGATCGGTCCTACTGGGCACAGTCATTCACATGAGCGACTTGTACAGGTCTTCATATAGCTCGGCAGATTGGTTCCAGCCAACCTCTTGCGACATGGCACGCCGCATCATCGCTTTCCATTTCTTGGACGCCGCAAACAGATCACACGTGCGATGAATGGCAAGCTCAAGGGCTTCCACCGTGGTCGGCGCGAACTGGATCCCCGTTGCACATTTTGTCGCTAGAGCTGCTGCATTGGCATCGATAACCGTATCTGCAAGGCCACCCGTATGCGCAACAACAGGGATTGTGCCATAGCGCAAGGCGTAAAGTTGGGTCAGACCGCAGGGCTCAAAGCGCGAAGGCACAAGGATTGCGTCGGCGCCTCCCTGAATCTTGTGCGCAAGATCTTCGCTGTAACCGATTTTGACGGCAATATGGTCTGGCGCATTTTGGGCGGCATTTAAGCAAGCTTCTTCAAGCCTTTTGTCGCCGGTACCAAGGACGAGAAGCCGCGCCCCACGCTCAACAATGGTCGGAATGACCTCCATGAGCAGATCGACACCCTTCTGGGTCGTCAAGCGGGAGACGATACCAAACAACGGCGCCTCAGGATTGCTCATCAAGCCATATTGCTCTTCCAGCCACTCCTTGTTTGCGGCCTTGCGTTTGAGGCTTTTGGCACTGTAAGTCTTTGTCAGGCAGGGATCTTCCTGCGGGTCCCACACACTGAGATCGATGCCATTCAAAATACCGACAAGATCACTTTTGCGGCTTTTCAGAAGGCCTTCCAGCCCCATACCAAATTCTGGCGTGAGCAATTCATGGGCATAAGTTGGGCTGACCGTGGTGATTTTGTCCGCAAAAGCCAATCCACCTTTAAGGAAACCGGCATGCCCCCAATATTCAAAACCATCGGGATTGAACATATCGCCCGATAGCCCCAGAGTTTGCACGACACTGCCGTCGAACAGGCCCTGAAACGCGATATTATGGATCGTCATAACCGTTGGCGGCGCTTCGCGGCCAGATTGCTTCATATAGACCGGAACAAGGCCCGCTTGCCAATCATGAGCATGGACGATATCAGGTTTCCAACCACCAATGCCATCCAAGCCGATTTTGGCACCAATCAGAGAAAGGGCTCCAAACCGAATGGGATTGTCTTCCCAGTCAAAGCCCTCCTCATCGAGATAAATAGCACCTTCTCTGTCGTATAAATGTGGCGCTTCCAGCAGCAGAAGATTTAGCCCTTTGGCCCGCACGGATATAACTCGTGCAGGGCCTCCAAACAGATCTTCCAGTTCCAAGAGAACATCACCATGCTGAACCCAGCCACTCACCTCAGGATAGGCCGGCAAAAGGATTTTGATCGTGTGATCAAGCTGTTCAAGGGCCTTTGGTACAGAGCCGATAACATCGGCCAAACCACCGGTTTTTACGAATGGTGAGCATTCGGAAGCAACAAATAATACGTTCATCTATAGGTCCAATCTGTCAATCATGGACTGAGTTATCAGGCAAATGCCCTTGTCAGTTCTACGGAATCGCTTGGCATCCAACTCGGGATCTTCACCAACGACGAGCCCTGCCGGGATCTTTACATCCCGATCAATAACGACATCCTTGAGCTGCGCCTTACGATTGATCTCGGCATACGGTAACGCAACGACACCACTCATCTTGGAGAAGGAGTGGGCCTTCACTCCGGTGAAAAGCAGGCACCGATTAAGGGAGGAACCAGAGATAATGCAGCCGCCAGAAACCATGGAGGAAACAGCCTGACCACGACGACCCTCTTCGTCATGGATAAATTTGGCGGGTGGCGTCAGTTCCTGATGGGTCCAGATTGGCCAATCGGTGTCAAAAATATCCAGCTCTGGAATAAAATCCGTCAGATCGATATTGGCTTCCCAGAAGGCGTCAATGGTTCCCACATCGCGCCAGTATGGTTTCGTTTCCAAACCGGAACGAATGCAGGACCGACTGAATGGATGCGCAATTGCCTTGCCGCCCTTGACCAGCTTTGGAATGATATCTTTACCGAAATCATGGTGTGTATCAGGATTACACGCTTCCTCACGCAGGATTTCATAGAGAAATTTCGCTTCGAAGACATAGATCCCCATAGATGCCAAAGCGCGCTCCGGATCGTTCGGCATTGCTGGCGGATTTTCGGGCTTTTCTATAAAATCGAGAATGCGATCATCCTTATCGACTTTCATTACGCCGAATGCCTTGGCTTCTTCCAGAGGCACCTCAATAGAGCCAACCGTTACATCTGCGCCCGTTTCAACATGCTGGCGCACCATCAAGGCATAGTCCTGCTTATAGATGTGATCGCCAGCGAGGATGACGATGTATTTGGGGCCGTAGCTCTCCAGAATGTCGATATTCTGATAAATCGCGTCCGATGTGCCCTGATACCAGGCTTCGTCATTCATGCGTTGCGATGCGGGCAGAATGTCGAGAAACTCGTTACGTTCTTCTCGCAGGAAGCTCCACCCTCTCTGCAGATGACGGATCAAACTGTGGGCCTTATACTGGGTCGCAACACCGATACGTCGGATACCAGAGTTCACGGCGTTGGAGAGAGCAAAGTCGATGATGCGGCTCTTTCCGCCGAAATACATGGCAGGTTTTGAGCGCTTTTCGGTGAGTTCCTGCAAGCGGCTGCCCTTGCCGCCTGCGAGAATAAATGCCATCGATTGATTGGCAAGTTTCGATGTTTCACGATCGAGTTTCATAAAATGCTCTCCCCACTTTTGATTGTTGACACACGTTCAGATCCGTTCAGGCTTGCTCCAATTGAAAATAGAGCGTTGAAAGCGGCGGCAAGGTCAGTGAGAGCGAAACATTGCGTTCATGTGAACCAATATTCTCGGTCTCCGCTGCGCCCAGATTGCCACGTCCACCACCTGCATAGAGACTTGAATCGGTGTTCAGAATTTCAACCCATCGGCCTGCCTTAGGCACACCAAGGCGATAGCTCTGACGCTCAACTGGCGTCATATTGCAAACCACAAGAACCGGAGCATCGCCCTCGTCACCATGTCTAATCCAGGCGAAGACGGAATTTTCAGCCGAATGGCATTCAATCCACTCAAATCCTTTTGGATTGCAGTCAAGTTTATGAAGCGCAGGCACTTCGCGGTAAACGCGGTTCAAGTCGCGCACAAGTGATTGTACCCCACGCTGGAAATCATACTGCAGAAGATGCCAGTCCAGACTTTCATTGTGGTTCCATTCTTCTCCTTGCGCAAACTCACCGCCCATGAATAGCAGCTTCTTGCCCGGATGCCCCCACATGAAACCAAAATAGGCTCTGAGGTTAGCAAACTGATCCGCCGGATAACCCGGCATACGGCTGAGCAAAGAGCCCTTGCCGTGGACCACTTCGTCATGGCTGAGCGGTAGAATGTAATTTTCGGAATAGGCATAATGCATGCCAAAGGTCATATCGTGATGGTGATATTTGCGATGCACGGCTTCATGAGACATGTAGCGCAGCGTATCATTCATCCAGCCCATGTTCCATTTGTAGCCAAAGCCCAAGCCACCATGATTGGTTGGCGCACTGACACCGGGAAACGCCGTAGATTCTTCGGCAATGGTCATGATGCCGGGGGCTTCGCGATAAGAGGTAATGTTGGTGTTACGCAGAAAATCGATAGCTTCGTAATTCTCGCGACCACCATCCTTGTTCGGAATCCACTCTCCGTCCTTGCGAGAATAATCCCGATACAGCATCGAGGCGACCGCATCCACACGCAGGCCATCGATATGATGTTCCTTGAACCAGTAAAGCGCGTTGGCAGACAGGAAGTTGGAGACTTCGCGGCGGCCATAGTTGTAAACGAGCGTGTTCCAGTCGGGGTGGAATCCTTCGCGGCGGTCCTCATGCTCATAAAGCGCTGTGCCATCAAAGCGTGCAAGACCGTGAGGGTCTTCAGGAAAATGTCCGGGCACCCAGTCTATCAGCACACCAATGCCTGCGGCATGGAATGCTTCCACCATGGCACGAAACTCTTCCAACGTGCCGTGACGAATGGTTGGAGCAAAAAGCCCAACAGGCTGATAGCCCCAGGAGCCATCGAATGGATATTCCGAGATCGGCATCATTTCGACATGGGTAAAGCCCATATCCTTGACATAGGGCACCAATTGCTCGGCCAGTTCCATATAGGAAAGTGGACGATTGCCTTCGTCTTTGACGCGGCGCCAAGACCCCAGATGGACTTCATAGATGGAAATCGGTTTGTCAATTTTAGTCGTCTGCTCGCGCGCCTGCATCCATTCGTCATCTTGCCACTCATGGCCGTCAAGCTGTCGAACGATTGAAGCCGTACGCGGGGCATGTTCCGAGCCAAACCCGACCGGGTCGGCCTTCAGTGGCAGCAATTGGCCTTGACGGTCAAGCAGCTCATATTTGTAAGCATGCCCTTCACCTACCTGCGGAATGAAAATTTCCCAAACGCCGGTCACGCCGCGTGGACGCATGGCATGGCGCCTGCCATCCCAGTTGTTCCAGTTACCAACGACAGAGGCGCGGCGCGCATTGGGAGCCCAAACGGCAAAATGCGTCCCTTCAACCCCATCATGGGTGATAACATGGGCCCCGAGCACTTTCCAGAGCGACTGATGGGTCCCCTCGCCGAGCAGATATTCATCCAGCTCGCCAATAACGGGACCGAAACGATAAGGATCTTCCTGAATCCAGACATGATCCCCAACGCGGGCCCGGATCTTATAGGCAAACCACTCTTTCTTGCCTGCAATCGGTTTGGCGAACAGATCTGGCGCGACATCATCACGTTCCAGTTCCTCAATCAGTGCGCCAGTTTCGTGGTCGATTACTTCTACTTCGCATGCGCCGGGAATGAAGACCCGAACAACAAGCTGGCCTTCCCATTCTTGCAGCCCCAAAACCGAGAATGGATTGCTGTGAACACCATTCTGAATGGCCTGAGCGTCTCTTTTTGAAGTATATGTCGTCATCGCCCTGCTCCCCCTTTGTTACTTTTACGCTAGAGCATGTGATCCGCAAATGGAACTGCCAGTTGGGTAGTATCCCTTTGTTTTTTTAACCTAGAATTTCATACCGCCAATTTGTCGCAGGAGTTGATATTCTTTATAAAATCGGATTCTTGTCATAATTTTATGACCCCGACGGCGAAGGCTCAAATTTCGCCGTCGGGTCAGTGTTATCGGTTAGCGCTCATATAGAGATTTGGCGCCCCAGATGTCTTTTGCATAGCCCTTGATGGTGCGATCAGATGAGAACCAGCCCATATTGGCCGTGTTCAAAATCGTCTTACGGGTCCATTCCTTGGTGTCGAGATAGGCTATATCGACCTTACGCTGTGTGTCGAAATAGTCGTCGAAATCACAGGTCACAAGGAAGTAGTCGCTCTCATACATCATCTGTACAATAGACCCGTAGCGATGAGGTTCATCCGGCGAGAATACACCACTGGCGATCTGGTTCAGCACACGGTAAAGACGCGGGCTGGCCTCGATGGCACGGCGAGAATATTCAGGCTGATGGCGGCGTTCTTCTACTTCTTCTGCAGTCAATCCGAACAGGAAGAAGTTTTCAGCCCCCACATGATCGCGAATTTCAACGTTGGCACCATCCAGTGTACCGATCGTCAAGGCACCGTTCAGTGCAAATTTCATATTCCCCGTGCCTGACGCTTCCTTGCCGGCTGTAGAAATCTGCTCAGACAGATCTGCCGCTGGCATAAGGATCTCTGCCATGGACACATTGTAGTTTTCGGGGAATACGATCTGCAGATAGTCCTTCGTTGCCGGATCATTGTTGATAACACTAGCCACATCATTGATGAGGTGAATGATCTTTTTGGCCACTTCATAGCCCGGAGCTGCCTTGCCGCCAAAGACCTTGACGCGAGGCGTCCAGTCTTTGTTCGGGTTCTCCTTGATCTCATTCCAGTAGGCCACCGCTTCAATCAGATTCATCAGCTGACGCTTATATTCGTGAATACGCTTCACCTGAATATCCAGCATTGCGTTTGGATCAATCTTGATGTCACGGATATCGGAAAGCCAATTGATGAAACGCCGTTTATTCTCGAGCTTCGCCTTATGGAATTCTTCCTGGAAAGCGGCGTCGTCTGCGTAAGGTGCTAGGCGTTCCAGCTGTTCCAGATCATCCGGCCATTCGATGCCGATGGTGGAGTTGATCAGATTGCGAAGTGGTTTGTTGCAGTCGTAGAGCCAACGACGCGGCGTGATGCCGTTGGTCTCGTTGATAATCCGTTTCGGATAGACCTTGTGCAAATCCCCAAAGACGGTTTCCTTGACCAGCTCCGTATGCAGAGCCGAAACGCCATTGACGTGAGTTGCCATGATAAAGGCCAACTCACCCATATTGACGTTGCCATCCTTGATGATGCGGATGTCAGAACCCGTGTCTTTAAGGTGCTGATCCTGAATGATTTCAATGATGCGGTAATGACGCGGCAAAATGCGTGCGAACAGATGTTCGGGCCAACGCTCCAATGCTTCTGGCAGAAGCGTATGGTTGGTATAGCCAAGGCATTTGCGAGCGATATCGATGGATTCATGGATTTCGATGCCATGAATATCGGTAAGTAAGCGCACCAATTCGGGGCCTGCGATGGCCGGGTGCGTATCGTTGAGCTGGATCGCTGCCTTTTTGGGCAAATCGCGCAGATCATCGTTGGTGGAACGATATCGCCGGATCAGATCCTGAATGGACGCAGAGGTAAAGAAATATTCCTGCTTCAGGCGCAGCTCTTTACCGGTGTCTGTGGTGTCATCGGGGTACAAGACGCGGGAAATGGTCCGCGCCAGGGCTTCCGGCGCACTCGCCGCAAGGAAATCGCCCCGGTTGAAGCTTTCAAGGTCGAAGGCGCGGGTCGGTTTGGCAGACCAAAGACGCAAGGTGTTGCACCAACGCGCCTGCCATCCAAGGGCCGGAGCATCATAAGCCTGTGCCTTGACGGTTTCTGCAGGATACCAAACAGCACGGCCATCTGTTTCGCTTACATGACCACCAAAAGCGATGATATAGGCGACTTCCGGGCGTTCGAATTCCCAAACGTTGCGCTGAGCGAGCCAGCCTTCGGCGGTTTCCACCTGCGCGCCATTTTCAAAATGCTGCTCGAACAGACCGTGCTCATAGCGAATGCCATAGCCATGCGCCGGAATGCCCAACGTTGCCAGAGAATCCAGGAAACAGGCCGCCAGACGGCCCAATCCACCGTTGCCAAGCGCGGCGTCCGGTTCATTGGCGACGATGGTGTCGTAGTCCTGACCGAACTCACGCATCGTTTCGCGGGCGACATCTTCAAAACCAAGATTGATCGCAACATCTTCAATAAGACGCCCAATCAGAAACTCCATAGACAGGTAATAGACGCGTTTTGCGTTGCTGTCATAGGTTTTGCGCGTGCTATCAAACCAGGGATCAACGACGATATCGCGTAGAGCCAAAGAGAGTGACATACGCCAATCATAAGGCGTTGCATGCCCCTGATCCTTGCCCAAGGAGTATTTGAGATGCCGGAGAACTTCTTGCTTTAACTTGATTTGGAAAATCTTTGTGTTCATGAGCCCGAACGTCCAGTTGTTAAAAAGCCATTGGCGATACCGGAGGCTACCCTCCAGATGTCAGTATGCAGTTATGATACCTTATTGCGCATTCATGCTTTAAAAATCGCAAACTTATGCCTGCTTACGCGCCTGATATGTCACAAAAGTATACAGATGCCTTGTTTTCCACGGCAAGGACCGTCAAAATTTGAACTACTAAAAACTATCGTCAAATGCTTCTGCATAAAAGACAAGCACTGTGGTTGAAACGAGGCAAAAAAGACAACTTTTAAGCAATTGCCTTCGCCATTTGCGCATCTAGTGAGCAAATTTATAGGCAGTTTTCCCCAGTCAGGGAAATTTTTACTCTCTTACTTATGCGAAAAAATCTTTGCATAGAGCCGTCAAATCCCGTGCCTGGTTTCAACGTTTACTTTCAACTCGAAGTTATAACACCCTAACAAGGGTGATTCGCCACCCCTCAATTTTATAAATCTTTTCGGCTTCGAAAGAATGCCTTCTTAGCCTCAAGACCATTTGAATTTTGTAAGCCGTAACGCATCCGAAAGGCATGCCATTCATATGTGGCGGCCAGCGCCATAACCAATTTTGACCGTGCTCATTATAGCTTATAAAACTCTGGCCAATAAAAAAGCGCAGCCTGAGCCGCGCTTTTTATCTTCACTTTCCGAAGGCAGGCTTTCTCAAGCTGCTTTAACGTTGCTCAACTTTGGCATCAGTTCAAGCAGATGCTGAGAATATTCATGCTGCGGATTTTCGAACAACTGTTCTGTATCAGCCACCTCGAGCAACTGGCCATGACGCATAACGCCGACTTTGTCGCACATCTGGCGAATGACTGGCAGGTCATGACTGATGAAGAGCATGGTCAGGCCCAATTCCGCTTGCAGATCCTTAAGCAAGTTGAGGATCTGTGCCTGAATGGACACGTCCAGTGCCGATGTCGGCTCGTCACAGATGAGGAAGCGAGGTCGTGTCGCCAAGGCGCGAGCAATGGAAATACGCTGACGCTGTCCACCTGAGAATTCATGCGGATATTTAAGCGCAGCCTTATCGCCCAATCCTACATGATCGAGCAGATCTCGCACGATGGTTTCCGTTTCTACCCGAGAGCTTGCAAGGCCATGGAACCGGATCGGCTCGGCGACAATATCAAGCACCTTCTTGCGCGGGTTAAGTGAAGAGAACGGATCCTGAAAGATCATCTGCATCTGACGACGGAAATAGTCGCGCTTTTTCTCGGTCGTAATCTTTGTAAGATCCGTACCAGCAAAATAGATGCTGCCTTCCGCAGGAGTGTAAAGACCGGAAATCATGCGAGCGATGGTGGATTTACCACTGCCACTCTCTCCGACGAGACCAAAAATTTCGCCTGAGTTGATTTCGAAGTTGGCGTCTTTCACTGCATCGAAATATTCCCGCTTACTCTTGAACATGGAGTTCTTGGTCAAGAACCGCATGTAGAGCTTCTCAACATGAATAAGCGGACCGGTATAGTGGTCACCAAAGTCACGCGCCTGACCCAGCCAATGATTGGCAACATCAAGGCTCTTTTTGGTTTCACCAGCGGACTCGATATATTCAACGAGCGGGAACCGATCCAGTCGCTTGTCTGGACGCGGCACGGCACTGATCAGGCTTTGGGTGTAAGGATGGTCCGGATCACCAAGGATCTTGGACGTTGGCCCCTCTTCCACCAGATTGCCACGATACATGACCGCAACGCGGTCGGTCACATCAGCAATCACACCCATATCATGGGTGATGATCATCATGCCCACATTCTTCTCGATGCAGAGTTTCTTGATCAGCTCAAGAATCTGGGCCTGAATGGACACGTCGAGCGCGGTTGTCGGTTCGTCGGCAATGATGACTTCCGGTTCAGCGCAAAGAGCCAGAGCAATTACAACACGCTGACGCATGCCACCCGAGAACTGATGCGGATATTGCTTGACCCGGTGTTCCGGATCAGGAATGCCAACCTGCCTCAGAAGGTCCACGGCGCGCTGCTTGGCTTCTTCCTCGTTCAAATCAAGATGCAACAAAATGGTTTCTACAAGCTGCATTTCGATTGTCTGCAAAGGATCGAGCGACGTCAGAGGGTCCTGAAAGATCATGCCGATACGCTTGCCGCGCAACTTGCGCTTGGCGTTGTCATTGAGATTATCAATGCGCTCGCCCTGAAGATAAACCTCACCAGCGGCCATGCGTCCGGGAGGTTCCAGCAGGCCGATCACGGCATTGCCGATGGTCGACTTGCCTGCGCCGGATTCCCCGACAACACCCAGCACTTCACCAGGATTGACATGCAAAGACACCTTGTCCACGGCAACCATCGTTCCACGACGGCTCGGGAACTCGATACGAAGATCTTTTACTTCCAAAAGAGTCATAATTGATCCACCTCGCCTTATCGCAGTTTCGGATTGAGCGCATCACGCAGCCAATCACCAAGAAGGTTGACGGCAAGGACGAGCAGGATGAGAGCAACACCCGGGAAGATCGTAATCCACCATTCTCCAGAGAAGAGATAGTCGTTGCCAATGCGGATCAACGTACCCAAGGACGGAGTGGTTGGTGGAACGCCGACACCCAGAAAGCTCAGAGTGGCTTCGGTGATGATGGCAAGTGCCAGATGGATGGTTCCGATAACCAGAACCGGCCCTGTTACGTTTGGCAGGATGTGCCGGAAAAGGATGGTGCCCGGACGAATGCCGATAACACGCGCCGCCTGCACATATTCCTTGCCCTTCTCCACCATCGTTGCCCCTCGAACAGTACGGGCATATTGCACCCAACCGGAGATACCGATAGCGAAAATCAACACATAGACCGCCAGGTCGTCATGCAATTCGCGTGGGAAAATACCGCGAGCCACACCATCAATCAGCAATGCAATGAGAATTGCCGGAAACGAAAGCTGGACGTCAGCAATACGCATGATGAACGTGTCTGTACGTCCGCCGACATAGCCACTGATGAGGCCAAGGCCGACACCGAGAACAACCGAGAAGGCAACGGAAGCGAAGCCAACCAGAAGAGAAATTCGGGCACCATAGAGAATGGTCGACAGAATGTCCCTGCCCTGATCATCCGTACCAAGCAAGAAACGCATATCGCCATCAAATTCATTCCATGCCGGTGGCAAGTTTGAATCCATGATGTCGATCGAAGCAAGATCAAAGGGATTGTGCGGAGCAATCCATGGAGCGAAAACAGCTGCAAAAATGATGAAAAGTGTCACCACAGCAGACAGGATAACGACAGGCGAATGGGAAAAGCTGTACCAAAGGTCGCCGTCAAAAAACCGTTTCAGGGCTTGTTTCATTGGAAGAATTCCTGATTTACCATTGGACACCTCTTAATGACCACTCGATGCGCGATCAACACGCAGGCGCGGATCGACAAGGAAATACAAAACATCGACGATCAGGTTGATCACAACGAAGAACAGAGCGATCATAACCAGATAAGCAGCCATGATCGGGATATCGACATCGCTAATGGCCTGAATAAACAACAGTCCCATACCGGGCCACTGGAAAACACTTTCAGTTATGATCGCAAAAGCTATAATCGAACCGATCTGCAAACCGGTAATCGTGATCACCGGAACAAGGGTATTTTTCAAGGCATGGCGATAGTTGACCGAGCGTTTCGGCAAACCACGTGCTCTGGCAAATTTGATAAAATCTGTACGAAGGATTTCAAGCATTTCGGCCCGCACAAGGCGCATAATCAACGTCATCTGAAACAGAGCCAGAGTAAACGCTGGCATAATGATGGATTCGAGACCGGTTTTCGTAAGCAGTCCAGTCGACCACCATCCCAGATGCACAACGTCTCCGCGACCGAATGTTGGCAAAACGCGCCAAACGACACCAAACAGCAGGATCATCAAAATACCGATAAGGAACGTCGGTAGAGACACACCAATCAAAGATCCCGTCATGATCAGCTTCGACACGATACTATCTCGATGCAAGGCGGTATACACCCCCAACGGGATGCCTAATAACAAGGACATCAGGGCCGAAATGAAGGACAGCTCCAACGTTGCAGGCATACGTTCGGCAATCAGATCACTGACCGGCTGTTTATGGTGGTAGGAAAGACCGAAGTCCCCTTGCACTGCCTTGCCAACGAAGCGCCCAAATTGCACGATGAATGGATCATTTAGACCAAGCTGTTCTCGTAATTGCTCACGCTCGGCAAAAGTTGTGTCCTGCCCAACCATGTTGCTGATCGGATCGCCGACATAGTTGAAGAGCGCAAAGGCGACGAATGCCACGGTCAGCATGACCAATACACTTTGCAGCAGCCGTTTCACGATGAATGAAATCACGGAATTTGCTCCCTGAGATCGAGTTGTTTGCCTGAAATTATCTCCAAGCAAAAACCCGGGCATTCTACGATGCCCGGGCGATGTTGTTGTTATTGTTATTCAGGAAGAACAACGTTGCGGAAATCAAGTACGTTGTCAGCGCGCTGTACAACAGATACACCGTCACGCACACCCCATGAAAGTGGCTGCTGGTGCAGAGGCAGGTAGCCAACTTCGTCTTTTACGATCTGGAATGCTTCGTCGATCATTGCCTGACGTTTCGCAGGATCTGTTTCCTTGCCGATTTCGTCAGTCAGTTCATCAACTCGCGCATTGGAATAATGACCCAGGTTGAACATGCCTTTCTGAGCGTCTTTGTCGACAGAATGCATCAGGTTCAGGATGGCGTTGTGCGCATCGATGGAACCTGGCGTCCAACCAAGAAGGTAGAAACTGGTGTCGAAACCACCGGTCGCCAGAACCTTGGCGAAGTATTTTGCTTTTGGCTGTGCGTTGAGATCAATTTTGACGCCAACCTTTGCAAGCATGGAAGCAACTGCCTGACAAACTTTTTCGTCGTTTACATAACGATCATTCGGGCAATCCATGCCAACTTCAAAGCCATCCGGATAACCGGCTTCTGTGAGCAGTTTCTTGGAAAGTTTCGGATCATAGGCATAAGGTTTCGCGATATCGGCATTGAAACCGTTGATCTGAGGCGCAATCAGAATACCTGCGGAAGTGGAAGAACCACGCATGATTTTCTTCTTGATCGCATCTAGATTGATCGCATGAGCAAAGGCTTCACGAACCTTTTTGTCCTTGAACGGGTTTTTGCCCTTGATATTGGAATAGAGCAGTTCGTCACGTTCCTGATCCATACCCAGGAAGATCGTACGCGCTTCAGGGCCGGTCAGAGGAGACACACCTTCAGCTTCATCCAAACGCTTCCAGTCCTGAACCAGAACAGGATAAACCAGATCCATTTCACCGGAGATCAGAGCAGCAACACGCGTTGCAGCCTGTTTGATCGGAGTGAATTCAACTTCCTTGACGTTGGATTTGATGTCTTTCCAATAACCGTCATAACGAACCAATTTGGTTTTAACGTCAGGCTGGCGCTCAACCACCATGAATGGGCCGGTGCCGTTTTCATTGAGGTTAGCGTAGTTGTTGGTGTTGGTATCGCTTGGGTTGGTTGCTTCAACCGTGTCGTGCTCTTCACTCCACTCTTTGTCCATGATGTAGAGGAAAGTGAGGTCCTGCATCAAAACAGCGTTCGGCTGACCAGTGGTTGCTTCGATGGTGTAGTCATCGATCTTGGTCATCGAAGCGATCTGGCCTGCGCGGCCGCGCAAGTCGGAGCCTTCTGTCTGGGCGCGTTTCCAAGAGAAGATGACGTCATCAGCGGTGAAGTCGTTGCCATTGTGGAATTTGACACCTTCACGGAGATGGAAAATCCATTTGTTTGGTTCTGGGTTTTCCCAAGATGTTGCCAAAGACGGGATCAGCTTCAGGTTTTCGTCATAGGCGGTCAAAGCTTCATAGAAGTTACCCTGAAAACCGAGCGTAAAAGTTTCGTTGAGGCTATATGGATCCAAAGACCCCATATCGCCCTGAAAAGCGTATTTAAAAGTCTGAGCTTGCGAAGGAGCGGCTATCGCCATAGCCCCGATTGCAGCTGCTACCAACAGTGATTTTCTCATCAATGTCATTTGCTGTTCCCTTTTTGATATAAGATAACGATTTCTACTCGGTAGGTTGCAGTTTGTTATGTGATCACATTTTGTACAAGGCCAAATACAACTTTTGTACAAGCGACCTTTCTGTGATTCAGCTTTTTGTCTGAAGCGCGATCAGTTTGGTAATAAAGTCCACCGCCTTGTCGACTTCAGAAACTTTAATAAACTCGTTGGCTTTGTGTGCCTGATCGATGGAGCCAGGTCCGCAAACAATCGTGGAAATCCCAACTTCCTGGAATTGGCCACCCTCGGTACCATACGGCACAACACTACCACTATTCTGACCGGAAAGGTGACGGCAGATCGCTTCTGCAGCGCCCTCTTTTTCTGGGGCCAGAGGTGGTGCTGCTGCGATCACTTCAGTGACGATGTCACAGCCGGGTTCAACAGCACGCATTTCTTCAAGCAATTCGGCACAGTAGGCATCAAAACGCTCTTTGATATCGCCGATATTGTCCCAAGGCATATCGCGCACATCCCAATAGAAGGTACATTCGCGAGAAACAATATTTGGTGCGGTGCCCCCTTCAATCATACCCACATGCACTGTCGTATAAGGAGGTTCGAACCCGCTATCAGGATAGCTGTTTTCTTTATAGTGATTGAGCTGCCCTTCAAGGAAACAAACAAGTTTCGCTGCGGTCATAACCGCGCTTACACCGAGATGGATCTTGGAAGAATGCGCTTCCTGTCCGGTAACGGTGGTCTTGTAAACATTGATGCCCTTATGCGCATTGACCATCTTCATAAGCGTTGGCTCGCCAACGATGGCCGCGGCTGGTTTTGGAACCTGCTCTGCGATTTCCTTGATCATGAATGGCGCGCCGACGCAACCAACCTCTTCATCATAGGATAGAGCCAGAATGATTGGCTTTTTCAGATCTGCTTTGACCATCTCCGGAACAAGCGACAGATTGATAGCCGAAAAACTCTTCATATCGGCGACGCCACGGCCATAAAGATAGCCATCCTTTTCTACCACTGTAAAAGGATCGGTATCCCAAGGCTGTCCCTCAACGGGGACACAGTCTGTATGGCCACTTAAAATTATGCCACCTTCGACCTTCGGCCCGATAACTGCAAAAAGGTTAGCCTTGGTCTTGTCTTCATTGTAAACAAGCGTGCTTTCAATATCGAAATCGGCCAAATAGTCCTTAACATAATTGATCAGGTCGAGATTTGATTTTGCTGAGTTGGTGTCAAATGACACCAGTTTGGAAATGAACTCGATTGCTTTTTTTTGTGTCACTTCAGTTGTCCTGTGGCGCTCGGAATATTGTTATTATTATACATATGGATAAATAGCAGCAGCATAATGTCAAATCGAATTTTTTTTGTGTTCTATGCGTAGATACTATACCTTGTCAATAATTACATTCGCTCTTTATGAAAAATGGACCGCCCATGCGACTAAGACAGATTGAAGCATTCAGAGCCACGATGAACTCCGGCACGATTACGGGCGCCGCAAATATGATGGCGGTTACACAACCCTCCGTTAGTCGTCTGATCGCGGACTTGGAAATAAATTTGGGATTTCGATTGTTTGAAAGGAAAGGCAGTCGCCTGCAACCGACGGAAGAAGCACTTCGTTTCTATCAGGAGGTCGAACGCACCTTTGCGGGCATCGATCAACTAGAGGCTGTGGCAGATCGAATACGGCAAGAGCAGATGGGACTGCTCAGCATTTTTTCAACGCCCGCGCTTGCAACATCACTTATGCCAAAAGTCCTGAAAAATTTTCACGAATTATACCCAGACACAAAAGTGCGCCTTGAAGTGCGTATGCCTATGGAAATTTTTACACAGCTCCAATCCAGTGCAGGAGACGTCGGTGTTTCCAATCACGCAGCCGAATTACCGGGGGTCATACAGGAACCGCTCTATGATGCGGCTTTTGTGTGTGTGGTGCCGAAGGACCACCGGCTGGCAAAAAAGGACGTCATAACCCACGGCGATCTGGATGGAGAAACCCTGATCGGCCTCTCTTCTGAAGGGGCACTCAACTGGAACAAGATTTTCAAAAATTTTCGTGAAAAAGGAATCGAGAATTATAACTGGATCTCCACACAGCATGCAGAAGCTGGCTATGCACTTGTCGCGGAAGGCCTTGCCATTGGTGTGTTGGAACCCTTTTCAGCCAAACGATGGATGGGAAAAGGTGTTGTGATACGTCCACTCAGGCCGAAAATCTGTTTTTCCTTTTCCATATGCTTTTCAGCAAACAAGGCCAAATCGTCGGTTGCTCAGGATTTTGCCAAACTGGTTCGCCAACAACTGGTCGATGAGCCGCCACTTTATCAAGATTGAACAAGCTTGGAACAAGCCATCTGCCCTTAAGGAGTAACCGCCCCTTTCTCAAGGAGCAAAAGAGGCGGTCAAACTGTTTTCGATCAGGGAATTTGGTTCAGCCATTCTTCCGTGCTGAATTTCTCGGCCACCAACTTTTCTGCAGCCGCAAATTCTTCTGGCGTGATTCCACCCTCGGCTCCCCCATTGAGGGACATGAAGGTTTGCTTCATATGGTCAATCACGGCGCGTCTCTCCATGCCGGTCTGACTCTTGACCGGATCAACGCGCTTTGCTGCACTCGCAGTGCCTTTATCGGAGAGTTTTTCACGCCCGATACGCAACACCTGCATCATCTTTGCGGCATCCATGTCGTAGGCCATGGTGACATGGTGCAACACCGTATTGCGTTGGTAGCGCTTCTGTGCCGCGCCGCCAATCTTTCCCTTGGAACTGGTTATATCGTTGAGCGGCTTGTAAAAGGCATCGATACCCATTTCATTGAGCGCCTTGAGCACCCAGTTATCGAGAAAGGCATAGGAATCAGCAAAACTCATATCGGCTACGAGATCTGTCGGCGCATATAGAGAATAGGTAATGGCGGTCCCCTTCTCCACGAACATGGCCCCACCGCCGGTCACACGACGAATGACTTCAACGTCATGTTCTTTGGTGGCGTCCAAATCTACTTCATTCCTCAGGGACTGAAATTTACCGATGATGATCGCGGCACGATCCCATTCCCAGAAGCGCAGCGTCGGAGCGCGGCGGCCAGATGCGACTTCTTGGGCAAGCACATCATCCAGCGCAAGATGCATGGCGGGGGGAACCGCGCCGCTATCAATAATTTGCCACTCGTAATCGCGCCAGGTCTTGCTGACACCAAGAGCACGACGCACGGCGATTGCAACAGATTCAGGAGTGAAGCCAATCATTGCGACATCGCTATCCAACTTGGCATTGATCGCATTGGCCATTTCTTCAACGGACGCGCTCGCGGACACACCTTCAAGGGCTGCGCAGATATCATCCAGAGCTTCTGCAGGTTCGAGGAAAAAGTCACCGGCTATCTGAACGTCACTCAAAGCACCATCTTGAACCTCAACGTCTGCAACGACCAGCTTTCCGCCATGTACCTTATATTCACCATGCATGAAATCTCTCCTGTAATGCTCCGAATTCCGTATCGCTTAAGCGCGGGCAACCTAAGCTTAAATAAGACCCTGAGCAATATTATTTAGGGAGCATTCTTGAAACTTGCCCCGCACTTTCTGCATAGGAGCCAATCAGCCCTCATATTCGTGTGACTTGTCCATGAAATCCGCCCCGTCTTCATTGAAAAGTCACAGTTCCGACATTAAATGTAGCACGCTACATAAATTTTGGAGGGCGTAATGTCCGAATTTGCTGGTGTCGGCTTCATCCTCAAACAGATCAACGACAAGCTGAACCAATATATGAATATCGAGCTTCAGCCATTTGGTCTGACCATGACGCAAGCCAAATTTTTGCGCTTTCTCAAAGGCCGGAAAGGCATGGATACGTCCCAAAAGGACATAGAAGACTATTTCGACATTGCCCACTCCACTGTCATTGGCGTTTTGAAACGTCTGGAGCAAAAAGAATTGGTCACCTTTGTCGAGGATCCGACAGACCGGAGAAAGAAGCTGGTCATTCTCCTGCCAGCTGAACAGAGAATCCACGAACAGGTTCAAAGAGCCAAAAAGCGGATTGACGAACAAATGTTAAAAGGCATGACGGAAGACCAGATTGAAGCGCTGGAAAAGAGCCTGAAGCAGCTTCACGACAATATTCTGGATCTGACGCATAACAACAATAAGAACGGACCGCACGCGATATGAAACCGCAAGACCTATCCAAAGAGAGTTATCTTTTCGAAAAAATGCCCGTCCCCCGGGCCATTCTCACGAACGCATTGCCAACCGTAGCCGGTATGGTTGTCATTCTGGTATATAACATCGCCGACACATTTTTTGTCGGGCAAACCAATGATGCATTTCAGGTGGCTGCCGTATCTCTGGCAACTCCTGTCTTTCTATTGTTTATGGCGACAGGGAACCTCATCGGCATTGGTGGCACATCCGTCATATCAAGAGCGTTGGGTGAAAAACGTCCCGAATTTGCGAATAATGTCAGCTCCTTCTGTTTTTATGCAGCATGGCTGGTGGGGATAGTCTTTGCGAGCGCCTTCCTGTTTTGCATGCCTCAAATTCTGCAAGCCATCGGAGTGAGCGGCAACACCATCGAGCCGACTCGTGACTATCTGACTTATGTGGCTCCTAGCGCTCCCTTCGTGATCATGAGCGTTGCTTTCGGCAATATCGTCCGTTCTGCGGGCAAGGCCAAAGAAGCCATGTTTGGCATGATGCTGGGCACGGGGCTTAACATCATTCTCGACCCAATCTTCATTCTTTATTTCAATATGGGCGTCGGTGGTGCAGCCATCGCGACGCTGATTGGTAACGTCGTTTCGGCCTACTATTTCTGGCGCCTGGCATCGAGTTCAAAAACGTCCCTGTCGATCAGCTTTGCAGACTTTCGCATTCGTGGCGTCATTCTGCCAGTCATTTCCATCGGTATTCCGGCGGCTTTGAACAATGTCCTGATGAGCACTTCAATCATCGTGCTCAACAATGTGCTGTCGAGTTATGGCGACATTGCCGTTGCAGCAATGGGCGTTGCGACCAAGGTGTCCATGATTGCGGTGTTGTTGCAGATCGGACTTGGTGTCAGCATCCAACCGTTGCTGGGTTATAACTATGGCGCCAAGAACTCAGAACGCTTTCGCTCTATCCTGCAGACCACGATTATCTATGCGTTGATCATGGGCACTGTGTTGACTCTGATCAGTTGGCTCGGATCTGGCTATATCGTGAATGCCTTCATTGAGGACCAGTCGGTTTATGATCAGGGCGTACGCTTCGTTAAAGCCCTGCTGCTAACGGGCCCCATCATCGGCATCATGTTTGTCTATATCAACACTTTGCAGGCCATGGGCGCAGCCAAGGAATCTCTCATTCTTTCCATTAGCCGTCAGGGCTTCATCTTCATACCGATGATCTTCACCCTGAACTATTTCTTCGGCCTCTCTGGCGTGGTTTACGCCCAGCCCGTAGCGGACGTCATGTCGATTCTTATTTCGATTGCTCTGGTCTATCCGCATCTGGCGAAATATCTTCCCAAGGGGGATGCCATGAGCAAATCAGCGGCTGACTATGAAAGTCAGCCCGTGCACTAGTTGGCACCCAGTTTTCACATCCAACAAAAAGGCCCCCATGGGATATCCTCTCATGGGGGCTATTATTTCTTAAAGACTTTGTTACGTGACGTTACTCAGCCCTTGCTGTTTGCCTTAAGCGCTCTGAATACCCGGTCAATCAGCTCGTTGAGAATTTTGGGTGAGGTCGCATAGTTGAACCGCACGAACTGTTCATACCCCTCACCAAAATTGGCGCCGTCGCCTCCTACCACACGACCTGTATCGCGGAGATATGTGAAGGCAGAAGATGGCAGATCGAGCTTTGAAAAGTCCGCCCAGCCCAAATATGTGGCCTCGGGTTTGATCAACCCCACTTTCGGCATTTCACGCGCAAACCGATCAACAAAGAGGTTGCGGTTTGCTTCGAGCTGAGCCAACGCTTCTGCGAACCAGGCGTCGCCCTTCTCCCAAGCCGCGATGGTTCCCAACATGCCACCAATGCCTGGGTGACCCAAAAGCATCGGTGGAAGTTTTTGCGAAAAACGATCCATCAGCGTCTTGGTGCCAAAATGCATCACAGCACAGCCCAATCCGGGGATATTGAATGTTTTGGAAGCCGATTGCAGCGTAACTGTCTGATCAGCCAATTCCGGGAACATCTTTAAGAATGGCGTGTGCTTGCGGCCATCAAAGAGAATGTCACAATGTATTTCATCTGAAATGACAACAAGCCCATGCTCTTGGGCAAGCTTGGCAAGCGGCGCCAGCTCTTCCTTGGAAAAGACCCGTCCTGTTGGGTTGTGGGGATGGCACAGCAGCAGGATTTTTACATCCTTTGTGATCTGCTTTTTGATCCCTTCGATATCCAGCTCATAACGACCATCAACAACGGGCATGGCGTTACAGACAGCATTCCTTCCCGTCTGCTTGATGGCAGCAAGAAACATCGGATAAGCGGGAATCTGGACAGAGACACCATCGCCCTTTTCGCTGAATGCAAAAACCGTGGCGGCAATCGCCTGAACGAGATTGGTGACTGGCAGCACCAGTTCGGTGTCCACGTTCCAATCGAATTTACTTTTCATGCGAGCTTGGAAGACATTCTTCAATTGCGCTTCTGGACCATTTGGCCCGTGTGAAGAATAGCCAAATCGCTGATGGTCGACGGCCTCTTGCAGAGCTTCAATAATAGCGGGCGCTACTGCAAAATCCATTTCGGCAGGATTGGACGGAACTATGTCTTCATCAAAATCAACCCATTTACCACTTGCGCGTAAACGCAAGCTCTCGACGTCAAGACATTCAAACATGGCAATCCTTTCGCATTCTCATAATTCAACAATCAGATATACGTATGAGAAAAAAAGATGGGAGACAATGGGGGCGGATTAATTTGTCGGCAAAGTCACTTTGACCACATCAAAGACTAGCGACACGATGAGTTTAGCGCATTCTGACTTTATAAAGGCCTGTTTTTAGGCCATTTGTCACCAGATTTTGGCGACGACTAAAATTTCTGCATTTTTCCGATTTGTGCCCGATAATGCGACATTTACCATAAGACAACATGCCTGACATACGCAATTTCGGTTACATTTCCGCCAATTGTTCAAAACATCACAATAAATCATATAAAGCACTTGATGCACAAATTATATTCATAACTATAAAAAGTCATTCTTACTGATAATTCGTCAATTGTTCACACTTGACAGAACATGCAGAAAGTAGTTGTTTATACGCATGCCACATAATTTTGGCGCCTATTTAAATATAAGAATTTTTATATTACTCTCCAGCATAAAAAAGTCGTTGCCCGTGAGAATTTCACAGTAACCTAATTATAGAGATCACTATATTACTCACAAAACTAAGTTGTTCCAACGTTACCCACCGTAAATTGGTGATGTTTTATTTTAAGAAATAACGACAGGACATCCCTATGGTGCCTTCCGACGCTTGGTAAAAAAAAGGCAAGCTGCGGAGGAACAATTTCCCTAGCCAATAGATTTCAAATATGGCTCTCAAGGAAGGGAAATATTATAGTGCAGCTTGCCAGTTGGATTGGTGAGGTTGGGAGGTCCGCCCCTCACCTTAGGAAGATCGTTTGTCAGGCGTTGTGTGTGGCCGCAATGAAAGCGGACAAACACAGTGTTCTTTGTTTTGCGGGGCCAGTTTTCTCTGGCAGGACGCAATTCCTAAACGGACATATTCTTTGAAAAGACAAATTTCATGCGATTGCTGTAGGTCTCACCAGGTTTGAGAACCACCGAAGGAAACTCGGGGTGATTGGGCGAATCCGGATAATGCTGGGTTTCCAGCGCAAAGCCGGGATAGGTTTCATAAAGCGCCCCGCCCTTCCCCTTTGTTGGCTGATCCTTGAAATGGTTAGCCGTATAGAACTGGACACCAGGCTGGTTGGAATAGAGTTCAAATCCGCGTCCACTGGCAGGATCGGCCGCTTTCGCAGTCAGGCGCATCTTGCCGTCATACACGGCGTGACAGAGATTGTGGTCACATCCTCCGCCCGGCCATGCATCGGCGATTTCGTCACCAATGGCGTGGAGTTTGGTAAAATCAAACGGCGTTCCCTTGACTGGGACAATTTCGCCGGTTGGAATCTTCTCCGGTGTTACGAGCGTGTAGCGGTCAGCGAGGATGCAGATTTGCTGGTCTTCGACGCTTCCGCTGGCATGGCCTGCCAAATTCCAGTAGCCATGATAGATAATGTTGATAATGGTGGTCTCGTCGGTTGTCGCCTCCATTGTCAGCTCGAGTGAGCCCATGCAATCAACACGATAGGTCGCCGTCACCTCGACAGTACCGGGATAGTTCTGATCGCCATCGGGACTATGCATGCGGAAGGTAACGGAATTGCCTTCAGCATTTGGCTCCGCCTGCCAGAAGCGCTTGCCATAGCCGGGCAAGCCGCCATGCAAATGGTGGGGGCCGCTGTTGGTAGGCAGTTGGATCTCTTTCCCTTCCAGCGTGAATTTGCCTAGATTGATGCGGTTTGAAAAACGGCCACAAATTGCGCCAGCATTGCCCGGATTATCTATATAGCTCGCGGGATCATCATAGCCGAGCACAATGTCTTCGACTTTACCGTTCCTGTCTGGGCGCAACACGCGCGTCAGGATGGCCCCATAGGTCATGACTTCGATGGTCGTTTCACCGCCGGTGATGCGATAGGCTTCGACATCCTTGCCATCGATCTTGCCAATCACTTCATGCTCAATTGCTGTATTTGCCAAAACAATTCCTCCTCGCCCGGAAATGCGTCCATTCAAAGCAGGTCGTTTCGCATGAATTGAAACGGATGGCCGACCTTACAAAATGACAATGTTTTCCAGTACGGTATGTCCCATTTTCGGGATTGATCTTGATTTTCTGATTGCCTCTCCAAAGGACTGAGGCTGTCTTTTTTCCGGAGGCCAGCGGAATGCGCCAGCCTCCAGATTTTCCTATTGATGGTTTGCCGTTTACATCGGCAGATGCGCGTCAGAGGACAGATTTAACGGCATCGGCAACCGCTTTGTCGGTGATGTTGAAGAAGTCATACAGCACTGCCGGAGGAGCAGACTCGCCAAAGGTGTCGAGGCCAACGCAAGCACCTTCAAGGCCAACATATTTGCGCCAGTAATCGGTATGTCCGGCCTCAACCGAAACACGCGGAATGCCTGCAGGCAGAACTTCCGCCTTGTAAGCCGCATCCTGACGATCGAACAGATAGGTGGATGGCATGGAAACAACGCGTGCGTTGATGCCTTCCTCTGCCAGAAGAGCCTGACCCTTGAGTGCGATATCCATTTCGCCACCTGTTGCGATGATTACCGCTTGCAGGTCGCCTTTCTCTTCGCTGATGACATAGCCACCCCGCTTGATGGCGTCGATCTGGGCGTCATTGCGCGCAAAGGCCGGGCAAACCTGACGGCTGAGCGACATAAGCGTCGGGGTCGTATCATGCTCAAGAGCACACGCCCAAGCAACAGCCGCTTCTGTTGCATCACATGGACGCCAGACATCCAGATTCGGGATCATGCGCAGTGAGCCCAGATGTTCAATCGGCTGATGGGTTGGGCCATCTTCGCCAACGGCGATGGAGTCATGGGACAGAGCGTAAATGACGCGCTGTTTCATCAGCGCCCCCATGCGAATAGCGTTTCTCTGGTAATCCGAGAAAGTAACATAGCCGCCACCAAACGGGATCAGACCGCCATGCAGGGCAAGACCGTTCATGATGGCACCCATGCCGAATTCTCGAATACCGGCAAAGAGGAAGTTGCCTCCATCTTCAGGGGTAATGGCTTTGCAATCATCCCAGATGGACAGGCACGAACAGGCAAGGTCAGCGGACGCGCCGATCAACTCTGGCAATTCTTTGGCAATTATGGTGATTGCCTTGTGGCTGGCCATGCGAACCGGCATTTCTTCCTGAGCCTTGGCGGTTTCAGCAATATAGGCCTTCATTTTGTCGGCAAAGTCTTCAGGCACTTCACCAGCCATGCGGCGTTTGTAGCTTGCGGCTTCTGCGGGGAACGCTTTTTCATAGGCTGCAAAGGCTTCATTCCATGCAGCTTCTGCGGCTGCGCCTGCATCGACAGCACTCATTTCGTCATAGACTTCCTGAGGGATTTCAAAGGCAGGATAAGTCCAACCCATCAGCTTGCGTGCGTTGGCGATTTCCTCGTCGCCCAGCAGGTTGCCGTGACAGGCCGCCGTGCCGCCAACAGTCGGAGCGCCCTTGCCGATGGTAGTTTTACAGCAGATCAGGGTCGGTTTGTCGCTTTGCTTTTTCGCTTCAGCAACAGCAGCTTCAACAGCTTCGATGTCATGCCCATCAATGTCACGAATAACATTCCAGCCATAGGCTTCAAAACGCTTCGGAGTATCATCGGTAAACCAGCCTTTCACCTCACCATCAATGGAAATGCCGTTGTCGTCGTAAAGCGCGATCAGCTTGCCAAGACGAAGGGTACCAGCGAGTGAGCAGGCCTCATGGGAGATGCCTTCCATCATGCAGCCATCGCCAAGGAACACATAGGTGTTGTGATCAACGATGGTGTGACCCGGCCGGTTAAATTCTGCAGCCAGCACCTTTTCGGCAAGAGCCATGCCGACAGCATTGGCAATGCCCTGTCCGAGAGGCCCGGTGGTTGTTTCAATACCTGGCGTTACACCATATTCCGGATGGCCCGGTGTTTTGCTGTGCAGCTGACGGAAATCCTTGATGTCGTCCATTGTGACGTCATAGCCGGTAAAATGCAGCAGGCTATAAATCAGCATGGAGCCATGACCGTTGCTGAGTACAAAGCGGTCGCGGTTGTCCCATTTTGGATTTTTTGGGTTGTGTTTGAGATGACCTTTCCAAAGAGCAACCCCCATTTCAGCCATGCCCATAGGCATGCCGGGGTGGCCTGATTTGGCGTTCTGGACTGCATCAGCCGAAAGGAATCTGATTGCGTTTGCGAGAAGAGTTGGGGCTTTATCTGCCATTTTAAAACCTCGTGGAAGACTTATTTGTATGCCGTTACAAAAATTTCGATCAGGGTGTCGCCACCCAGATCCGGAGAACAAAGTGTTGCGCGTGCCGGGAGGTGTTCGGCTTCAAACCAGTCACCCCAGACTTCGCTCATCTCGGCTTTCAGATCGAGGCTGGCGAGATAGATGTTTGCGAACAGAACCTTGTTCTTGTCCGACCCTGCTTCATGCAGATAGCCTTCCATCTTTTCGAGGGTTTCGAGGGTTTGCCCTTTGATATCCTTACTGGTATCATCGCAAGCAGTACCGCCGACAAAGACAAATCCATCTTTCTCAACGACACGATGCAACACAGGGGTAGGAAGATATCTGTTTACCATGGTGTGTTTCCTTTCCTTGTTTGTGGGGGAATTGTCGCAATGCTTGTGGAAGGGCGCGGCAATTCCCTTGATCCTTTTTGGCGTTATTTCTTTTGTTTCTTGAACTCTTGCTCGATCAAAGCTGTCATGTGTTCGAGAGACGCCATCGCTTCGACGCCATCGTGGATTTGCGGTGCGGCCGATGTCTCGCCCCTGAAGGCGGCGGCGGCATCGGCGATCAAAGCTGCATAGCCCTTGTGATCTTCGTTGGCTGCAGCAGTGAAGTTTGGCTCCCAACAGAGCGTATCAACGTCCGGATTGAGAGTGGCTTCCCTGTCATCCGCCTTGAATGGTGGGTGACGGTAATATTTGACATGGATGATATTCTGGATCTCGATCCGTTTGTGATCGCCCATGATGATCATGCTTTCGGTAGGCGTTCCGCGTGATTGGGTTGTGCCCATTGCGACGGAGCCGATCGAACCATTTTCGCATTCGAACCCGAGATGAACGAGAATATGTCCCGGTTCCGAAACGTTCACGCGTACAGACAGATCTGCAAAGGGAGACCCTGCCAACCAGGGCAGCAGATCCATATAATGCACGCAGTGATGCAGGTAGAAGCTTGAATAGTCGGCCTTGCCTGCAAAGTAGGCGGGTTCGTTCATATAGTAGCCAGAGAGCCCCATAATCGGCCCGAATTCTGGTGATTTTAGGATATTCCTTGCGATGCGGTTGCCCGTTGCGTAGCGTTTCATGAAGCCGACGACGACCGGCTTGCCAGCCTTGTCAGCTGCATCCGCAATCTCTTGCGTGCTGGCCAAATCCTTTGCGGGTGGTTTTTCGATAAAGACGGGCAGCCCTTTTGCGAGCGCAGCAAGCGCGGCATCATGATGAACCTCCGGCCCGACGGCCATGCCGATGGCATCAAGCCCCTTGTGATTGATCAAATCGCGAAAATCGCCATAGGAAGCATCTACTCCATATTGCCACGCAGCCTTGGAGGCTGCCTTTTCGTTCAGATCACAAACAGCAGCAATTCGTAGATCATTCTTTGCCAATTGCGGCATCAGCATTTGAGACGCGTGGCGGCCACAGCCGATCCAGCCGATATTGAGTGTCATCTTTGAAACTCCGCCATTTGGGCACACGCGCGCACCAGGTCTATTGAGGCAATCAGTTTCTGGCTTTCGTCTTCGTGAGGCGGACGCCATTGGGCGATGGGCAAACCGATCCGGTCATCATCGCGACGGAAGGGTTCGAGCGTAATCGGGCCGTGATAGTTGATGTCGTGAAGGGCCTTCATGATTTCTGGCCAGTTCATGTTTCCTGTACCGGGAAAGCCCCGATGATTTTCATTTCCTTGGAAATAAACCAATTTATCACCAGCCAATCGGATCGCATCCGGAATGGACCGCTCCTCGATGTTGGCGTGGAACGTGTCAAACAGCAGACCGAGCGAAGGGTGATCGACCGCATTGATTACACGCATGGCCTGAGAAACTGTTGAAATCACGTCCGTTTCGTAGCGATTGAGCGGTTCGAGAGCGAGCAGGCAACCGGCACCACGGGCCAGGAGGGATAGTTTAGCCAGGGCTTCAATCACCCGCTGCTCTCTAGCTTTCATTTCCGTATCAGTGACGGGCGCGGGCGCCCGTCCTGCAAACACCATGGGAGCCCCATACAATGGACCTCCAACCGAAATGGCGCCGACTGCATGCGCCAGATCGATGCAATATTTCAGATAGTCGGAACCGGCTTGACGAATTGCCGGGTCTTCATCCGAAATAGAGCGCGCAAGAGACACTCTCGCGGCCAGCGCGATGGACAGGCCTGCATCATCGAGTGCCTTTCTTATGTCGCTTGCATCAAGCCCCTCTTCAGGTTCGGGAACCAGCAGTTCTACCAGATCGAATCCGAGCTCTTTCATCCGGGCAAACAGACCCAGATGCTCCCGCCCGAAGGGGCGGGCAAATTGCATCGAGATGATTCCGATTGGGTTGTTCATTGTCTTGTCTCCAAGGGGCACAAAGCCCCTACCCCTTCACTGCACCTTGGGTCATGCCACTGATCAGTCGTTTCTGGACAATCAGGAACAGGATGGTGGCTGGCAGAGCGCCAACAATGCCGCCGGAGGTCAGAAGACCCCACTGCACTTCATATTCACCAATGAGCGTCTGAATGGCGACTGTAATCGGGCGCACATTCGAACCTCCAAGAGAAAGCGCGTAGAGATACTCGTTCCAGGCGGTGATGAAGATATAGATGCCCGTTGCTACAATGCCCGGCATGCAGAGCGGCAAAACCACCCGACGCAAAGCCCCAAGGCGGGTACAACCGTCGGTCATGGCCGCTTCATCAAGGGATTTGGGGATCCCATTGATATAACTGGTCATCATCCAGACCGAGAAAGGAATGGCGACGGTTGAGTTTGCAATGATCAGGGCGAGATGCGTATCCAGCAGACCCAGCACGCGCATCAACACGAACAGAGGCAGGATCAGCAGCACGATCGGAAACATATTGATGATCAGAAACTGCGTCAGAAGGTATTTCTTGCCAAAGAAGCGGAAGCGCGAGAAGGAATAGGCTGCCGTTACACTCAGCGTAAGGCCCACGACGACCGTGCCCGCAGCCACAATGAAGGACGTGATCATATTGTCCAGAAAGCCGACGGTTTCGAACAGACGAATATAATTTTCAAACGTAGCCCCGATCAGGCTTGGCCCCTGGGTGAAGAGCTTGTCCTCTTGCGTCAAAGACGTCAGCATCATCCAGAGATATGGCCCCAATGTGAAGAGTAGGATGACGATCATGGGCAACTCTACAGTCAGAAAGCGACGGAGTTTGCTTTTGCGGCTAACCATTATTTCGTATCCTTTCCAACCTTACGCAGATAAACCACAACAATGCCCAGAAGCATGATTGTGAACAGCACTGCGAGAGAAGATCCATAGCCAAAATCAAGGTTGGTGCGCGCTTTGACGAAGGCATAGAGCGGCAAGGTATAGGTGGAATAGCCCGGGCCACCGCCGGTCATCACGTAGATAACGTCGATGGAGTTTGCCACCCAGATTGTTCTCAGAAGGACCGCAGTCACCAGCACTCCGGAAATGCCCGGCAAAGTGATGTGCCAGAATTGGCGCCATTTGCTCGCGCCATCGATAGAGGCGGCTTCATAGTAGCTTCTTGGAATCGACTGCAAACCTGCGAGGATCATCACCGCAAAGAACGGGAACCCTTGCCAGGTAAGTGTCAGGATAATGGCATAAAGCGCTGTATCCGGATCAGCCAACCATGGCACTGAATCCTGAATGATATTCATGCGCAGCAGGAAGTCGTTGAGAATGCCGTAGTTTGAATCATAGATCCAAACCCACATAAGGCCGATCACGACGGAAGGCAGAGCCCAAGGAATGATGATGAGCGCTCGCGCCAAGGGGCGCCATGGGAATTCCTGATTTAGCAGGAGCGCGGTAATGAGCCCAAGAAGGAGCTGGCTCGGGATGGTCAAGCCAATCCAGATCACTGTGTGCTTGAGAGAGATCCAGAAGACCTCGTCGTTGAACGCTGCGAAGAAATTCTTCAAGCCAACGAAGCTGATGGCATTTGGTTTCCACAATACATAATCATGCAGGCTCATCCAGGCTGCCTGCAGCATCGGGAAGAAAACAATTGCCAACGTCACAAGCACGGCAGGCGATAAAAGCGCATAGGGCAGTACGCGTTTAGCGAGCGCCGCGCGGCTTGTTGGCCACTCAGATGCAGTCATAGTCATAGTCATTTCACCGGATAACGAGCCAGTGTCCTATGTGCAGCTATCCTGACATCATGCCTTGTAGGCAGATGTCCGACAGCGCAGAACCGGAGTTATGGGGATAGGTTCGGCCGAAATGAAATCGACCGAACCAATTGTGTTTGCTCAACAATTACTTGTTGAACAAGGCCTCAATCTTCTCGTTCATTTCTTTTGCAGTGATTTCACCTGTCAGGGCGCGCTGCATATTGACTGGCCATTCCGTGTTCACGAAATCGGACGTTTCAGGCCGGTTCGGAAGCATATGAGCAAATGGCAAGGATGCGATGGTCGCATCAACGAACCGCTTCGGATGCAGGGTCCAGTTTGCAGAGTCAGACTTGGTCACAGGCAGCTGACCGGTGGACTCGTTAAACTCCTTGTTGTTGCCTTCTGTGGAAAGGAAAGCGATCCATTTCCAGGCAGCATCCTTGTTGGAAGCCGAAGAGAAAACGGCCGTGGATTCATCGCCGAAGGATGTCCAGCGACCGCCACCACATTCAGGCACGGTGGTCGCAGAGACCTTGTCGCCCAATGCGGCAACCATATCGTTTGCAGAGCCAATATGGTGAATGGTCATTGCGGTCGTGCCGGCCTTGAAGGCTCCGGTCACTTCCTTGAAGCCATCATTTGGTGCAGATGGCGGGAAGACTTTGTCCTTTTCGAACAGATCAACCACAAACTGCGTGCCGGCAATGGCAGCGTCGTTAGTCAATCCACCCTTGTCAAAGCTCACACCTTCTCGCGAAAGAACCATACTTCCCCAGTGATCATGCCCCCCTTTACCGCCACGGAAGCCGAAGCCGTAAACATCTTTGCGGCCGTCGCCGTTGGTATCACGGGTCAGCTTGATTGCGGCGTTACGGAAATCATCACATGTTTTCGGTGGTTCAAGCCCTAGTTCCTTGAACATGTCAGCGCGATAGTAAAGATAAAGCACAACATACTGTACGGGCAGATAATATTGTTTGCCGTCAGGGCCCTTGGTCAAATCAAACAAATTTTCCTGAATATCGCTCGCTCCATCCCATGCGGCGATACGATCATCAAGCGGCTCCAATGCACCCATTTCTACCAAGCGAGGCTGGGCATGCATTTTCACCATGGCGGCATCAGGTGCGCTGCCTGCAATGATAGAGGTATATAGATTATCGTAATAGCTGTTCCACGGAATGTTTTCTGCATCGATCTTGATGCCGGGATTCTTGGCTTCGAACCTCGAAACCAGATCTTCCATGGGATTGTCTGCATTATCAAAATGATACCAGAATTTCACAGTATCTTCTGCGTTTGCAGCCGAGCCACAAACAAACATTGCCGCAGCGAGCGCTGCGACTGACAGTGATTTCTTCATCTTCTCCTCCGCTTTATACCGTCCATTTACGGCAAAGTGGTTTCCTCAACGCCCAGAGTATGACAAGAAAAGCCTCCCGCTTCTCCTGAGGCCGCTCGGGCTTCGGCCAACTCTTTCCCCGATCCTTCGATCTTCCTTCAAGAACAGCCCCTCTCCTGACACATTCTCGAATGACAAAGCCGCCCTCCTTCCCTTCAGGCGCCTCGTAAATGAATTACTCCTCTTCTTCTGTAATATCAGGCCCGAATTCCTCAATCGTTGAAACATGATGGGCCATGGCAGCTGTTGCTGCTTTTGCGTCTCCTGCGGTCAAGGCATCAAGGATCGCTTCATGCCGAACGGCGGTTTCATAAAGATCGCGCTGACTGCCTGAATTTAAAATCTTGAAACGGTGGTTATGAATAAGACAGCGTTGCAAAACTGGACGAACGCTCGGAAGATCTGCGGCGTCAAATAGATTCAGGTGAAACGCCCGGTCATGAAGGGTCACCTGATAAACGTCATCTTGCAACGCTGCGCTTTTCATCGCTTCGATAATATCAACGAGTTCATTTTTGAGCAGTGCACCAAAGCGCCTTAGCACACGCGCCATGCTGCGCGATTCAATGTCCCGACGTATACGGATCAGTTCATGTGCGTCATCAGCACGTGCGTCTGCCACAAACGTACCCCGATGGGACCGTCGCTCGACCAATCCATCGTTACTCAAAGCAATAAGCGCTTCTCGCACAGTGCTCTGACTGCAGCCAAATCGCTCAGCGATATCCATTTCAACGATTGTCGCCATGGGCGGCAAAGCGCCCAACATGATTTCACGCTGCAAATCTTCATATACAGTGCGGCTTCGCTTCACGCCGCGCTTCGATACTGCAGCCACCCCACCGGCCTGTTTATCAAGATTTCCGTTTGCCATTTTGTACCCAGCGCTTGCATCTCAGTATCATTATCGATAATATAGCGATAATTAATCGATATGACAAGTCAGCTTTTTGAAGGCATGATTGATTGTCCCCCTGGTCGGCATTCAAACCGACAATGGAGCCAAATTACACATGGAATAGCCGGGATTTTCTGGACCCCGGCAGGTCATCTGGGAGGAACTGATGGCGAGTATTAAGCTAGAGCGTCTCATCAAGAACTATGGGACGTTTCGCGCGATCAAGGGTATTGATCTTGATATTGCGGATGGAGCCTTTGTGACATTTGTCGGCCCTTCAGGCTGCGGCAAATCGACTTTATTGCGGATGGTCGCCGGGTTGGAGGAAATCTCGGGAGGTACCCTCAAAATAGACGATGAAGTGGTCAATGAACTGGAGCCACGCGACCGCGATATCGCCATGGTGTTTCAGGATTATGCCCTTTACCCCCATATGTCCGTTGCCGAAAATATCGGATTTGGCCTCAAAATGCGCGGCATGGATACCGGAGAAATCAGCAAGCGAGTCAAGGATGCCGCCGAGATTTTGCAGATATCCCCTCTACTAGAGCGCAAGCCTGGTCAGCTATCCGGTGGGCAGCGCCAGCGCGTCGCCATGGGCCGTGCGATCGTCCGCCGACCCAAAGTATATCTGTTTGACGAACCTCTCTCCAACCTTGACGCGAAACTTCGCGTAGACATGCGCACTCAGATCAAGCGCCTTCATAATCTTCTCGAAACGACAACTATTTATGTCACGCATGATCAGGTTGAAGCCATGACACTCGCTGATCACATCGTCATTCTCAAGGATGGCGTTATCATGCAGCAAGGCAATCCTGTGAGCGTTTATGAAAGGCCAATCAGCCGTTTTGTCGGCGAGTTCATCGGTTCTCCGAAAATGAACATCCTCGCAGCAACGATTTCGCGCGACGGCGACAAGGTCAATTTCACCAATGACGGCTTTGCATTAAGTGTTTCCGATTGCGATAAGGCCGATGGGCAAATGATCGAAGTCGGCATCCGACCTGAGCATCTTATTCCTTGCGAAAAAGAAGAGTCTCTCATTGCCGCGCGCGTTGACGTTCTCGAACCTCTCGGCTCCGATACCCATGCAATTTGCCTTGTTGGAAAACAGGAATTGACGGCGCGCCTCGACCCAAGCCTTCGACTAAGTCCAGGCGATACGCTTTATCTCCGTGCCGATCCCGAAAAACTCCATTTCTTTGATCCGGAATCCGGTGATCGTTTGGAAATCTCCGTGCCGCAGCAGATTGCAGCCTGATACAGGCATGGACGCTTGTCCTGATTTTGAAACGTCTCCGTCCTCAACATACGCTTGAGAAGCACTTAGACCAACTTGAAGTGGCTTGTTTCGGCAAGTCACTTTTTCTTTGCGATGACAGGACAAAGCTGCACCCGACATATCTCGGTATAATTGTGCGAAAATTTAGCACCCTTTCTGGTTAATAACCTGTTTTCTATACAGTTCTACTGATGACAGACCCAGCGTTGGCATGATTTATTGAAATTCAGATATATTCCATCGGTTTTCTTGTCTGAATTTGTATAATTATCGACAGCAATATTGCTTCATATATTTATACATTTCCGATTGCAAAGAAGGCGGTGTTCCAGCGGTTCCTATGCCCGTTCAATAAAATTCAGGTGTCTGCATTATGACTTATCAAACCGATTATGAACAATTATTGTTAGAGCTGATCAACAGCTCCCGACTTGATCCGTTGGGCACCTCCCAAGAATACGGCATTGATCTGAATGATGGGTTGGCAGTCGACACGATCAGTTCAGCTGTAAAGCAACCTCTGGCAATGAACGCAGCACTGACCGAAGCAGCGCGGGCACACAGTCAATGGATGATCGACAATGACACGACGGGGTATATTGGCGCAAACGGCAGTACCCCCGGCGACCGTATGGCTACGGCAGGTTACTCCTTCATTGAACCGTGGGGATGGGCAGAAAGCCATGTCAGGTCGGGTGATTCCAGTCCTCTCTCGCACATTACACAAGCCATCCACGATCAGCATTACGTGCTTTTTATGTCTCCTCAGGCACGATCATACTTTATGGAAGATCTGGTCCGTGAAATCGGCATCGGACAAGCAAGAGGCATTTTTACCGAGTCTGGTGTCAATTATGACACCCTTATGATGACGCTTGATTATGCCTCATCTGGGAGCGATTACTTCTTAACCGGCGTTGCCTTTGATGATGCCGACAATAATGACTTCTACTCTGTGGGAGAAGGACGCAGTAATTTGGCCGTCTCGGCTTCTGCGGGTACGGTTTGGACCAGTCAGTCGGGCGGTTACAGCCTATCCATATACCATGGAACCAATTCGATCACCTTTTCCGGAGGTGGTCTGAATGCCCCCATGACAGTTACTGTCAATGTGTCGAACAGCAACATCAAGCTTGATGTCGTTGACGGGGATACCATCTGGAGTTCGGCCGATGTGATACTCGGAACCGGCGCCCACAAGCTCAAGCTTCTTGGTGCGGGCGATCTCTCCGCTACAAGCTCTGCGTTTGATGACCTGATTGAGGGCAACAAGGGGGACAACAGCCTTAAAGGAGCAGCTGGAGCTGACACCCTCTTTGGCCTACTGGGTCAGGACAATCTTAACGGTGGCAGTGGCAACGACAGGCTCTTTGGCAATGTCGGTAACGACAAGCTCTTCGGCGGATTGGGCAACGACCTTCTCAACGGTGGGCAAAATGTAGACATCATGTATGGAGGGGATGGAGACGACATTTATGTCGTTGATCACGCATCCGATAGTACACGCGAATTTGCCGGAAAAGGTGTTGACCTTGTGAAGAGCTTCGTCAATTTCTCCTTGAAAAGTGACGGAGCCTATATCGAGAATCTGACCCTCGTTGGGAAAACAGCAACAGAGGGGACCGGAAATGCTCTCAACAACGTAATTCAGGGAAACGAGACAGATAACACGCTCGTTGGCAACAACGGGTTTGATCATCTCTATGGCCAATTGGGCAATGATACCCTTAGAGGCGGCAATGGAGAAGACCGGCTGTTCGGCGGCCTTGGCAACGACAAACTCTATGGTGGCAATCATAACGACGCCCTGTTTGGAAATCAGGGCAACGATGTATTGTTCGGCTTGAACGGCAATGACATCCTCAATGGCGGCTTTGGGGACGACATCGTATATGGCAATCAACACAATGATACTCTCAACGGAGACGATGGCCATGACCGTCTCTATGGAAATCTTGGAGACGATACCTTGCGCGGCGGCAACGGCAATGATTGGCTCTTTGGCGGCGAGGGTGATGATGCTCTTTATGGCGGCAACCATGCGGATCATCTGTTTGGGAACCAGGGCAATGACATTTTGCACGGGCGTCTCGGAATGGATACGCTCGTTGGTGGTTTGGGAACCGACATCCTATATGCAGGACAAGACCAGCTAAAAGACACATTCGTCTTCAAAACTGTTCAGGATAGCCAACCGGGCACCGTGCGTGACAAGATATTCCAGTTTGAAACAACGCAAGATGTTATCGATCTCAGCCAGATTGATGCAGACACGGCCATCGCTGGAGATCAGGATTTTTCTTATACCGGCACGATGGCATCGGCTAATTCTGTCTGGATCAGATATTCGGCGACCGATGCGTTCATCTATGGCGATCACGACGGCGATGCTGTTGCTGACTTTGAAATCCAGATCGTCGATGTCAATTCTCTGCGGCAGACAGACCTGATATTGTAACCCATTAACAGCCAATTGGCGTGAGCGGCAGTTCATTTCAAATGAATCGAAATATTTGGCCGACAAAACGTTTATGCGTCTTGTCGGCCTTTTGCTTACCTAAACATCACCTCAGAGAACAAAGTCAGACGCGCTGACATTGTTTACATTGACTAGCTGGATTTGGAAATCAGCCACCGCGTCTCCGTTAATATCCCCATAGATCGTGACATCAGAACCGGTATTATCATACCATACTGAATTATAGTCAGCGTGAAGACCATTGAACTGGAACGCCTGATCGCCTGATTGCTTGGAATTGGCATCAATAGCAGACAGGTTTATGACATCCTCTCCGGTATCGAACAGGAAAATTCTGTCATGCGCAGCCCCAACCTTGCTGTCTTTGGCGCTGGTAAAGACAAAGGTGTCCTGAGCATTGTCTTGACCCGCATACATGCGATCAAGTCCCGCGGCCCCGATAAACCGGTCAGCGCCAGCCCCCCCATAGAGTGTATCGTTGCCCAGACCTCCCTCCAACCTGTCATTTCCATTCTGACCGTTCAGAGTATCGCTGCCTTGATTGCCTTGAAGAACATCAGCTCCGTTGCCACCAACCAGGCTATCATTCCCCAAGCCCCCTTTGAGCGTATCGTTGCCGCCATTACCGAAGAGCTTGTCATCGCCATTTACGCCGTTGAGGATGTTACTGGCGTTGTTTCCTTCGATGGTATTGGCTAAGCCGTTGCCAATGCCATTGATGGCCTTAGTTCCCAACAAAGTCAGGTTTTCGATATACTGACTGTGGGCCTTGAGTGAAAAGCTGATGGTGCTGCGAACTTGGTCGAGACCTTGATTGGCAACTTCATTGACCTCATCTCCCACATTATCGACAACATAAATGTCATTACCCTTGTTGCCCCACATCTTGTCAGCACCAAGCCCACCATTGAGTACATCATTGCCAAGGCCACCAAACAACGTATCAGCCCCGGCATTACCGAACAGATGATCATTGCCATTGCCACCATTCAGTAAATCGTTACCGTTGCCCCCGTTGAGCGTGTCGGCGCCAGATGCGCCGTAGAGTTTGTCATTGCCATTGATGCCAAAAAGCACATTCTTGGCGCTGTTGCCCCAAATAGTGTTGGCAAGCCCATTGCCGGTGCCGTTTATATTTTGATTTCCAATCAAGGTCAGCTTTTCGATAAACTGGCTATTGTCCTTCAACGAGAAGGTCACGGAGCTTTTGACAAGGTCGACCCCCTGCCCTGCAATTTCGCTAACCTTGTCGTTTACATTGTCAACGATATAGGTGTCGTTGCCCTGATTGCCGGCCATTTTATCAGCACCGGCGCCACCATTAAGCATGTCAGCTCCCAGACCACCAATAAGGTTGTCTTTGCCAGCGTCTCCGAACAGATGGTCGCTTCCATCGCCGCCATTGACGACATCGTTGCCGTTACCGCCCCTTACTGTATCGTTTCCAGCTCCGCCGAAAAGCTTGTCATTGCCACCTAAGCCATTAATCACATTTTGCGCTGAATTGCCCCAAATCTTATTGCTCAGCTCATTGCCCGTACCATTGATTGCCTTGCTGTTGAACAACTTCAGATTCTCGACATTCTTGCCTTTAGCATTGAGGGAAAAACTGATGGCGCTTTTAACCAAATCGGTACCATTGGAGGCCCATTCAATCACCTTGTCCTGCGCATGATTGACGATGTAAGTGTCATTGCCAGCCCCGCCATACATCGTATCACCGCCGGCACCGCCGTTCAGGATATCATTGCCCTTATTTCCATAGAGGAAATCATCTCCTGAACCAGCGATCAGAGTGTCATTGCCACTCCCGCCCTTGAGTACTTCATAGTCGATCCCACTATCTAGGATGGTTGCCTGACCGATATTGTCTTCAGTTCCATTTGCGATAACCAGAGTTGGCGTAACAATAAGCGATATTGTCTCGGTGCTTTCAATTATCGTGTCGCTCTTAACATTCACTGCAACACTGGCAACCGTCTGCCCGGCTTTGAAGGTTACCGTGCCGCTCTTGGCGACATAGTCTGAGCCCGCGCTGGCAGATCCATTTTGCGTGGTATAACTTAACGTGAGGTCCTTATCATAAGGCTGTGAGAGTTGGATCTCAAACACAGCCTGAGCGACACCGCTATCAGGCTCTGTGATAATCGGATCAGACACAAATAGTGCAAGGTCAGACCCTGTTCCATCGTCATCAAGCACAATCCCTGTGGCTGACAGGCTACTTTCACCACCTGCCAGCGTAGCGTTGGTCGGATCAGTCAAGACCAGTGAAAAATTCTCGTCTGATTCATCAAGGCCATCACTATAAGGATTGGCATATATTGTTTTTACAGTTTCTCCGGCCGCAAATGTCAGCGTGCCCGACAGGCTATCAACATCATTATAGTATCCCTCAACCGCGCTACCATCATAAACGGACATATAATCGACCGTTACTTCCGCATCGGAAGCCTCAGAAAGCACGACTGTGAAAATGACATATTCATCTTCCGATCCCTCTGCATTTAAAATGGAGATCACAGGAAGATTGGCTGTATCGGGATCATCATCCAGAATTGTGGCAATGCCTGTCGCATCATCAACCGAGTTGGTTATTGCTCCCGTTGGGGTCACAACAAGTGAGAAACTTTCTGAATCCTCAACCGTTGTGTCGCCTTTAAGATTGACCACAACACTGGCAGTCGTTTGCCCCGCATCAAAGGTAATTGTTCCGTTTTTGGCTATATAATCAGACCCGGCAATGGCAGTACCATTGCGTGTTGTGTAAGAAAGCGTAAGATCCTGATCATATGGCTCGGAAAGCTGAATTTCGAAAACAACTTGCTTTGTTCCGTTATCTCCCTCCTTGATGATAGGATCGGAAACAAACAGGGCCAGATCTGAACCTGTTCCATCGTCATCCAGAATAACCCCTGTTGCGGAAAGCGTTTCCTCTCCACCGGCCAAGGTTGCGTTGACAGGATCAGATAGCTGCAATGAAAAATTCTCGTCAGATTCATCAATGCTATCACTGTAAGCATTGATATAGATCGTCTTGACGGTCTCTCCCGCGTCAAATGTCAACGTCCCAGAAGCGTCATCATAGTCGTTATAATAGCCCTCAATCGCGGTGCCATCCTGAAGCGTCCTGTAGGAAACAGAAACCTCTGCATCGGAAGCCTCAGAAAGCACGACTGTGAAAATGACATATTCATCTTCCGATCCCTCTGCATTTAAAATAGAGATCACAGGAAGATTGGCTGTATCGGGATCATCATCCTGGATTGTGGCAATGCCTGTCGCATCATCAACCGAGTTGGTTATTGCTCCCGTTGGGGTCACAACAAGTGAAAAACTTTCGGAATCCTCAACCTTGGTATCCCCTTTGATATCAATAGCAACACTTGCGACCGTCTGCCCGGCATCGAAGGTGATGGTCCCGCTTTGGGCAACATAATCGGACCCGGCGACCGCTGTGCCATTTTTCGTTGTGTAGTCAAGGCTGAGATCTTGATCATATGGCTGCGAAAGCTGAATTTCGAAAACAGCCTGCTTTGTTCCGTTGTCTCCCTCCTTGATGATAGGATCGGAAACAAACAGGGCCAGATCTGAACCTGTTCCATCGTCATCCAGAATAACCCCTGTTGCAGAAAGCGTTTCCTCTCCTCCGGCCAAGGTCGCGTTGACAGGATCAGATAGCTGCAATGAAAAATTCTCGTCAGATTCATCAATGCTATCGCTGTAAGCATTGATATAGAGTGTCTTGACGGTTTCCCCCGCGTCAAATGTCAACGTTCCGGAAGCATCATCATAGTCGTTATAATAGCCCTCAATCGCAGTGCCATCCTGAAGCGTCCTGTAGGAAACGGAAACCTCTGCATCAGACGCTTCAGAAAGTGTCACCGTGAAGACTATATACTCGTCTTCTGATCCTTCTCCGCTGGAAATAGAGATCACGGGCAGATTGGCAGTGTCAGAATCATCATCCAGAATTGTTGCCACACCAGTGGAATCCGCAACGGAGCTCGTAATTGCTCCGGTTGGCGTGACCACGAGCGAAAAACTCTCGGGTGTTTCCACCAACGTATCAGACGTAATAAGGACCGAAACACTCTTGGTCGTTTGGCCAGCATAAAAGGTTAAAGCACCACTCTTTGCGGTGTAATCCTCGCCTGCAAGCGCCGTCCCGTCCTTGGTTGTATAATCAAGGGTAATATTGCTCGCGTAAGATTGAGACAATTCGATATCAAAGACAGCATATTTTGTGCCGTTATCTCCCTCTACAATTTCCGGATCTGACACAAAAAGAGCCAAATTTGAGCCACTTCCGTCATCATCCAGGATTACACCGGTGGCAGACAGCGTATTCTCACCACCAGATAGAGTTGCATTGACCGGATCTGACAAAACCAATGAGAAGTTTTCATCAGACTCGTCTAGGCTATCACTATAAGGATTGATGGAAATTGTTTTGGTCGTTTCACCTGCAGCAAAAGTGAGCGTCCCATATTCCAAGTCGTAGTCGTTATAGTATCCTTCGATGGCACTGCCATTCTGAATGGTCTGATAATATACAGAAACCTCAGCATCAGACGCTTCGGATAGAGTAACGGTAAAAGTGACATAATCATTTTCGAGGCCTGAGCCCCCTGAAATAGAAATAACCGGGTTGGCCATTATTTTCTCCATAAAATGCGTCTAGGCGCTATAACTATAGGTTTTTACAATATCTATTCTTATTATATATGGTATTTGGCGCTCCAATACGGGCAAGCACCCAAAGATCGGCTTAAATAACCTGCGACCTCTTTATTCTCGAAACTTTATTTCAAATTTTAAAATATTTCAAATGTTGACAATGCAGAAAATTAAAAAAAACGTTAAAATATATTTTTTTAATTATTCGCCATTGAATTTCTACAAACGAGCCCTTGCGGGTGTGCTGAAATTCATCAAAAACACCTGTCAATTTAACTTAGTAAATACTCACTACAAATAAGATTTTTATGCCCAAGCCAAGATATTTGCATTGGTATGGCCTCCTGATCTTTAGCGAACCAAACGTCCTCTTGAGCAGGCAATTTATTTGGGCAAGGGCCATCTGAATTTTACGCGCCTACTATCCGGTTTCGGCGATTGACATCAATTAGCAAAGTAAGAGAATATGAGCCGCCTTTCCAAAGCGGATTATGTCGATCGCAAATCACCTTTGTATTTCAGTTCACTGGAGATAGTTTTTGTCTAGTCTGGTTGGAAAACCGCGTCCTCCCGTCCGGTGCGGCAAGGCATTTGTAAAAGTATTGCGCTGAAATTTTTGGTTTGAATATTGGAGTTCAATTCGTGTCCCGAAGAACCTCGCTCGCCTTGATTGGCCTCGTCATAATCGCGCTGTATGCGGTTCCCTATCTTGTCATTGGTCATATCGCAGCTTGGTATGGAAGCTTCCTATTCTGGATTTGTGCAGCCGTGGTCATCATCTTCCTAAATCTTGCAGCAACAGCAGGCTTTAAGGGAGGAGAACAATGAGTATCTCATTCATCTGGACCGGGATCGTTATCTACATTCTTATCGCCTGCATCGTTGCCTATCTGTCTCGCAGGAGCAGCGCCCCAGACATGACGGACTACTTTGTCGGCGGGCGCAATTTCGGGGGCGTGGTATCGGCCTTGAGCTATTCGGCTACGACCTATTCAGCCTTTATGATGGTTGGTCTGGCTGGCCTTACCTATAAGGGAGGTGTCGGGGCACTTGGCTTTGAAATCGTCTATTTTGCCGGTGTATCACTTGTTGCCATCTTCGGACCCCGCTTCTGGCTGGTAGGCAAGAAATACGGCTTTGTCACACCTTCAGAAATGCTCGGTGCGCGCTATGGCTCACGCTGGGTGGCCATTGTGGTGGCACTCGCGAGCTGTCTGTTTCTGATTCCATACTCTGCCGTTCAGCTGGCCGGTATCGGCTATCTGCTTTTGGGCATGAGCGATGGCGCCATTTCCTTTCCCGTGGGCCTTGTGATTGCAACATTGCTGGCGATCATCCTGTCTTATGTTGCCGGGATCCGTTCGGTCATGTGGACTGATAGCCTCCAAGCGCTGCTGATGATTTCGGCTTCAGTTCTCGTTACCATCGTGGTTATCGACCAATTGGGCGGATTCTTTGGCATGTTTGCCAGCATCGCAGAGACCAAGCCGGAAATGCTTCAGGTGCCAGGACCGGGGCTTTTCAGCTTCAAGACCATGCTCGGCTTGACCATTCCGTGGTTCTTCTTTTCCATTTCCAACCCGCAAGTCAGCCAACGCCTCTTCATGCCAAAATCATTAGGTGCCATGCGCCGCATGTTGTTGCTCTTCCTTTGCTTCGGCCTTGTTTATACGATGGTCGCTGTCCTTTGGGGCTTTGCGGCATTTGAAGCCTTCCCTGATCTGGAAAATGCAGATCTGGCCAGCGCGGCCCTTCTTGGCGCTGACTTCTTGCCACCGGTGCTTTCCATCATTGTTATGATTGGCATTCTTGCAGCTGCCATCTCGACCATTGACTCCATCCTGTTGACCCTATCCTCCATGCTGGCACGCGATGTCTATGGCGGGTTCCGGTCTGGTGCCACGGATGCCGCCCAGCTGAAGATCGGCCGCTTCGTGATCCCAATCATCTCACTGATCGCATTGGCCTTTGCTTCTCTCAAACTGAGCCTGATCTCTATCCTGTCTGTCGCCGCCTCATCGGGGCTTGTGGTGATGGTTCCTGCCATAGTCGGGGCTTTCTTCTGGAAGAAAGGCACTGCTGCAGGAGCCTTGAGCAGTATCCTTTTGGGAGGCCTTTTTGTTATCGTGATGTATATGACCGGCAACAATCTATTTGGCCTAAACGCCGGCATTCTGGGCTTGCCAGTAGCGACCATTCTTTTCGTATTGGTTAGCCTTGTCACCTCTCGCAAGGATGACGTGACGCACGTCTTCGTGGATGAGATAAGTGATCAGCTCGCTCATCTCACCGTCCGTCATTAAGTGTTTTGAGACAAACGGGAGCATGGTACAGGAAGAGCCTTCTAGCTTTTGAAGAAGGCGTAATTCCAACGACGGCTCGGCGCGGAGTTTTGCCAATTCAACTCAATCTGTCCCACAGGGCGAGACGAACTGCTTCAATTATCCAGCTTCCCCCCCTCCACTCAACATCAGCGGAGGGGGGTATAGCATCCATACCGAAGGATTTTCCTCCCATTAGAGACACGCCAATTGGCTCATCGCGTCTCAGTTGATCTCATCACCTTGCAAGATCGGGCTATCTCGCCCTTCATCTTCGGGTGTTTCATCATGGAACGCTACGGCTTGGAGAGGAGTTTGGTTTACGTCGAGCCTGAACACATCAGGACGGGCATAATGCCCAGAAACATCCAAGTCATATTTGCCTCTGATGACGTCATCAAGATCAAGTTCTGCACAAAGTACCGCTTCCCTGTCATAGACAGGTCCAACAAGCACATCCCCCGAGGGGCTGATGATGCAACTCCCTCCACGAATAAGGATGTTCGACGGATCATCCCCCTGAACGCAGTTATAGTCCTCCGGCGCATCGGCTCTCGTCATATATTGGCAGCAGTTAAGAACGAACATACGGCCCTCGTAGGCAATGTGGCGCATTGATGATTGCCAGATTTCCCTTTGGTCAACGGTTGGTGCGCACCAGATATTGACGCCCTTTGCATAAAGAGCCTGCCGCAGGGATGGCATATAATTCTCCCAACAGACCGCCGTGCCCAATTTGCCCAAAGGGGTATCAATTACCGGCAGATGAGAGCCATCCCCCTGCCCCCAGATCAGTCGCTCACTTGCAGTCGGCATGAGCTTTCTGTGTTTGCCCAGAAAACTGCCATCCGGTCCAAAGAAAAAGACGGAGCAATAGAGCGTGCCGCCTTCACGTTCAATGACACCCGTCACAATATAGGCGTTGCTGCGGGCTGCAAATGACCCAATAGCATTGCACTCCGGCCCGCCTACCTCGATCGCCGATTGCCAATATCTAAGATAGTCTTGTCGTCCTTCATCAGTTCGGGTTCCCACACGGGCACCAAAATCCAATCCCTTTGGATATCCACCAATATAGGCCTCGGGAAAGACCATAAGTTCCGCACCATTGTCTGTTGCTTCGATACACAGCGCTTCCATGCGCTCCAGGGTTTTTGGGGTATCGAAAATGGATGAACCAGACTGAACCACAGCAACGCGATGTTTTGACATTCTCTATTCTCCTAAAGCAAACCTACATGTGAAAGAGATTGACCGGTAATGCATTATCATTCAAATTGAAATTTATGGTTCAGAAAATCAATTTGAATGATATTAGTCGTCTTGACTTCAATCTGGCAGTGACCTTCATCGCTCTCTGGCAAGAACGTAGCGTTTCAAAAGCTGCAGAACGGCTATCCCTGTCTCAGTCAGCCGTCAGTGCAGCTCTTGCTCGCTTAAGAGCTGCGGCAGAAGACCCGCTATTTGTGCGCTCAAGAGGTACGATGGTTCCGACTCCTCGCGCGGAAGCAATGGCCGAATCTATGTAGAATGGTGTTAATTTTATCAGGGCAGCCTTCACACAACATACGGAATTTGATCCATCGTCGAGCTCTGCCTGTTTCACAGTCGGGATGTCGGATGATTTTCAGTTGGCTATCGGCCCCACCATTTCAGCTCGTTTAGCAAAAGACGCCCCCAATGTTTCCATAATCTATCGGCAAACCAACCGACATCGCATGGAGGCTGCCTTTCAGGAAGACAGCATTGATTTTGCCGTTGTAGTCCGACCTCCCGCACGATCCTGGCTGGAAAGGGAGGATATAGGAGAGTCTGGCTATGCTTGCCTATTTGATGCAAAAAGCTGCGACATAAGCGCGTCGATAACTCTGGATACATATCTGGACCTTCCCCATTTGCTTGTATCCTACTCGGGGCGAGAAGGCATTGTTGACGAGCGGTTGCAGCGCATTGGCCGAAGTCGCCAGGTGCAAACAGCTCTGACCCACTTTGCTGCCGTCCCTTCATTCCTTCGAGGCCAAAAAATTATCACCACAATTCCAGCGCATGCCGCAAACGCTCTCGCGGAGCAGTCTGGTTTGCAATGTTGTGCAGCTCCCATTGATCTGGGGACTTTTACCATTTCTATCGTATGGAGACGGGAGAGACCTCACGATTGGCTCAGATCTGTCATCAGAGAAGCCGTACAAACGACCATTGCCAGTCAAATTGGCAAACCGGAGAGATAGGCGGAAGCCTACGCTTCATGGATGTCAACAACAAACAAACTATTTAAAAGTACATCTCTAGTCTGCTCGTGTTGGCGCAAGCGCGCTACAGTCGGGTAGACTGATAACGTCCTATTGGCGGTCATCAAGGCCTTTGCCATATTGATGCCCTACGCTCCAATGCCATCCTCGATTGCCTAAAAATTTGAACAGCACAATATTTGTGCACAAAGAATTTTTTTTCATAATTTTTGTTGTCGACACAAATTACACTAAGAATTAGCCTACGTCTCAAAGTTATTTGAAAAGCTCAGAGTGAACACCATGAGCTGAACCCATACAGATAAGCGCACTCCAGTAATCGGTCTAAAGCCAGTAGTTGGTCGGAAGAATGCGCAGGAGACTGGAAATTCATGGTCGTCTACAAGAATGCTCGGCTCATTGATTTAGAGGCAGGCAAACTATCAGAACATTGCAATTTGCTTGTCGAAGACAACATCATTGTCGATTTCGGGGCAGGAATCGACATCCCGGATGGAGCAGAATCAATCGATCTTGCAGGTTTGACTTTGATGCCCGGATTGATTGATTGCCATTTCCACGTTGTCGCTCATTCCTTGGATCTTTGGTCAAATGCAATTGCCCCAGACTCTTTGGCAGCCTTACGCGCAGCAAAAGTCATGGAAAAGCTGCTTGATGACGGCTTCACAACCGTGCGAGATCCCGGTGGCGCAGACATCGGCTTGGTGCGCGGGGTTGAAGACGGTTTGATAGATGGTCCGGATTTGATCATTTGCGGCAAAGGCCTTTCAATGACGGGTGGACACACGGATTTGCGTCAACGCACGGATGTTCGCCCGGATTCTTTGGGGTGGCGGCTTGGAAATATGGGCACGATTGTCGATGGTGTCGATGATGTGCGCCGCGCCTGCCGTAAGATGTTTAAAGAAGGCGCCAAATTCATTAAAGTTATGGCAAATGGCGGCGTTTCCTCACCGAATGATCCCATTGACTCCCTGCAATATTCTGATGCAGAGATCCTTGCGATGGTTGAAGAGGCTCGCAATGCCAATAGTTATGTATCCGCGCACTTGTATCATGACACAGCCATTCGCCGGTGCGTGGAACTGGGTGTAACCTCTCTTGAACATTGCAACCTCATAACCCCGGATACCGCTAAATACGCGGCAGACAAGGGCTGCACCGCGGTTCCCACTCTCGTTGCTTTCGAGGGCTTGAAGCTTGAAGGAGCTGCGCTCGGACTGGGGCCGGAATCCCAGGCCAAAATCGATATCGTCCGCGACAAGGGACTTGAATCATTACAAATCATGCGGGATGCCGGTTTGCCTATGGCTTACGGAACCGATTTGCTTGGCCAACTTCGTAAATATGGCGGCATGGAATTTGAACTGCTGGCCAAAGTCCTGACCCCGACTGAAATAATGCGCTCTGCCACAGAAATTGGCGCAAGGCTCTGCAATCTTGAAGGGGAAATCGGCGTGATCGCCAAGGGCGCAAGGGCCAATTTCATTGCGCTCGACGGCGACCCTTTCGCCGATGTGGCACTGTTGGGCAAACCTGATAAACATCTCAAGCTGGTCATCAAAGACGGTGCTATCGTAAGAGACTATAGGGAGGCAGCATAATGCCCTCCCCTTATGATCCTGATTTGCTGGCCGAACTTGTTGCCGCTCCCAATGCTGCTTGCAAAGTGTTTTCCTACGTTCGTGAAGGGATCAATCGCGAGGTCGGCAACAAGCTGATGACGGCCTCGGTCTACGACCTTCTCAATATGCGATCCCGCCGTGTCTTTTCTGAAGACTTGAGCGCTTATCCTGTTGGAAACTTCAAGCGCCTTGATCAGAACCGATATTTCGAAACAGTCATCAAGGAAAACAAGCTTTTCTCCTCAACCACAATTGAAGAAATTGCGGAGGTATTTTTTGATTGGGAGAAAATCCTGGCTCTGGGATTTGAATCCAATCTCAATCTGCCCGCTGTCGTCAATGGTGAGGTGATCGGCACTATAAATTTGCTGCACGAAAAGGGCCATTATAACGCGTCCCGTGTCGAGATCGCCCGCAGGTGGCAGCCTGTCGTCTCGCTTGCGTTCCTATTGCTGCATAAGCAGGGAGCCGAGAGCCATAATTTTCATGAACAACTGACAATGAACGTCCCACCAGTCACGGAGGGAGAGTAACGGCCGCCCGCCATCTTGGCCTTCTGACGACTTAAGAATGCAAAATGAGAAAGATCGACAAAAGATCTTCCAAACCCAAATCACCATCCGGAGAACAACCAATGAAACTCTTGAAAAAACTAGCAATCATGGGACTGGCTTCCCTTCCTATGGGCGCAGCGCATGCTGAAGATTTTAAAATCGCATTTCTAGCCGCGTCCTCTCAGAATGGCTTCAACCAGGCCATCTATTCCGGCATTCAAAAAGCCGCTGAAAAATATGACAATGTCACCACTGAAATCTTTGATGGTGAATTCAGTGCGACCACACAATTCTCTCAGGTTGAAGATATCACCGCCGGTGGACGCTTCAATGCAATCATTGCCACTCCAAACGATACGGTTGGCATCGCAACGGCTTTGGAAGACGCCGTGAAGGCGGGTGTCAAAGTCGGAGCTACGCTATTCCCGATTGGACCTGAATTGGACAATATGGAGCCTCAGGTGCCCGGTCTGACAGTCACAGTTGCGTCCAACCCGGCGATCGGAGCAGAAGCGCAAGCCAAAGAAGTGGTCAAATATTGTGAAGACAAGGACCCTTGCAAAGTTGTCGTTCTTATCGGCCAGTTGATTTATCCGTTCGATAACTTGCGGAACGATACCTACAAGAAAGTCCTGAGTGAGCACAAGAATATCGAAATCGTGGCAACTGGTGAGGGCAACTATTCTCCAGACGCGTCTCTCGTTGCCATGCAGGACATCCTTCAAGCTCATCCAGACATCAACGTTGTGCTGTCCAATGCGGATCAGCACTTGATGGGTGCTCAGATCGCTCTGGAAGATGCCGGCATTGACGTGCCCTCCATCTACACCATCGGCGGAGGTCTTAACCAGATCACGGTGGATGCAATTCGTGACGGAACCTTCGACGCCTCCCTCGCTCAGTTCCCTGAATCCATGGGTGCAGCGGCTCTGGATGCTATGGTCAAGTCCCTGAATGGTGAAGACGTTCCGACATGGATCAATGAAACCTCCCTGCGTGACATGCCTGCGATTGTGACCAAGGACTGGCTCGACGCCCATCCAGATTTCGTTGCCGAATGGCAGGGCTAAGATCTGATTGATCGATCCTGAAATTCTGAAGAGCCGGGCCCACACTGCCCGGTTCACATTCTAATAATGTGGTGCGAGTCTTTGGATGCGCAGTGCAAAAGGTCGAAAAGAGGAATGTCATGTCCAGACCTGAAATCGCGGTCAGCGTAAAGGCTGTCGCCAAAAGTTTTGGCACTACGCGAATTCTTAACGACATTACAATCGATTTCAAATGCGGCGAGGTTCATGCTCTGGTCGGCGAGAATGGCGCAGGCAAGTCTAGTGTCGGCAAAATTGTTGGCGGCTACTACACTGCAGATGAAGGTACCGTTGAGATCTTCGGTGAGACCGTAACCCGTTTCTCGCCTCGCGATGCGCTCGGACGCGGGGTTGCGATGATCCATCAGGAACTCCAGTTGGTGCCGGAGTTGACGGTGGTTCAGAACGTTTTTCTGGGTCTTGAAACCAATCGCAACGGGCTTTTGGTCAAAGGGGATCTTGAACGCTTTTATGAATTGGAAAAGACCTGCAATTTCGGTCTCGATCCTTCCATGAAGGTTGCGCATATGCGCATCGCAGAGCGACAGAAAGTCGAAATCATGCGCGCCATTGCCCGTGATGCGCGGGTTATCATTATGGATGAACCGACGTCTTCGCTCACCGAAGACGAAGCTGATCGGCTCCATGCCCTGATCGCTCGCCTCAAGGAGCGTGGCGTAACGATCATTTATGTCAGCCATTTTCTCGATCACATTCTGGCAAACTGTGATCGCGTAACGATCATGCGCGATGGAGAAATCGTACGCACAGATGAAGTCGCTGGGGAAACCAAGCAGTCTCTCGTGGACTCGATGCTCGGAGAGTCGTCCGAAATTATTTGGCCCGAATTACCAGCACAACCTGATAAATATCAGCCAGCTGTCATCGAAATGATCAATGTTTCGAGCGAAACCGGACTCAAGGGCATCTCCCTCAAGGTGCGCCCGGGAGAAATTGTTGGCCTGGTCGGGTTGGTTGGCTCTGGCCGCACAGAGCTAGGCCGCGCGATCTTTGGGGCCGATCCCATCGCTTCAGGGGATTACATCGTTCGAGGGGCTCAGGAACACAATCTCACAATGGCGCGGGCCATCAAGCTGGGCATTGCGTTTGTACCGGAGGATCGCAGGAAACAGGGGCTGGTGCTTACCCAGACGACCCGCCCGAATATTTCTCTTGCGTCTCTGGGGGCTATTTCCAATTTCGGTTTTCTGAAATCAGGCCTAGAGCGCAATCGCGTAAAGAATATGATCGAACATTTCGGCATCGTGCCATCCAAGATTGATGGAGAGGTCGCCTTCTATTCCGGCGGAAACCAGCAAAAGGTTCTGCTTTCAAAATGGGCCGTAGAAACACCCAAGCTTCTTATTCTGGATGAACCAAGCCGCGGTGTCGATATCGGAGCAAGGCGCCGCATTCATGAATTCATCGTTGAAATGGCAACCAAAGGGGTTGGCGTCGTTCTGATTTCTTCGGAATTGGAAGAAGTGATCAACTTGTCCCACCGCTCCTATCTGATGAGCGAAGGCAGGATCTTCGATGAATGCTCATCGCGCGAACTGCAAGTGGAAGACGCCCTCAAAAGGATCTTCAATGAGCAGGGTGCTTCCTCAAAATCCAAGGTTTCTTGATCTATGACAGACACACCAGCAACAGCTAGCATCTCTCCGCGCTTTACATCTGCAATGATAGGAAATTATGCGCGAGATTACGGGGTGCTTATCATTATCGTGGCGCTTCTGATTGGTCTCAGCTTCGCCTCAGACAGCTTTCTCACTGCGCGCAATCTGCTCAACATTCTCAATCAGAGCACGCCGCTTGCGATCATCGCTTGCGCTCTCACTTTGGTGATTATTGGAGGCGGGTTTGACCTGTCCACTGGCGCAATATTCGGCGTGGCCTCGGTATCTGCGGGTTGGACGGCTCTCAATGTCGATCCCTATCTAGCCATTGTCGTCGGACCTGTGATCGGAATGGCCTTAGGCTTCGTCAATGGCGCCATCATTACAGGCTTTGGCGTGCATTCCTTCCTTGTGACATTGGCCACGAGCCTTGTTTACAGAGGCGTCGCAATTCTGATCACCGGAGGGTCACTCATTCCCGTTCGCATCAAGGAATTTTCATGGCTTGGGCGCGAGAAGATCGGTCTGGTCAATGTTGCTGTGATCGTCCTTTTTCTTTTCATGCTCATTATGATGGTGTTGCTCAACAGAACCACATTTGGACGCAGGGTCTTTGCCGTGGGAGGCAATGAAGAGGCTGCTATCCTATCAGGTATACGGACAAATCTCGTAAAGATCGCGACTTTTTCCCTGACAGGCATGGCTGCAGGCCTGGCTGGCGTGATTACTGTTTCTCGCATCTCGATGGCTCAACCACAGGCGGGCGCGGGGATGGAACTGGAAGCCATCGCAGCGGTCATTTTGGGTGGAACCTCCATTCTCGGAGGCGCCGGGGCGATCTGGCGTTCTGTTGCCGGTGTGCTTCTCATGGCGCTTATAGGCAATGGCTTCAACATTCTGAACGTCAACCCGTTCTTCAAAGATCTCACGACCGGCGTAATCATCGTGATCGCAGTGGCGCTGGCGGCTTCCGGCAGTCGTCGACGATGACCTCAGAGATATTGATAAAAGTGATAAGAAAACAACCTCAGGCTAAGTCTAATAACTCCAAACAAGGCTTTGCCAAACCAGCAAGATGAATTCCATGCAGGACACAATCACCAGAGTTTCGACAGACGTGGGCGGCACCTTTACCGATCTGGTCTATTTCGAAACCAACCAGAAAACCGGCGTGCAGACGGTACGCACTGAAAAATCCGACACCACCCCACCCGACTTTGAGCGGGGTGTTCTCAACGTGCTCGAAAAGGGCGATGTCAAAATTGAAGATGTCGATTTTTTCGCTCATGGAACGACCGTCGTTATCAATGCGCTGACCGAACGCAAGGGCGCAAAAGTCGGCTTGATCACTACTAAGGGCTTTCGGGATTCCATTGAAATTGGTCGTGGCAATCGACCTGATTTCTTCAACCTGATGTATAACAAGCCCAAGCCCTTTGTTGAACGGTATCTGCGCCGCGAGGTCGTCGAACGGGTCAATTACAAGGGAGAGGTCGATACGCCGCTGGATCTATCCTCACTTGATGAGACACTGACTCTTTTCAAAAAGGAAGGTATTGAGGCGGTTGCGATTTGTCTTTTGCATGCATACGCCAATCCATTGCATGAGAAATTGCTGGCTGATGAGATCGCCAAGCGTTGGCCTGAGGTGACGATTGTTGCCTCTCATCAGATTACCCGTGAATGGCGCGAATATGAGCGCACCAACACAACAATCCTGTCCGCCTATGTACAACCCAAGGCTCAGCGCTATCTTGAAAAGCTGGAAACCGGTCTGAACGGCAAGGGATACAAAGGCAACCTGTTCATCATGCAGTCCAACTGCGGTGTGGATTCCATCGAAGCCATCAGGGCCGTACCGATCACTATGGTCGAAAGCGGACCTGCGTCTGGCTTTTGGGGTGCGGCAGAGCTGGGCCGTATCATCGGTGAGCCGGATGTTCTGGCACTCGACATCGGAGGCACAACCGCTAAGTGCTCACTTATTCAGAACGGCGAAGTGACGATCAAGACAGACTACTGGATTGAGCGAAATCAGAAATCTGCCGGGTATCCGATTATGGTGCCTGTGGTCGATCTGGTTGAGATCGGCAATGGAGGTGGGTCTATCGCGTGGGTCGATGATTTTGACAAACTCCATGTTGGACCCCAATCGTCTGGCGCCTCCCCCGGCCCTGCCGCCTACAGCCGAGGTGGAGAGAATGCAACAACAACTGACGCCAATCTGGCACTTGGCCGAATTAACAAGGATTATTTCTGTGGCGGCTCTGTCGAGGCTGATCTAGAGGCTGTTGATTCCAGCTTAGGCAAACTTGCAGAACGCTTGGGAACGACCACCAAAGATGTGGCCCGCGGCATTGTACGCATTGCCAATGCCAATATGGTCAATGCATTGAAACTTGTCTCCATCAACAGGGGCCATGATCCTCGTGATTTTACGTTGGTGGTTTTTGGTGGCGGCGGCCCAATGCACGGCGTTGCGCTCGGCAAAGAACTGGGCGTCAAGAAAGTGGTTATACCACGCGGTGCACCTGTTTTTTCCGCTTGGGGCATGCTCATGTCAGATTTACGGCGGGACTATTTCGTAACCCGCTTGATGGACGGATCAGATTTCAAAGGTTTGGATGAACTTCTGACACACGTGTCTGAGCTGGCTTATCAGGAATATGGTCGCGAAGGAGTGGAGGCAAGCAAGGTTCTACTCAAGCCTCAGATCCGCTGTCGGTATCAAAACCAGGAATTCGGCGTGGAAGTCCCTATTCCTGCCGGAACGGTCAATCAGGAAGTGGTCGATCAGATGATCTCGGAGTTCCATGATGCCTACGAGCACGAATATACATACCGACTTGATGTCGACGTGGAAATCGTGGGCATCCATCTGGTCGCCGTATCGGAAGTTGGCAAACTGGAGCTGGTGGCTCTGCCGAAAACAGGTCTCAAGCTTGAAGATGCGATCAAGGGAACGCGCGAAGTGGACTATGCGACCGAAGGGGTGCATGAAGCCACGATCTATGACGCGACCAAATTCGAACCGGGCATGGTGTTTCAGGGTCCGGCGATCCTAGAAGATCCGGGCACTACGATCGTTGTCCATCCAGGCAACCGGGTCTCCATTGATGACTTCGGCAATACACATATAGACATTCGAGGCTGATCATGACGACTGAAAAAACCTTTGACCCGGTCACCTTCGACATCATTCAAAACGCTCTTGAGGCCATTGCAGATGAGATGTTTGCCGCTCAGGTGAAAACATCCATGAGCGCAATCATTTATGAAGTGCTCGATCTTTCCACGTCGATCCTCAATCCTGAAGGGGAGATTGCAGCCTCTGGCGCAGGTATTCCTGCCTTCATCGGTGTGCTCGACAAGGCAATCATGGGAATATTGAAGAAATTCCCGATTGAAGAGGTCAAGCCGGGCGATGTCTTTGCCTCAAATGATCCCTATTTTGGCGGTGTGACACACCTCAATGATATGGTTCTGGCGTCACCTGTTTTTCATGAAGGACGCTTGATATCCTGGGTGGCCAACATCGCTCATTGGAACGATGTCGGCGGTAACGTACCGGGGTCCATGTCAACTGAGGCAACAGAAATTTTCCAGGAAGGCGTGCGTATTCCAGCCGTCAAGCTGTTCGAAGAAGGACGTGAAAACAAGGCTGTTTTCGACATTCTTTATGTGAATACGCGCTTGCCGGATTATCTCAAGGGGGATCTCTGGGCCGGTATTGCCGGCCTCAGGATTGGTGAACGCCGGGTTCTGGAGCTGGTCGAGAAATATGGGGCAGACACCTTCATGGCGGCTGTTGAGGACTATATGACCTTGGGCGAGAGGCGTGCGAGGACTGCCCTGAAAACCATTCCTAAAGGCTGCTACAGTTTCGAGGAAGAGCAGGACACCGGTGTTATTCACAAAGTGAAATTGGAAATCACGGACGACGAGTTTATTGTCGACCTGACGGACAATCCGGCACAGGCTGGCTCTTCGAACTCTTCGCGCGAAGGAACAGAAATCGCAGTTCAGCTCGCCTTCAAGGCGTTTACCGATCCTGATGCTCCGGGCAATGGCGGGTTCTTCAAACCGTTGAATGTGATTACGAAACCGGGCACGATTTTCCATGTCGAATTGCCCGGCGCGCTGGGATATTATTCCGAGGTCGAGATCCGCTTGTTTGACATGCTTCTTAGGGCATTGGCATCGCATTTTCCCGATGTCGTGCCTGCGGGTAATTTTGCTTCCATTTGTGGCACCAACGTGGGTGGGCCGCATCCTGACACCGGCCGCCACTACACGATTGTTGAACCACAGGTTGGCGGCTGGGGTGCTTGGAGAGGATCAGATGGCCCGTCGGGACAGTTTTCCGGCTTCCATGGCGAAACATTCAATTGCCCTGCCGAGGTCGCCGAGGCGCGTTATGGCCTTGGAGTTGATCAGGTTGCATTGAATACGGAACCTGGCGGTGAAGGACAGTGGCGCGGCGGCAAAGGCATCGATGTTCATTATCGGGTCCGCGCTGACAACAACTTCTTCTCGGTCGGCTATACCCGTTCACGCATTCCACCATGGGGTGTTGGCAAGGGGCTCGATGGATCAACCAATTATGTTGAATTACAACGTGCGGACGGCAGTAAGGAAAGATTTGCCTTTGCCACCAACATACCCGTTCATAAAGGCGATGTGATCCGCCTTGTGACCGGCAACGGTGGCGGATATGGCGATCCAAAACTCAGAAGTCGCGAGGCCATAGAACGCGATATTCTGAATGACTATCTCACGCCGGAAAGAGCAAAAGAAATCTATGATTTCGATGCTTGAGAACGGCGGTGTGGGCGGCGTAAAAGTCGTCCACTTTTGCCCTTCTTGTTTTTTGCAGGGAGGGCGAGGATATATGAACTCTATAGGAAGGTCCGTCTGGCTTGCCGCGCGGGGATGAGCCAGCTGGAGGTGGCTCGTCATTTCAACATATCGCGCGGCAGTGTTCGCAAGATGGTTGCATTTTATCACATATGTAAACCCGCCTCCATCTTGAGAGAGAAGGCGGGCCAAATTGGTCTAAGTTTATCGCGATGTTTTCTGTTTGCCATAGCCAAAGTCGGTTAAGATAGCGAACAGGCTTGGAACGAGAAACAGGGATAAAACAGTCGCTGTCAGTAAGCCAAAAGCAAGGCTGTTGACGAGCGGAATGAGAAACTGTGCCTGCGTGCTCGTTTCTGCCAACAGCGGCAACAATCCAGCGATTGTTGTCAAAGATGTCATGACAACGGCCCTGAAACGTGCTTTGGCGGCTTGTTTGGTCGCCTCCAACGCGTCATGTCCAGCTTCCATTTCTTCGTGAATAAAGGATACAAGCAAGATCGAATTGTTGACGACAACACCAGAGAGCGTGGCCAATCCTACCAAACTTGGAATGGAAATATCGAGCCCCATCAACAGATGCCCAATGACCATACCGATGGCCCCTAGGGGAATTGCGGCAAGCACAATGATAGGCAAAATATAACTGCGGAACTGGAAGCTGAGCAAAATGAAGACAAAGGCCAGACCAATATAGAAATTGGTCAGCAAGGATCCTCCGGTGGTAGCAGCTTCCTTGCCCTGACCATTAAAGGCCATAGACACTTCAGGATATTTCTCTTTCAAAACGGGAGCGAATTTGGTTTTCACCTCCATCATCAATTCTCTTGCATTGACAATATTGGGCTTGATTGCCCCAACAACGGAAACCGTTCTCATGCCATCCACACGGTTGATCCGAGCGTAACCTCGGCTTTCGACGACATCAGCTACGGTAGACAGCGGAATCTTGGATCCATCCGAGGCAGTTACATAAATCGAATTGATGCCCCCCCGGCTGTCAATCGCTCCATCGGCGAGCCGCACGCGCACGTCAACGCCGTACCGTCCCGTCTGGACTTCAAGTCCAGTATTGCCTTGAACGATGGACCGTAATTCCTGCGAAACCGAGCTTGCCGTTAACCCCAATCCACCAGCATCGTCATGCAGTTTGACGACATATTCAGGCTTTCCGGCGCGCAAATCATCAAGCACGTCGACAACGCCTTCATAACCATAGAGAAATGCCTTGAGATCATCCGCAGCTTTCTTGATCTGATCCAGATTGCCTCCACGCAAGCGCAGATCGATTGCATTGCCAGCCACTCCTCGCTCTTTGTCAGTGAATTTCATGGCAAGGCTCCCCGGTACGGGGCCAGTCAGCTTCCTCCAGCTAGAAATCATGTCTTGAAGTGACCCCTGACGCTCCTGCGCTTTTATGAGATCTGCACTGATGGTTGCCTGGTGAGGGCCCTTTTCATTGGAATCTGCATTGACCCCATAATAAACTAGGATGTTGTTAACGAGGTCTTTTTGCTCCTTCTGTAGTGGCTTGAATTCCTCATTGACCTTTTTCAGGGCTGCAACAACTTGCTGTACAGCGACTTCCGTTTCAGAGAGTGGCGTCCCTTGTGGCAAAAGTATGCGGGCTTGAATCGTATCACTCTCAAGATTTGGGAATGAGCGAAATTTCAGCATTCCGCTTGAGAAGGCCGCGAACGACAGGATCAACATCGCGACAACGAGACCAGTCGTCAGATAACGCCATGAGATGGCCCAATCGATCATGCGACCAAAGACACCATTCCGAAAGCCTTCAAAAGCCCGTTCAAAGGCTTGATGAAAGCGAGAAGGCTTTCTGGTTCCGTGATTTTTCAACGAATGATATAAGTGTGCAGGCAGGATTAGAAAGGCTTCTATCAGGCTAATCGCCAGGGTGATAACTAAAATGACTGGCAAAACCTTGAGAACGGCGCCAATTTTCCCCGCCATCAAAGCCAAGGGTCCCACGATAAAGATGGTGGTAAGAAAAGATGAAACCACGCTTGGAAGGACTTGCATTGTTCCTTTAACAGCAGCTTCCAGCTCATCCTCCCCTTTCTTGAGACGCGCACCAATATTTTCTGAAATAACGATGGCATCGTCCATCAGAAGACCGGTTGATACGATTAAACCGACCATCGTCATGGTGTTGAGCGTGTAGCCCAGGCCTTGCATCGCAAAAATCGCGCCCAGAAAAGACACTGGCAAGCCCATTGCCACCCAAAAGCTGTAGCGCAGGGAGAAAAAGAGCCACATCACCAGAAAGACAAGCACCAAACCCTGAATACCATTCTCAGTGAGGATACGCAGGCGATCCACGATATTGGGAGAAACATCCTGTGAGATATTCAGGCTGACACCGGGGGGAGCGATCGAGCGTTCATTCTCCAATATGTTATCAATCAGCGCTTTGACTTTCAGAGTATCCTGATTGGGAGTCTTTGCGATCTCGATCAGCGCAGCGCGCTGACCATTGAAGGTTACCTTGTCTTCAGCGAATTCAAAACCGCGCGTAACACTTGCAATATCCTTGAGTCGCACGATGCCGCCGTCCGCAGAACTCTTGACGACAATCTCAGCAAACTCCCTCGGCTTTCTTCTCTGATCCGCGTAGCGCAAAACCAGATCACCGCTCTTCGTCTCCAAAGTACCCGCGGGCAGGTCTATGCTCTGTGCTTTGATCGCACTTGATACATCGGTGATACTCATGCCCAAATCGCGAAGAGCAGCTTCCGATACTCGAATATCGATCAAAGGATCGGAAAATCCCTTCAAGGTGGCCTGAGCGATTTGCTTGTTTCGCATCACGCGAGACAACACTTTGTCAGCATAGGCGAACAGGCCAGCAGGATCATCAATCCCGGTGATCGCGATCGTTGAAATGGTCGCAGTCCGCTCCATTTTTGTTACGGTTGGCCGCTCGACATTGGCAGGAAAGCCTGTAATTGCTTCGATTTCACCTTTGATATCATTATAGAAGACATCGAAATCTCGGCCTTCAATCATGGTAACGACGGCGATTGCCAGATTTTCTCGCGCCTCACATGTCAGTTCCAGCTTATCAGGAATGACACCGAGCGCTTCTTCGACGCGCAGACACACGGCCTCTTCAACATCCAGAGCAGTCGCGCCGGAATAATTAACCCGCACTTCCACCTGCGTTGGGTCGGTCTCGGGAAAGGTGTCTCTCTGCAGCTTGGGCAACGCGAGCAAGCCAACAAGCAATATGGCAACCATCAACAGATTGGCCGCCGTGGGGTGCTTTGCAAAAGAACGGATCATGACTATTTAGCCCCTTCGCTTGGCGTTTTGCCCGTAGCCTCTGCCATGACACGTTCCAGCAGATTTTTGTCAGGTTTCGGTCCCAAAAGCATACCTTCGACCGGAGCCGGCAAATCAGAGACAATCACTTTGTCCTTGGAGTCCAGACCCGACATCAGAACGGCAATGTCCCCTTGGATATAGGCCACCTTGACGGACTTGTAGCGAAGGCGTTTTTCTGAATCCACGACCATGACCTTGCCCTTGCGGATTGCTGAAGCAGGAATGGCGATCTTGTCCTTTTGGGGTTGGCCTTGCAGTACAACTTCGACTGCGGTGTCTGTAACAAGTGGAGGCTTTTTGCCTGGGCTGGCTTGCCCATATGGATCTTGAACAGTGAGCACGATGCCCCGAGTCCGGGTTTTGGGGTCCATCGCAGCAGTGACACGATCAACTTTGGCATCCCATGAAATAGTCGAATTGGGTGCGTGCAAAACCACCTTTGCTTTGAGCGTGTCGTGACGATCGGACATGACACCATCCTGCGACATAGTATCGAGTGGCAAGCCTGTTTCCCCGGCTTTGCCTAAAAGCGGCTTTAAGGCACCAATGGGAATCTGTGCAACGACTTCAGCCACGCCAATGCCATCCCCTGAGAACAAAACCTGCCCCTTGTTCACATATTGGCCCATAGAAATGTCGACTGAAGACAAACGCACATCAAATGGCGATTTCAACTCCGTACGCTCAAGATCAAGCAACGCGATTTCCCGTTGCTGTTGCAAAACCTTCACTTCAGCATCATTCAGCTTCAATGTACTTTTCAGCGTCTGGACCTTGGCATCCTGGGTCAACAAGGCACGCTCTGCTGTATCGACCCCTGCTTGTGACGTAGAACCGCGTGAAAGCAGCGATTTTTTTCTTTCCAAATCGTCATTTAAAAGAGACCAAGCTCTTTCTTCGATTTTTAAAGACGCTGTTGTCGTTTCTGTTTTGGCATCCAGCGCTTCAATTTGAGCTTCAAGCTGAGCAAGAGCGAGTTGATATTCCCGCTCGTCAATTTTGAGAAGACTCGTCCCCTTCGCAATCAGCAGCCCGTCTCTCAGGCTGTCTGCAGTCCAGATAACGGGACCGGCAACTTGTGCCACCGCATCCCACTTTCTATCCGGCTGCACCTTACCGTAGGCTGACAGCGATGGAATTGCGGTGACAGCCTTGACTCCGATAATCTTGACCGAAGTGGCCTTTTCCTTGATTTCCGTTGCTGCACGAGGGGATTTAGAGGATTGTGCAGAGATCACAAACAGACCGATTGCAATGGCCAGAGGGGGAACAATCAGGAGTTTTTTCAAAATGCTCATAACAAAGCTCTTTGTGCTGCTTAATGATGAATCGCAACATTGCCATTCATTTCCAATTATTTCGAAAGTACTGTAATAAAGAAATTCAATTCAAGGTGAAAAAGGTAATCAAGCGTATCAATTTGTATCGAAAAATCGATGTGCCGCATCGCCACATCATGAGGACGGCGGACCTTTCCACCTCAATTGCGCAGCCGAATTTTCCGAGTTCGACGAGCTGTCAATGGCAGCGTAAAGAACAGCCAGCGGGCGGAGCAAAAGGAGGCAGGAATATTGGATATTACGATTTCAGCTCGGATCTTTCAGAACAAAACCAGCGCGAATTTCATCAACTCCTCATCGCCCTTGCAGCGATAACCAAGCCACTCAAAGAAATTATGCATAAATCAAATGACAGAAAATATTGCCATGCAATTTACGCATATCAATTCTGAAATCTTGTGTCTTTCTAACGTGCCGATAAAGGCCCATATTCATTCATGTAAAGAGAATAAGAAATCACCAGACAGACAAAAAGGAAAATATGATGAACTTCTTTAACCGCGCTTTTGAAAATCTCATCACTGCTCGCGAAGAACAGGCCAATCGCTTTATAAACGAATATGCAGCTGACAATGGTCTCAGCATTGACCTGTCGACTGATCCTCGTGGCTAATAGCCGCGTGGCTTCTCGGATGAGCCTGTTGTAATTCTATAGGGTGTCATTCAAAGAAGCTCCCAGACGGATGGAGCAAAACCGTCTTCCATAAAATATAGCTCCTTTAAAAAACAAGCGGGTTTCAGCCCGCTTTTTTCTATTGCCGCTTCCTTGGAAAGTTCATCGATTTGACGGTTCACACGGGAACAAAAAAGCGCTTTCCAGAACCATATCTTTGCTCAGCTCCGAGCTGACCTCCTTGGGCTCCAAGCGGCCTGATGCAGTGACTGAATGGCAGGCTTTTCTGGCTAATATAGATTGGGAATGACGGCCCTCTCCTACTATTCGCCAACGCCATATGCTGCGAAGCAACTTCCACATTCCGGCTATTCAAGTGAAGTACACCATTTTCTAAGGCCCAATGACGGGTGAGCGGACGAAGCTGGTTTTCGCCGCGCTGCTGGTCTTCTGATCAGACGCTTTATCAAGAACAGATTTTGGTATCATCTTTGCCTCCTTAGATATAGCTACGATGGTTCCAAATTTCCTTTTGTCAGCTTCGCCCATTCTATCTCAAAGGTCCTGAGATGTTGCCCGTCTCCAAGCCTATTTGCCGGGAGGAGTTATTTTCAGACCACGAGATTTCAAAAAGCGAATTCTCTCCTGCCTTATCTGGTTATCCTTTGACACAACATAATGAAAGGTCTTTTTGTCATTTGATAGTCGGTACAAAATCGAACCGTGTTCCTTGCTGTATCGTTGAATATCAACACCTCTGGAAATCAGGCCATCAATGCCTTTTTCTGTCGGTATAAAGCGTGCAATCTTTTCAAAGAGAGACAAACTGTTGGGAGTGGTTGCATCAATATTAATCCCACGGTTCCTCATATAGTCTAGAACTGCAAAATTATCATCGTAAGCGACCTGTTCCAATGTTTGCAAAACCAGATGAGCAGCATCTGATGTGTCTGCCTGGTCCCACAAAACATCAACAATTTCTACGTTTCCTTTGAACAGTGCAGCATCAATGTTCGTCCAGAACTTCCAATCATGTGCCTTAAAGCTAAAGCCTTCTAGTTTTGCCACATCTTGAGGAGACATGACGCTCACATCAGCCCCGGCAGCAATGAGTGCTTTAACCACACGAGCGTCATTCGTATTCTGAATTGCCAGACCAAGAGCCGTATGCCCTCTTATTCCGACCCAGTTGGGATCTGCCCCGGCTTTTATCAGATCCAAAGCCAACTCGGCATTCTCTGATCTGAGAGCCTTTATCAACGGGCTATCGAGCCCTCCGGGAAGTTTGTAGACATTGGCAGGTAAGTTGACATCAGCACCACTGGCAATCAGCTTTTTTACCGCTGAGCGGTCCCTGTTACGTCCGGAATCGAGACTTTCAGGCGTAGCCGTTATTGCTGCCCATACCGGTCCATAGACTTTCTCAGGCTCTGCCAGTTTACTACCTAACATGCGCCGGATGCAGTATTCATTGTAAAGTGGAACAAAGCGGGGATCGCGAAAGTCATCAGGGTTCGTCAGAAGGCCGGTTTTGAAGGGCACTCCCTTTTCCTTTTTGGGCATCATTCGACAAACGGTGCCGATGTTTCTTTGAATTTCCGAGAAATACCAATCAGGCTTCTTCATGCCCGATACATAAGAAATATCAAGGCTAAGTATCCCGAGCGCGCTGTCGAACACATTCTCTTCATATTGCGTCGAACTCATGACAACATCTGCAAAGACATCGAATCTGTCCTGCTTTCTGAGATGGCGGTTAAACTTACTCACCCAGCCTGGACCTCTGGCAAACAGTTTGGAAACAGGGCTCACAGGACCAAATAATTTTGCACTTTTTGCGTTTGAATCATAAGCAGAGAAATAACATTTCCCCGTTTCAATCTGGCTGTAGAAAGACTTTTCATCACCTGAGAAATGCGTGATGACCTGGTCCATATCGTTCATTTTATCAATGAGTTTGCATATAGCCGAACTTGGATCTTGCTCTGTCCCAGGAATCTCAATATGCGGATTGGCGGCTAGAATATTGGAAATTTCTTTCTTAAGTTTCGAAACACGGCTCGTATTAAGCTTCGATGTGTAAATCAATTGATCATAAAGCTGATCTGCCCTTTTCTCAGCCCAGACCAAACCAAAATTCGTGGAGTATCCATCAGCATATTTGGAAAATTTGGCATCGCCGACGGTCGCTGCCTTTGACGACGGTAGGCTTTTCGCTTTCAGACTTCCGGAAGGAATGGTTAAGCTTGCCCAATAGATTGCCGCTCCGATAACAATGCATGCTGAAACAGCAAGGGCGGCTCGCGAGAGCCGTGATTTTGACGAAGGGCTCGTTGATGAAACGAAGGGAGGTTCATTTGAAAAATCGGGAGTAGAGGCTACACTTTCAGCTCCGAAGGCAGCTTCAGACCTAGCTTTAGCACCTTCCCCATTTTTCTCTATTTCACCTATAATCATAGGCTGATAAATCGTTGCCCCAATATCGAAGAGTGGGGAAACGAGCTGTCCCGAAATTGGAGCCTTGATTGCTATTTTCTTGTCATTGCGTGTTCGTAAAACAAAAATCACATCGCCCTTAGCTAATTCCTTTTCCCTTTCGGCGCGAACTTCCAAAACTTCCATGGGATATAGTGAGGTATCTCTTGGACTAAAAAAGCTTTGTCGTCATGTAAATCCTATCGGTGCGAAATGCGATGTAATGAATTTTGTATTCCAAAAAATTGAACTTAGAGCCTATCCAGAGACAGACCTACGTTCAAGTTTACACTAATATTTTTATGGAAAAATACTTAGCTATAAGGCATGACGAGTTAAAGCAGATATCAAAGCCGGCTATGAGCGTAGGGATAGCAATAAGACAAAATCGTAGACCGCATTAAAGCTAAGGTTTGTGCGCTTTAAATCGCCCCCAGGTGTCGAAATTTCTAGGGGCAGTTCTCCATTATCTGGCTTCCTAAACTGCTGCCGTAGGCTTCAATGACCGGAATTCGGAAAATGCTTCATGGCTTGTGTCTGCTGACGAATGTCAACTCAAGGCTTTTAGAATCTCTTTTCCTGAAAATACCAATAACGGGATGTGGGTAATGCCGCCTGAAAGCTAGGAAGCATGTTTGAAAATTCCTTTTGGCACTCACGCAAGTACCATTGACGTGACGGTATCTTTGACACCGGGTAAATCCGAGATAATCGTCCAAATTTCTCTTAATCGATCCGCTTTAACTGTTTTCAAACGAACCAATAAATCAAACTCACCGCTCAGAACCTCACAAGAAACTGTTTCGTTTATGTTCTTGATGGTCTTTATAACCTCCCCTCCTCGCATACGATCTGCTCTATAGACGAAGATAACGGCTGAAACTCGATTATCGGCGGCTGAGGTATCGTCTCCTAATCTGATGGTATAGGCACGGATGACACCATCTCGCTCCAAGCGTTCAATTCTTTGGCGAACAGCATTTCGAGAAAGATGGATTTTTTTCCCCAACTCGGAGTGGCTAATTCGAGCGTTAGCAGACAATTCTTTCAGAATTTTTCGATCACAAATATCTAGAGATTGTTTCATCGGCGCAGACCTTCAGCCGGACCGGCATGAGTTTGAAGACTGGATTTGAGTAAAGGCACTGTTAGCCAATTCCAATATGTCTTGAAACTTGAGAATGGTTGCTTGCTCAGCAACGCACGACATAACAAAGCCGGGCAAGGATTCTTTCTCGGCGCTATTCAAGGGACAAACGCTCTCATAGCCGGCAAGAATTGACTCGAATAGGGTTTCGCTCAATTTGCCATCCGGTCGCAAGGCCCATTTGGCGAAAAGGTCTGCCAGCTCTCTTACAAGATAGCCTTGATGCACTTGTCTAAAATTTATAAGTCCGCTGATGCGGTTCTGAAGGAAAAGCACATTCCCCGGGGTCAAAGCTCCATGAATACAACCTCGGCGCAAATCCGTCGTCTCAAAAACGGCTTGCGACGACAGAAGAGTGTGTATTTTTGCAGCGATACGCCCTAGCTCTTTGCCCCGCTCCCCGTTTAGTTGGCAATTTGTGACACCGTTTACATAGCTCACAACGGCAACAATCTTGCCACGTATGTTGATGGTTGGCTGGCCATCCGCTGTTAGCATTGGTTTAGGGCACGGTATATCAGCCACATGCAGGCGTTCCATGATTTTGAAAGCTCGCTCAAGATCAAGAGACGTAACAGCACTTTCAAACAGTGTTACGATGACCTGATCTTTGGACGTGCGAAACAAATAGGTTGTTTCCACGTCTCCCTCGACGATTCCAATGATGGAATGTAGATCACCGAGATTAAATGCTTCTGCGATCTCATTGCAGTCTTGCTCGCTTAGTTCTGTCAAAACAGTCATGATTACCCCCTCTTCTGCGCGCACAAATGACTGATTACTCAATGAGTGAAATGCACAGCTTCCTCTCAAGGAAGACTGTGCATCAGAACTAAGCTTTGGCCATGCCATCCTGTTTGTCATCTGGTTGTCCGAAGAACTTTTCAAATACCGCATTGAACTCTTCGGCTTTGTTGAAGAATGGAGCATGGCGCCCATTCTCAATTTCAACCAGCGGATGCTTCCATCCCTCGCTATTGCAAAGGCGATGGATATAGTTTTTGTCGAGAAACGGATCATCTGCGCCATTAATAATGGCGAAAGGCACCTTTCCACTCCAAAGCACACGCATCTGTCTTGGCCAGTTCACAATCGAGAGCTTGGTAATCATATAGGCACGGGCACGGCCATCCGTTCGCGGCAGATTCTTATGCATGAATGCGCTTTCCGCAGATTTGGGAGCCGTGGCCGAGTTAGCATAATGCCGCGACTCTTCAGCTGTGAAATATTGCTTTCCTGTTAGAACCATATGTTCGGTAGGGATGTAAGAAGCAGCAAAGTCATCGGGCACAACAGTCAACGGCGGGGTGCCACATATAGCCATACCCTTGATCGATACATTTTCTCGTGCAGCGAGTTCAAGAGCAACATAGCCACCTAATGACCAACCAAAGACCAGAGGATTTTCGATCCCAGCATCGGAGAGTACCTGTTCGGCAACTTCTGAATAAGCGATCAGATTGTAGGCTGTTTCAGGGTCGGCATTATCTGAGACACCATGGCCCGGTAGATCGAATGCGATCAAACGATATCTATCCGAAAGCATCTTGAACTGATAACCGAAAGCTTCCTTGCAAGCAGAGTTGCCGTGTAGCAGAAGCAATGGCTGTTTATCGCCACCAATATCAGAAATGGCAATTTTGCCAAAACGGGTCTGCAAATAGCGCTCCGGCACATTGCCCATATGGGCTTCTCTCTGTGCTTTGTAGAACCGGCGACGCCAACGTGCGGTTAGCTGGGTTCTGAAACTGTCCAAAAGTTCCCGAATTTCCTGAACTGCAGCCCAAACGCCCCCTGGATAGAATACCAGGACCAGAACAATCATGGCGCCTAAGATGATTTCGCGCCAAGAACCAAGAGAAATCAGAAGTTCTGACAAAAACACAATGAAAAAGGCTGAAATAGCAGGCCCCCAAAGTGTTCCGGCTCCCCCGACCAACAAAATTGACAAGATCATTGTAAGAAAGCTGGTTCCGTAAACATCTGGCGAAGCGACCCTTACATATGATCCATAAAAGCCACCGGCCAAACCAGTGAACAATGCGCTGGCCGACAGAGCGAGGATACGGGATTTGGCTTCAGATATACCACGAGCAATGCCAAGATACTTCTGGTCTCGTAGGGCAACGATCGAGCGCCCGATGCGGGATCGCAAAACCAGGTAAAGGAATGCAAGGGAAGCGATGAATAACGCAAGGGCTGTGTAGTAATAGCCTATCTTCCCATCGCGAATAAAGCTGTATCCACCGATCTTGAGGCTAGGCAGCATGACAATACCAGACGTACCGCCTGTCCAGTCGGATTGACTAACCGTTATCTGATAGAGCAACTGACTAACAGCGATGGTAACAAGGATCACATAGATGCCGTCAAGCCTCAGCACAGGCAGAGCAATAAGGACAGCGAGGATCACAGCCGCACATCCACCCAATGCAATTGCGAACCACGGCGAGATGCCCATGAATTTTGATGTTAAAGCATAGACATAAAGACCTACGGCAAAGAGAGCTCCATGGGCAAAATTCATTAATCCGCCAAAGCCCAAACTTAGGTCCCAGCTTGTTGCTACGATGCCATAGATAAAAGCCAAAACGATCAGGTGTCGTGTGTAGGAATCGTGAATTACGAAAGGCGCAACGGCAGCCAAGGCCATAATGAAAACCGCAGGCCAGAGACCCTTGGTTTTGTGAAACGGGGGAGCATAGCGCATTAGACCGACCTCCTGCGAATATTAAACAGCCCTTCGGGCTTAAGCACCAATGTGCCAATCATGAGAGCGAACAAGACGGTTGGCGTCCAATAAAGTCCGATAAAATAGGTGGAGAAAGCCTCGACCACCCCAACGAGCAAAGCTGCGTATACGGGGGAAGTAAACTTTGAAACACCGCCTAAAATCACAACGACAAGCGCCTTTTGCAGAGGATCGTCGCCAAGCGTGGGAGACATGAAGCGGATTGAGCCGAGGAAGATGCCTGCAAGCCCTGCGATGGCACCAGAAAGGCCAAATACCAGGGCATAGAGGCGTGGTACATCCAATCCCATCAGCTGGGCAGCTTCTCGATTTTGAGCCACAGCGCGCATAGAGCGGCCCAGGCGCGTCTTGAGCAGGAACCATCCCAGCAGAGCAAATGCAGCGAACACAACAATGATCATGATTGCTTCATTGGCACCAAGCCTCAGGAATCCAAGATGCAATTCCCCCTTCCAGGGAACCTGCAACTGCTTTGACCGCGGCCCCCAGATAACGTTGATCAGGTTGGTCAGAATGCTGGCGCCTGCAAGCGTCGTTATCACTGTCAAAATCACGATGTCTGGCTTGCGCTCGAACGGCTTTATGAGGAGTATCTGGAAGACAACGCCAATCACAAACATCCCTGCGACAGCGGCGCCTGCTCCCGCCCAATACCCCAGACCGAAGCCGTCAGGGTTGCCGACTTGCCAAGCCAGATAGGCAGCCATTGCTATAAATGCGCCATGGGCAAAATTAAAAATGCCAAGAGTTGTCCATATGATCGAAAGTCCGAAAGCCATCAAGGCATATAGAACCCCCAGCACCAGACCTCCGGTCAGGATTGTAAGAAAAGTTTGAATATCCATTAATCTGCTCTTTCTCCGAACAGTTCCGTCATCAGGGTTTCATGGTCTGGGATTTCGGATTGGGGAAGCCGACGGGATATCGATCCGTGGTCGAAAATATTAAGCGAACCAACCAAATCGCGCAGAAACTCCACATCCTGTTCGACAAGGATGATCGGAACACCGGTATTTCTGATGGCGTAGACACAATCAGAAAGCTCAAGCCGCACCTTGGGAGAGAGGCCGAGAGTCGGTTCGTCAAGAATAAGTAGCTTGGGTGCAGCCAGCATGCCGCAAGCCATTGCAAGCATTTGTCTTTCACCACCAGAAAGAAAGCGGGCTTTGGATTTGATCCGCTCTCTCAGTCGTGGAAACAAAGCAAAAATTTCTTCTAGATCAATTACCTTAGTGCTCTTTTTCGCCGCCAGTGGTGCTATCGACAGAATTTCTCCGATCGTCATATCGGGAAACAGGGTAGACCCCTGCGGCACATGAATCAGACCCGCCTGCGCTACCTTTTTAGGATTCATGCGACGTCGCGTTAGAATGTCATAGTTCAGATTACGAGACCGTCGGCTCTTGCGTTCACCGGCACGGTTCAACTGCTTGCCATCGAAGACAATCTTGCCGTCCCATGGATCAATCAGACCACTTAGTGTCTTCATGAGTGTCGTCTTACCGTGACCATTCGGTCCAAAAAAGCCGACGCAGCCGCCTTCATCAACGGTCATGGATACGTTGCTAAAGATTTGAACCGGTTCATAACCGCCGCTTAGATTCTCAACTTGCAATAGGCTCATGCTTTTTCCCCAGATAGGCCTCGACAACTTGAGGATCCATGATGACATCGGCGGGAAGCCCTTGGGCGACAACCACGCCATGATCAAACACGACAAGCCGGTCGGACACAGATGTAAGAAGTGGAAGAACATGCTCGATCAGCAAGATGGTGATGCCTTGATCTTTTATCCTGAAAATCAGTTTTTGGATGCGAGCAACTTCATGAGGCGTAAGACTTGATGCCGGTTCATCCAGCAAAAGAATCCGTGGCCGCAGAGCCAAGGCTGAAGCAATCATGATCAGTTTTCTCTGAAAGATTGGCAAAGCATTGGCTTTTGTATTGTGCAAGCTTGGTGGGAAGCCTGCCAAGTCAAGAGCCCATTCGGCTGCTTCAATATTTCGAGCAAATCGGTCTCGACTCTTCGCGTTTTCTACGGCTACCAACACGTTATCGATAGCAGATAGAGAACCGAATACGCTTTCTCGTTGAAAGGTTCGGGTCATGCCGCTACGCGCTATTTCGTGGGGCCTCATCAAATGCAGGTTTTTACCATCCAGTTTCACTCGGCCCTCATCAGGGCCGAATGGTGTTTTTGTGATGATGTTGAATAGAGTGCTTTTTCCGCTACCATTTGGGCCTGCGATACCTAGGATCTCACCCTCATCGACTGAAATTGAGACATCTTGTACCGCCCGTATGGCTCCAAAAGATTTGGAAACACCCGAAATTTCAAGAAGAGAAGTCATATTTTTCCGCTTCCTGCCGGGCCTATTTCTTAATCCAAGGTGGCGTCATGAACTCGCCAGAAGCAATTCCCTTCGGCGAAACAAGTACCCGCTTGCCATCAACAATCTGCCAGAATGATGTGGGTACATATTCATCTCCAGCCATTGCGACATGGGTCTTGGGGTCAAACTTGATGATGCCCGTCGCAGTTTTCTTGGACAATTCGCCAATGGCAAGTCCAATAGCCTCGTGATCAGTCGGATCGCCAACCTTTTTGAGCGCATCGAAATACATGTTTGTCATCTCGAAAAGGCTGATCCCATAGGAACCGCTTTCAACACCATATTTATCTTTATAGGCTGCCAGTAGTTTGTTCGCGCGCGGCCATTTTGGTGTTTCAAGTGCGGCACCGATCATGTCATAGAGCACGCCGGTTGCCTGATCTCCAGTCAACTCCAAAAATTCCGGCACAGAAGGCGCATATTGGAGGAACATGAGGCTGTTGGTTGGTTCTTCTAGAAACTGTTTCAAGAACAGAGCCGAGTTACCTGGAAGGTAATCAGTGTTGATAATCAGATCAGGCTTGGACTCACGTACCTTGGTGAGAATAGACCGCCAATCTCCCACTTCGCCGTACGGCACCATTTCGTCGACGGTGATCTTCCAGCCATCCTTAAGGAAAACTGGCTTCATGCCTTCCGAAATACTTTTTGAATAGGGGTTGTCAGAAGAAATGATGGCAACGGTTTTCTCCGAGATGTCCACCTTTCCGTCTGCTGCAAATCCCTTCACGGTTGGCAGGAGGTCGGTACTGTAGCCAGCATAATCGGCAGTATAGGACCAGCAACACCAATAATCTTCTGGAGCTTTAGAGATAATCGCGGCAACTGCAGGAGAAGGACCGGCTGACAGATATGGGATGCCATATTCTCGGAACAGATCCACCTCAAACATTGACAGGTTGGCATATCCGGTCAAGACCATCTCAACGCCATCCGTACCCGCTACGCGCTCCACGGCGCTGGTAACGTTGGCTGCAGATCCTTCTTTCACATCCGCAGGGACGACTTCGAACGTGTAACCGGCTACGCCTCCCTTGGCGTTGGCTTGATCAACGGCCCAGTTGACGCCGTTGAGGAATTCTTGGCCATCGGATGCAGCTGGGCCAGTAAGAGGAGCAAGCACACCAATTTTGACAGTTTCTGCCAAGGCTGAAGTGACCAATCCTACAGACAGGATCGTACTAGCAGCAAAGAGTGCCAGCTCTTTTTGAACTATAGACTTCGGGCTCATGGGATTCCCCTTATGATTAATAATTGCACACCGATTAAAAAAGAGACAGAATAGGAAGTGAACTGGCAAACTTTATAAAAAGAGGGCACTTTCGTGTTCCAAATTGAATGAATCGAAAAACACCACTTCCAGATCCGACGACGGCTGAGACATTCGGTGAGCTCAACGCACTCGCGACCGATTTTGTGCAAAAACTTGGAGGAAGTTATTTCAGCTACTTACTGACGCGAGAACCCGCTCATGCCGTCAAGAATGGAGATCGTCTGATCTCCAACTATCCGAAAGAATGGCTAGATCGATATAGTTCCAAGAAATATCGGCTGTATGATCCCGTTGTTAGAATATCCTCTAACGTTCGATTGCCCTATCTTTGGGGCCAGCGAGGATTCCTGCGTCATTTCGATAAGAAAGCACGCCATATCTTTCATGAAGCTGGAGAATTCCAAATCCTTGAGGGCTATTCAGTGCCAACACTAGGACCGGATCAGGACGCGGGTGTTTTTTCAGTTGTCACCAAAGACCGAAATATGATCCGCCATCTGATTGAAGAAGACGAAGCTGGTGCCATACAGCTATTTGCCGTAAAGTTTCACGATTCAGTCGTGAGGTTATCTCGACAAGATACCGCCGACACGCAAATCAAGTTAACAGCGAGAGAAGCAGAAGTATTGCTTCGTACAGCGGATGGTTACTCCAGCGAAGCAGTGGCCGCACGCTTGGGACTATCTGCATCTGCTGTTAATTATCACATCACCAATGCTTGTCGAAAGCTCGGTGCAAGCAACAAGGTTCAAGCGGTCGCAATTGCGATCAGGAGCAATCTCATTTAGACGTTTCATATAAATTTGGCGGTTTGCTTGATAGCTCACCGCCGAATCTTTTCTATAATTGCGATTTCTCGTCCTCAGCTGTTGTTAAAACAGATCACTTTGGGTTGTGTCATATCTTCGTAGGCGAACCGAACGCCTTCCCTTCCCATGCTACCATATTTGAATCCTCCGAACGGCATGGCATCAAAGCGATAATCAGACGAGTCATTTATCATTATTCCGCCAGCCTGAATTCGGTCAATTGCTGTCATTGCCGTGTCGATATCAGAGGTAAAAATACCAGCATGGAGGCTAAAATCGACGTCATTGGATAATGTCAACGCGTCTTCCAGTTCGTCAAATGGCTCCAGGATCACCACCGGCGCAAACACTTCGTCACACCAAATTGCGCAATCATGGGGAACTGTTTCCAAAACGGTTGGGTGATAGAGGGCCCCTTCTCTCTTATTTCCATGCAAACATTTAGCCCCTTGATCGAGAGACTGATTAACACGCGCCTCTATACTTTTGGCAGCAAGTTCGTTGATCATAGGCCCTACATCTGTTTGCATTCTTTGAGGATCCCCGACAACCAGCTTTGCCGTCGCTTTCATGAAAGCCCCTCGGAACTGATTGTAGAGCGGCCTTTGAATGAATATACGCTGTGTACCAATGCAATTTTGTCCTGCAGCCCAGAATGCTCCTGAAACACATGCGTCAATGGCCTTGTCAAAGTCGCAATCTTTCATAACAATCACAGGGGCATTGCCGCCAAGGTCCATGCACAATCGCTTCAAACCGGCAGCCCGGGAAATCGCCTCCCCCGTTTTGAAACCTCCCGTAAAGGAGATCATTCGAACGTCTCTGGCCTCTACCAGAGCGGCACCAAGATCTGCGCCTCCGATTGCAAGTGTAACGACATCGGGGGGCATTCCCGCTTCTTGCAATATATCGACCAGCGCCATTGCAGATAGAGGCGCCATTTCAGACGGTTTTAGCAAAACCGCATTGCCGCCCGCGATAGCCGGCCCCAACTTATGAGCAACCAGATTGAGCGGATCATTGAAAGGGGTAATCGCCAGAATGATCCCCAAAGGCTCCCGAGTAAACCAACCTTTTCGCTTTTCTCCGCCGGGAAAAGCATCAAAAGGGATCATTTCACCTTCGTTGCTGCGTGCCAATTCTGCTGATAGCTTCAAAGTGTTTACGCACCGTGCGACCTCTTTGGTGGCCTGCCGGATTGTTTTGCCAGCTTCCGCAGTGATCTGTCTGGCAAACTGCTCATTACGTTGTTCAATCAGATAGGCCGCTTTATCAAGAATACTGGCTCTCTGATGTCGTGGCAGCGCTTTTGCGGCTTGTGCGCCGACATGGGCCTTCACTAAAACGTCCTCAACGTCCAAAGCTGACGTTTGTTTGACTTGAGAAATCTCTTTGCCATCAAATGGGTTGAGCACCGGAATTAAATTTTCTGTTTGACAGAGCCTCATCGAAAGACTGGACATTATGAAGCCTCCCGAAGCGCAATCGGAGAGATGCTTTTGTGTATACTTATGATGTCTGAGAGGAGAGCATAGGCTGTTTCAATTCGACCCGCTCCCGGGCCGCTTACGGTCACTGTATCAATCAGGCCCGTTTGGAATGCGACAGCATTGGTGGCTCCGCTTATACCTGCCAGAGGATGACTAAGAGGCAATCGCTTTGGACACACCGATGCCAGAATATCACCGTTGGCCTGTTTTTGTGCTGAGCCTATAAGCTTCCAACGCTCTCCGGCCCGGGCCGCTTCGGCAAGGTCGTCATCTGTCAAATGAGCTATACCCTTACAAGGGATGGTAGCGGGAGACAGTGAGGCACCAAGTAATTCGTTTGCCAGCACGGCCACTTTCAACCGAACATCAAAACCTTCTATATCAGCGGTGGGATCAGCTTCTGCATAGCCCAGTTCTTGAGCTTGAGTAAGTGCCTTCTCAAAAGATAGGCCAGATTCCATTTGCCCAAGAATGTAATTTGAGGTTCCGTTCAGGATGCCTTGAAAACCGAGTAAATAAGCACCAGCCAATGTCTGCTTTGCCATGCGAATAACAGGTGTCCCGCTCATAACGGCACCCTCATATTCAAAGAACAGACCCTTTTGCTCGGCCAATTGTTTCAGCTCCGCACCATGGAGTGCAACCGGTCCTTTGTTCGTGGTCACAACATGTTTGCCGGTTTCAAGCGCCCAGCGGCAATGAGACGCCGCCGGTTCACCATCTACAGGATTGGTAAAGGTCGCCTCCACAACGATATCTGCGGGCGATTTCTTGATAATTTGTTCGTTGAGCGCTTCGGAACACCCACCGGAAAGCCCTTTGAATCCTCCCTCCTCAAAACCGATATTCAGCAAGGTATCAGGCTCGATGCCGTTGGGAGAAAGAACAGACCCCAGCTTGAGATCGGTAACAGCGACAATTCTCAGATTGAAACCGAATTCACTAGCCCAATTGTCGTTTTCTTCTTCTATCAATCGAGCAAGCGAGCGGTTGACCCCACCAAATCCTATCAGAGCAATATTGTAGATTTTCATCTTGTTCCCTTTCATGTGACAGGAACAATCTACCCATCAAGCTGCCCATTTTAGAGCGAGCAGATTGACCAAATATCTGGTCAAATTGCCCATACCTTCGCTCAACTGATGACAGAAAGTGAGAGCAACAAGTTCACTCATTTCCGGTTATTGTGGTCACTAACCATAAGCCCTTCATCAGTCAGGCTGTATCAAAAGGTGACGGATACGCTTCGAAATCGTTCGAAAAAGTGTTTGCTGATTGATGCGAGAAAAAAGCGATACAACAAAGTTGGCAAAGGCTGGAGGCACCCAGTTTGAGGCTATAATTTCCCCAGGCTCCAAAATGCCGTATGAAGCGCGTCATATGAGACAAGAGAGCTTTTGGTGTCTCGTGCCTTAGCTCGCTCTAGATCACTAACAGAGGAATGCCAGTTGTATGTCCGTTTTCCAAAGCTGTTTGTGCAGCACCAGCGTCAGACAGGGGATACTGGACTTGCCTAGGGGTTTCAGTACTGGCTTTCAAAGCGTCGACCACCTCGGTTGCCACTTCATTGTAGCGCGCCTGATCTGAGAGATATGCCATCACACTCGGGGCATGGAATGCAAGACTTCGCAAGGGATTCAAATCTCTTGCTGTCAAAGATGTAAGGGCGCCACCAGCCTGGCCAATACTTGCAAAGGTTCCAAATTTCTTCGTGGCCTCCAAAGAGGCCCTGAATGTTGGCTCACCTATGCCATCGATCGTGAGGTCCACACCTTCGCCATCCGTCCAATCGAGCGCGGCTTTGGCTATGTTTGCGTCTCTGCCGATAATAACGTTGTCTGCTCCATAGGATAAGGCAACATCCGCCTTTTCATCTGTGCTTGCTGTCGCAAGAACCTGCGCCCCCAACCGTTTGGCCCAAGGCACCACGATGCTTGCCAGCCCCCCTGCACCCGCATGGATCAAGATCTTGGTTCCTAGGGTTACCGTATGGACTTTATAGAGTAGCATATGCGCGGTGAAGGCCCGCAGGAGGCTGCCCGCTGCCTGCGAATCAGATATGTCTTCTGGAAGCTTTATCGCGCGCCATGCCGGCAAAATTCGAGCCTCAGCGTATCCGCCCACGGCGCCGGCGTAGCCAACACGATCCCCTACTGCGACATGGCTAACACCGTCTCCAATTTCCTCCACCACGCCTGCGCCCTCAACGCCGAGAATGGCTGGCATGGGAAGCGGATAGATGCCTTTTCGCTGATAGATATCAATGAAATTCACTCCCGCGTTTGTTTGCCGCAGCCGGATTTCACCGTGTGTCGGCATTCCAGGATCTCGCGCGACGAGCGACAGGTTCTGGACCGCGCCGGGGCGGGACAATTCGATAACCTTGTTCATGATTGACCTCGTTTGAACGTTGCGAGGTGAAGATTCTACAAATTTGATGCCTTTTGGAATGCGCAAATAACGCATATATTTGATGCAGATTTTGATCTTGTTAGGCGAGCCTGGTGTGATGGATTGGGAGAATATTCGGTATTTCAGAGCCTTGGTTGAAACCGGCAGCGTTGCCGCCGCCGCGCGTGAACTGGGCGTCGAACGAACCACAGTAACCCGGCGCATACAAGCGCTCGAGCGAGAAACAGGGCTCGAGCTTTTTGACCGTCGCGGACGGCGATTGGTCCTGACAGCAGCAGGGCAAGATTATGCCCATGTGACGAGCCGCATGTCTGAGGCAGCACAGGAAGCGGCTCTTTGTGCGGCAGGGATACGCCCGGGAATGAGTGGTCGTATCAAAATCTCGGCCCCTCCCTCTCTTGCCAAAGCTCGATTGATTGGACCACTCTTGGCATTCGGGCGTAAGCACCCCAAACTAGAAATCCAGCTCATTGGTGAAATAGGCTTTGCCTCGCTCCATCGCGGCGAGGCTGATATCGCCGTGCGGTTGTCTCGCCCGGAGGAAGGAGATCTCGCGATTTCCAAAATGGGTTCGATTGCGTTTCACCTCTACGGGCATCGAGACTATGTTGCGAACACGCCCGCAGAGGAGCGGCGCTACATTGGTCAAGGTGACGAGACCGCAGCTATGCCTCAGCAAGTGGCTCTTAAACAGATAGCCGGCGGCAAGTTTGCCTTCTATGTGGATGACATTGACCTTCAATTGGCCGCGGTCCTTGCAAAGGGCGGCATTGCCGCATTGCCCGATTTCCTCGTTGATCACCAAGATGACCTCGTGCAGTTGGGAGCGAAGAACCCGCTAGTCGAACGCGATGTCTGGTCCGTGACCCATAATGCGCAGCGTCACCAAGAAAGGATCAGGAAAACGATCAATGTTATCAGGCAGGCTCTGCACTGAAGCGTGAGTCTTGAGGAACCATAGGCAGTCGCGCCCCATACCGGACTCTCGTAGACCGATAGACAGCTGCGGTGCTTTCCTTATTTGCTGACATTGATTTGGCATCGGCTATGCTGACAAAGTGAAACAATTAACTAAAGCAGACTGAACTCGCGCAAACTGATTGGTGTAGGTCAAGAGCAACAATAATCAACCGCACTCTGGATTAGCCGAGCGCGGCTGACTTAGCGATCAGGTTCGGTACCTAATTTAAGATCCTGTTGGCTTGCTGCGTTTCCCTGACGAAGCGGACGATTTGTTGCAGATCTGCGCGAGTTATATGCGGTTGGGCGGGCATATTACCGTAGGGCCAGTGATGTTGACGAACACCGTTGGCAACCGCGAACTCAAAACTTATGTCGGCGTGGTGACTGGGTTTGTAGATAGGATGGATCAGTGGAGGCCCCATTTCGGTCCCCTTGCCATTTTCACCATGGCATGCAGCGCAATTGTCGTTGAAAAGCTCCTGTCCATTGGCGGCAACAGGAGACAGATCCGGCACCGTCACATTCACGCTTCTGGATGTAGTAGAAGGTGACCTGCCAGCGCCGTCAAAGAATTTTGTTACGATTACTGCGCCACCCGCAATGAGAGCGGCCATAACAGCATATTTTGTCCAGTTCATTTTCATGGCTGCTCTTTTTGAAGAGTATTTTTAAAAGACGGAATTTCAAGTTCTCTTGGTTCGACTTTCTCTTCCTTTTCGTGATCACAGTGACCGCCCATCATCCGATGCATGAACATATGCATGACGAGGCAACCAACAATCGGCAGCAAAGCGACCAAGCCGTTGCTCGTGGAAACATCCTCTCCGGTTTCAATGAAGATTGAGGCCGCCGAGGCCAGCATGAGCGCGCAACAGACGACCATCATCCAACCATGGCCCGTCTTGGGCATGATGCGGGTCAGAAGGGACTTTTGTTGCTTGTGGTGGGTGTTATGATTCATGGACTTCACCTGTTGCAGGCACAAAGATCCCGCCTGCTAGAAATTTGATATTGATTGGGGAAAGTGGAGACAAAGACAGACGTTGGCTCAAATCGTTGAAACCGTATAGCCGCGGGACGGGCTGATCCAACCCGCGACCATGTTTCAATCGGTCTGAGACTTCAGGACACCCTTATTCCTGAGCTGGTTCTGAGGGGCGTTTCAGATCGTTGTCCGAATCATTGCCGCCCATCATTTCAAGCATTTCGTCCATATGAGAACTCATGAAAGCCATCATGCTCGACATCATGTCAGTCATGCTTTCGCTATCGTTCATCATGGAAGACATCATGCCATTATTGCCCATCATGGAGCCCATAGACATCATGTGACCGGAGTTTCCCATGCCGGGAAAGCGGCTGGACTGGTCAGAAGAAACCTCATTGTCATGAGCAAAGCCAGACAAAGGAAGGGCAACGGCTCCTGCCAGAACAAGAGCTGCAGCGGTCGGGATCAATTTGATTTTCATAGGTTTTACCTTTGATTGAGTTTCGATAATTGTTTACGAAAGTCAATCAGAGGCGCGGAGGTGGTGGCTCCGGTGAAAAGGAAAAGGCGTAGGGCAACTGTTCCCTTGGCAAGGGATCGCGCCTTGCCAGATATGAAGGAAAATTCATCGCGGGCATTGGCAAAAAAGTTGCCTGAAGGCTGCAATGGGCTGACGAGCGGCTCATCATGCCCGCGCACTCTTCGCAGTCACCAGCCATCATGTCGGCCATTCCACCCATGTCAATCATTTTCATCATAGACATGTGCTGCATGGAAGGCAGAGATTCCTCATTCGAGGATTTGATGGCACCCAAGGTCCCTCCTGAAAAGCCAAGCGAGATCAGGCTGAAGACAATCAGCGCATACCCTAGCTTTGCAAATTGGGAGGTGAAGTTCATCATCGGGATTCTAGGATTCTCGGTTGTTTTTAGGTCCAACGGTCTGAGGAAGATCTGGCCGCAGGTGGGTTCTAGTTTTTACAACAGTGGTGTTTGCCATTCTCTTCGGCAGACCAGTTCACGGTTTTGTCCGAGAGGCCATCCAGAATTGGGCAATCGGGTTTGTTGTCACCGTGGCAATGATTGACAAGTGTTCCCAGCGTTGCCTTGAGCGACTGGAGCTCGGTGATCTTCTGTTCGATTTCAATGATCTTGCCTTGAGCTATAGCTTTTACATCCGAACTTGCACGATCCTTGTCATCATAGAGAGACAACAGCAGGCGGCATTCTTCAATGCTGAAACCGAGGCTGCGCGACCGCTTAAGAAATGTGAGGCGATGAATGTCCTGATCGGTGTAGGTGCGATATCCGTTCTCGGAGCGGATCGGCGAGATCAGGTCGATCTCTTCGTAATAGCGGATCGTCTTGGTCGGCAATTCGGTTTTGCGTGCAGCCTGTCCGATATTCATGATCTCTCTCTTAATATGTGCGAGCCGTATATGCGCTCTAACTGGCCCAGTTCCTGTCATGAAAAGCCCGAAGTTCCGGCCTTTGTAATGAGATGCGGTAAAGTTTCAGACAGTTTCTTTTCCGACAGCTCACGTTTGCCAAGCCATTCCTGCTCCGGTCTCTTCATTTCAATATCCCCTTCAAGATAAGACTTCCAGTGACTGGAAGGTCAAGTCATAAATGCGAGTTGAATGAACACTTGTCTTTCGGCAGTCTGACAACGCTTTTGGTGGCGAAGGTTCGACAGGGCCGCTTATAATAGCGGCCCCACCTTAGTTGTCGCACCAATTGATTATTTGGTCTTCTTGGCTTCCTTGGTCAGCACTGTGGCCCAACCGTCAGTGAGCATGGAGATGGTGACCTTCTCGCCAGCCCGCAGGCAGCGATTGACGCTCATCCGATGATTATCGATGCCTACCAGCTTGCTGCCGTCAGGCATCTTGATCACATTCTCACAATGGTTGATGCCTTCTTCGTCAGGTGCGCAGTTGCTATCGCTGAGGACTTTTGCCGTTACGCTCTTGCCTGTTTCGGGCAAAGTGCCTTCGAGAATCTGGAGCGTATATTGGCCGCCAGAACCATTCTCGACCCAGGATGAAATACCGGCACCCGTCGGAATTTCAGGCTGTGCACTCATGGCAACCGGGGCTCCGAGGAGAAACGTGGCAAGGCCAGTTGCAAGCAGGCAGGAGGAGATGCGTTTGCTGTTCAGTTTCGCCATGATCATACTCTCAATTATGCTTGCTGTTGTTCGACATCATGCCGCCGGCATGGTGGGAAGCGAATTCAGATGCCTCGAGTTTGCCGTCCTTGTTCTTGTCCATGAAGGCGAACATGCGTTTGTGCATGCTTTGGAACTCTTCAAGTGAAAGAGATCCGTCCCCGTCCGTATCAAGCATGACAATCATCATGTCCGGGTTCATCATCATGCCTTGAGACATCATAGTCTGCGACATCATTGGACTGCCCATCATGCCTTTCGACATCATGTCGCCCTGCATGGTTTTAGCTGCTTGGTCGGGGTGGTGTGCCGGGTTGGCGAAAGCCGCGTTGATCCCCAGAGTGACGAGAATGCTGGTGGTGGTGAAAAGAAGAAAGTTACGCATGGCTTATCTCCGATAAATGCGTTGTCTGGATCAGTCCGGTTGGCCTTGCCTTTTGTCTTTATGGGTAAGATCAACCGGCTTGCACCGCTCGCCTGAAGGCGATTTCGGTACAGTTGAGGAATAAACCCGACGCGATGTCTGACGCAGAATGCACCTGTGGCACTTACGGCAGTTCGGCCGGGAAGGATCAAGACAAAAAGATCGGAGGGGGTGTATCCGGGGGGGTGCGCGAACCAGTCAGATTGGCAACCGTCGCAGGATAGGGAAGCGTCTGTAGACGGGCTTCCAATGCATTGGTGGCACTTTTAAGGATCAGGTAGGAGCAGACACCATCGGAGGTGCAGGTCTGGTGAAACATGCCCTGATCACAGCCGGGCACTTCTGCGACCACTGTACCAAGCGTCACTGTCGCTTCGGCGCAGGAAACAGGCTCTGAATGTCCGAGCGCAAAGCTTTGCCCTGCTCCGGCAAAAAGCCCGAACAGCAGGAGTATCGCAGCGATCATGCTTTGCAATCGACGAGACATGGTTGGTCCTAGTTTGCTTCTCTTTGAAACTCGTTGGTACAGAGAATTACGCCCTTCTGAGAGACCTCTATAGAGTTTCCAGTAACCGGAAGGTCAAGGCAATAATTCTCTTAAACAATTTACGCACAGGGCCATTGACCTTCCAGTTACTGGAAACACCATGTTGGGGATATCCAATGAGCAGATCTTGCGATGCGACGGCTGAAATCCGGCATCGGGAGGTCACAACAGCGAGTATTCTCATGACCACGACAATGAACGCTAACTATCAATTGCAGGGCATGTCCTGCGGCAACTGCGCAAAACATGCAGAGAAAGTAGCGCAGCACATCGACGGTGTTACGGGCGCAAGCGTTGACCTTGCCCACCAGACGATTTCCATCTCCTTTGATCACTTGATCGATGAGAAAAAACTGTCCGAGGCATTCGACAAGATTGGCTATTCTGCCGTGACGCGGTTGGCAGAGCTATCGATAGACGGGATGAAGTGTAATGGTTGTGTCAAATCGGTCAACGAAGCCCTAAAGGATGCGCCGGGCGTTCTGCATGTCAATGTGGATCTGGCCGATGGCAAGGCGACCGTCAAATACTGGCAGGGCCGCACCAGCCCGGAACAACTCGCCAGCATCGTCAACGAGCTCGGTTTTCCCACCACACTCGCCAAGACGGAAAGCGATGCAGCCTGATCCGGGCCCGTCGCATTCCCACAAACAAATACAGGATGACAGGAGCCTGTCCATTGCCAATGCCTTGAGGCTGCGACCTATCGATCTGTAGCTGGTGCCTTATGTCGCAAAGGGAATCGGATCTGAAGGTGTAAACTGAAGACAGGAAAAGGGATTTTAAAAAGGGAGAAAAACCATGCATGGCACAGGGATGGGGTTCGGAATGGGCTTCGGTTTTGGAGGTATCGGGATGTGGATCATTCTCATCATCAGCCTTCTGATCATCGCTGCACTCGTCAAATATCTGCTTAAGTGATCCTCCCCCGATCAGTGCGGGTTCATGCCCGTTGCCATCATCAGATGATGCATCTGGTGATGCGCTCCGATTGTCATCACACCGTAAAAACCGAGCGCCTTGATCTTCTCAAGTTCGGTTTTATTTGAGGTCGTGATGGTCATGGTGGCGCCTTCATCGATTGTGTTGGTATCAACAGACCATCCCGTTTCAGCGGCAAGCATGGGCGCATGCGCCGTCACCATGCGCTGGATAGAGGCAATGGTTCTTCCGACACCCGTAACATTGAAGCCGATCGAATTATCCGACTCAATTGTCTTGGTTGCCGAATTCAAGGTGACTTCATTCATATCCACCAGATGCTCCCGCAAGGCGTCGATTGACACTTTGGACCAGTCTGTTTCGGGATCACTTTCCAAAAGCTGGACGATCTCCGAGATGGTGGCAAAGGCATCCTGTCCAGCCTCGGTGGGAATGCTGGTGAATGTGGTGTGTTGTTGCATTCCCGCCTCATGACCTGCCATGTCATGAGACTGGTGGCTCTGTTGGGCGAGCGCTGCCGCTGGAGATGCCAGAAGCAGCAAGGCAATCATCAATGGTTTCATAAACAGGTCCTCTCACTTTCCATTCAACTTGGGCAAGATATGCTGTTCAATGGAAATTATTGTCTGGTTGAAGGATCCGAGACTATCACAACGCAGGCACTTTTACCCCCATGCTTACGACTGAAAGCAGACTGGCAAAGCAAAGACTTGACCTTCCAGTAGATAGAAGCTTTAGCGTTGTCGCAATTTTGTGACTCCGTGATGCATGATTTTATGGCATGATGACAAGACGCATTGGCAAACAGGACCCTTTTGGATGAAGCGCTTGGACACTCAAATCGGAGGGATAGGTAATGTGCTCATTTTTCTGAGCATGCTTTTGCTTGTCTATTCGGGGGGGCGATTCACCCATGCAGCCGAATTGCAGCTAGTGACCGAAGCGATGTCCGGACATCACCATACGGGTCAAGCACCTCACCAAGAGACCTATGCCTGTCCCAACTGTGATATCACACTTGATGAGCACCAGATGCATTGCGGTGCCAAATTGCTTGCCCTCAGCAGCGAATTCGCTGTTTTCAAACCAAACCTCAGTTATGACGTCCCCGCGCATAAAGTCCGCAATCTGATCGCCCTCATTTTTACGCCCGACCCACCTCCTCCCCGTGTCGCCTGATTGACATTGCCATTCCAATTCAATCTCAATAAAAGGCGAAATCACATGAAAAAGTCACTTGCAGCTGTTGCTGTCCTTGCAACTACGGCACCTGTGGTTATGGCATCCTCTGCGTTGGCCCATGACGGAGCAACTGGCATCGTCGAGACACGCATGCATGCCATGAAGGAGATGGGCAAGGCCGTCCGGAGCCTCAAAGGCATGATGGAAGACGAGTCCTCCTACGATGCGGAAACGGTCCGCACTCAGGCGAAGATCATCAAGTTGCATGCAGGAGAGGCCATGAACGAGCAATTCCCAGAGGGCTCCCTTGAAGAACCGACCCATGCAAAGCCGGAAATCTGGTCGGACTGGGATCGCTTTTCAGACCTGTCCAGCCAACTCGAAACTCTGGCGGGCAGTTTGGAACTGGCTGCCGAAAATGGCCTGATGATGGGAGGCCAAGGCTCGATGATGATGAAAGGTGACGGTCATATGGCTGGCATGATGGGCAAAGGTGCTCCGGATCTCGAAATGCTTGGTCAAATGCCGGCAGATGGCGTGTTTACGATGCTGGTCAAGACCTGCTCAAGCTGTCATCTCGAATTCCGCGCCAGAAAGCCCTGACGCCTCTACCCTTCAATTTTCGCAAATATTTTGGTTACCGTTCCGTTTGATCTTCGGTCGAGTGGGCGGTGATCGCAGGCGGGCTGGGCTGGCCAGACCGACAGCGCGGCCTGCAACACCTAACTGGATTTGACCCATGAAGCTCAACAGACGCAATTTTTGTAAGCTAGGAGCTGGCGCTGCCGCAGCGACAGTCCTTGCTCCCTATCACTTTGCCCTTGCAAGCGACGGATTTCTGGAAATCCGCGCGCAGAAAGCCGAGCAATCACTATATCCCGACAGCCCAACATCTACTCTTTGGACCTATAATGGCACCGCACCGGGCCCGGAAATTCGGGTCAAACAGGGTGAACGGGTGAAAGTCCGTTTCATCAACGAGCTGGAAGAGCCCTCCTCAATCCATTGGCACGGCATTCGTATCAACAATGCGATGGATGGCGTATCGGGCCTCACACAGGATGCCGTCGAGCCCGGCGATAGCTTTGAATATGACTTTGTTGCCCCAGATGCAGGTACATATTGGTATCACGCCCACAACAAAAGCTGGAATCAGGTCGGTCGCGGGCTTTATGGACCTCTTATCATTGAAGAGCCCTACCCCACTTTTGACAACGACCATGACATCACGCTGGTGATCGACGACTGGCGTATCAATCAGAATGGCCAGTTCGATGAAAGCTCGATGGGCATGATGATGGACTGGAGCCACGGCGGCAGGCTAGGCAACTGGATTACGGTCAATGGCAAGAGCCTGCCTGAGTTGGAGCTGAAGGCCGGTGAAGCCTATCGTTTGCGCCTCATCAATGTCAGCAATGCGCGCACGCTAGAATTGGACCCCAACCGCTTCGATGCAAAGGTCATTGCCTTTGACGGCCAGCCTCTGCCCGAGCCCATCGCAATGCCCTATGCTCCTTATCTCCTTTCCTCAGCGCAACGTGTCGATCTTCTGGTCATACCGCGCGCCGGGCAGAACTTCGCGCTTGAAGAACTTTCAAGCGAAAGTCCATTTCCGTTCGTCACATTTTCAGTAACCGGAGACGGCGCTACTTCCCAGTCCATCCCACGCCTCAAAGCCAACCCCATCCCGGAGCCGGATCTCGCGAATGCTACTGTGCATCCTTTGCTCATTACCGGAGGTGCCATGGGGCGCTTTGACGGCATTACCTATCAGGGCAAGCCTCTTGGGCGGGAAAGCATGATGCAAAGCATGCAGTTCTGGGCTTTTAACGGCGTAGCCAATCTTCCCGAACAGCAGTTCTTTACCGCCAAACGTGGAGAAACCATCGTCATCGAAATGGTCAATGATACGGCTTGGCCGCACGCCATGCATGTCCATGGGCATCATTTCCGCATAGAAGAGAGAGAGGGAAGCACGATTGATGAAGGCCGCCCCTGGAAAGATACTTTCCTCATCGGACCAAGCCAAACGTCAAAGATCGCATTTGTCGCAGACAATCCGGGCAAGTGGCTTCTACATTGCCATATGCTTGAACATGCCGCTGCGGGTATGACCACATGGTTCGAGGTTGTGTGATTGGGCATAAGCACAAAAGCAAGTGGAATTGGCTTTCCAGTAGAGCCATCATTATCTCGGCCACATTTGTCTTCGGCCTGCGTGCCGCGGGCCTGGGCGGGATGCTTTATGCGAGAGATTAGAAATCTTCGGGTCTCTTGCGTCCGGATGATGGTGAGCTTGTGGCATTGGGCCAGCAGATTTATGCATAGCAATGTGCAGCTTGCCATGGCGACAATCTCGAGGGACAGCCAAATTGGCAATCGAGAAATGAGGACGGGCGCCTGCCCGCCCCGCCCCATGATGAGACAGGCCACACCTGGCATCATGCGGATGAATTGCTGTTTGGTCTCACCAAATTTCGTCTTAAGGCCGTCGCCAGTCTGTCCGACTATAAAACCGATATGCCCGTCTACAAGGATATCCTTAGCGATGATGAAATCATTGCCGTCTTGTCCTTCATCAAGAGCACTTGGCCTGCGCCCCAAGTCTCTGCCAGTCTTAAGGAGAGCCCATGGGTTTAAGTGGCTTAATAGGGGCGACGAAAAGGGGGAAAGGAATTAATCTATTCCAAAAAAGGAAATAATTTCATTACATTACAAGGGAAAATGGCGGAGAGGAAGGCCGGGTTTTAGGCTTGCCGCCACGTCCCATAAAATCCCATATCCCATTGTTTTAATTAGTTTATTTCCACTATTATTTCTGATACAATTTCGAACAATTTCACTGAATCCGAAGTTTTGGGGGGGGAATTTTAGGGGGAAGAGAATGGCTCATGGTAGGCTGACCACAGCCTTTGTTCGCAATGTAAAGGAACCGGGCAAGTATCATGACCGATCCGGGTTTGGGCTGTTTTTGCGGGTTGATCCTGATGGTAATAAATTCTGGATCCAGCGCCTTACAATCAATGGCCGCAAACATGAACTTGGACTGGGAAGCTCTAGCTTTGTAAAGCTCGCCGAAGCCAGAGACAAGGCCTATGAGCATAAGCGCGCCGTTCTCAGAGGAGACAATCCACTTGCAGCCAAACAGGCCCGCAAAGCGTCGCTCACCTTTAAGCAAGCGGTCAACCGATACCTCGAACATAAGGAGAAGGAATTCTCCAATGACAAACACCGCAAGCAATGGCGAACAAGTCTTGAGACCTATGCGATCCCACTGCTTGGCAACAAGCAAATCCACACCATAGGCATGCGCGACGTCCTGCGAGTGCTCGAGCCAATTTGGCAACCCAAGACAGAGACGGCGACCAGATTACGTGGTCGCATCGAGAGCGTCCTGTCTTGGGCGACAGTGTCGGGTTATCGCGAAGGCGATAATCCTGCTCGCTGGAAGGGCAATCTAGCAGAGCTACTTCCAAAGCCCACCAAAATCACCAAAGTAAAGAACCACCCCGCGGTTGCCCTCGGAGATCTTTCTGGGTGGTGGGAAAATTTGTCTCAAAGAGAAGGAATGGCGGCAAAGGCTCTTCAGTTTCTGGCTCTAACCCTCGCCCGCTCAGGCGAAGTTCGCGGCCTAACTTGGGATGAACTGGACCTGAACGCTCCGGATGGCCCGTTGTGGACCATTCCTGCGGGACGAATGAAGGCCGGCGATGAACATCGCGTGCCATTGCCAGAGGCCGCAGAGGAGTTGCTGAAGTCCATTCCTGAACACGAAGACTGCCCCTATGTCTTCTTCTCCATCAAAGGGGGAAAGCTCTCTGACATGTCCCTCTCTTCGGTCATGCGTCGGATGCAAGAAAGCGAAGTGAATGCAGGCAATCAGGGTTGGCTTGACCCTCGATCAAAACGCCCTGCGGTTCCTCACGGTCTGAGGTCAAGCTTTCGCGACTGGGCTGCAGAAAGAGGATATGCGCGTGACCTTGCTGAGATCTGTCTGGCCCACAAGGTCGGATCCGATGTGGAACGCGCCTACCGCCGTTCAGACATGCTAGAAAGACGGCGGCAGGTGCTGAGAGATTGGGAGCAGTTCCTTACAGGAAAGATGTTGCCCGAAGAGTGAGACAAGCCTAAAAATTCAGCTTATCTCACGAGCTAGCCAGCATGTCGAATTTGGGCTAACTGTCGCTCTCAGGCCTCCAGTTCATAGGATTGTCAATCCAGCGATTGACTTCGGATTCCCGCCATCCTGCGCCACGCAGACTTATCCGTACCTGGGCGGGGAATGTACCCTCTCCTATTTTGCGATAAAGTGTTGAGCGCGATAATCCGCTTCTTAAAAGTACGGTTTTGAGGCGGATAATACGATCTGTCGGAATCATTATATCTAACCTTTCCTAGATGGTTGTCATTTCTATTGAGCTCCATCCAGACCCGTAAGGGCTCAAGATACAAGACGCAGTTCTTCTTCGTCGAATTCCAGCGTGAAGATGGCGGCGAATCGGATAAATCAGTGCGTCAATCTACTGAATGAAACTTTCAGATTGAAGTTGGCTGTAGCTAAATGAAAAATGCTCCGGCATTCACCCGGAGCGCTTGCGATGTCATTCGCCACGGTGTCCATTGGGACGAGACCAGATCAGGATGTAGCTCTCGCCATCTTCGTCATCGAACAGGCTGGCATAGATGGGAGCGGTGAAGCTGGGATCATCCAGTTTGAGGCCAAGATAATCACGACCTTCGCTGGAACTCTTGGACCAGGCTGCGCCAATTTCTGCACGGCCGACAAGGACACGGTGGCTTGGAGCGTTATCGCCAGTTGCGCGAACGTCGGGGATGATGCGGACGCCTTTTGCCTGGACACTGAGAGTGACGATTTCGCCGGTGTATTCGTTGGTGCCATTCTTCTTGAAAGTGCCGATAGTAGCCATTTTAAATCTCCATTTTGTTTCTGATCCCGCACCATGCGGTCTCGATGGCGATCAAAAGGCCGAAGACGGTTGCCGCCGCATCCTTGCGACCGAAGCACAGCGGAGGATGGAAAGGAGCGGCTTTGTTGTTTCGCGAGGAATGTCGGCTCGCCGACAGGGGAAGAAAGCCACTCCGAACCATTGCGGCCTAGGCAATCGAGGCGGCAGCCGATCTTCGGCCAGATCAGGCCAGATGAAGAGACCGTTTGGGGTGATCAGAGCAAAAAAAATGGATTTCAAGATAATACGAAGCGAGGGCTAGACGAAGACGGCACAGAAGGAAGAAAGTGAGCATCTGAAAACCCAAAGCAGATGACGGCGTCGAACAATTTAACGCCAGTGCCACCGTAAAAGGTGCTCCTCGTTACCATCGTTATTCATTGCTGCCGTTCGAGTGATGCGCGACACTTATTGCAATCGAATAAAGGCTTCGCGGACCACTTGAGACATTAGTTGCACCGCCGCAGATTTAGGGCAACGGGGCGCCCGTCTGGCAAAACGGGCGGATAGTTGCCATTCGCTGCGTCAGCGAGGAAACGACGATAGCGACAAGAAGCCGCCGTTCAATTCATCGATACTAATTACTTATGGTTAGTGTGCAGCGTTTCTTCTGGCTGTAACGCTAAGGTGGTTTTTGATCGACATCTGCATTTTAAAGTTGATCCCAAATAAGGGTCTGTTTAGAGAAAGACGAAGGGCTATTTCAGTCGGAGCATTGTTACCAACACAAGGGGAGCGTCCCAAACGAAATGAAGACAGAAGACATCGCCAAGTTTGCGCAAACCTGTTTCCAAGGATCCCCCACAATTGTCCTAGGAAGTGGCGCCTCTATGCCACATGGATTGCCAAGTATGGGAGCACTGAGCGATTACCTGCGTGACAAGCTGGAAACAGCGGGCCAAGCCGAAGAGGACGCGTGGTTGTTGGTCCGGGCAGCCTTGGCAAACGGTGATCATCTTGAAGCTGCGTTGGAGGGCAAGGCTTTGCCGGATACCCTGCTCGCGAAGATCGTCGGCCTGACTTGGCAATGTGTCAACGAGAAGGATGCAGCGCTCTTGAGCCTTGCAGCGTCAAATGGCCAGGAATTCGCTCTTGGGCATTTGCTGTCCGGGATGTTCAACAGCACGTTGTCCGAGATCAGTGTTGTCACCACCAACTATGATCGTGTCGCAGAGTTTGCTTGCAATTCCAAAGGGGTGCTTTTTCAGACCGGTTTCGCTCCAGGCTATGTCCAGAAGTGGGAAAGCACCGGCGGCGTCAAATTCCGGCATGGGGCTAAAGCTTCGCGGGTCGTCAAGATCTGGAAGGTCCATGGCTCGCTAGACTGGTTCCGCACTGCAGATGAGCGGACCGTCGGACTGCCGGTTTTTGAATTGCCACCAGCCGAATACACTCCTCTGATCGTTACCCCTGGGTTCAACAAATACGAGACAACCTCCCAAGACCCGTTCCGAACGATAATTAATGGTGCAGATGACGCACTGAAGACAGCCTCTGCGTTTCTTTGTATCGGATTTGGCTTCCGCGATCTGCACATCCACCCCAAAATCATTGAGCGATGTCGGGAAAAAAACGTGCCCATCGTTGTGCTAGCCAGAGAGCTGACCGACGAGGCCAAAGACTTTCTCAAGAGCAAAGCCGGCGCGAACTACATGGGAATCGAGCAATCCGGTGCCGGAAGCAAGGTCTACCGTCCTGAGGCACCCGATGGTGTCGAGGTGGCGACTGCTGATTTGTGGTCGCTTTCAGGTTTCAACAATTTAGTCCTCTAGGTAATGCACATGTCCATTTTCGATTTCGCAGACAATGAAGCCCTCGGCAGCGTGATTTCAGTAGATACCGCCGCAGCGACTATCCGCGTCGATGACCTCGACCGGCTCAAGCGCCTTCAGGTGAACCGTTTGGTGGTTCTCCAAAGCAGCAAACCTGGGCAACACTTGATCGGTGTGGTGGTGCGGATCACCAGGAAACCCGACAACCGCGATTTGGACGAGACTGAGTTGACCGACGTAGAGTTGGTCCCGAACGAGAACAACCTCGTCAAGATCACACTTATCGGGACTTTGCTCGATAAGGTGGGGGGAGATGAGAACGTTTTCCGCCGAACGCTAGAAACCGTGCCGGAAATCGACGCCAATTGCTTCTCTCTGGAGGGTGAACGCCTCACCAATTTCATGCAGGTCATTTCTAACGTGAAAACGGACGGACCAAAGCTGTCTTTGGGAAACTTCACGCTTGATGACGAGGCTGTTGCCTATTTGAATGGCAACAAACTGTTCCAACGTCATGCAGTGATCGTCGGGAGCACGGGATCGGGCAAGTCCTGGACTACTGCTCGATTGCTGGATCAGATCGCGGAATTGCCACAAGCGAATGTGGTCTTGTTCGACATTCATGGTGAGTACCGCCCGCTAAAAAGCGAGGCTTTTAGGCACTTGAGGATTGCGGGACCTTCAGACATCGAGAATAAACGCGGTTTGGATGACGGAGTTCTGCATCTGCCTTACTGGTTACTGGGGTACGAGGCGCTGGTGTCCATGTTCGTTGACCGCAGTGACCAGAACGCGCCAAACCAATCGATGATCATGACGCGCACTATCGTCGACGCAAAAAAGGGCACCCTAGATCCGGTCAAGCATAAAGAAATATTGGAGAATTTCACGATCGACAGCCCGGTCCCTTTCGACATCAATGCAGTCTTGCAGAACCTCAAAGATCTAGATGGAGAAATGGTGCCAGGATCGAGGGGCGAAAAGCAAGGTCCCTATCATGGCAAGCTGAGCAGGTTAATCGGTCGCCTCGAAGCCAAAAGAGATGATCGTCGCTTGGCGTTCCTGTTTCAGCCTCCCAACGAATGCATGGACATGGAATGGCTAGAACGAATGGTTCATGCCATTTCAACCGGTCGCGGGGCTCAGGATGGCAATGAAGGCGGCATTAAGATTATCGATTTCTCAGAAGTGCCATCTGACGTACTGCCCTTGATGGTAAGTCTCTTGGCTCAAATTGTTTTCTCTACGAGCCTCTGGACGAAATCTGACCTGCGGCATCCTATCGCAATCATGTGTGATGAGGCCCATCTGTACATACCAGAACGGATGAATGCCGACAGTTCTGACGCTGTTGCCGTTGAGATTTTTGAGCGGATTGCAAAAGAGGGCCGAAAATATGGTATTGGGCTTGTGGTTATTAGTCAGCGGCCATCCGAAGTAAACCGGACTGTTCTGAGCCAGTGCAACAATGTTGTTGCCATGCGCTTGACCAATGGTGACGACCAGAGCGTGATAAAGCGTCTCCTTCCTGACAGCCTTGGAAGTTTTGGTGACCTATTGCCTGTCTTGGACATCGGAGAAGCGCTGGTTGTCGGCGATGCGAGTCTTTTGCCAACGCGTGTTCGCATAGCAGAACCTAAGATGAAACCTGACAGCCAGACTGTTGCCTTTTGGGACCGTTGGAATGAGGTCGAGCCTAAATCCGACACGTCCAATGCGATCCGCTCATGGCGACGCCAAAGCATGAACTGAGAATAATGGCAAAAAGGATGGGAGGAGTATAAATGCTCTTTGGGAAAAGAGAAAATGGTTTGCCGGACATAAAAGTGGAGGTAGGTCCTGCTCGAGCATGTGTCGGCTTCGTCTTGCTTTGCGGATTTCTAAAAGCCATAGGATTTAGCGCTCGCGGCGAATATCAGCAGTGCGTGTTACTACCGCCGCATCAATTATTGATTGGTGAATTTCGACAATGGGCTAGGAGGCGCAAACGGTCGATTTTAAGCCCTACTTGTACTGTCTGAGATTTGATCTAACCTGCGACATATGGATTTGATTTAACCGATAAACTTCGGCGGCCACGATGAGTGGCTGAACAGCGAATACGAGCCTAAACTGGCTCATGGCGATGTCATCACTCGCGGTGGCAAAGTTCTCGGAAGCTGGCAGGTCGTGGACTATGACCGCGAGAACGAGTATTCGAGTGGGCTATTTGAGTTCCTATGGGACAGTGAGAATCTTGTGAAGTTCGCAAAAGGCTTTGCGATGCTCGATGTCCGGATCAGTCGAGGGCTTGCATTGTCAAAGCTGACCAGAACCATACCGCGAAAGGTTTGAAAATGAATAGAAATAATGAAAGGGCTAGATTTGCTTGCCTCGGGTGGGGATCGTTGATTTGGGAGCCAGGCAATCTACCCATTTCGCGTGAGTGGCAAAAAGACGGGCCCAATATGCCGCTTGAGTTCGCTCGAAAATCTAATGACGGTCGTATGACACTTGTCGTTTGCGAGCAGGGTACTGTGTGTTCGACGCTCTGGAACACTCTCTCATCTACTTCATTAGATGAAGCGCGCGAAGCGCTTGCCAACCGCGAAGGCCTCCCAAACACAAATAATGCAGCATTCTGGACTTGTGATAATTCATCTGGTCATCATGGCGCGGAGCTTGTTGGGGCTTGGGCAACCAAGCTTGGTCTCGCGGGCGTCGTATGGACTGGTCTCCCCCCCAAATCACCAGTCACAGGGCGGAACAACGATTATCCTTCTATTGATGATGTCATCTCGCACCTAGGCGGCCTTTCGGGATGTTCTGCAGATAGGGCTGAAGAGTACGTTCGCAAAGCACCCGGTCAGATTGCAACCGCTTACAGAACTCGCATTGTCGAAGAGTTCGGTTGGGAATGAATGACCCAACAGGGATTTTTAGGCCCAAGATCAGCCTTGAAGAAGCTGCGACGCGGCATCTGTCGTCAGGATAATTGTCCGCTAATGGGATGTTGCAACGCGTCATCGACCGATCAGCGAGAGTCCGCAAAGGGCCGCGATTTCCATGCATCTTTCTCTCATATGCGAAAGGGCCCGTCGTTTCCAATGTCGAGTTTGGGCTCCAAGCGGTCGAGTGCGATGCATCATCATGCCAAAATAATCATCGAAGCCTTATTTTTGCATTCGCGGCCCGTTTCTGACACTCAGCGACTGCGTACAGCATTCTTGAATCTGGCATTCGTTCGATCCGCAGCACTTCAATCGCGCAAGTGACGGCAACTGAGGACAAAGCTGCCAAGTCAGCAATTGCCATATTGATAAGGCGGGTGTATGAAATATTCGATACAACCGCTATTTCTACTACAAACATGCAGGTGTATACCACCACTCTCAAATATTGCGCAGATTTTGCGGTCTCTGCTGACAGGCAGTAAGCCAATAACTTCTGTCATGGACTGGAAGAAAACAATGACACATAGAGCCGAATATGCATCGCTTGTTGAGCGAACTTTTGGTGCAGGGACCGCAAAGTTTGATTTGGCTGTGGCGCAGACGAACAATGTGATTGGCGCCTTGGCGCATCCTTCTCAGTTCCAAAGATTTAATGAGAACTTTAAAGAGCGACTGCGTCGTTTGAGTGCAGCAACTAAGAAAGATTCCTCACTACAAAGTGAAATTTTGGCTGCCGTTAATCGAATGGTTGATGCTGGATGGGACGGAGCCTATGCCGAACTTTGCGCCCTCGATTATTTTTTAGCCGCAGCTGAGACTGGTCCGGGAAAAGTAGAATTGGACAGAACTGTGTCAGCTAGCACTACGCTGGCGTCCGAAATGGGAATGACAAACGCTAATCATGATTTGCATTTCCCAAATATGGGAATTTCTATGGACACGAAGCTTTTGTCTGACAAAACAGGGCAAATTCTTGATGGGGTCTTTAAAGAGTATCGTGCAAAAATGAATATTGAGAAATTGTCGATCATTCCATCCTACGACCTTGCGGATGATTTCAATCGATACTCTGCAAACCGACAAGCGTTGCTGGACGAACTAATAAACAATGTTGACCCATTAGCTCAGCCGCGCAACTTCTCAAGCAAAGTAATCGTTGGGCTCTCCTACACCTTCGCGTGGAATGCAGGCGTCCACTTCGGAGAAAACTGTTACGATGCCAATGTGCATGCTAGAAACCACAGCCCGCTTTTATTTGGCCACGCAAAAAAGTTTTCTCGGGTTGAACCAAGCGTTATCACCTTTGTTATCTTTCCATGGTCTGGAGAGAATGTTTTTCCTTTTGAGGATAGCAAACGAACGTTTTTTAAAATGCTAGGAGAGCATTTTTTCAACGATCATATCATGTCTACTCAGGCTGCTAAGAAATTCAACAAAAAGTTCAAGTCTGAGATATCAGCCGGTGAAGTGAGTAAACATCTTTCAGGATTGGTCTATCTTGAAGATAATTGTATCATGAGTGAAAATTCAAAGGAGTTGAACGTCCAAGCAAGCTTTTTATGGAATAAGCATGCATTGCACCCATTAGCAAATCACGTGCTGGAAACCTCTCTACTAAATCGAGAAGCCTACGATTTAAACTAACTTTATTGCTTGTGCGAACAATTGGCGATTTTCGTATGTACGGGCGCGCTTATTGCAATACCTACCGTATATATACAGCCAGCGATTGAAAAACTATTTGCATTTAGCGACCATCTTCGAGGCCACCCTCATCGCTACGATTGTCTCTGATTTGACTTGCATGTAATGAGGGTAAGGTTATATTTTCAAACCCAATTGATAACAAATACTACCATTGTTCATGCTCTGTGGCCCAAAAACTTGTTTATTTTGGCAGAGTCGGTCCAAGTAATTGAGACGAATGTTAAAGCGTGCGTGTTTCGCCCAATAAATTAGGGCTATGAGGGGGAAATTTCGTAGCCAAAATGGCAAAAGTTTGTCTCATGCCATGCCCCCAATAGAGGCACTGAAATTGAAGAAAACTATTCTATCTGCAATCGTCGGAGTATTAATTTTATAGATGCAAGATTCAGGAGTCCTAAGTCCTCCAGACGACCACAAAGTCACAGAGTTGACGCTGTCTCTCAGCAAGGCTGCTTTAAACCTTATTCCATTTGTTGGAGGGTCGATTGCAGAAGTCGTAGATGTGCTCGGTGGAAGGAAATTGCGCGAAGACCAGGAAACCTTCTTTCGCGATGTCGCCAGAACCGTGAACATACTTTGTGAGAAAACGGAAGGTCTCACTCCTGATAAGCTAGGGGAGGATGTTCGCTTTAGAAAAACTTTTCGGAAGCTCTATGAAATCGCAATGGAGACCGAAGAATATGAAAAATTGCAAATGCTTCAGAATGCGCTATCAAATACTTGGACTAATTCCACTGCAACATACAAACACGAGCGGAATTTGCGGCTATTGCAGCAAATGTCTTTAATTCACATACAGGCGCTAAAGCTTGTATCCAGTACGGAATATGTACAACGGTTTTATAGGGTTAAGCCGACACTTGAAAACTCACGTTCCAAAGATGTAAAGAGTATACTACTAAAGAAATTCCCAGATATTGATTCCGAAGAAGCTCGGGAAGTTGAGGGGGATCTGTTCATTTTTCAAGTTTTGACAAACGATAGCAATGATCCAATCGAAGAATTTTCTGATTGGGGTATGAGAGTATATGCCAATCAAGCTGGCTTGGATTTTTTGGATTTTGTCCAAGATTCAAATGCAAGTGACAGTAATTTGGGCCCGTTTTGAGGAGAGAAAAACTGGTTATTTAGTCAAAGTGCTCGCCTTTTTGGGTTTGGAAACCTTGTTGAGAGACCTCACGAATGTCAGCTTGTACCGGCACCGCACGGAAACTCGCATTTGCAAGAAATGTCCGCTCTCCGTCCCAACGGGTCGCGACGGACAAGATTAAACTCCATCGCCCCTTAATGTAAGCTTTTGTTGTCTGGACCTACGATTCTTGTATCGAGGGAAATCTCAGCAACCCTGCTCTTTTAACAAAGCATATTATTGGGCAGCCCGCGGGACTTCACCATTCGCGGCTTGAACCCTCCAACACTCTTTCATCTGTAATTTTTCTATGCTATATTTTCTCTAGAAATTATGGAGAAGAATATGCGACAGGTTCTGAACGCAGCAAAAGCGAGTGCATCACGTGGGCAAGTGGCGACCAAGGCCGTACTTGGTGCTGCTGAACGGCTTGGGTTAACTGCAGGCCAGCTGGCTGGTGTGATCGGCCTCTCGCCTCCGACTGTTTCTCGCATGAAGAAGGGCGGCTATGTGCTCGATGAGGGCTCCAAGGAATTTGAGTTGGCCTTGCATCTTGTTCGCGTTTTCCGTTCGTTGGATGCGATCACGGGCGGTGATGAAGTGGTTGCCCGTCAATGGATGAAGAACAGAAACAAGGCGCTGGAGGCTACACCTCTTGATGCCATCATGAGTGTTGCAGGGCTTTTGAATGTCTCAAACTATCTGGACAGTCGACGCGCTATCATCTGAGCTTGCTCCGTATGATGGCACTGCTTGCCGGGTGGTAGAGGCTCAACACCAGATATCTACCCAAAAGTTGGTCGATACGCTTGATGAACAGCAGCTATTGGAAGAAATGCTCGATGAGGTGAAACCGCAAGTGCCCGAGGCTTGTGCGTATCTTAGTTTTCTGCTGTTCACGCCATTCCGCTATAAGCCCTATCCGCATGCATCCCGCTTTCGGCGAGCGGGCATGACACCCGGCGTTTTCTATGCGTCCGAACGGGTCGAGACGGCGATAGCTGAGACTGTCTTCTATCGCTATATCTTTTTCTCGGAATCGCCGGATACCCCCTTCCCCACCAATGCCTTGGTCCACACCGCTTTTTCTGTGGCTCTCAAAACAGAGAAAATGCTCGATCTTATGTCTGATCCTTTGGCGCAGGATGCGGAACTCTGGGCGAAGAAGCAGGATTACAATGCCTGTCTTGATCTTTCAGACAAGGCCAGGGAAGCGCAAGCGGAGATCATTCGCTACCTATCGGTTCGGGATCCGAAATCCGGTGCCAATCTGGCGGTACTGGATCCTGTTGCTTTTGCGTCTCCAGAGCCGATAGCCCATCAAACATGGCACATTCATATCCGCCCGGATGTAGCACAGGCAATTTGCGCTTTCCCTGCTCTTAGCCTTGAGTTTCGGAAGGGCGACTTTGCGGATGATCGCCTGAATTAGGTGGATGGCGCTTACGCACCACCTTGGTTGATGCGATAAACGGGGATTCCGAGTTTGCGGGCTTTATCTGAGAGATTTTCCTGAATACCGGTACCCGGAAAGAGGATAACGCCGATCGGCAGGGCCTCGAGCATCAGGTCATTGCGTTTGAAGGGGGCAGCTTTGCCATGCGCCGACCAATCAGGCTTGAAGGCGACCTGAGGCACTTTGCGTTGAGAGGCCCAGAGAGCGGCAATCTTTTCAGCGCCCTTTGGTGAGCCACCATGCAACAAAACCATGTCAGGGTGCTTGGCAAGAACCTGATCAAGCCGATCCCAGATCAGGCGATGCTCTGCGGTGTCGCCACCTGAGAAGGCGATTTTCACGCCGGGCGGAAGAAGGGTTTCATTCTCGGAGCGGTGCTTGGCGGCAATGAAGTCGCGACTGTCGATCATGGCGGCCGTCAGATGGCGATGGTCAACACGCGAGCCGGTCCTCGGTGTCCAGGGCGTTCCGGTAAAGCTTGCAAAGTGGTCTGCTGCGGCTTCGCGGAACTGCTCCAAGCTGTTACGGCGGTCCAACAGCCCCTGCCCCATAGCGATCAGGGTTTCGAGCTGGACGGATTTCACCTCGGAGCCATCCTGTTCGCGCTGAAGGCTCTTTTGTGCTTGCTCGTTATCGTCGAGCTTGCGCTCGATCCTGTCTAGCGCACGATGGAAGATATTGACCATGGACCAGAGCATTTCAGGAAGGTCGGGATCAAGGCTGGTGTCTGACATGGTGGCGACAAGGGCATCAAAGATATCTGCGACAGCACCTTCAATGCTGCGCTCTTCCGGCGGATCGCGCGGATCAACCTCGCCCGCAGCAGGGTGATAGCCATAAAGCTCGAGTTGTTGGACGATATGATCGGATGGCGACGAGATGGATTGTGAGGTGATGTCATCGGAAGCATTCATGGGGTTCTCCATCGATTGGACCGCAACCATCGCGGCCTTCATGGCGACGAATGCCCACGGGACAAGCGGTCTGACAGCCCAAGTCTCTTGCGAGGGCCATGGTGGCCAAGCCCGACTAATTTGCTTCGCGCTGTAAAGGCGGGCCTCCCGCCGACGGATATTAGTCGGGCGCTGCCATTGCCTGACCGGTTGGCTTGTGGGCCGCTCGCCCTCTCGAAGGCCAGGTCGGTCTCACCAAAGGAAGGGGAGACCCATTATTGCCGCACTGACATCAACTCTATTCTCGCCTAGCTCAGCTACTCGTCTTTACCCCGAACAGGTTCCAATCCTCAGGTGCGAGTTGATCACGCAAACAAGTCCGCATGGCATTGGGTTCAAGTTGGATGAGGTCCTCATTGAAGTCACCCAGCATCGGCATCAAGCCTATCGCCTTGATCCCAGCGCCCTGTGCTCTCATGCTGAGCCGCGTATATGCTTCATCGCCAGCAGGATCCTGGTCGCGCACGATATAGAGCCGCTTCAATGACGCAGGAAACTGTATGGCAGCCAAATGTCCGGCCGATAGTGCAGCCATCATGGGAATAGTAGGGAGGATCTGCCGCAAGGACAGTATGGTCTCAATACCCTCCCCTGCAGCCAGAATATCTCGTGCTGCTCCGAAGCGAACCGCATGACCAAGCAGATGCCCCAAGGCCTTACGTGACGGATCGAGTGGAGCCTTGCTGCGCCCGTCCCGTGACAACCATGTGCGATGCACACCCGCGATCCTGCCATCAAGGTCGGTCACTGCTGCGATCATGGCAGGCCAGATTTCGGTCGGAGCATTTCCTTCCGGTCTCCAATAGCAGCTCGGGTGAAAGCGCAGCATGGAAGTGTCACGCAGCTCGCTAATGCCACGGTGGTTGAGATAGGTCTCAGCGAGAGTCCCTCTGATGGGCTTCGCCATGGCATAAAGCCGCCGAGCCGCCTCTGAAGAGCCGGTTTCAGCAGAGGGCTTCACCTCCCATGGCAAAGGCTCTTCCTTGGGCAGAGAGAGAAAGCTTCTCGCCTCCTCGATCACATCGACGAAATCCATGAGCCCCATACTCTCACGGATGATGTCAAGCAGGTCGCCATGCTCGCCGGTGGCAGCATCTGTCCATTTTCCTGCTGCGCCCTTGTCAGTCGCTTTGAGGCGAACATAGAGAGAGCGACCCGTAGTGTTCCGCGCATCGCCAACAAGCCAATAGTTGCCATGTCTTCGCCCAGCAGACAGATAATGTCGGCACACGGCCTCTGCCTCGGCTGCGAGGTGCTCCGCAATATCAGCGGCTGAAAGATGAGACATGCGCGTTCCTCCTGAATTTTGGGAGACAATGGGGCGAGACGCCTCGCCCCATCGTTGGTTCATTCAGCGGCGACGGGATGTTCCTCGGCATCATCCGCTTTTGGCTCGGTATCGATTTCATCAGTCTCGGTGACTTCGATATCATCGCCATTCATCCGGAGAGGCTCAGGCAACCAGCCACTATTCGCCAGCAGCCGTTCGGCTTCTTCTGCCATCTCGCTCTTTTTGAGATGCGCGATGCGTTCGGCATCCCGATCACCGACGCCGTCCCTGACAGCCTGCAGAATGCGCGCTTTGGTGACCCGACCCAGATAGTTATGGGCCGTCGGGCGCCAACCGGCTGCGACCATATCGAGCCCGGTCGCATACGCGAGACGATCCGCCTCCCGCAACCGTGTTTCCAGACCTTGGCCACTGATGCCTGATCCTCCATATGGATTTGGCTTCTCGTGAAGAGCATTGATACCAAAGCTCACGCAATGGGCGAGCAATGCCATACGATCGTGGTCATCAAGCTCACTCAACCAATCCCAAAGGGCAGCTTCGTCGGCCGGAATGCGATCACCCCAGCGTTCATGGCGTTCCTCGACGGATGTCGCGACAGGGCTATCCTTGAGATCGTTGGCCTGCACCGGGAAATGAACCTGTCGGACTGAAGCCTCCAACGCTCCCGTCGCTGGGTAAGGCAAAAAGCTGTCCCGAACCAGTTTATGTAGCAATGCCGTCATGGCGATCTCCGGGTTGTTCGCCAGAGCGTCTCTCAGTGCCAATGTGCGATGAGCTGTCAGTTCGACGAGTAGTCTTTCAGGCAGCGGTTTGATGCCGTCTTCTTCCTCTTCGGTCTCGAGAAGGCCTTCACCCACCCCACCTGTCGCCGAACCAACTGCTTCAGGGGTCTTGAGAGCTGACATCTCGTCAATGCTGTTTGGCTCTTCAAGGTCTTCGTCTTCAGGCCTGACATAGCTGCGATCAACGAAGAGCTGACCATCATGGCGAATACTGATGAAAACACCAGCTCGCTTGATGTCGGCTTCGTCAAATTGGACAGGTCGATGCTCAAAAGCTTCAAGCGCGGCTTCAATGTCACCAAGCCGGGTGTCCACTTCTTCGGGCAGTTCATCGATCTGCGCATATTGGCTTTCCAGTTCGCTCAGTTCGTCTTGAAGCCCAACCTGTTCTCGTTGTTCCGCCTCTGACAGATCCAAGGCCTTACCGATCAGGCGTCGCAGACCAGTGGCGTGGCCATAGGGAAAGTCGATAGACAGTTCGATCCATTTCCAGCCCTCGGCAGCAATGGCTTCTGCTTCTGTCTTCAGCTTCTCGGTGACCAGCCGTTCGAGCAAGGGAACATCCTCGATCCAGCCGCCATCGTCTTCCTCAAAGAGATCTCGCACGATGACGCCACCTTCTTCCGCATAGGCGTCAAGACCGACGAAGCGGGCTCGGCGGTCACTTGCTTTCACAGCATTCTCGGTCAGGAGACGACGGATTTGATAGGGCTCCTTGTTCCAGCTGTTCCTCAGGGCGTCCCAGACCTGTTGCTGGCGATCATGGTCTTCGCTGATGGTGAAGGCCATGAGCTGTTCAAGGGTCAGCTCATCCTCGGCATAACTCTCGAGCAAGGCCGGAGCGACAGCGGTCAACCGCAGGCGCTGCTTGACCACTTTGGCCGAAACGAAGAAGGCTGCAGCGATCTCCTCGACGCCCATGCCCTTCTCACGCATGGCAAGAAAAGCCCGGAATTGATCGAGTGGATGCAGAGGAGCCCGTTCGATATTTTCAGCGAGGGAAACCTCATCGATCAGGATGTCATCGCTGTTCTCAGAAATAATGCAGGGCACGGGCGCAGTCTTGTTGAGGCGCCTCTGTTTGACCAGAAGCTCCAATGCCCGATAGCGACGACCACCGGCAGGCACTTCGAAGAGGCCCGTTTCCTTGCCATCTTCGTCAAGCTGGGGCCGGACATGAAGAGACTGGATGAGCCCACGTCGAGCAATTGAGGCAGCCAGCTCCTCGATTGACACGCCAGACTTGATGCGGCGGACGTTGGACTGGCTGAGGGTTAGCTTGTTGAAGGGAATATCGCGCGAAGATGCGAGGGTAATTTTCTGATCGGCATTTGCCATGGTTTCTACTCCGGACGGGTGTCGGAAGCCACTCTCCCGAACCATCAAACCCGTCACGAAACAAGGCACAGCCCTCTTCCTCTCAGAAGAGACCTGCGCCATCGCGCCCGAAGCATGTTGATCTGCATGCAGGGGGCTTCGACCCTTCTTTCAAACAATGCGGTCCATCAACTTTTTGGCTCGCCCTTCCAAATCGAGGCGGACATCCTGATGGGTCTTGGTCCGGGCCAGAGCGGTAATGCCCTGGACAAAATCAAAGACGCTTTCTGGAGGACGACCTTCTTCATCCAGCACGATGTCGATGATCTTTCCTGTCTCGGCTTTCGAGAATCCGCGCTTGCGCAGGAACTCTGACCGGTCTTCATCACTGCCCGCCACGATCCGCTCACGGGTAGCCTTGATGCCATTGATGAAGGGGATGGGTGATGAATTTGCGAAATTGCGCAAGGCGGGCGCTGCCTCGTGAGCAAAGCGGGAGGCGGCATATTTGGAATGGCGGATCTTGATCTCTTGGAAGTCTTCGACACCCCAAAGATTGCGGTTCTGGCAGACAGCGCGAAGATAGAAGCTGGCGATGCCCAGCGTCTTGGCTCCCACTTCGCTGTTCCAGCAGTAGAAGCCACGGAAGAACAGATCGGGCGAGCCATCGGGCAACCGACCAGCCTCGATCGGGTTGCGGTCATCGACCAGAAAGAGGAAAACATCACGATCCGAAGCGTAAAGGGTCGTTGTGTCCTTGGTGATATCCACGTGCGGATTATAGATGCCGGTTGACCAGTCGAGTATACCGGGCACCTTCCAGCGCGTGTCACCGGTACCATTGCCAGCGATCCGCTGTACCGCTTCAACCAGTTCATAATCGTAGATGCGGCCATAGTCCGGTCCGGTCACCGCGCGCAATTCAACGCGCCCGCTCTCGGTTTCATAGGTCTTGATCTGCTCGGCACGGTGCGTTGCAAGACCATATTGCAGATTGATACCGGCAAGAGCTGCGGGAAGCTGACGCAGATAGGCAGCCGGTGCGCCGACCTGACTGGCCAATTGACCAAAACTCCAATGGGTCGGTGCCGTCGGAGCATTTGCCCCGGGCAGCATCAAAGACAGCCTTTCTGGATTATCGCGACTGGCCTCAACTTGGATGGCTGCGCTCTCCACCACACGGGAACGGCTATGTTCTGCGCGGGTACGAACAGCCTCGGCCAATGTGTCGAGGGACAGATAGCGCTCATCATCGGGACGCGAGAACCATTCCGATGATACCCGCCCCACTTTCTCGCCGCGATCAAGATCAACCTTATAGCCAGCATTGACATCAACATTTGCTTCCAAAACTTGCATGGTCATGGGATCTACTCCATGACGGGCGTCGGAGACCTCTTCTCTGACATCCAACCCGTCACCCTTCCCACACCCCTCCTCTCCCTCTCAGAACGTCCCTTCTTTCCTGCTGGGACGTCAGTCCTGTCGCTCGCCTCCTTCAGGCCCCTCCAAATTGGGCTTGGCCCTTTCGCGTCTCGCTTTGGCAAAGCCTCGATCCGTCGCGATAAAGCGCTCCAGCATTGGGGCAATGAGCTTTGCTGGCGGAATTGGAGCGCCAGCGGTTTCGCGGCCGAGAATTGCGCCATATTGGACAAGGTCTTTGTGGAGTTCCGCAGGCAACTCGATTGTCAGTTTAACCGGCTTGTCGTCGGCAAGAGGTCCCAATTTGAGCTTCGCCATGATCACCTCCCATAAGGTTCAAGAACCAGATCGCGGGTCACGATGATCCGGACCGGGAAACCAGGCCGAATGGTGAGCGTGGGTGCGATCTGCAATTGGCGTTGAATGATTTGCTGGCCCGCATCGTTGATGGTGTCCTGAGCCCCCTCCTGAATGGCCCGGATCAGACGATCCTCGTCGTCGCTTGCCAGCTCGGCACCGACGGACAAAAGCGTGGAAAGGCCAGCCGCTTTCATCAGATCCCACCAATGATAGTCGACGCCATCTTCGAGCCCTGCGTAACCACTGGCATCAACACCCGGCAAGCGTTCAAGGACTATTGAACGACCATTGGGAAGGATCAACCGGTTCCAAACCAGAAGCACCCGGCGCTGACCAAAGGCGACACCATTGTCATACTGCCCGATAAGGCGCGTACCTTGCGGGATGAGAAGATGAGATCCGGTCGGGCTATCATAGATGGGTTCCGTCACCTGCGCGGTGATCTGGCCAGGAAGATCGGAGCGAATGCCCGTGATGAGAGCCGCCGAAATGACCGAGCCAGCCTGAAGAATAAAGGGTGAGGCTGGAGCGGCGATACGATCCGCTGCAACGGTCTGGCGATCTATCGCACCATTAAGGAAAGACGCATGCCGATCTTGCGACCCTGCCAGACTGGATTGCTGCGTGGCATTTTGAGGGGATCCTTGATCCAAACGAGTGTTGCTTTGAACGGTTTGGAAGAACACACGGCTCATGCGAGCGGCCTCCTCTTCAGCCAGCCTCTTTTCTGCTTCCGCATCTTTGGCCGGAGATGTGATCGAGGGTGGCTCGACCGGCTCCCCTCGCCGTTGCGCGGCAAGAATGGGACGTCCCAAATCACCGGGAAGAGCCGGTCCTAGGATGGGACCGGTATAGTCAGCAGGCAAATTGCTGAGACCATCTGCACTCGGCCTGTTCTGGGTGGAATAGAGCTCTTCGCGAGTGGCTTCTCTCTGTGGTGTCTGCAAGGCATAGATCAGCGCCCCACCAATAATGAAGAGCGCGACGGCACCGACCGAGGCCAGCATCTTGCGCGACAGGCGGGTCACTCGTGGCGGATCTGCACGCAGGCGCATCGGTTCCGTCTTGTCATTGCTTGTCATGACGGATGCCTCCCTGCGAACCCTCGAGCTTTGGATCTGAAGATTGTGGAGCGTTGGTGCGCCGGATCCTGACCGTCTGTTGGGTCTTGCCGCTGCCCAGCCGTAGTTCGGCAGCTTCGAACAGCCGGTCAACAATCAGGATGTTCTGATAGACACGGCTATTGGTGATTTCCGGTTCTCCATCGGCCCCGAGCACGAAGAGTGGCGGCATTTCGCCCTGAATGATACCGCGGGGGAAGACCACATAGACATGGCGGCCATCATCAAAGACAGAAACCGGACGCCAAGGTGGCCTTTGGCCCTCTATGGCATAGCGATAATGACGGGCGGACACGGCAGGGATCGTTGGGGTTGCTGGCAGCTTTGGTTTTGTTTTGGCCGTTTGCGGATAGGCCCAGGCAACGGAGGCCATATAGGAGGTCTCGCTTGCTCTCAGTTCAAGCATATAGCTGCGCCGATCTGTGGTGACGACAAGATTGGTCGCGATATCAGGACGCGTTGGCTTGACCAGAATATGCACGCGGGCGCTATTCCCTGCCCCACTCATCGTATCACCGATGATCCAGCGAGCCGTATCACCGGCCGCAATCGGTCCAGTTCCGGTAAGGCTTTCCCCGGGTTCGAGCGCAATATTTGTAATCTGGCCGGGCGAAGCATAGACCTGATAGAGGGCGCCTTCGCTCCATGGATAGATCTGAATGGCGTTGTAATAGCCTTCGCGACGGGGCTCGATCCGTGCTGCCGCATTGGCATTGTCGATGCGGGCGGTTGGGCTATCCGCCTTGTCACCACCATGAGCTACCTTCCAGACAGGAGGCTTATGCAGAGGCTTCAGCATCTCATCGTCTGTGGTGACTGTTGGTAATGGCGGCAAGGTTGGTACGGTGTCGTCATAGCTGAATTGAGGTATACGGTTGCTGGCACAGCCGACAAGCAGCGAGCCAGAGACAATCAGCAAGACCAAATTACGTTGACGGGATGTCGGGGTTTTCATTGGCTCATCTCCCGCGACCATGAGAATGCGTTGACATAGATACCGAGGGGATTGGCACGCAAGCGCTCCACGTCTCGCGGCATCTGGATGACGATGGTGAGGATTGCGGTCCAGCGTTCGGTCCGGGCCAGTTGGCCATTTTCATAATGGCGCTCGATCCAGGCGACCCGGAAGCTATCTGGCGAAGCGCGGATGACACTGGAGATTTCGACGGCGACCTGTCCCTTGCCAACCCGATCGAAGGGATCGCTGGTACGGGCATAATCATTCAGTGCCGTTGCACCCCGGTCGGTGGTGAATTCATAGGCGCGGAGCCAGTTCTGGCGCACGATGATCGGATCGGCAGAAAGGCCGCGAACCTCTTCAATGAAGCGGGCCAAATGCCATGCGATTTGCGGATCGCTTGGCAGATAGTCCGTTAACGCTGGCTCGACCAGTTGGGCCTCACCAAGCTTGTCGACCTCTACAATCCAAGGGACTACGGTTCCCCGGGCAGATTGCCAAACGAGAGCGGAGGCAAAGCCAATGCTGAGAAACAGGCTTCCAAACGCCATATAGCGCCAATTGCGTGCCTGAACACGGGCCGACCCAATACGCTCATCCCAAATCTGAGCGGCCTTCTGGTAGGGCGTTTCGGGTTGAGGGCTTTTGCCATAGTGGGTGGTGGATCTTTTAAACGGGTTCATGAGCGGTCACCGGATTGGAGATTGATCGAGGCACCGGAATTGTGGGCGTCACCGGAGCGAACGGCATGGGCGGCCATGGTGGTGCCGTGACTGAGCGCCTGTTTGCGCTGCATCTGTCGCGCCCAACCGGGAGGGCCTGCGGCATCAGAGGAAGTGGCTGAAGACGCGCCGATGGTGCCCATCGTTGACGAGCCTCCCGTTGCCTCAAAGCTGCTGCGAACACCTTCGGAGAAGCATGTCTGCATGCTGTTGGCGGCTTTGGTCGCAACTCGCTTGAGAGGTGATGCGGCACCAGCGCCTGCAGCGCGCGCGACACCGGATAGGCCGGAGGCAACACCCGACGCACCACTTTTCCCGGCAGAGCCGAGGCGATAAGCCGTACTGGCCGCTCCAGCTGCTGCAGAGCTGGTAGAAAAAGCTGCCGCTCCGCCACGAGCAGCAAGAAGCCCTGCCCCACTGGCGGCCGCACCACCGGCAAGCATCAGGCCCCCAGCGGCAAGGCCGGTGCCAACGGCCGACCCTGCACCCAGCTGCGGTCCTCCCGAGACGAGACCGGACGCAATTCCAGGCCCGAATATGCCAAGTCCCAGAAGAGACAGAGCAGCAAGGACAATCGCCATGGCGTCATCGATGGTGGGGGTGATCCCGCCAAAGCCTGCGGTGAACTGGCCAAAGAGGGTTGAGCCAATACCGATGACAACGGCGAGAACAAGCACCTTGACGCCGGACGAGACGACATTGCCGAGCACGCGCTCAGCCATGAAAGCGGTTTTGCCGAAGAGGCCAAAGGGGATCAGCACGAAGCCAGCCAGCGTTGTCAGTTTGAACTCGATGAGGGTGACAAAGAGCTGAATGGCGAGGATGAAGAAGGCGAGCAGCACAAGCACCCAGGCAAAAAGCAGACAGGCGATCTGGATAAAGTTCTCAAAGAAACTGACCCATCCCATGAGATCGGAGATGGATTCCAGCAAAGGGCGTCCGGCATCAAGCCCGATCTGGGCCACCTGCCCGGGGCGCATGAGATCGGCGGCGCTAAAGCTGGTACCGGATCCCTTAAGTCCAAGCCCGGCGAAACTGTCAAAGACGATTTCGGCAAGGCTGTTCCAGTTTCCGATGAGATAGGCAAAGACACCAACAAAAAGGGTTTTCTTGACCAGCCGAGCCATGATGTCTTCATCGGCGCCCCAGCTCCAGAAGAGCGCTGCGAGCGTGACGTCGATCACGATCAGCGTGGTCGCGATGAAAGCCACCTCACCGCCGAGCAGACCAAAGCCGCTGTCGATATAGGTGGTGAAGACAGCGAGGAAATTGTCGATGACACCGGTTCCGCCCATTATTCCTGCCCTCCAGCATCCAAAGGCAGTTCCGGCGCGGTTGATTTTCCAAGAAAGCGATCCCGGGACTTGGCCCATGCTGCCAGACAATCAGCATCGGTTGCCGCCGCCTCCCCCATTTGCTGGCAGCGGCGCAGCGTGGCTCGCAATGGATCCATAGTCGGCTTAAGGGATCGAATTGAGCTCTCTTGCAGCGGCTGCTCTTTTCGGTGCACCTCGATCACGGTTGCCGTCATGGCGATTGCAACAAAGAGAATGGCCGCCAGTCTTATTGCGGTTTTGCTGTTCATGAGTGCCCCCGCTTGTCTTGTCAGTTGTTGAACATGCGGGCATTGCCCTGCTGATAGCCTGAGCCCGGTGCTAGGAAACGCTGACGCTGGACGCGCCCCTGCTCTGCCGCCGTTGCACGCTCCGCTTCGCTCAGAGCGGTTGAGCGACCATTGGCCGAGAGCATGGCGATGAGGTCTGAGAGCTGCTGGGATTGAAGGGCGAGGATCTGGTTGCCCGCCTGCGTTGCCTGTAGCGCACCGGTGGCGCTCTGACTCTGTCCGACCAGCGAGGACATTTCCGATCGGTTGCTGTTGATGTTGGAGACGACACCGGCTTGCACGCGCATAGCGTCCTGAAGTCCGGCAACCGTATTCTCCCAGCGGGTTCGTGCTTCGGTGATAAGTTCTGCGTCCGTTGCCGAGATTTCTATGTCGCCATAGCGGGAGGTGAAGGCGTCATCGATGGCATTCACATCGAAGGCGATATTCTGTGCCTCGCTCAGAAGCTGCTGGGTCTGCTGCAGGCTTTGCTGCAATTGCTGCAAAGAAGAATGGGGCAGACTGGTGAGGTTGCGGGCTTGATTGATCAGCATCTGCGCTTCATTCTGAAGGGACGTGATCTGATTGTTGATCTGCTCAAGGGCCCGTGCCGCCTGCAGGACATTCTGCCCATAATTGGTCGGGTCATAAACGATCCAGGCTGCGGAGACGGTTGGTACCAGAAGTGCGGGTACCACGATAGGAGCCGTCATCAGCGCGGTTGCCAGTCGCAATGCAATTGTTCGGGAAGTTCGAATGGTCATCAATGCCCTTCCTTGTCATTTGGGTTGCGGGATGTGAGGGAGATATTGGTGAGATCAGGAATGAGGTCGGCCGCCCAATCGAGCTTGCAATGACGCAGCCAGGCTTCCAGAAACCCTTCCCGCCCGGCTTGGCCAAAGAGCCGGTCAATATCGGCTTGATCGGATTTGGCGGAAGCGGCGCAGAGGGCGAGACCTATTTCACTCAAACCCAGATCAAAAAGCCGGTTGCCGCGTCTGGACTGGCAATAATAGTCCTGCTTAGGCGTGGCTCGGGCGAGGATTTCGATCTGCCTGTCATTAAGTCCAAAGCGCCGATAGATGGCCGTGATCTGGGGTTCAACGGCGCGCTCATTGGGAAGCAAGAGCCGTGTTGGACAGCTTTCGATGATGGCGTTAGCTATGGCACTGCCGTCAATATCGGAGAGGCTCTGCGTTGCGAAGACGACGCTGGCATTCTTCTTTCTCAGCGTCTTCAGCCATTCCCGCAACTGACCGGCGAAGGCATCATCATCAAGCACCAACCATCCCTCATCAATGATGAGCAAGGTCGGGCGACCATCACGACGATCGCCAATGCGGTGAAAGAGATAGGACAGGACAGCGGGGGCTGCGCCGGTGTCGATCAAGCCTTCAATCTCGAAAGCCTGCACATCCATGGTTCCGAGTTCTTCACTCTCCCCATCAAGGAGATGACCATAGGCCCCTCCGATGCAATAGGGCCGCAAGGCCTGCTTGAGATCGTTGGATTGGAGCAAGACGCTCAAGCCGGTAAGTGTGCGTTCTTCGACTGGTGCGGATGCCAGAGAGGTCAGAGCGGTCCAGAGATATTCTTTCACTTCCGGGGTGATCTCGAGACGCTCCCGGGTCAGAATTGCAACGATCCAGTCGGCAGCCCAAGCCCGCTCATAGGTGTCGTGAATGGCCTTGAGGGGTTGCAGAGCGATGGACGTTTCCGGCGTTGTTGCCAGACTTCCTCCCAGATCATGCCAATCGCCTCCCATAGCGAGACTTGCCACGCGGATGGATCCGCCAAAGTCAAAGGCGAAAACCTGTGAGCCCTGATAACGGCGAAACTGCAGAGCCATCAGGGCTAGAAGCACTGACTTGCCCGCACCTGTTGGCCCGACGACAAGCGTATGACCGACATCGCCGACATGAAGGGAAAGCCGGAATGGCGTGCTCCCCTCAGTCTTGCCGTAGAGTAATGGGGGCGCGTCGAGATGATCGTTCCGTTCCGACCCTGCCCATACGGCAGACAGCGGGATCATGTGCGCCAGATTGAGGGTCGAGATTGGCGGCTGCCTGACATTGGCATAGGTGTGACCGGGCAAACTCCCAAGCCAGGCATCCACGGCATTGAGGGTTTCGGGTTTGGCGACAAAGTCTCGTCCCTGAATGACTTTCTCGACCAGTCGAAGCTTTTCTTCCGCGGCATTGGGGTCTTCGTCCCAGACGGTGATGGTGGCAGTGACATAGGCAACTCCGGCGATATCGCTGCCCAGTTCCTGCAGCGCCATATCGGCATCAGCCGCTTTGTTGGCGGCATCGGTATCGACCAACGCCGATTGCTCGTTGGTCATCACTTCGCGGAGAATGGCGCCAATGCTTTTGCGCTTGGCAAACCATTGCCTGCGGATCCGTGTGACGAGGCGTGTTGCTTCAGTCTTATCGAGAAGGATTGCCCGTGTGCTCCAGCGATAGGCAAAGGACAACCGGTTGAGTTCATCAAGAATGCCGGGCGTGGTCGCGGTCGGAAAACCGGTGATCGTGAGGATACGCAGATGCTGGTCACCGAGACGCGGCTCCAGACCTCCCGTCAATCCTTGATCGGCGAGCAAGGCATCGAGATAGATCGGCACCTCTGGCACGCGAACAGGATGCCGGTTGGTTGAGACGGCGGAATGGAGATAGGACAGGGTTTCGGCGTCGTCGAGCCAGCGGCATTCGGGCATGAAGCCATCCATGAGGGCCAGAATGCGATTGGTGCGATCCATGAAACTGCGCAACAGCTCGTGCGGATTGACGCCAGCTTGCTCGCGGCCTTCATAGAACCAGCCTTCCGTTCGGCTGGCATCCTCTGCCGGCGGCAGCCAGAGAAGGGTCAGGAGATAGTCCGAGACAAAATGCTCTCTGCCCGTATGATTTCGTCCGGAGCCTTGCCCCTCGCCTTCAAAATCTGCCTTGCGCTCAGCATCGACCAGAGCAGAAGCGGCGTCGGGGAAAAGGCTGTCCGGATAGGCTGAAGAGAGATTGCGCTGCGCTTCAACGAAAATGCTCCAGCCAGAACCGAGACGACGGAAGGCATTGTTGATGCGGGCTGACACGGCAACCAGTTCGGCTGCCACTGCTGAGTCCAGATCCGGCCCCCGAAACTTTGCGCTTCGCTGAAAGCTTCCATCCTTGTTGAGCACCACGCCAGCCTCGACCAGCGCGGCCCATGGCAGATAGTCTGCGAGACTGTTGTTTCGGGTTTGGTATTCGGCAAGGTTCATCATCGCAAGGTTCCGTCAAACAGAGAGATGCGCTGGAATGCGCAAATGTTGGCGACCGACATCGACAAAGAGTGGGTCACGATTTGCAGCCCAGACCGCCAGAAAATGACCGATTGCCCAAATGAGAAGACCGACCAGCCAGAGGCGCAAACCAAGCCCCATGGCTCCGGCGAGCGTTCCATTGAGGATGGCGATGGAACGGGGTGCCCCACCAAGTAGGATCTGTTCGGTCAAGGCCCGATGGACGGGAATGGAAAAGCCAGGCACGGCATCAAGCTGTTCGAAGGCGCTGGCCATCAGACAAGCGCTCCGCCGCCGAAAGAAAAGAAAGACAGAAAGAAGCTGGAAGCAGCAAAGGCGATGGATAGGCCAAAGACGATCTGGATCAGACGCCGGAAACCACCTGAGCTGTCGCCAAATGCCAGTGTCAGGCCGGTCACAATGATGATGATGACCGCAATGATTTTGGCGACCGGCCCCTCCACGGATTCAAGGATGGACTCAAGGGGAGCCTCCCATGGCATGGAAGAGCCGGCCGCCCTTGCTGCGGGGACAAGCAGCAAAGCAGAGAGAACGGAAGAAGCAAATATGGTCGCACATCTGCGAGCGAACAGAAATTGGGGGATCATGCGCGATCTCCTTTTTTATGAAAGGCTGAGGTGATGTGGTAAGAGCCGTCGGATTGCAGGCCATCAACGCGGGCGAGCTCTACCAACCGGCGCGCTGAACCGCGTCCAGCGAGGACTGCGACAAGATCGATGGTTTCCGCAATGAGGGCGCGTGGAACGGTCACGACGGTTTCCTGAATGAGCTGTTCCAGACGATGGAGCGCTCCAAGCCCGGATCCGGCATGAATGGTGCCGATGCCGCCAGGATGTCCGGTTCCCCATGCCTTGAGCAGATCGAGAGCTTCTGGCCCTCTGACTTCTCCGATGGGGATCCGGTCAGGACGCAGACGAAGGGACGAGCGCACCAGATCAGAAAGGGAGGCAACGCCATCCTTGGTTCGCATGGCGACAAGATTGGGAGCAGCGCATTGCAGTTCGCGGGTGTCTTCGATGATGACAACGCGATCAGCTTCCTTGGCAACCTCGGCCAGAAGCGCATTGGTCAGCGTCGTCTTGCCGGTCGATGTGCCACCGGCGACAAGAATATTGGCTCTCGAGCGGACTGCATCGCGCAAGATATCGGCTTGCCAATCTTCCATGATGGATTGGCTGACATAGTCATCGAGCGTGAAGATCGCGACGGCGGGTTTGCGGATTGCAAAGGTCGCCGCGGAAACCACAGGCGGAAGCAAGCCTTCGAAACGCTCGCCACTTTCCGGGAGTTCTGCCGAGACACGAGGACTACGGGCATGGACCTCTGCCCCGACATGATGGGCAACCAGTCGGATGATCCGCTCGCTATCTTCAGCGGACAGGATTTTCCCTGTGTCGGCGAGGCCCTCGGACAGTCGATCAACCCAGATGTGACCATCCGGGTTCAGCATCACTTCGATGATCCTGTCATCGCGGAGAAGATGCGCAATGGCTGGCCCAAGAGCGGAGCGCAGCATCCGCGCACCGCGTGCAACTGTTTGGCTCTCAGGCTTTGCAACAGTCTCGGATTGTTCGTGATTTCCTGTCATGCTTGCCCCGCTCAACGCAAGGCACACCCATTGCACCTGGCGTCGGGGTCAATTAAGAAAACCCGATTTAGCGGCGAGACAATAGCCTTTTGCCAGAATGCGGAGATGGACGAGAAACGGCGGCAAATGGGATTGGGAAATTGAGTAGTTTGGACGGGTTCAACAAATCTCCCAATTCACGGGGAGCTTGAATACACAAGCAATAATCTAGTTACATTCATACTAGAAAATCTATTTTGCCACATCCTCATCGATAACATCAGTAAGCTCTCCGGATATTACATTACTCATCGCAGCCTCATTCAACCAACGAGTCCAACTCTCCAGAAAACCTCTGTAATCTTTCATGGAAATTCTCAAGACATGCAATTTTGTAGCGTTATATTGCCTATTTTTACTGACAAATGCGAACTTTCGCACAGGACTTCCGATTGAAGAAGCTCCATGCTCATCTAAATACAAAATTCCACCATGACTCAGGGAATTACGCAGTATTTTGCAGAACAAATCTGCCTGAAGTGCGTTTGCCCTATCACATGCATCTGCAGCATCTAGGCGTTCGACAACAGCAGCAGGAAGGCCGTTTTTAGCAAGATTTGGGAAACTTTCACCTTTTTCAATTTCAGTGTATTGCCACGAGCCGCTAAAAAAACGGGCATTTTTTACTTCCGCCTGAAGATCTATCGCCCTATCAACCTCTACAGCTAAATTATTATTCAGCACAGCGTCGTTCATATGAACTTCCGCATTGTTTCTCCTGTACTTCAGTATCCTTTCAATCGGCAGTATTGTAATCGGCATCGACATGGACAACAAAAACGTCGCCTTTAGCGGTAAATTTTTTCCCTCAGTTTCCCCTAAGTTCAGATAGAAGTCTCGAAGTAGCTGACTAGCTCTCTTTGGTACTTCAAGGCTAAAATGCGTCGGATTTCCCATGTTTACTCGCAAAATCTCTTTATTTTTCAGACCTGAATGAAACTCAAATGCAGCTCGAAAGTGATATCAAGTTAGACTTGTTGCTTTTCCACCCATTGAATCTGTTTTCAAGTGTGACAATGATTACTTCAAATCTCTATTGGAATATTCTTCATCATCTAAGTTAGATGAAACCTCTCGCAGGAAACGGTCCCCTTTGGCAATTCTGCGGCCAAGATTTTGCATGAAGGCGTCAAAGCGTTCTGCTCCCTGTGCCCGTGCTGACGCTTTGGCATTGTCGGGCAAAGGGGGGGGGCACCGATAGCCAGAAGCGGATGAAGAGAGACATGGTCTCGCCTAGAATGGCAACATCCTGCTCCAACCCTCCTATCTGCCTCCCTACCCTGTCGAGCCGACGAGAGAGTGCAGCTTCCATATGCTCGGCGCTGTCGCCAGAAAGAAAGGAAGCCACAGCGGCTTCGATCACCGCCGATTTGGAAACATTGCGTCGCATCGCCAAGGCTTCAACTTGGCTCAGCAATTTGGGATCGAAATAGACATTCATGCGAGTTCGTTTCATGCAAGCCTCCCTATAGCTCGATACCATCGTCGGGGTTCATGGAGGCCTGCCGCGCAATCATCCGCGTAGATTGACGCATAGATTGACGCAGGGATCTTGCCTTGATGGCTTCACTATCGGGTTCATCGTCGAGAATGTCGAATTCATGAGAGGCAGGCTGTTGGGGCGACAGGATCTCTTCGTGCTGCGGCAACTCCGGCTCACGCCTTATGCCCGCATTGGCGCCATCTTCTTCGCCAACGGAGTCAGTGCTTTCACCCAGCACACCCGGAGCCTTAATCACGTGACCATCCCATGCACCATCGCTGGATCCGTTCGCATTAAAGCGATGGCTCATATCTGGAGGAGAAAGAAGCCGTTCATTGAAACGAACATCCTCATAGTAGCGGACCTTCTTTGCCCTGATGGGGGACGTTCCCGCGAGCATGACGATTTCATCGGCGGGCGGCAATTGCATGACCTCGCCAGGCGTCAGGAGCGGGCGGGCGGTTTCTTGTCGAGACACCATAAGATGTCCGAGCCATGGTGCGAGCCTGTGACCGGCATAATTGGTGGAATCGCGCAGCTCGGTTGCGGTTCCCAAGGCATCGCTGATGCGTTTGGCCGTTCGCTCGTCATTGCTGGCAAAGGCAACCCGGACATGGCAATTATCGAGAATGGCATTATTTTGCCCATAGGCCCGTTCAATCTGATTGAGGGACTGGGCGATCAGAAAGGACTTGAGGCCATACCCTGCCATGAAGGCAAGAGCCGATTCAAAGAAGTCAAGCCTTCCCAGAGCCGGGAACTCATCAAGCATCAGGAGCAGTCGATGGCGCTTACCCGCACTCTCGAGTTCTTCCGTTAGCCGCCGCCCTATCTGGTTGAGAATGAGCCGGATGAGCGGTTTGGTGCGATTGATGTCCGATGGGGGCACGACGAGATAGAGGCTGACCGGTTTGTCAGCACTGACGAGATCGGCGATGTGCCAATCACATCGGGAGGTCACTGAGGCAACGACAGGATCCCGATAGAGCCCTAGGAACGACATGGCGGTACTGAGGACACCGGAGCGCTCATTTTCGGATTTGTTGAGAAGCTCTCTTGCGGCTGATGCAACAACCGGGTGGGTCCCGGCATCTCCGAGATGCGGCGTTGTCATCATGGCATGGAGTGTCGTCTCAACTGTCCTTCGTGGATCGGAAAGGAAGTTTGCAACACCTGCGAGAGTCTTGTCGGCTTCCGCGTAGAGCACATGCAGGATGGTGCCGACCAGAAGGGAATGGCTGGTTTTCTCCCAGTGATTGCGCTTGTCGAGACTGCCTTCTGGGTCGACGAGGATATCGGCAATATTCTGGATATCCCGGACTTCCCATTCACCCTTCCGCACCTCGAGCAGAGGATTATAGGCAGAAGAATTGGGGTTGGTCGGATCAAACAGCAGGACACGGCCATGCCTCGCCCGAAAGCCTGCGGTCAAGTTCCAGTTTTCTCCCTTAATGTCATGGATCACTGAGCTTCCGGGCCATGTCAGCAAAGTCGGGATGACCAGGCCCACGCCCTTGCCGCTTCGAGTTGGTGCAAAGCAGAGGACATGCTCGGGACCGTCATGGCGCAAATAGCCCTTGTCATGGTGGCCAAGGATAACGCCATCTGGATCAAGCAAGCCTGCTTCGCTGATTTCTTCGTCTGTTGCCCACCGCGCCGAGCCATATGTGGCGACCTCGTGACTTTCTCGCGCCCGCATGATTGCCATGAGAATGGCAATGCCAATCGATAGAATGCCGCCCGATGCTGCGATCAGAGCGCCTTCAACGAAGACGTCGGGAGCATAGGCGTCGAAGGTGAACCACCACCAGAAGAAGCTGGGCGGATAATAGATCGGCCAATCGCCTAGCTTGAACCAAGGGCTTCCGAGCTGGATCTGAAAACCCAACCGCCAGGCTGTCCATTGGGTCGCCAGCCAGACCATCATCAAAATGACCGCAAGGACGAGCGCAATCTGGCCCCAGAGAATACGGCTGCCACGCATGAAGGCTCCTCAGGAAAAAAAGAGTTTCCAAAGAAGCCGCTACGGTCATGCCCTTGGCAAGAGTGGACGTGGGACAAGCGAAGAAACGGATATCCCAGAGGATAAAACGGACAAACTGGCAGGACGCCTGCTCTCGCTCGCCCTTAGAGATCCCTATGGGTCTTTGTTGTCCGAATCCATATCCATCTCGAGTTTGAGCAATCGAGACATGGCAGGGTTGTGATTGTTTGGCGACCAGACGACGGAGAAAGTGATGCGTTCCGTCTCGTCATGGATGGGCTTGAAAACAACATCGCGGGCTCTCAACAAAGAGGCCTCCTTGAGAAACAGCGAGATGCCGCATCCTGCTTCGATCAGAGAGAGCAAAGTGCCATAGCCGATTTTCAGCTTGAGGATTTCGGGTATCGGCCAGCGGCCCATGGACCGTGCGATGATCAGATCATGGATCTGGGGACCGGTGCCTCCTCGGCGGGTAAGGAAGGTCTGCTGCGCCAGATCCTTCCATGTGATTTGCTTCTGGGTCGTAAGCGGGTGGCCAAGAGGCAAGCCGACCAGAATTTCATCACTCCAGATGGTTCGTGAATGGAGATCGGGGATTTCCTGATTGCAGACCATGAAGGCAATATCGAGCTTGCCTTCCCTCAACATGAATAGTGCTTCCCGTGCGGTGCCTTCGGAAATCTCGAAATGCACGAGGGGTACTTCTTCCTTGAAGCGCTTGAACAGGCGATCGAGAAAGCCGCCGGGAACAAGGGAATAGATGCCGACACGCAAATCGGCCTTCTCCCCTCGAGCCCGGCTCCCTGCACATAGAATTGCCGCTTCCAATGTTTCCAACGCACTATCGACTTCCGCCACGAAATGACGTCCGGCTTCCGTGGGCTGAACGCCATGGGTCGAGCGCTCAAAGAGCAGGATCCCCAACTCCTGCTCCAAGTCCCTTACTCTCATACTGACACTGGACTGGCTGACGCCGAGCGCACGTGCTGCCCCTTGAAAGCTGAGATATTCTGCGACTGCCAATGTTTGAATGAGCGCAGTCATCGGCACCCGTTTGCCGAGAGAAATGCGGGCAAGCAGTTTGGTCCTGCCACGTTTCATAGGCGAACCTCCTGCCGATCTAGAATTTTACTCCAATGCCGACATTGATGATGCTCTGGGAAGGATTGGTCGTGACAGGGGTGGAGCCAAAGCTGACCGTACTGTCCTGATAATCATTGTACCGGTATTCCACTCGACCGAAGATGCTTTTCGTGAAGGCAATGTCCAGACCAGCACCGAGCGTCCAGCCATGGAAGGTCATATCTTCGTTCTGGGCGCCGGAAAATTCGGCATTCATGCCTGTGTAGCCACCGGACACGAAAACCAGAGCACGATCCATAGTATATCCAAGCCGCCCACGGGCGCTCCAATTCATACCGTTCTCGAATTTCAGACCGTTGCGCTCAAAGCCAGCCCAGTCTTTGCCAACATCGGCTTCGATACCCGCCAAGAAGGACGGAGCAAATATCCAGTTGTAACCGGCAAAGCCGCCGATACGGCCTTTGTCATAGTCAAACGAGGTCGACACAACTCTCGTCACGCCGGGGAATATCAACGGGAATGACACCTCGGCATCGTTCCAGCTGTAGCCGCCATAGGCGCCGACATATGACCCCTCCCAGAGATTAGCATCATAGCGCTTTGCGTTCTCGACGACAGGGTTTGATGCTGGCAGATCTGCGGCAGTCGCCAGAGAGGGAACCATCAGCGCGCAAGCGCCAAGCATAAGGAACATTCGTTGAAACATCGTGGTCTCCATTGGATGTAAGTGATGAGGATTTCGACAAGCGGGGCGTACCGACGTCAGGACGTGGCCGCCATCAAAAGCTTCAATCTGCGCATGGCCTGAAAAACAGCTTCTCGCAGTTCGCTGTGATTGCAGTCAGCCTCGATAACCTTCTGTGCCGCGACAAAAACCCGACGCCATCTGGCCTGTGCTTCGCGGGTATTTCGGTGCAGGTGGATTGCTCCAAAATTCTGGTCGAACCCAATGAGATTGGCTCGCGCACAAAAGAGAGGAGAGAAAGCCTCAACGACTTCAGCCACCAAGATCCAGCCCAAGGCAGTCGGCGCATTCGCTGTTAGCAACGATGGCTGCATCGACCGCACATCTGGAGGAGGCTTCCCGGTCAGGTCGGACAGGTCCCAAGTCAGGGACGTCACCAGAGGCCCGTTGTCGATTTCATTGAAATGTGGCTGAAGAGAAGGTGACAAATATGCGGGGTGAAGATGCAGACAAAACTGGCGATAAATCTGCAGATAGCGAAGATAGTGATCTTGCCCGCCGAACAGGTTTATATCCTGAAGTAGGCCAATCAGGTTTGCTTGGATGGCCAAGACGAGATTGATGAGAAACTCGTCATCTTTGGCGATTTGCCGACCAGTTCCGGCAATCGTCAACGGTATTTCCGGCGCGAACGAAACATCAAACTCATTTAAACTGGTCATTGCTCAACTCCTTTCGATGACAGACTTGCGCTTGGAGATCCGGAAACGCGCTATTGAAAGAAGTTGTGCTTGATCAAGAAGAGCATGTTTTCATAGGCCTGCTCAGCGCCGACCAAAAGCCTCTCTTCGTCAAAGTCAGAAAAGTCAGCGGCATCGAGCGCCGCAGCAAATTTTCTCCAATGGAGCCCACATAGTTCGGCATTTTGAGACAGATGACCTGCTCCGCACTCTTTTGTCAGCCCGAGAAGAGTTATCTTGTGCAGATAGAAGGCTGAGCCAAGTTTTGCGCTTTCAGCGACATACAGCCAGCCAAGGGCGGTTGGAATATCGACCTTGCAATCGCGAACAAGCGGCAATTCAAACCTCTCGCCCCCCAAATCAACAATATCGCGACGAATAAGAGGCAAGCGACGCCTATGTCTGATATCGGGAATGATCGAGAGAAGGCTGCTGCTGGTGTAGTAAATGTCCGTCAGAAAATGAAACCGATATTGCGATTTCAGAAACTTGAGATATTGCTCGCGCGAAGAGAACGGATCGATCTCCATGATCAGCTGATCGAGCATTTCCTGGACCGGATTCACCGTCCGCCAAAGATTGTGTGTTCTAGATCTAGTTTTTTTGGGGGCAGTTGATGGAACAGTCTCAATATTCATTGAATCACCTCAGTTTCCAAACTCAAGGCAATTTCCGATTGTTCGAACTGCTGCAGCTCAGCCCTCCCGGCAGCATCTTCACGGAGAAGTGATGCCAGAAGGGCCTCGTTGTCTGCCCACCGCATATCATCGCCGCCCCGGCCCCACACCGAGGCGGCCCACTCTGGCTCACCGTGACCCGCGTCCCCTCGCTGGTTTCAGCCTTCGCTAAAAGGCAAAGGCGAACAAAAGTCACGTTCCTCCAGAGTGTTAGAAGAAGACCCTCCTTTCCTCACCGAGTGTTTTATTTCGGAGAGAAAGGAAGGATCGGTGCAAACAATTCTATTTGGATAGTCGCGAATAAAATAAAATCGCGCACACCACCACCCAAACCAGCAGCAAATGAGGCACAATAGACACATAAATACTGTCTTTAAACGTACCTCATCCTCATTCAGGCCGAACAAATACATGAAACAAAATTACTAATTCTGAGTTTTACAAATTAATACGTAGAGTTACTACTTGCCATAAGTAGTAAAAGCAGTTATCTGAAATCTACGCCTGTTGCTAAGGTGATATAGAATAAGGCTTTTTCGTCACTGGAACAAAATTAGTAATACTGTTTCACAGAAAAAGTAATCGCCACAGCCACGCGGACCAGGGCGGATTTTCGAGTAACAGTATTACGAGAAACCAGTGCCATCATATGGCAAGAGAAAGCCCCACAGGTAATAAATGATAGAAAATGGTATGCGGCTGTATGACCAATACAACAACCGCCTTTATATTAACCCCGAAGAGAGGGATCGATTTATCAAGGCTGCGAGCCAAATCGATTGTGATATCCGATCCTTCTGCCTGACCCTGCTTTATACAGGCATTCGCCTCTCTGAAGCGCGAGAATTGACGGTAGCAGCAGTACAATTGGATTCACGGCTGATTTCCGTCCGGTGCCTGAAGAAACGCAACAGACATGTGATGCGGGAAGTCCCCATTCCTCCAGCTCTTGTCGAGTCACTTGAATGCGTGCACGGCATCAGAACCATTCAGAAGAATATGGTTCATGCTCACACGAAATTCCTGTGGTCCTACAATGGCAGACCTCTGGCCAGAACAACGGCCTATCGCTGGGTCAAACGGGTGATGGATGACGCCGGCATTGTCGGCATGCAGGCAAGCCCCAAAGGACTACGGCACGGGTACGGCATTCATGCTATCCGTTCCGGTATTCAGCTTCATATGCTGAAAAAATGGATGGGACATGCATCCATGAATACGACCGCGATTTACGCAACCGCAATCGGTAAGGAAGAACTCGCTCTTGCTGATCGGATGTGGTGATCCACACATGGCTTTCTTCATCTGCCAGAGGACCAATCGGTGATGATGAGAGACAAGGCCGGAGGCTCCTGAGCCTCCGGTTGAAGCTGTCCGGATCAAATACCCAGCCCCTTTTGCCGACCAAACTGCCAGGAAACAGATCCCCCACGCATCTGGCCAAATACCTCCAGGCCCAAATGCCGATCCATCACGGGGCGCCAGGGAACAAGCGTGAATTCATGGGCCTTCTCAATCAGAGCGAATTTCCCACTTGCAAGCTGTCGGGTAGCCTTGAAGGTTCCTTTGACATTCTCACCATCGCGGGTAGGCCTGAATGGCAATCCACTGCTTGCAGACAGCTCGGCACCGACACGGCCCACTTCTCTGTCTTGCAGGACTGATAGAAGATTGCGCCGAAATAGAATTCGCCCATTACGCTGACGCGAAGCATCCCCCTGCTCGATCAAATGTTCCCGGCGGGCCGCCATGGCATCACGCACTTGATTGCCAAACCCCGACGGGGATAGGTCTCCTGCGTCCGTCGCCAGCAAACGTCTATCAAGCCAGGTCGCCCCATCTGATCCGATCTGCGTTTCGAGGTCAAAATTCGAAAGGATACGGATCGAGGTCTGGCGGTTTCGGCTTGCGTTGAAGGCCAAGGTTCGTTCCTCAAAATCGGAAGGGATACGCCAGTGTTCAGCGTCGATACGCTCAACAATACCGGCGCGCCGCAAGACTTCCAATCTGCGGACGTGTGCAGCGACATAGGTTTCGTGATCGCTGCCATTGCCCAATCGCTCCAGATGAATGCTGGGTCGGAAGATGCCATTGTCAGCGAGCGTCGCGATTGTCCTGTCCGAGCTTCGAAGACCTGCTTCTGCTGGCCCTATCTCGATGACACTTCCAATCCGGGCATCTTCGATCATCTCGGGTTCAATCCCCGAAACGTGATGCGCATGACCATCAATGGCATCGACGACAAGGCTGATCCTGTCGCCAAGTTCATCACTGAGATATTTATCGAGGATGCGCCCGACGATCCGCTTTGGGGTGGAGGCGTCATGGATTTCGAGAGCCAGAGGGTCCCTGACCAAGCCCTCAGCCTTCAGCGCCTTTTGCATCGTGCGGATGATATCCCCTCTTTCCCCGATCTCCCGCAATGTTGCCTCGAGGTCTGGCTTTAGTTCCCATACGCCGAGATCCAGCTCTTTGGCCAGGCCCATCTTTGCAAGTTTTGAGAGACGACGTAACCGATGGCTCCGATTTATGCTGTTTGGCGTCTCATCATCGCCATGCCGCAAATCAACAAGATTGTTGGTCGTGTTGTCAATCAATGCTCGATCAATCCGGGTGAAGCGATCTTGATCGATCTCCTGTGCGATCTTGTGGCGTTGTTCAAGCTCCGAGACGGGCCCCAATTCCAGCGTCGTCAGCTCGCTTGCCCGTTCGCGAATGCCATGGGCGAGATAGTCACCATTGATCACCAGATTCTCACCCAGCTCATCCACCCCTCGGATGATGACATGCACATGGGGATGGCCGGTATTGTGATGATTGACCGCCACCCAGTCCAATCTTGTTCCGAGATCTTCCTCGATGCGGCTCATGAGGTCACGGGTGTAACCGGTCAAGTCAGAGAGTTCAGCTCCATCCTCTGGAGATACAATCAAGCGAAACTGATGGCGGTCCTTGCGGCCACGTTCCAGAAATGTGCCACCGTCGCAGTGATCCTCCCCTGCAGAATATAGCTGACCACGTTCACCATCGCGCGCTGTACCATCACGCTGAATATAGCGCAGATGCGCAGCCCCTCGCCCATTCCGACCGGCCTCACGCACATAACGCGCTTTGACGATGACTCGGCGCATTCCGGGTCGACTGTATCGCCAGCCACCGGAAAGCGAGCGCGACCTGGCAAAGGCCGCTCCTCTACCCCGCTTGACGCCATTGCCAATCTGTCGGCCTTCCGGTCTACCTCTGGTTTTCGCCGCTCCCGAAAGCTGGGCCGACTTTGATGGTTGGTTGCGATGCTGGCGAGCGATCTTCTTCGCGGCTGTCAGAAAGCTCTTCGCCTTGCCAAGCCTTGGAATATCGGAGCGTACAGAACCCGCTTTTGGCCTAAAGCTCCTTTCATCGTCAATTGCCATGGTCTGCTCCCGATCTTTGCTTAACGGCCCGTTGGTGCCATCAAGATTCCCAACAATTCAGAGACTTAAAAAAGCCAGTGGCACCAATCCGCATAAAACGGGGTGCCGCAAGGCAGCCGCTAACCGACGTGCAGACAACAAGAATTTAAGAAACCGCCTCTTGGGAGTGCCGGTTTCCTTTATCTTGCCCTCCCCTTCCCTCAGAGATTTTCGCTTTCCTCGCCTTCTCAGTCTGCAAGAGCTTCAAAGACAAAGAGCCCTTTGGCTGATGGCTCCAAGTCCACTTTTCCGAACTGGTCATTCCGTCCTCTTTGACCGACGAACAGCTCTGCATCACGCCAATCGCTGACGAACTGCTGTTGGCTGGATGTGATCGTGTCTCGAAGCGTGGGTGCAAGATCTGCGACATAGGACTGCGTCTCGGCAGGCAGACTTCGCCTATTTTGAAGTGCATCCTCGTAACGCGTTGGTCCCGCATTGTACGCGGCCAGCATGGCTTCGATGGTGCCATAGCGATCCCAAAGGAAACTGAGATAAGCCGTGCCAGCAAAGACATTGTCGCGCGGATCAAAGGGATCGTCGCCAAGGTCTTGGCGGAGCTTCATGTCGGCCCAGGTGTCAGGCATGAGCTGCATCAGTCCCATGGCGCCTTTGGGGGAGACAACATCTTCCTTGCCTCCACTTTCTTGCTGAAGGATTGCCTTGATCCAATCTTCCGGAAAGGAGAAGTGTCGCGCAGCCTCAGCAATATGAACAGCATAAGAAGCGGCAATCACCTCCCCAGCACAAGCTGATGCCAGAGGTGAGAAACTCGCCGCAAGAAACAGGAAGCCGCTGCATATCAAGCCTACGCGATGTTTCCCGGAACAAATGAGGTTAGGAACACTCATTGTGTTGGAGCCCGCCACTCGAAATGGCCGTCGCCCGTTTCGTCGGTCCAAAGCGGTCGCGCAAGACCGATGATGGAGTTTGCATGCACGGGACCGAAATAGCGACCATCAAGACTGTCATCGACCTGCCAATTCATCAGAAAGATTTCATCCTGATCGATCGTCTGGCATCCATGCCATGTCGGAAGGAGACGGCTCACATGATCGGCTTCACGGGCATGGCCCATTGTCACTTCATCGACAGTTATGAAGCCGTTGATACGGCAAACCATTTGACCCGGCAGCCCCACAATGCGTTTCAACAGAGGCGCGCCATTGCCGATATAGCCGCGTTCAACGACAAAGGTCTGCCACCTCTCTGGCAGCCTAACGGCAACGAGATCGGCGACCTCGAGCTCGACAGGTTCCCTGAGGATATAGAGCCCAATGGGTGCGCTGGCCGAGACATTCCAGACAAGTTTCAGCTGCGGTGAGAAGAAGAAGGGTGAAGCGACAACAGCGACTGCAACAAAGGTCACAACGGTATAAGCAAAGCGCATCATGGTGCGATCCTTTGCCTTGCTAGCCAGGCCGCATGACGCTCGATTGAGTAGCCATCAGGATCCTCCCCCGCTTTTAGCCGGTTATGGACCTGCCGCCAGTGATCCGGCGAAGCATCAGCCGGATTGATGCCGATTGCTTCCACCATGTCGATCGCTGTCAAGGCACGCTGAACCTTCGACCATCCATTCAGGCGCAGCAGAATGATGCCACCAGGACGGATGCAGGGCACGGTCTGACAGGCGTCTCCCTTGCCTACGGCCTTGATGATGTCGATGCGAGAAACTTGTGTGCCATAGCCGTTCGAGGCCCAGCGGACGAAAGCAAAGACGGCGCCCGGTTTAAAACCAACGATGCTGCGGTATGGATCGAGGATCTTTTCATAACTCTTTCGTCCGAAGCAGATCCAATGCTCGATCCTGTTCTTCTCGAACGTCAGATCAACCAGCGTGAGAAATGGTGCATCCTTTGACATTGCCTCTGTCATGGCAATGTCCTCCGCGAAGCTGCAGCCAGCATAGAAGCGGCACTCTCCTTCAGATATCCACTTACCTCTGAAGCAGAAGAAAAACTGTTAGAGTCACTGTTAGATAAGTTACGGATCGCGTTTCCATCGTCAAAACAAAAACTTGCAGCCTGTTCGTGCGTTTGATGTGCCGATAGGGTTGCGTCTGATGTACCGATAGTCCCTGCGTGTGATGTGCCGACAGGGTCACCCAATGCATCCACAGCCTTGTCTACAGTGCCTGTGCACGGAATGACAGGAAGGATCCAGAGCCCCTCCCGACCTTTGAGCGAACCAAGCCCAAGCCGATAGCCTGGCAGAGGTTGTTGCCTGGCTATCTTGCGAATGGCCAGAGCAAAATCGGAAACACGGGCAAGGCTTCCAGATTTTCGATGCAGATGGGCAATATCAAAGTGCCAGCCGTTTTGCTGATGCCCCACATGCTTGCGAGCGATGCGATAGAGCCAACGCTCAATCCCTCCCTTCAGACGGAAATAGGCGGGATCGATTGAGAGCACCAAAGAGCGGTCCATGACCCCGTTGTAGAACCATTCCGGCAGGACAAATTCCATGCCCTCAACGCGGCCATTGATGGTGGTCCGCTCTTCCCACTCGTTGATCCATGAGAATTGGCGACAGCGCCAACGGGTCCCATTGCGGATGGTGGTGGCAATGACCGTTGACTGCAGCCGCGCCAAAGAGGCCCTCAATAAACAATATTGCCGGTTTCCGGTTTGACGTCCGATGCCTCTCAGCAACTGATATGGCGTAAAATGCAGCAGCCGTGAACTGTTTTCTCCGGCATTTTCAGCGGCGACAATCTGACTGGCGGCCCAGATCAGGATGTCGGCATCCCATATCGTCGCCATGCCATGGTCTGGCATTCCAAAGACCTGGATCTCGATGTCTGCCTGCTTGTAGCAGATCGGTTTCAGACGTGGGCTTTTCGCCAGAGAAAAGAAGGGCCGCTCCATGAGATCCCGCTGATCGCGCAAGCAGGGACTGCTCGACGAGATGACAAAGGGGGAAAGCTGACCGCGTTCTTCACGTCGATCAGAATTAACCATTTTTTGCCCAGACATTCAAAGCTTCCCCCGCTCTTCGGCAGTCAGTGGACGAGCGGGAAAGACCTTTCTCGAGGTCTGTTCACTGGTGGATTTGCGAGCACCCTGCTCAGTCCAGGCTTGCAGGTCTTCGACGGAGTAGACCACGCGGCCGCCAATCTTTCGGTAGGTTGGCCCGGTACCGTAGGTGCGATGCTTTTCGAGGGTTCTGAGAGACAGCCCTAAAAAGTGAGCGGCTTCCTGCGTTCGCAGAAGGCGTGAAGGCATATCGGGATCAAGCTTGACCATGGCATATCTCCATATATTCAAAGGTGCCGCTCTCGGAAGACAGCGAGCTATGGAGAAGCATGGCGAGAGCAACACGCTCTGTAGCGTGCCGCATTTGAGACGCTCTATTCGCGGCACCCCTTAAACATCGGCTCAAAGTGGAAAACCGGAGAGTTTTCAAACGGACAAAGTCTCGGGCAAGCAAATCACAAGACATCTTCGAGTGATTGAGCTAGGAAAGAAGATGGAGCAGAGACGCGCTGCTCCGGGGCGTCGAAACCCCTGTTAGAGGTTGATGTCGACCGATACGGCATCACACTCCTTGACCTTATGGTCGGGGAGCCTGTGGCGTATGTCCAGGGCTTCCCGCCTAAAGGCCACGGGGCCGCCTAACACGGTTTCGAACTCCCCGATCACCAGGGTCAAAGAGGCTATTGCGGGGGCGCACCGCAAGCCACGCCTCTTCCCGATAGAAGGGGAAGCCGATGCACACGCAAATCGATCCAGATGTCGCAGATGAAGCTCCAGCAGGTGAAATTGTTACTCCCTATGATGAGCAGCATTTCGTGACCTATCTGCGCCTGCTTGATGCCGAGAAAGCAGGCGCCGATTGGCATGAGGTCGCCAGGATCGTCCTACACCGCGATGCCTCTGCAGATGACGAGCGAAGCTATCGCTGCTGGAAAAGCCATTTGGATCGAGCCCAATGGCTCTCAAAGACTGGTTATAAGACCATCCTGACACAGGCGGCCGGAACACGCCGGAACCGGTGAAGACATTCGCTCTAGCTATTCGCCTTTGCTATTTGGTGCCGGCTTGACCGGGTAGTGAAGAAGCTGCCGGTAGTCACCGAGCATCATTCTCTTACCGTGAGCCACCAGTCGGCGCGCCCTGTTCTTGCGCGGGTCGACTTCGAAATCCTCCTTGCGCCCCCGGAATGCCAGTAGCTGTTCAGCCAGTTTTCTATAGCTGGCCCCTTTCCGTCGTCCATCAAGTGATCGCAAAGAGAGTGTGTGCCATTGCCTCATTTGATCGGGCATGAGCCGATAATCCGGGCCAGAGGGGCGGTTGTTGAGAGAGCGCCAAAAGCGTCTTGCTGCATGGATGCGAAGTTCAAGATATCTGTCGAGTGGCAGATAAAATGCGTAAAGGCTGGCTTTGGCGGCTTCCCTGCAGGGAACGGAGAAATGATGATCCGTTCCAGCAACACGCCAAATACCATGACAGGTATTCCCGACCTGCTTCATCTTTACGTCTGCGAGCTTAGCCAGTTCGAAAACTGTCTGACCGTTACCCCCATCAACTTGCACAGGCACAAGCGCCACGGATTGCGGCAGCATGTGAGGAGACCAAAATAGAAGTTGCTCGTCTGATGAAATGTCTGGATCTTGCGGGAAACAATAACCCCCAATGTTGAGGAAAAACCTGTTGACTGTTTTGCGACATGGACGGCTCGTTGTGCAACTGCCAATCGCGCCGATATGCGTTATTGCGGCGAAGATATTCCCATGCGAAACCGGCAGCATCGAGACGAGTGGTGTATTGATAAGCCCCCGGACTCCGCCAATCCAGATCCTGCATGGCGTTTCCTTGATGTGGTTGGTTCAATTCATTGTCCAACCGATCATTTTCAGGGAATATGAAATCTTCGGTAGCTGAGATTTAGTTATATCAATATCACTTAATTGAACCTCTATGACACCCAGCGCCACTCTGTCAGCAATAAGCCGCCATCCTTTTGCCAACTCCATCTTATAGGATTTCCCGACGACCGAGATTGCAGTGGGGACAAAAGATGAGGCAGAAGATCAGGCTGGCCGGGATAGCTTTTCTGGCTCTTTCAATTGCTTGCTGGATAGCTGAGCGGGTTTTCTATGGAGCGAGAGTGGATGAAAATGGCATTCTCCAAGAAAGCTGGTTCGTACCACTCAGCGCCCTGTTCTTCCTGCTGGGAATAGTCCTGTTTCTTTCATCCTATCTTTTCAGAAAGAGATGAAGACCAGAGTTTGGCATTTTGTGGATGTGAACAATGCGGCTGCGCTACGCCACCTGTTTCAGGTCGTCGGCATCCGGGAAGATGGATCGATTCCGGCCTTTTTCCTTAGCGCAATAGAGGCGTTGGTCGGCGATAGCCACCATCGCATCGAAGTCTTTGCTCTCTGAACCGAAGGCCGAGCCGATGCTGACACTCAGTTCGTGGTGCACGCCTTCTTCAGGCGAGAAGTCGGCAGCATTGACCGCAAGGCGAATGCGCTCTGCCAGATCCTTGGCGTTCTCATAGGAAGCGTCATTGGCAAATACAGCGAATTCTTCGCCGCCCAGGCGAGCGAACAGATCACTTTCGCGTACCGCATTCGAGATCGCTTGTGTGATTTGCACCAAAGCCATATCGCCTGCTGCATGACTATAGGTATCATTGATCCGCTTGAAGTGATCAACGTCGATGGAAATCAAAACCCCATCCGTCTTGTCCACGACTCCGGCAATGAAGCTACGACGGTTGAGGATGCCTGTCAGGATATCGTGATTGGCCTGATGCTCCAGCTCATCCTTGAGTACCTGCAAGCGAGCAAGAGCGTCGTTGGCTTTCTGCCTATAGCTCTCGACGAACCAGGTAACCGGACCAGCGACAACGGTGGGAACAATGGTGGCGATGACTACTGAGGTATGGTTCATATAGCCATGAAGTATATGCGTGACGATATAGGTCACAAGCAGGGACAAGAACAAAGAAAGCAGAGTAACAGCCAAAGCAACAAGAAAAATCTTCCAATTCGCTTTTGTCTCTGTCCTCGACATAAAGTCCCTTTGCTCTATACCCATCGATCCTTGATGCCGCTGTCTTTACAATGCACCCTGCTAATTTACGGTAAAGTTCAGTTGCGATTTTTTTGGATATATTGCAGGTTTTCTTGAAAGAGCGGCACTGGTTGACCGCTCTCAAGTTGTTCTGCAGCCCTACAGCTCGCCGGAATATTCCCCGCGCGCGGGGTAGTTTTTCTTGATGGCGGAATCCGTCGCGGCCAAAAGCTCCGAGAAATGCGGCCGAACGAATGGCATGGTCTGTACCGACATGTAGTAGAGCGTCTGCTGAGGTGTGATCAGGAACAAGCCCGGCTCCGAGAAGAGGGCTGGCTCTTCGATGCCGATGGATGACTTGCCCCGCGACGTGGAGATATAGAGCCCCCAATCTTTCGCTTCCTTCAAAGGCAAGTCATAGGCGATACGCAGGGAGGACGCTCCGATGCGTTTGGCCATCTCGGCAGCCCGGTCTTCCGGATCTGAGGAAACTGCGACCGTCGTGATGCCTCGCTCGGCAAAATCCGGCGTCAGCCGTTCCAACTCCTTGAGATAGGTGGCGCAGAGGGGGCAATGCAGTCCGCGATAAAAGCAGATGATGGTTCCGAGATCCGCCTTTTCTTCAGAGAGGACAAACTGCCCTCCTCCAACGATTGGCAGGGAGAGGTCTGGTGTCTTCTGGCGTGGCATCAACATGAGAGGCTCCTGATGATCAAAACAAAGGGAATTGTGATGACCTGCAGAATAGGATACGATTGAACGGACATGGTCCAGAAAGTCCGACAATGAGTATCAAAAATCCTTGTGCCTCGCTTGATAGGCTCGCCAGCCTCATTCAAGGAATATCCGTTGAAGCGGTGTATGCCGGGCCTGAAGAGACGGCTGATCTCTCGATCTCTGATGATGTCAGCCGAGTCATGGTTGGCCCATCAGATCAAGCCGTTGTATCCATCGGCCTGTCGCCTCCCGCGAGCCAAGGCCCCTTCTCTGCCCTCGTCGGCGAACACCTGATGCTCAAGGGTGAAGCGCAAGCCCTCGCCCGGCTTCTGGTATCAGAAACACAGGATCCACGATGCGGAACGCGTGCGCTACGCGATGCCTATGTCAAAGCGATGATCATACATCTCCTCAGGGACGAAATCGCAGCAGGACATATCAAGTCAGGCCCGCTGGCTGGCCTTTCCGATCCGCGTCTGGCCCGCGCCATCGTCGCGATGCATGACAATCCGGGCCGTAACTGGCAAGCAGCAGATCTTGCCGATCTTGCAGGGATGTCTCGCGCCGCCTTCATGCGCAGCTTCCGGACAACAGTCGGCGAAACCCCGATCAGCTATCTGCGCCATTGGAGGCTCGACCGAGCACGAGAAGCCCTTAAACGTGGAGAACGTGTCGGACAGGTCGCTCGAGCCTATGGCTATAGTTCACCCGACGCCTTCTCGCGTGCCTTCCAGACGGCGGAAGGTGTTCTGCCGTCAGAGGTTTTTGTGAAAGGCTCGGATCACCGGACCTGCTTTCCAAGCTAATCGCATAGATGACGGGCGGCAAAGACACCCAGAATGGGTAATCAGGGAGGGAAGGAGAAGCACGCTGCAGGAGCGAGAACTTAGGTTCTGTCGGCAAAAGCTGACATTCGCGGATTCTCCCACTTGTGGAAAAATCGACGTCGGCCGATCCTTTGAGATTTGGTACCACTTCAGATTGTCAGGGACGAGCCAAGCGACTATCTTTCCGACATGGAACATGCACATCTAGATCGGCGAGTCTCTATTCAGGTTCATGGCGAGGACGTAGTTCAACCACTTAGTCTCCTCCGCCGCGAACCGTATCTTGTCTTGCTCGGCGAGCCCGGTGCAGGCAAATCTACAGCACTGGAGTACGAAGCATTTGCTGAGGGTGGCGAGATTGCAACTTGTCGGGAAGTGATGAACGGATATCCTATGGGCGAGTCTGGAACCGCATATCTTGACGCGCTTGACGAGTATCGTTCGGGAGACAGTGGGAAAGACAAACTCCTACAGCTTGCCAATGCTATTTCACACATTAACATTCGACGATGGCGCCTCACATGCCGTACTGAAGACTGGCGTGCGACGGCCGACCTCAAGGCAATGCGCCGCGCCGCAAACAACGAGTCAATCACAGTGGCGCATCTTTTACCTCTGAACGAGGAAGAGGCGCAATTGGTATTGGCGTCGCTAGGAGAACCCGATCCGGAGACGTTCATTGGCGAAGCTCGGCGCAAAGGTGCCGATGTGTTTCTCGAAAATCCACTTAGTCTGAGACTGCTTCACTCGGTTGTCGTTTTGAACGGCGTTTGGCCGACCTCTCGCTTTGATTTGTTCACGAGAGCCACTTTTGCGCTTGCTCACGAACATAACCCAGAGCGCGAAACCGATCCTCGCCCTGGGGCGGAAGAAATTCTCGCGTCAGCTGCCGCGATGAACTTCTATCTACTTGCCTCTGGGGCTAAAGCACTCTGGCGTTCGAATGCATTGCCCCCTGCTTCAACCCAAAACGAATATGCCGCTACACATGCCTTGGGGCTGGAAGCTCACGCTCTCGAAGCCGCTCTTGATACCGCCTTGTTTAGGGGCGAAGAACAAACGTTCACGCCGTTACACCGAACGGTTGCGGAGTTTTTGGCAGGTCGTTTTCTGGCAAAAAGGGTGGTAGGAGCTTCGGAGATGCCTGCGTTTCCGTTAGGAAGAGCAATTGCGCTAATCACGGGAAGCGACCAGAAAGCCCCAAGTGAGCTCAGAGGACTTTATGCTTGGTTTGCCGCTCACCTGCATTCTGAGGGTGATCCTAGTGGTGCACGCCGTCTTATTCGGAATGATGCAGCAACAGTGCTGGCATATGGCGACGCTGCGGCATTCGATGCAATTGGGCGGAAAGAAATCCTATATAACTTGGACCGTGATGATCCTTTTTTCCTATCCTCACAAGATGGAGCGACGGTCGTCGGAGGGCTCGCTGGCGATGACCTCGTCGACGCCTTCAAAACCATTCTTGACGCCGATGTCCGTAGCCACCGGCAGGTTACTGTCCTTCAGGCACTTGCCGAAGGTCCGCCCGTCGAACAAATGTCGGAGAAACTGCGAGAGATCATGCTTGACGCTGCAAGGCCTCTCTGGATGCGGAAGAGGGCTGCAGAAGTCCTTGTCTCAAAAGCTATAGACAAAGTTGGGATGCAACGGGACCTCTTGGACGATCTAGCCAAAATGACGGTTGACTGGGGTCAATTGGCAATCCGGGCCTGCATCTTAGAAAGTTTCGCAACTCAGGACGTCCAATTTCACGATCTCCATGCGCTGCTCGAAGATATTGACCGCATGCCTTCGAAGAATCGAGAGGATGCGGATGACGATGACACAGCCTCTCTGCACAATCTGACCATTGCGATAACGCGATCCCCGCGACCGGACTTTTTCGATCGGGGAATTGGAAAAAGCGATGCTACGCGACGTCACAAAGCCCGGGTTGAGTCGTTTCTGAATCGAGCCTTTGTCGTCTCAATTGAAGCTAACCCAGACATAACCGCAGTTCGGCTTCTATCTTGGATAGGAAACCTTCGAGAACATAGATGGGATATGCTCGAACGTGACGTTGTTGAAGCCATTGGCAATTGGATGGAACGCGGTTCAGGGAGTCGGGAACTTGATTTGTTCCTCGCAGTGACGGAACGAAGCTCCTCTGACGAGGGGCCTTGGGTAGTTTGCAATGAATATGTTTCGACCGTAAGACGGCTACCATCCGACGCTTTGATCCGTGAGTTGTTAGACTTCGCGCAAAAGGCAAGTAAGGGAGCGGTGCGGAAGAGGCGGTTCCAGATAGCTGCGTATGCGGCTCGAGCCGGAACAAACTGGCCAAAATGGAAGAAACCGATTGTTTCGCTGCTCGAACAGGAACAAGGTTTCAAGGGATTTATCAAGTCTCTGCTGTCCGACCCCAATGCACAATGGAAAAAGAAAGAAGCGAAGCGAAAAGCCTGCCAAGAAAAGGAAACCGCAAACTCGCGAAAAGGCAATATCGCTGAGCTTGCGCCGGTTATTGACCTAATTTCTGCTGGTGCACCTGAACAGTATCGCGTCTTGAAATGGGCTTCCGATCATTACAGGGATTGTCGGGTCAGCGAAAGCAAGTCGCCGCTCGAAAACATTACAAAATACACAAATGAAGAGATCGCCGCAGCTATTGCAGAAGGCTTTGTTCAGTTCACGATTCATACCGGCATAGAAGTTAGCGTCGAAGACCTTGGCGAAGCAGAGGCAACCAACCAGGCATACTTTAGTGAGTATGTCGTTGCGGCAGGGTTGCATCAGGCGCTATTGCACGGACGAGAAAATGATATCGATGCGTGCCCGCTGATTATTGCTTTGGTTGGGCTTCGGCAAGCCTATTTCAGTCGCGACAATGATCCTTCGGTTGCAAATTGGGCAGTTGGCCGACTGTCTCATGATCCCGAACAAGGTGCTGGAGTGATGTTGCGATACTGGAATGCTGCCCTTGATGCTGGCGATGATGACCTTGGCTCCATCCATCATCTTACGAGCTCGGGCGGGCCGGAACTGATATCTCGGTGCCTTGTTGGCTTGCTTGGCGAGAGACCAGGACTGCCAGATTCCGCATTAAGGCAGGCGATCGCAGCCTGCGCTGAGACGATCAACATTAGTGAGATGGCTGAACTCGTACAAAATGCTCTTAAACGTCATGATCTCGAGCGAAGCCAAAGAGATATTTGGTCTTTTGTTGGACTGGCGCTGATGCCTCGGGAGTTTGCCAGTCGGCTATCAGAAAGCGAACAAGAGGCAGCTCTGTTGGCACCAAGTGGTGACATTGCGAAGTCATTCAACGAATTGTGCCCGGATATCGATTTGCTGGACCGTATTAGAATTGGGGTTCTTGGAAAGACACATCCGGCACGTGACGATGATTGGTGGCGATCAGGTGAAAGCGGTATTATTAGGACATCGATCCGGCGTCTTGAAGCCTCTAGTTCGGTTGAGGCTGGAGAGCATTTGAACGAACTCGCTGCCGTGGTCGACACGACTTGGGCACCTCATTTGGCTCACGCAGCTGCGGAACACGCCCGAAAGCTGCGTGATGAGAAATTTGCAGCGCCTTCCGTGAGACAGTTATTGGGTGCCATCTCAAGTGGCCCACCTGCGACGCCTTCGGATCTTGCGGCCATCGTTCTCGATGAAGTGGAGCGGTACAAGAGCACCCTTCGAACCGGAAGTGAAACACCCTGGAAGCGTTTTTGGAATACAAATCGATATGGGGAGGCGACCAATCCCCAGATAGAGAACGAGGACAGAGACCGGCTGCTCGAGCTATTTCGTCCGCGCTTTGAAAGATATGGCATTTCAGCCAGCCTCCCCGAAGTCCATCGCGGAGAAAACACCAGAGTCGATATCCTGTTGCTGAGTCACGCAGGACAGAACCTCCCGATCGAAGCAAAACGACACTATAATAACGAGCTTTGGACGGCTGCAACGAACCAACTCGTTCGGTATGCTGCGGATCCAGACGCCAGCGGTTTCGGGATCTATCTCGTCTTCTGGCTCGGCTCAGAATTTAAGCCCCCTAAAAGAAGTGATGGTGCTGATAGCCCAGAGAGTGCCGAGGCGCTTGAGGAGATGCTAACTAATGACCTTCCACCTCGAATGAAAGAGAAGGTCACAGTTGTTGTGCTGGATGTGTCTCGACCGCAGTCGATGATCGATGCAATTGAAAAACGAAGAACAAATGTTTCTCAAATTTGAGGTCGCTTCTTGAAGAAGGGTGGCTTGGAGTGCGAGAAATATAGATCACACACTACATGTGGCGAAATGCTTCAAGGTATGTGTTTAGGAACAATTACATGGAAGAAATAGACAATTCTATTCAGAGAACAATTGTCGATAAAAGTCAGCTTCCAGAATGCTGGCCAACCAATCGGCATGCACCCGAATTCTGGGAGCAGCTCGGAAGGACTGTAGCAACTTTTGGGTTTCTCGAAGAAGCCTTGGGAAAAGCCATTTTTGCATATACAGTAACGAAGCAATACGAGACCGAAGCTGAGCTTCAAGCCGCTTACGTAAAATGGCTGCCAACCTTTGAGAAAGCCCTCTCATCAACATTAAAGCCGTTGGCGGATGCTTTCAAGAACGCGGTCTGCCAGAACTCCAATAACACAACCACTAACATTGATGAGTTGATTGACGATATTAAGAAGGCATCAGATCTTCGAAATGTAATTTGTCATGGATCATGGCGAATGCCAGATGCGCAGGGGTTTTCGTTGCCTCTTTTCGTAAACAATCAGAAAAAAATCTTCGATACACCGATTAATACTGCATATCTTCAACAGGTTCAGCGCCATGTTGCAGAACTCGCCTGCAGTGTGATTTCAACTGTAACTCATATGGGATACCAGTTTCCTGGCAGCGGCGGTCCGGGAAAACAAGTTTGGAATAACGCTCCCTGACGAAATAGTGGTATTTCGTATTGATTTTTCAGAATGGAAATTCATTTGTCAGCTGCTCGTTTGTCCTGAAAATTGTTTCGTCGTCAAAAATGCTGCGCTTCGCTCAAACGGCAGCAATGGGGAAAACGGCTCATGGAAATCACCCCTGGCGAACGACAGGAAAGGCCCGGATTGCTAGACGCGAGCTTGGATGAGTGTTTCCGGTGATGACGCGGTGCACCGGACCGCGAGGAGCCCAAGGTGGACGTTAAAAAAGCAATCCTGAAGGAACTTCTGCAATCAATGCTTGGTAGGTTTAGGCCTTTACTCTATTCGTTCTGACCGTCCGAACGCAAACCGTCGAATATGATCTTTAGATACCGTCGCCAGAGGTCAGGATCAGGCTCTTGAACATGGCTGACAATGTAGCCCGGCGCACACATCAGAAGCGCAACATCTGTTCCTGAGATGTCTTTCCGGAGTTCGCCAGTCGCTTTGGCTCGCTCGACGAGCGTATCAAGAACTTGCAGCAGCTTCTTCCTAGCTTCCGCAATGTCCTGATTGCCAATGTAGGCCCCCTGCATGAAGGAAAGGCCTCTTTGCTGGCGCTGTTCTGCGCCCATTTCTAAAAACGTATAGAGTGCAGAAGCCCGATCAGGAGCATCGCAAAGCTCTCTTCCACTGTCGATCAGATCATCTAGCCTTCGGATAACGACCGCGGCCAAAAGGTCATCCTTGGTCTCGAAGTGGCGAAACACTGTGCCTTTGCCGACACCCGCTCTTTTTGCAATCTCGGAAATCGAAACATCTACGCCTATTTCAACGAACGCTTCGTCTGCCGCCTTCAGAAGAGCGGCTTGGTTCTTCAATCCGTCAGAACGTGGAGCGCGTGTTTTTCCCATGATCATGCCTCAAAATTAAACGGACCTATCGGTCATCTTATTGCATTCTTTGCTTAAGGTGACTATATGGTCCGTTTATATGTTTCTATCAAGAGGAAAAACAATGAAGGCACTTGTCACACACCAATATGGTTCTCCAGAAGATTTGAGAATTGAAGAAATTGAAACTCCGCATCCGGAGCAAGGACAATTGCAGGTACGGCTCAGCGCTTCTGCGGTCAATCCTGCCGATATGAGGCTGCTGTCAGGTGAACTGAGCGCCTTTCTCGAACTGCCTTTCCCGCATGTTATGGGCAACGACTTCGCAGGCACCGTAACAGCGGTAGGCAGTGGAGTGACCAACTTTTCAGTAGGAGACGAAATCTTTGGTTATGCCAGCCCTCGTGTCATGCGGCCAATGGCTGGATCACGTCCTTCTGTCGGTACCGGTTCAATGGCTGAATTTATGGTCATCGAAGCTGATACGCCTGTCATCGCTCACCGAACACAGAATGTGGAACCATCGGAGGCAGCTGCCTTTGCAACCACTGGCCTGACGGCCCTTGCTGCCTCAAGAGCTGGCAAGGTCAAGGCTGGTGAGAAAATTCTGGTGATCGGCGCATCTGGAGGGGTCGGCACAGCGCTCGTTACTATTCTTGCATCTCAGGGAGTGGATGTCGACGCAACGGCGAAACCTCAAGACCAGGATATCCTGAAGTCATTGGGAGACAAACAGTTTACCAGCTACGACATATCCAGCTTTCCCAATGACCTTGATGCAATCTTCAATCTGGCCCTGCCGGGCAACGAGCTGTCCGAAGTTGCTGATCATGTACGCAGTGGCGGTCGTCTTATCTCGATCACCATGCCTCCGCTCGAAGCCGGTATGATTGCAAGAGACGACATCGAAGCCATATTCGTGGCTGATACCGAATGCAATCTGGCAACCATGGATGAGGTTGCATCTCTCCTTGAGAAGGGAACGGCCAAGCCTGTAATTGGAGAAAGCTTCTCCTTGGAAAATGCGGCAGATGCATATGCTGCTTATTGTGCCAAGCACATTGTAGGCAAACTGGTCGTAACTTTCTGATAGCTCCCAAATGCCGTTCCGTTCCAAAAGGCGGAGCGGCACGGTCTGGTCATATTATAGCATTCAGAGTGATCTGAACCGAATCTCAACATGGTGACATTGATTGCGAAGTGAGATTCACCTAACAGCTGTTTTGTCCGCCAACCTGTCACCGGGGCGATGAAATGCTGCGGCTTGCTCTAACGGCAGGAATGCGGAAGCAGCCTTGCGGCTTGTGGCAACCTGCGAATGACTGGTAAGGGCCGCCTTTTCCTGAAGCAGGTTGTTGCATTGGCGAATTGACCTTCATTTTGAAGGTCGTGTTTGGGCTCCAAGCTGCCTGATATGCTGCATCATGAATTTAAGACCGCCATATGAAGCTTGATTGGTATTCGCGGCCCATAGGCGACCTTTAAATCCATCGATATTGTGCGTTGCAGCAATCCCAGACTGGACATTCCTCGTCATGAACTAAACATTCCGCATCGACCCTTTACTATCTTCTTGCTCCAAGATTTCTTGAGCCAATGGGGCAATGCATGTCTGATCGAGACGGCACGACAAAGCGTCGAGCTGTAGGAGCTCTTCAGATAGGTAGGGATGGAACTTTTCTGATATCAAATTGCTACTATCACCAAAAAGGCTGGTGTGACGCCCTTCGGCTATGGCCTCTAGACCCTCAAAAATAGTCATTTCCTCAGGACAATCTGTAATTTCTACTAAACCTTCATAGATTGCCAATTTAAATCCAAGCGACTGCAGTGCCAGAGCGAGACTGTTGGTTTTGACATCCCCCCGCCATGTCGAGAGAATATGGGCTTTAGAGCTCAAAGACAGCAATTTATTACAGTCAAGCTTGCTTTCTGAAAATGCCTGTCTTGCTTCTTGTAACAACTGCTTGGCAACACGGTCTAAATAAATTGGCACTTCATTTGAGCGCAAGATATCCAGCATCTTTGAGACAACCCTATCATCAATCAATCCAAGGCCGTCTCCTCCAAATTTTGGGGCTTTCCCTGCTTTGGATGGCTTGATCAATATGGTATTGCTTATGCTATCGAGTTCTAGAATCTCCCATCGGCGGCCCGAAAAAATGATCGTGCTGCCCTTCGTAATGACGGTAGAAATAGGTAGCGTACCAATTTCCTTACCTTCATGAAGCAAGCGATACTCTTCCGGCGTCTTAAAGACTGCGTAGAAGCTATAATGCTCAACGAGCTTCTCCCCTTTGGGGCCAAGCAACAAAAGATCGTTGTCAGATTGCTCTATGAGTCCAAATTCTTCACGTCCCAGAGCGCGAAGAACTTGCGTGAATATTGCTGGAGTCACCGCAGTGAAAGGGCCTTTTTCACAAAGAGTTATGTAGAGCCTCTTGGCTGAGGCACCACCACGTTCCGCTATTACAGATAGGATCTGGTGCACGAGCGTTGAGAGATGCAACGCCTGGGGTAATGGAGATTCACACCATCTGTCCTTCACGTGCAATTCGATCATTGCGATCGCTCGAATAGTGTCTAAACGAAGACGGTCGATAAGGTGAGACTCTGCATCCACCCTGTTCTCGATAGCGTATTGACGCAAAATCTGTGGTTGGCCTGGGCGACGGCCAGACCGCCCGAGCCTCTGAACCATGGAAGAGACGGTGAATGGCGCGCCAATCTGTGCGACACATGTGATATCACCAATATCGATACCCAACTCCAATGTGGATGTGCAGACAGCTGTTGTAGGCAGATCCCCTTTGCAAAGCCGGTCCTCTATGAAACTGCGCTCGTAGCGCGAAATGTTGGCATGATGAGCATAGAATTCCTGTGGCAGGTTTTCCTCTTCGCAACGTTGTCTCAACAGATCTGCATACAATTCGACCCGATTGCGTGCGCCGGCAAAAATCAGATTTCGACTACCACGCAATTTGCTGAACATATGGCTCGCAACGGCCCGCGCGGCAGCTTCATCCGGATCCACTGCAGCATCTTCTCTCTCGACTCCCTCACTATCACGAAAAGCTTCCGACGTGGTATTGCCTTTGATGTAGCCGCGCAATTGCAGTTTCAGTTCTGGAGCTCCCCCACCTCCTTCGACTAGCTCAACAGTGGCCGGATCATTGGGCCGTAAATACCTCTTGGCCAGCTCTTTGTTGTCCCCCAAGGTTGCCGAAAGCCCCAATCGTCGAATGGGACGGCCTACTGCCATTTCCATCCGATTGATAAGCGAGCGCATTTGGATCCCACGTTCACTGTCGAGAAGAGAATGCAGCTCATCAATCACGATGGCGCGCGTGGAGGCAAAAAAAGTCGGAATCTGCAAGCCATTTAGAATGAACATTGCCTCTAGTGATTCCGGCGTAATAAGCAAGATTCCTTGCGGCTTTTTCTTTGCACGGGCTTTAACCGCCCCAGAAACATCGCCATGCCAAGGCGTGACAGTCAGCTCCGCATATTGGCATATATCCTCCAGACGCCGAGCTTGATCTGAGATCAGTGCCTTGAGCGGACCGATATAAACCAGTTCAAAACCTGGGCTTGAAGGCTCTTGCACACATTGAGATATCAGGGGCAAAAAAGCCGCTTCGGTTTTGCCACCAGCAGTGCCCGCAGAGATAATCAAATCCCGATTCGAGTCATAAAGTGTGCGGATAGCATCAGCCTGAATTGAGCGTAAAGCTGGCCATCCTTTGCCCCTGATCCATTTCTGAATAGGCCGTGCAAGGAGCTCAAATTCACTCATCTATAGCTTAAACGAAGCAAGATCATCTTCGTCTTCCGAATCTAGAGCCGCACCGCTACCTATTTCACCCCTGTCTTCATCTTCATCGACTATATCGCTGAGATCGTCTCCTCCATCTGGAGCAACTTCGATAGCCTCAATCAGATCTGCCCAGTTAGTGCCAGGATTCTGTTCCAGAATAGACAGCAGGTTGACGAAAGCTGTGACCGTATTTCGCGGCGTCTTGAAATATGCCTCTCCAATACGATTAGAACAGTGATGCATAAAACTATCTAGCGCTTCATCCGGGATCATGGTTTCCGGCTCTTGCATTACGGAGCGAATATTCTCCAACAGCACGCGCATATCTTCCGCTGTCAGATTAGCCAATGTAATAACAGGGCCAGACAGATCAATAAGGCCGTTCTTTGCAAACTGATTTTCAGCGAGGCGTGTCTGAAGAGCCTCGTAGGAGTAAAGACCACGGCGGGTGTTTAAAAGAAAATCCGGTGTCCCCCCCATGAGGAAACCGATATGGGATGCGGTGCCCTGCAATACGTCGTTAAGAATACGCAGGATCTGCTCATAGTTTGAATTGCGTGCCTGGCTTGATGTCAGCTTGTAAAGATTGACCATCTCGTCCAGCGAGACCATCAACCCATTATAGCCTGCGGCACAAACAAAAGCGGACATCAACTTGAGGTGGTCATAAACATTCTTGTCATCAACAATGGTCCGTACACCCAATGCCTTCCGTGCATCAGTCTTGGTGGAGAACTCACCGCGAAGCCAGCGCATACAGGCAGATTTCAGATCATCGTCGTCGGTTTCATAGGCCTCCCAATACTTGCGTACGACCTCCGCAAATTCAAATCCGCCTGTCATTTCTTCAAAGTGTTCAAGTCTGGTTCGGATCATTTGTCCGGTTTGAAGACCTTTTTCTTCGGCTTCTTGATTGGCCTTTGTCACGAACCGTTCCACAATAGAACTCAAAGCCCCGCCTTCGGGTTTAGTGCGGGTTGACAGATTGCGAGCCATTTCAGCATAAAGCCCTCGGGCCTGCCCAGCAGACGCGTGAAGACGGCGATCTGGAGCTAAATCAGCACCCATCACCACCAACCCCTTTTCGATAGCGATTAGCCGAACCAAATTTAGAAAAAAGGTTTTACCCGAACCGTAGTCACCGATGATAAAGCGAATGGCGGAACCTCCTTCGCCGATACGCTCTATATCCTTGACCAGCTCTTTGATTTCGTTGACACGACCAACCTGAATATACTGCAATCCGACTTTGGGTACGACGCCTGCTCGCAAAGCTTGAATAATCGTGTCTCTTTCACGTCTCTTGATCTTCTTTGCCATTATTCATCCCTCAAGTTCATTGTGCAGTCAGGCTGGCCGCAATATCGCTGTTTATTTCGAATAGATCATCTTCTTCAATCAGCATCTCATCATGGTGCTCAAATGACCATTCATTGATAACTTCAAGACAGCCTTCCATCATCAACCCAAACTCTTTGGCAAGCTGCTCGAACTCAAGACGTGCCCAACTTTCACGTTTTACAAGTTCAGATACGAAGCCAGAGTGCTTCGCGTCGAGACCGGGGAACGTGTGAGACGCCTGCTCCACAGTCTCGGTTTCCGGAACCTCGTCTTCTGCGTCATCACTATCAAAAATCGCGCCAAGCAGCTGAGAAACCTGAGCCGTATTTGTGCGGATATCTGCTAGTCTGGATTGATCCAATGCGTTGAGGCGAACCGATATTGCGTCTCCCGTTTCAGGGGGAATAGCCACGCCATCGTTTACAGGAGAAGCCGAGCGCACGGAGATGGGCTCATCTCCTTCTATATCGGCCATTGCTTGACTATTAAGGCGTGAATAAAGCCCCTCTGTCGACATATCGAGAATCTTGTAGATTTTCTCGATCTGCCCAACCTCTTCACGCTGAATTATACCATCGGCACCGGCCAGTTTGATCACGATGTCCGCGATGGCGTTCTTTTGGTCAAGGTTAAGCTTTTTGAGCCGACTACGTAATTGTTGCAAATCTAACGGCACGGCAAAAAACCAAGCAAGATTTGCTGCAAGCCGCAATCTTTCAGCTGGCGACAAGTGATCTGCCTGATGGATTGTGCGTTTCAAAGCATCACTTTCCGCTTTGCTCACTTCTCCATCAGCCTGAGCAATAAAAGTGCCGATTGCAATTTCTAAAAGGCTAGCTTGATAGGCCGGAGTTGTTTCATTAAGAGCCCTCGCCCCATCAGGTAGATGAAACAGAATTACCGGGTCATCCAGCTTCGGCCCCCGCAAAGCGAAGCGAGGATCGGGCGCCATACCAATGCCAATCATAGCCAGAGCATCAGCGGCGTCCACCAATTGCCTTTTTCCGATCTTTTCCGGTTTTCTTCCATCGAGTCTTTCAAGCAGATCAAGAACAGGAACCTGACCATTCTTCTCGAGGATAGGTTTGGCCCAATTTGAGAGTCCATCGAGTTCTTCACACGGAAAGAGCGGCCGCAACTCCTGCGGCAACAGGGAATGAGCCTGGAAAGTCCCCCTTCCGTTCTCGTCAGGTCCAAGATAGCGGCTGAATTTGTCGAGAGACGCCATGGCCTCATCGGCAAGTAATTGCAAGTCTTCTACCGGTTTGGATAAGCCCGAAATATCCAGAGCATCTTCTATCAGAGGAGAAACATCTGCTGTGAAATCGCCTGAAGCTGATTGATATTCAATCTTCAACGCCTTCCTAGGTTTTCTGACTTTCATACCATCTGGATAGACTGCGTTGAAACTTGATCGAAACATAAGCTCAAACTCAGCTTTACAGCGCTGTGCTGGTGTCCTCATGCGACGATCAGGGTGATGCATCAGCCAAATGAAACCATCTTCAGCATTTAATGCCTGTTCGGCTTTCAGTTTTCTGCCTATATACAGATTGACGGGTAGCGGAAGTTCAACGCTCCATCCCAACTGTTCCGGTATCAAAGGAAAAGCCGGGTTTTGTATGATTTGCGCTAGATCGAGGAAAGCGCCCAAATATCGTTGAGCTGAATTGTTATCTTGGTAGAGCTCTTTGAGCCTTCTCACCTCGTGAATAATCGCTTGTTTATCAGCTTCGTTAGCAGCCTTTTCGAAAAAGCGCTGTTCCAATCCGTAAAAGTAGAGAAACATGTAGCCTGGATCATAAGATGAATCTGATCGTCCTGAAGCGAGCCAATCCAAATAAGTGGCGCGCGCATTTGCAGGAATATCGCTATAACTGGGCCAATAGGGCATATAAATGCCTTCTTTGTCATCTCCTCGTTTGGCAACAGACAAAGATGGATCAACATAACATTTTCGTTTTTGACCATACCGGCCTGTCGATGGCGCCGGGCCTATATATACCAAACCACCAATATCGCGCCCGGCCACAATGATACTCTCACCAGCAGGGATCCAGCCTCTACGATTGGCAGTAACAATGGAAGCAATGCTCTTGACTTCCACCTGTTCAACCTGCTTTTGTTCCAACTCCTTCCGCATCCGCCATTTTATTCTACTCTCCCTGGCTATCTCATCGCGATCTTTAATCCTTTGCAAGATTTGCTCATGTTCGGTTTGAACGCGATTGTCCTGAAGTTGCTGAGATGGTCGCAATGCGTGCACATCAGGTTGATTCATAACCTTATTTAGGGCCTCTGAACTTAATGCATCCGCTTTGATAGCAATCTTCTCTTGAATGGGTGGGAGAGGATTGGATTGTATCTCTTTAACCTGTCTTTCGATCTCGGTTTCGACAGTTTCTATTATTGAATCGAGTTCCCTATTATTTGAGAGCGCATCAAATGCCACGCTTTTTTCATTTTGCCCCCAAACTGCCGATGCAGAAGCATCGTCTACCGCTTCTACTGATAGGGTAGTATTTGAAATAGCAGAAAACGGATTGTTGGCATTCGGCTTTTCATTTTTTCTTTTGCCGAAAATTGCCCCAAACATTCGGACTATTTTCCGGAAAATCCATCTCAAAACAAAAATACAAAGCCCAACTGTGGCGAGTAAAATTGCGATAGCGATGATAGTATTGGTATTTTCATTCGAACTGGCTGGCATAGCCTGTTCACCGACAATTTGGGGGATCTCAAATCTTTCGACAGAATCTTCCGTTGATCGATCAAGCGATTTCTCAACGTTGCTTTTAGGCGGTTCGCTCTGCGGAACTGAAATGCTGTGGTCGGAACCGTTATCATTTACAGGACGAGATAGCTCGGAGATAGAGGATGGAGAAGATATCCCAGATATTGAACTGGGATCTGTTTCCATACTATTCGGCTTTTCTCTTGGCAGAACAGGCAAAGGAACCGCAACCACTGGCAAGACCTCGGTAGTCGCCGGCGCCTCCAAACTTTTAATGACGGGGCGCTCGCTTTCTTCAGGCCTTATCTTTTCTTCAAGATCGGTCTGAGAGAGCTGCCGTTCAATCATTCCCAACGTTGCGGCATCCAGCTTACCGGTTTTAGGTAGACCAGAAGCCTGTTGAAAGGTTTGCAAAGCGTTTTTTGTTCGATTGCCATAAAGACCATCTGCAGGACCAGGGTTGTAACCTTGTTCTGCTAGAAATTTTTGAGCCTGCAACAGCTCCAAATTCTGGGAAAACGACGGTGAAACGGGCAACAAAAATGCCAATAGAATACCAGCCCATGCCAAAGTAATCGCTGGGTTCCTTCCGATTTCTGGTCTTCTAGATCTTAAAATATCGGCCCCACCAAACATCCTATTCCAATTCGTGATTTCAGAAGAATTTAACTGGACTAAAGCGTTTTCAAGTAGCTATCTCTATGTTGAAGTAAGTATAGATTGACATGCAGGTGTTGCCAGATCAATTGCACAATCAAGGATTGTCATAATGTGTAAGGCCTTTTTCCACTGCATGCAGTTGTCAACGGCGGAGTGAAAGCTGGCCGTGAGGCGACGCAAAAGTCGACCACTTGCGCCGCAGGCATTCAACTACCGGGAGGGCGTTGCCTGGGTGTGGAATGGCCGCGTTAATGATCAGTTCTAATGACTGTGCTGCGTTGCCGCATGTCCGCAATCCGCCCACGTTTACTCCAGCTCAATTGCGCAGCAGACTTTTTCGAGTTCATCGAGCTGTTCCAATCACAAACTCTACGCATGCTTCAACTTCTGGCTTTTATCCTGCAAAGTGTACTTAGCACTTAACGATCCCAGACCTAGTATTGGGGGCGAACAACAGCCTTGGCATCGCTATAGTAAAGATCCAACCAACAGAAAAATTTGTTGGATTGAGATGATTCAAACATGACGGTTCATTCCGCCTAGGCATAACAAGCTCTTAGCTTCACCCCCCGTGCACGTCACCTGTCAGATGGAGCTTTTTGAATTGATGAGCGATTTCTCACTAGCGATACCTAGAAGCCACGTATTTCATTCGCATCTCATTGCGGATGGAGTAAATTTGTCTCCAACACTGCCTTATTATGCGAATATCGTGTGTGAAACGGGGGAAGTCGCTTTTTCTCTTGGAAAGCCTGTTCAACACAAAAGCCCGGAGAGTCAACTAATTTGTAGGGGGGGAAAAAGGGGGAAAGGAATTACACAATTCCAGAAAAACTAATAATTTCAATACATTATAAGAAATAATGGCGGAGAGGAAGGGATTCGAACCCTCGAGACAGTTACCCGCCTACGCCCTTAGCAGGGGCGCGCCTTCAGCCACTCGGCCACCTCTCCGCGGACCTGTTTAAAGATCATGGGGTGTTGAATCAATGGCTATTTTGTCATGGGAATGACATTTCCACATATGCCTCGAAAAGAGTCCAACTGACTTGGCGCATTAGCGCGTTTCAATTGCTTTTGTATTTTCTCAAGACTGATCAATCATTTGAAGGATCTGCAATTTGGGAGCAATCCCAGATTGCCCCACTTCTCTCATGAATAATTTTAATGGATAAGGCGCCTTAATCCTTTAGCACACTGTTGAAATAGTGTTCGAACACCGGATAGCCATCTCGCTTGTAATCGAAGTCCCCAAAAGGCAGCAGTGCCATGTTGATCATGCCAATGAGAATATACAGGAACCCCATGGCAGCGTGATCAGGGTCGACGCCTTCCTTCAGTTTGCCCGCTGCGCTCAGGTTTTTATAGGCGCAGGAAAGCACCTGCTCGTAAAGCTTATATTTATCAGACAGAAACTCGACCAATTCCTTGTCTTTATCCGATATTTCCATATTGTGCATGATGATAAAGAAGGCACGGCCAACGACGTTGTTGTCTTCGAACAGCTCCAGAAGACAGTTGATTTGTTGTCGAAATGCCTCGGCAGGTTCTTCTTGCGGCAAGTTAAGTAAAGTATCCTTGATAGGCTCGAAGAATGGCAAGGCCTGTTCCTCCCAAATAGCCTTGATAACTTCCGACTTGCTTGAGAAATGTCCATAAAAGGCCCCGCGCGTCACCCCTGCCCGCTCGGCAATTTCATTTAGTGTTGTCGCCGTGAAGCCTTGGGTCCGAAACAACTCAGCGGCCGATTCTATCAAGGCTTGATAGGTCTTTTCCTTGTCAGCTTTTGTTTTTCTTGCCACTCTCTTGGTCCGCCAGCAATAAGAATTTAATCATGTTACCGCCCTTCTCGTGGAGATAGCAGGTATCACATACTATTTCCACTTTACATTTATTCATACACGTATGTATGTTTACTGCGAACAAACACGCGCGATCAATGCGCAATAAGTTGCCATTCTCACATTCTTGGTTCGGCTCATGTCAAAACACTTCATGCTGATTGGCCTGATGGCTCTTTTGCTATCCGGATGTAATGATTCCTTCTTGAATTCTGCAGATGCCAATGAAAGTGGCGCTGAAGATCCTTCCGCACGTCCGGCCAAGATTGCCACAGCACAACGCGTTGCACTTAGCCTTCCCAAATCATTTCCAGGTGTAACGACCGCCTCTCGCAAGGCGGTCCTCTCCTTTCGGATTGACGGGCAGATTGAAGACTTTCCTGTGCGTGCCGGGCAGACCCTGAAAAAGGGAGAGCTCATTGCCCGGCTTGATGATGAGCCTTATCGGGTTGTGGTCGACTCGCGTCAAGCAGCCTATGATCTCGCCAAAATAAGCCTAGAGCGTACGCAAAAGCTTTTCGAACAAAAGCATGTTGCCCAATCGACGCTGGATTCGGCCAAGTCGGATTTCAAGTCAGCCAAATCGGCTCTCAAGGCAGCCCAGGACAACGTAAAATACACAAAGCTTGAAGCGCCCTTTGATGGTCTTGTAGCCAAGACCTATGTCGAGCGTTATCAAACGGTTTCCGCGGGCACGCAAATCGCGCAGTTTTTGGGCACTCAAAATATCGATGTTGAATTCAATGTCCCAGAAAAGCTGTTCTTGCGTTTCAACCCACGCAAACTCGAGATAAAGCCAACATTGCAGGTGCAATTTGACGCTCTGCCTGGCAAAAGCTTTACAGCGACTTATAAGGAAATCGACACGATTCCCGATTCAGTGACCCGTTCCTACACAGTAACGGTCACCATGCCCCGGCCTGATGACTTGACCGTCTTTCCAGGTATGAGCGTAACTGCAAGTCTCAATCTGGCAACCCTACTGGCAAATAGTGATGATGGTGGCGTTTTGGTGCCGCTCGAATCTGTGTTTGACGAGAATGGCAAGCGCTGGGTCTGGAAGTTGGACGATCAGAACGAAGCCCATAAAACCGAGGTCAAAGTCTATGGCATTCAGGATGGTCAAATACGCATCTCAGAGGGTCTAGAAGACGGCGATAGGGTTATAGCCATCGGCGTTTCCTATGTTTCGGAAGGCATGAAAGTTAGAAAATTCAAGAAAGAAGGCGGATTGTAAGCCCGCTTTCCATATTCGCAACGCGAGCGGGCGCACACAGTGAACCCGCTCAGGCTGGGCCTAATTTTCGCCGGTATAAAGGGAATTCCCTTTCCCATCGAGCGCATTGTTTGCAGGACGAGAGTAATGAAACTCACAGACTACGCCATCGAGAATAAGGTTGTTAGCTGGATGATGACCATCCTGCTGCTCGCTGGGGGAATGTATGCCTATATGAATTTGGGGCGTTTAGAAGACCCTGAATTCACGATCAAGGAAGCAGTAATTGCCACCTACTATCCCGGCGCGTCTTCTTACGAAGTGGAAGATGAAATAACGCTGCCGATTGAAACAGCCTTGCAACAATTGCCATATGTCGATCATATCACCTCCATTTCATCTGCAGGCCTCAGTCAGGTAACCGTGGAAATGAAGGATAAATATCGGGACGCCGAGCTCAAACAGATCTGGGATGAAATGCGGCGCAAGATCAATGACATGAGCTCTGATTTGCCTACGGGGTCCTACTCACCGGTTATCAATGACGACTTTGGCGACGTGTATGGCATCTATATGGCGGTGACTGGTGATGGCTATAGTCATCAGGAGCTGAGCGACTATGTTGATTTCTTGCGACGCGAACTGGTTCTCGTGGATGGCGTAGGCAAAGTGGCGATCGGAGGAACTCTGCAGAAACAGATCATACTGGAAATTAGCAGAGCGAAACTGGCTGCGCATAATTTGTCCATATCCTCATTGAAAACCCTGCTGCAGGCCCAGAATGTGGTCACGAACGCTGGTAGCATACAAGTTGGCAGCGAATATATCCGCATCAGCTCGACCGGCGATTACAGCACAGTGGATCAAATGAAGGATATCCTTCTGGGGCAGACCGGGGACGATGTTGTCTATCTCTCGGACATTGCGGATGTGAAGGTGGATTATGCTGACCCGCCGACCCATGTCTATCGCTTTAATGGCAGCCCGGCCATGACCATCGGCATTTCCTTTGCTGAAGGGGTGAATGTGACCGAGGTTGGCGACAATGTATCCCAAAGGCTCAAGGAGCTGGAAAACAGCCAGCCTCTGGGGATCGATCTTCATATGATCTATAACCAGCCGCAACAGGTGACGACTTCCATTAATGACTTTCTTGTCAATCTGGGCATGTCGATTGTCATCGTTATCATCGTTCTTCTTGTAACAATGGGGCTGCGGTCTGGCATTCTCATGAGTGCGATCCTGCTATTGACGATCTGCGGTACCTTGATGGTCATGGAATTGATCGGTATGCCGTTACACCGCGTGTCCCTTGGGTCTATGATCCTCGCTCTGGGCATGCTCGTGGACAATGCCATTGTCATCACGGATGGCATTCTGGTCGGACTCAAGCAGGGCCTTAGCAAGGTCAAGGCGGCCCACCGCATCGTGACCCAAACCGTTTGGCCCCTTTTTGGTGCGACGGCTATTTCTATCGTCGCTTTTGCACCAATCGGCCTTTCGCCTGACAATACAGGTGAATATGCGGGCTCTCTTTTCTGGGTTCTGATGATCTCGCTCACCATCTCCTGGATTCTGGCCATCACACTGACACCATTCCTTGCGTCGGTCATGTTTTCGGAAGCCAAGGTTCAGGATGAAAGCGACGAAGCCGAAGAGATCGACCCCTATAATGGCTTTATTTACCAGATCTACAAATCCTTCCTGCTGCTATCCTTACGGTGGCGGTGGGGCACCATGGCCATCATGATCGGATGCATGGCCGCAGCAATCTATGGGTTCGGCTTTGTCGGACAGTCTTTCTTTCCGACGTCTAAGCTCCCTATGCTCACGGTGGACTATTGGTTGCCGCAGGGGTCAGATATCCGCGCCACAATCAAGGACATGGATCGTCTTGAAGGGATCTTGCAAAAGAATGATAAAATCAAGCAGGTGACGACCACAATTGGTGCCGGTGCTGAGCGTTTCATGTTGACCTACAGAGCGGAACGCACCTATGCAAACTATGGCCAATTCATCATCGAGGTGAAGAATTTCGAGGAACTGTCCGAAGTTCGTCACTGGGTTGACAAGACGCTAAAAGAGAATGCCCCTTATGCCTTTGTCAAAACAGGCCGCTTTGAACTGGGCACTGCTGCTGGCTCGAAAATCGAGGCACGCATAACGGGCTCCGATCCGGATGTCTTGCGGGATTTGGCACGCAAGGTCATCGAGGTCTATCGATCAGATCCGGATGCCGTGAATATTCGGCAAGACTGGCAGGAACGCACCAAGGTTCTGCGGCCGCAATTTGCCGAAGCTGAAGCGCGCCGTCTGGGCATCACCAAAGCGGATATTGATCAGGCTATTTTGTTGAATGTCCATGGCCTGACCATAGCACAGGTACGCAATGGTTCGGATATCCTTCCTGTCGTTGTGCGCCCTCCACTCAATGAGCGCAATAGCGTTGATCAACTCGAAGATATTCAGGTTTACAGCTCTGTTCTAGACCAATATGTCAGCATCGATCAGGTGGTTCACTCAATCGATCTGGATTGGGAAGATCCCCTTGTCATGCGGCGGGACCGTAAGCGCACCCTTCAGGTTTGGGCCGATGCCGATCCCTATACAGACACCTCCAGTCTTGAATTGTTTGACCGCTTGCGTGGCAAGGTAGAGGCAATCAAGATGCCGCAAGGCTATACGCTAACATGGGGTGGTGAATATGAAAATCAGTCCAAGGCAACCAGTGCCGTCTTTGCCAATGTGCCAATAGGGGTGCTGGTCATGTTTGCCATTACGGTTATGCTCTTTAATTCATTCAAGCAGACAATCGTCGTGTGGCTGACTGTTCCGCTTGCCATTATTGGTGTGACTGCCGGGCTTTTGATCTTCAACCTGCCTTTCAGCTTTACCGCCCTCATCGGCTTCCTCTCCCTCTCGGGCATGTTGCTTAAAAATGGTATTGTGCTGATTGAGGAGATCAAACGATTAAACGAAGAAGACGAAGTGAGCATCCATGACGCGATAACGCGGGCTGCAGTCTCAAGGCTTCGCCCTGTAACCATGGCTGCGCTGACTACGGTTCTGGGGCTTATTCCACTGGTCACGGACATCTTTTTCAACTCACTCGCCGTCACAATCATGTTTGGACTGGCCACAGCGACGATCTTAACGTTGATCGTGGTGCCCGTGCTCTTTGCTATCTTCTACGGAATCAAATTCAAACGCGGAGAGACGATCTAGGGCCTTGAGGCCCTACGCCTCCCTTCTTGCACTTATAAGTCCGACGCAGATTTGCCGGATCCCCCCAATCAAGACTGGTCCTCCAGCCTTCAAATAACCCGGACCCCACCAGACCCACAAAGCCGGGTTAATCCAGACGGAACACCCATTCCGCCGGGAGAAATCGCTCCCTTTGATGCTTTCGCGTCATTGGGGGCGACGGTCTGTCTTCCATTACCTTTTGTAAAAGCATCCCTGCAAAGTCGAGCCATGCAATTTTGAGTGGTCTGCCGAAGCAACTATCCCGGTGCATTTTCATGTCCTGATGGGTTAGTCAGTGGCCGTCCTCGCAATGATCCCTGATGTGATATGATGCGAAAACACGGACAGCATTTGGATTCAAAAATCTATTTTACGCCCAATTGACCTTTGGGTTCGGCTCTTGGCCCTCGCTTAGCCATGACGGATCGGGCTTTGCGTGCGAGACCATTCTATTTAACTGCAAGAGACACCAGACAGAGACCAGACATGATCGACAGCCCCTCCTCACAAGACCATATTCGGCTCAGACACCGGCATCTGGAAAAAATCTCCATGGCGGCACTCAATGTTGGCTGCATGCTCATGGAATCGGGTGCCAAGGCAGAAGTCGTGCGCAACGGAATAGAGATGGTGGTCAAGGGATTAGGCGCCGAAACCATCGCTGTACGTATCGGATACGCATCCATCAGCCTGACGGTGCGAGATGGAGGCGATGCGGGAAACACCATTTCACGCCTTTTGCAGGTGGGCCATCATGGCGTCAACCTGCAACTCAACAACGCAGCCCGCGCCCTCGCCGTGCGCGCGTCTCAGGGCTCTCTTACGCCAGAAGCAATTGTTGAGGAAGTGGCGGGTCTGAGGAAAAAGACCCCCAAGCATCATTGGGTGACTGTCGCGCTTGCTACCGGTCTTGCCTGCGCGTCCTTTGGTCAATTGCTCGGTACCGATGCAACGGCGTTTCTGCCCATCTGGTTTGCTGGCTTCATCGGCCAGACGATCCGGCACTTCATGGTGCTCAACAAACAGAATGTGTTTGCCATGGTCACAATCGTCGCCTTTGCCTCCTCGGCAATTGGGGGCCTGATATCGCAGCTGGTTGGCAGCATAACACCGGAGATGGCGATGTTTTCTTCTGTGCTGTTGCTCGTGCCCGGCGTGCCGTCGATGAATGCGCAAACCGACATCATGGAGGGCTCACCAACGCTTGGCAGCGCACGTGCCTTGACGGTCTTCATGATCCTTATTTTCCTGACCGTTGGCGTCGCCCTCTCCCGCTATATCCTTATGCGGTTCGGAACCTATGACCAGCTACTGGATCACGGCATCCTGCATCACATCCTTTTTGGCGGCATCGCCGCTGCGGGCTTCGGCATTTTGTTCAACTTCAGTTGGCGCACCGTCGGCTGGACGGCCATTGGCGGTGGCATAGCCCTTGCTGTGCGGACTTTGGGCATGGATGCGCAGTGGGGATTAGCCATGAGCTCAACAATGGCGGCTGCGGCCGTTACGGTCTATGTGCGCCTGCTCTATCTGCTGCCAGTCTATGTGCCCACCGGCGGCAGCATGCTCGCCATCGCGGGCTGCATTCCGATGATTCCGGGAAGTGGCGCGGCCCACGGGCTCGTCGGCCTGATGACCTTTGCCAGCCAACATGACAATTACGACGTTGCCCTGCTTGGCAGCTCTGTTGCCTCCATGCTGAGCGTCGTCTTCACCATCGGCGGCATTGCGGCAGCAATTACCCTCATAAACGAAATCATCAAGCGCCCAAGTTTCCCAACGCTCTAGGGCATAGGCGGCATTATACCGAGGCAAAGACAAAGAGCGCAGAGTCGATACCGTCTTTGCGCTTTTTCTTTATCAGTATCCGCTGAAGGCTGCGAGACGTTGTGTGTCAGGTATCGCTAACCGATAGCGCCCTCTCCCCATTCATCTCACACAAAAAAAGGCCCGCTTGTAGCGGGCCTTTTCGAATAGCAAAGCGAAACGCTGAATTAACGTTTGGAGAACTGGAAAGAACGGCGAGCTTTTGCGCGACCGTATTTCTTACGTTCAACAACACGGGAGTCGCGAGTAAGGAAGCCACCTTTTTTCAGGACACCGCGCAGCTCTGGTTCGTAGTAGGTCAGAGCCTTGGAAATGCCGTGACGGATAGCGCCGGCCTGACCGGACAGACCACCACCGGAAACGGTGCAGATGATGTCATACTGACCATCACGGTCAGCAGCAACGATTGGCTGCTTGAGAACCATCTGCAGAACCGGACGACCAAAATAGACATTGAAGTCTTTCTTGTTCACGGTGATTTTGCCAGAGCCTGGTTTAACCCAAACACGAGCAACTGCGTCTTTACGTTTACCGGTAGCATAGGCACGACCATGAGCGTCGAGCTTCTGGACATGAACCGGAGCGGTTTCTTCAGCTTCTACGCCAACAGCGGAGCCGAGGTCTTCAAGAGACTGTACTGTATCGCTCATTTATTGACCCTCACATTCTTGGCGCTCAGTGCCTTAACATCCAGCACTTCTGGAGACTGGGCTTCATGGGGATGTGCTGCCCCTGCATAGACGCGCAGGTTAGACAGCTGTACGCGAGACAGCGGGCCGCCTGGCAGCATGCGCTGCACGGCTTTCTGGATCACACGCTCAGGGAATTTCCCCTCGATGATCTGGCGAGCGGTACGCTCTTTGATGCCGCCCGGATGACCGGTGTGCCAGTAGTATTTCTTGTTTTCGTATTTACGGCCGGTCAGCTTAACCTTCTCGGCGTTGATTACGATAACATTATCACCGCAGTCCATGTGCGGGGTGAAGGTGGCTTTGTGCTTGCCGCGCAGACGCATTGCGATCAGCGCTGCAAGGCGACCAAGCACCAGATCTTCCGCATCGATCAGAATCCATTTCTTTTCGATGTTGGAAGGATTTGCAGAAAAAGTTTTCATTGCACTTCCGTATTTCGGTGTCATGTGACAACGTGAAACGGCGACCATTTTCAGGCCGCCGCAATGTCTGGCGCTCCTTTTATAGCAACCCTTGTTTTTGTCAAGCCAATTTGTTTGAAATTCATTAGTTAAAACAACGCGCTATTTTTGCGGTATTTAATTACCACAAAAAATACATCCATTTTGAACGTCAAAGGTCCGCTTTTTCACCATCGTCGCCTTTTCACCAAAGACTGTCCAAATAAAACCGCCCAACAAAGCCAATTGCGGGCGGTTTGTCGATCACACCTTAACAGCATGCAGCATTGGGCCAAGATGGCCTGTTTGCCTAAAGCGTGCAAACAGTATCATGCAGGCCAGTGTCTTCATGGTGATAGTCTGGCCGAGGTGTTTTGGCGGCGCCATTGATGGTTCCGACGAATTTGGCGTCGGCTACCTTCATGCGCTTCCAGCCCATGTCGCCAGTGCGAGAACCTCCGGATGTCTGATAGACATACATCAGTTCATTACCGCGCAAGGTTTTGCCAACAGCATGAACCTCAACATCTCTGTCATAGCCATGATAGTTGATCTTGAGGACATCGTGATTCTTGAGGGCTTCGCATGCATATTTGCTTTCCATAACGTACCTCCTCGCTGACCATTGCGTTACGCCTCCATTATTCCGACTCTGAGAATTCCTGTAAATTCTCAAATAGTTCGTCATAGGCTTGAAAGGCTCCAATCTGCGACACTGCGCTCTATTCACCCTTGGTTTGTCGGTTGCGCACCCACGGGCCAAACTTGACTTGCTATTCAAATAGCAGGCATGGTCGCACAAACTAATATGATCCAGTGAGTCCCGGGAGGCCAAAATGATCACAGGAGCCACCAATCAGGATGATGCGCTATTGACCGAACAGGTTGGCCCTGTGCGACGCCTGATCATGAATCGGCCCAAAAGCCGCAATGCGCTTTCAGAAGAAATGATCACGGCCTTGAGTACGGCGCTTGATGAAGCAGAATCCGATGCGCAAACACGCGTCATCGTTGTTGCCGCAAACGGACTGGTATTCTCAGCGGGGCATGATCTCAAAGAGCTCAATTCCCATCGTAACGATGCAGATAAAGGCGAAGCTTTTTTCAGTCGTATTTTCACGTCCTGTTCGGCGCTGATGCAGAAAATACAGACGCTTTCAAAAATCGTCATCGCAGAAATTCAAGGCACAGCGACAGCGGCGGGCTGTCAGTTGGTTGCCAGTTGCGACTTGGCCATTACCGTCAATGAAGCTGATTTCGGTACGCCCGGAATCAATATCGGATTATTCTGCACCGGTCCTGGGGTTGCCCTCACCCGCTCTGTTCCACGCAAGCAGGCAATGGAGCTTCTGGTGACGGGAGAAATGATCGACGCCCACACGGCCAAAGCCTACGGCATCGTCAATCGCGTCGTACCGAAGGACTATTTACGGATTGTCGTCGACAAGTACGCGATAGAGATCGCGAATAAGTCTGCCGAAGCCCTAACGTTCGGCAAGCAGGCTGTCTATCGGCAGGACGAAATGCCTCTGGCCGATGCCTACACACTGGCAACGGAAGTGATGACCCAAAACCTGCTCGCAGATGATGCGGTGGAGGGCGTCAATGCCTTCATTGAAAAACGCAAGCCCGACTGGCCCAGCCTGAAATAGGAACGATTTATGAACCATAGCGACTATAACGCGGACTATCTCAAGGATATCCTCTCTTCGGTCAAGCGGATCGCCTTGGTTGGCGCCAGCGACAAGCCGGAGCGAGCCAGTTATCGGGTGATGAGCTTTCTGCTCGATCAAGGATATGAGGTAATTCCAGTCAATCCAGGCAAAGACGGTCAGGAGATATTGGGGCAAACCGTTGTTGCCCACCTTAAGGACATTGAGGCACCGGTAGATATGGTGGATGTTTTCCGCAATTCCGAGGCAGCTGGTGGGGTGACGGATGAAGCCATTGCCATTGGGGCTAAAGTGGTCTGGATGCAGCTTAACGTGTTCAATGCAGCAGCGGCCGAGCGGGCAGAAAAAGCGGGGCTCAAGGTGGTCATGGATCGTTGCCCGAAAATCGAATATCCGAGTGTGATGTTTGATTAGCTCGCATAGCGAATGCCAAAAACAGATGCGAGGGACGGACCATTCTGTCGCTCGCACCATATGAGTTTCTTTCTATGCATTATTGCTCATATGCATCTCTACGTAGACTGCCGTCCTCCTGTGGAGCTACATTCGCAACTACGAATTAGCAAATAAAATCAAGCATATAAAATCCTTAATTGGTTTCTTTTTCATATTTCGGTTTTTACCCAAACATTAGAAACCGCGCCCAACAATCGCGCAAAATTTAAAACGATATTTTCAACTTTCAAATGGCGCGACTGGTTGTGCTGGTCTAGAGTTGCCACACACTTCAATCTTGAAGAGACACTATTTTTTTTGGCAAAGCACGTCGCGAGATACGCCCGCACGCCCCGCACGCTCTGCACTAGAATATAAAGAGGATAATTATGAGCGAAGAAACAGCCTTTGGCTTTTCCACTTTGGCCATCCACGCAGGTGCTCAAGCCGATCCAACGACCGGCGCCCGCTCCACACCGATTTATCAAACGACGTCATATCAATTCGAGAGTACGGAACAGGCGGCAAACCGTTTTGCACTCAAAGAATTTGGCAATATTTATACGCGCCTGACCAACCCGACAACCGCTGTGCTTGATGAACGCATCGCGGCGCTGGAAGGTGGCTCTGCCGGTGTTGCTGTTGCGTCTGGTCACGCGGCGCAGTTTGTTACCTTCCATTCCTTGATGGGACCTGGCGACAATATCGTGGCAGCCAACAAACTCTATGGCGGTACATTCAACCAGTTAAACCACACCTTCAAAAGCTTCGACTGGCATGCCAAGTGGTCTGATGCACTTGACCCGGAAGCTGCTCGCGGCCTCATTGATGAAAAGACCAAGGGCCTTTACATCGAGAGCCTTGCCAATCCTGGTGGGGTGATTTGTGATATTGAAGGTTTTGCTAAGGTTGCCAAGGATGCAGGCATTCCTCTGATCGTCGACAACACGATGGCGTCTCCTTATCTTTGCCGGCCTATTGAATATGGTGCCAACATCGTGCTGCACTCCATGACCAAGTTCATCGGCGGTCACGGCAACTCCATGGGTGGCATGATCGTGGATGGCGGTAACTTTGACTGGTCCCAGTCTGACAAGTTCCCTATGGTCAACACTCCGCGTGCGGAATATAACGGCGTCAATTTCTATGAAACCTTCGGCCCGATGGCTTTCGCCATCACCTGCCGTGCTCTTGGCCTGCGCGATTTGGGCCCCACCCTGTCGCCATTCAACGCGTTCCAGATTCTGACCGGTGTCGAAACCCTGCCCCTGCGCATGGAACGCCACTGCGAGAATGCCCTCACTGTCGCCAAATGGCTTGAAAGCAATGACAAGGTGAGCTGGGTTTCCTATGCAGGTCTTGAGTCCAGCCCGCATAAAGCAGCGCAAGAGAAGTATCTGCCGAAGGGTGCGGGATCTGTCTTCACATTCGGCCTCAAGGGCGGCTATGACGCCGGCGTAAAATTCATCACCAGCCTCAAACTGCTCAGCCATGTTGCCAATATCGGCGACACGCGCTCTTTGGCCATCCACCCGGCATCAACGACCCACAGCCAGTTGACCGATGAGCAAAAAACCGCAGCGGGTGCTGCTCCGGACACGGTTCGCCTGTCAATCGGCATTGAAGATGTCAAAGACATCATCGCCGATCTCGAGCAGGCAATGGCTTGACGCTGAACTGAAATCATCTCGAAAGGCCGGGACACTCCCGGCCTTTTTTTTGCGTCTGCCATGCTCTAACCACATCCAGCCGTTTAACCTCGCTGATAGTCCTTGCCAGCCTTAAGGGGTGCGCATAGGTTTGATATTTGTAATATTTCCGTTGCTAGGTCAGACGCATGAATTTTGATGAACGTTACACTCTCGCCATTGCTGAACTCAAACGCACGCCCATTGTAGAAGGAAACTATGCACCGCCGCTGCATCGGTTTTTGCGCGGACGTGGTGTCCGAATAAAGCCCCCTCACTATAACAGCATCGGCATGAATATCGTTACCACCGGCGCGCCCTTTGCCATCCTCTGGGGCGCGATCATGTGGTTCATTCTGTGGCAAAGTCAGAAACTGACCCCCGTCATGGCCATCGGCGCTGCGCTTGTCGCGGGCACCATCTTCGGGCTATTTATGGCGCTCTATTATCGCTGGTCCTTTAACCAGAATGCACTGACCAAGTGGGACAAGTTGGAGCCTACATCGGACCTTGAGACGCCAAAGGAAGAAGACAACGAGGACGACGAAGCGCCCTCTCCTGAGCCTGAAACGGAAGCAACCCCATAAAGAAGGGCGACATGATTGCCGCCCCGTTCATTTCAAAGCCAACGATCTGATCAGGTCAATATTTGCGGGCATTGTCATAAAGATCACGCATCACAAGGGTTGCCGCCGCCAACACAAGCATCGCTCCGGCTTGATGCAACAAGGCCAAAGAGAAAGGCACGGCAAACAGCAAGGTCGTGATGCCGATGATAACCTGAAACGCCAGCAAACCTGCCAGAATGTTGACTGGCAGCATCATGTCACCCTTGAATGGATCGCGCCTGATACGGAACCAAAGCAAAAGACAAATTGCAGCGACCAGATAGGCCATCATGCGGTGATTGAACTGGATGGTTGCATGATCCTCGAAGATGGAATGCCAGACAGACCCCGTATCATAAATCTTCTCGGGTATGATACCGCCATCCATCAACGGCCAGGTGTTGAAGATCAAACCTGCATGGGTGCCAGCCACCAGAGCGCCAAGAAAGATCTGCAGCATGATGCAGACGGTCAATAGCCCCATCAACCAGACGTGACGATCCGCACTGACGCATTCGGGCATCTTCTGTCCGGTTCTATAGCCGCGCGCTACCCACAACAGGGCAAAGAATATGATCGATGCGAGGATCAGATGGGTGGCGAGACGATATTGACTGACATCCACCCGATCCACCAGACCCGACGCAACCATCCACCAGCCGACGAACCCTTGCAAACCTCCCAGCCCAAGCAAAACAAGCAGCCGCGGTTTGAGTGATGCGGTCACCCGTCCAGACAGCCAGAAAAAGAGCATGGGAACAAAGAAGGCCACGCCAATAAAGCGCCCCAACTGACGATGCCCCCATTCCCACCAGAAGATATCTTTGAACTCACCTAGCGTCATTCCCTTATTGACGCGCTCATATTCTGGGATCTGCTGATATTTGAGAAACTCTTCGTTCCATTCTTCAGCTGTCATAGGCGGGATGGCACCATGGATGGGTTTCCATTCGGTAATGGAAAGCCCCGAGTCTGTGAGACGGGTAATGCCGCCCACCACGACCATAAGGAAAACGAGAAAGGCGACACAATAGAGCCAGAACCGCACCATATGCCGAGATCTGCTGGCCTTGTCTTCCTCCTTGTCGACATAATAGATCGCGCTTTCCAAAGCCGCTTCATTCCTCACCATCGGATGCCTCAATTCTCTCTAGATAGTCCACCTCGAGGCATAAGCATCTCTGCTTGCGCAGCTCGGGTCAAGGCAACTGTTGGGCTAAACTGTTTGAAATTTGTGCTTGCCTACCAGTATAAGGGCCGTTCTAATTCCATCGTCGGATCAAAGACATGGCTTTTTTGCTTTTCACGGATCAATTGCTAAGCTATTAGGACACAGAACTGCAGATCATTGGAGCAACCATGAGCCAACGTACACGAAAATTCTTCGGCATGATCATGCTTGTTTCCTGGGTCATCCTCTATGCCGCAGTTGGCATGACGATCGGGGCGGCCGTCGTCGCCAGCGCCACGCCCCTTGCGCAGATCCTGTTTTTCCTGATTACCGGTCTCATCTGGATTGTGCCTGCAGGCCTGATCATCCGCTGGATGGAAAAACAGGTCTAGAAACCGGTTCAATGACTGGGCGTCCGTAGCAGCGCAGAAGCATGACCATAAGGGCTATTCAGCCGCTTGCAGCAAATCATCCAGTTCTTCTGTATTGTCATTGCTATCGCCAAACTCAAAGTCAGTCACGATCAGGCTGTCTGCGAAGCCAAGCAATCCAATCGCCTCATGCAGTTGGGCAACTTCGCTCTCGGCAATTTCGGGGACGATAACGAAGGCGAGCGCATCGGGAACAGACGCGAAGCCGCTAAGAATACGGACATCTTCGCATACAGCTCCCAAGTCGAGCAAAACGATATCATAAGCCGCCTCCAAAGCAATCAGCAGCGCATGAAACTCTGAGGACAACAAGTCACCAGATTTGAGATTGCGGCTGCCTGCGTCGATATATTTTACTTTTCCGGTCCATTCTTCATCGATAAAGTCCGAAAAACTGCCATTCCCATCTAATAGATCGGCGATACCGCACGCCTTTTGATCACCTGTGCCGATTGCTGAAGGGCAATCAGGCATCAGATTGACATAGGCAACGGAGCGTTCTCTTACCAAACGGCTGGCCAGAGCATATCCCTTAGGCCCCCAGCCTGCATCCTGCGCCATCAGAATGATGCGCGCATGCGTTACATCACTGAGCTGCTCAGCAACAAGATCAAAGATAACATCTGCTCTCCGGTGGCTTCCTTTCTCAGGTGGCAATTGATTGGTGTTGCTTGCAACGAGCCTTGTCGGGACCATATAAATGTCCGCGCTTGGCATGGAAGGCAATGCGCTCGGGCCAGGAAATGGCAGGCGGACTTCTTGCGGCAACACGGGAGCTCCAGCAAGACGAGCAGAGGCCTGTTGAACACTCTTTTTGACACGAGAGACAATCACGCGCCCGATCAAGCCGAACAGGAAAACCATAACAAAGCTGAGAACGGACCACATAAAGGCCGCCTTTGCGACAGGCGTATAAGCAACTGTCGCCCTCACGAGAATTCGCGCAGCTGGGGGCAGCAGATCGAGAGCAGACAGGGTCTTCAACTCGGCTTGCCTTACACGAAGCCGCTCGACCATCTGCGTACGCCCCTTTTTCTGCGCATCCGCCAAACGAGGGTTCGAAACATGAGGAACGCCCTCTTCCCCTCCGCTTTGTTGCAAGCGGGTTGAAAGGGCCTCGATTTGTCCATTGAGTTTATCTATCGAAAGATCCAGATCCTGATGACGTTTTTTCGACAGCAATTCAATATATGTTTCAGCGAGGCGGTTGACGATCTTGGCAGCAGAGTCTGCCCTTGGCGCTTTCATAGAGATTGTAATCACCCGTCTGGGCTCCAAGCGCTCGATATTGAGAGATTGTTGAACACGGTCTAAGACCGCCTCCTTGGACGAAACCGAGAGGGAACCAACGCGAAGCATTGTCCTTAGAGTTTGAAAGGCTCCGCTCGAAGCAAAGCTGTTGTCACCGGTTAGATGCAATTGATCGACGATGGGCGCCAAGATCTGCGGGCTTTTCAGATCTTCAATCAGCTTGTCGGCCAATTCGGTTTGGCTGTCTGTCCCCTTATCAAGAGAAGCAGAACCGATCACAGAGGGGAAATACTGTTCTTGTGGCGCGAGCAAGAGAATGCGCGCTTCGGACTGATATTCTTCTGGCTGGTACGCTTTATAGACGAATGAAGCCGCACCAATGGTGAGAGACACTAATGTCAATCGCAAAAGGGCCCGTGGAGACAGGCGCAATGCTGCAATTAATTTGCGGACCTTACTCCCTGCATTTTGCTCGCCAACTCGGTTCTCACATTTCATCGCCATATCAGCCCCCTTATACTGAGCCTATTGGGACAAATTATAGTAACCACTTTGTTAACGGTCGAAGTTTTACCTCCTGCTTTGATGCAATCTGACTTATTGCGCATAAAGAACGGGCATATCCGCCCTCAATTTACGCGACATTAACCATAAAGACGTCTAACTAAGACAGATTTAGTCAAGCGAGTCGATCCATGCTTCGATTTTTGGTCCTTTTGGTATTAGCCTTTGCGGTAAGCAGCTGTTCGAGCTATCGGCCAGCAGGTGACGCATTTCACAAATCCCTTGTCGGGCCCTATGAGCTGGATGCAGGCGACCGTTTACGTGTGACCGTCTTCAATCAGGAAGAACTCAACAAAGAGTATCTCGTTGATCAAGCGGGTTATGTATCCATTCCCCTCATCGGGAATGTAGCGGCTCGCGGAAAGCACACCAGTGAGTTGGCTAAGATAATTGCTCAGAAGCTCGCCAATGGCTATGTGCGCAACCCAGATGTTTCTGTTGAAGTCGCGCAGTATCGTCCCTTTTTCATTATGGGTGAAATCAATTCGGCCGGTCAATATTCCTATGTGAGCGGCATGACAGTTCAAACGGCGATCGCCATTGCGGGCGGCTTTACTCCAAGAGCTCAGCAGCGCTATGTCGATATAACCCGTCAATTGAACGGTAAAATCCTGACCGGACGGGTTCTCCTCACCTCTCCAGTGCGACCGGGCGATACGATTTACATTCGCGAACGCCTCTTTTGAATTCGATCCATGCTTACGTCTGGTTACAAAATTCCTTTACGTTTCATTTGCATGAACACACATATTTAATGATAATGTAAAAAACCATCTGGCCATTTTTGTCGTGACCCGACAATTAAAAATCAGTCAGTCTTTGTATGCTATATACTTGGTTGGGACGATAATTTTAAATGTGGGTGACCCAGAATGCAGCCTCTTGATCCGAGGACAACCTTCACTTCTCGCGCCGTACTAGATGCCAAAGAGTCACCTTTCGACAAGAACAAGAGTGCTCATATAACGGATCTGGCACGCGAAGTGGCTGCGGAGTTCTCCGAAACCACCTATGCACCAGGTATCGTGCGCGGGTTGTTTCAGTTAACTGATTTCATCATCCTAACTCTTCTTGGAATCTTATCGGCCTCGATGATGGGGGGCGCAGTGATCGCAGATATGCATCTGCCAATCCTGTCCTCTATAGCTGGAGCATCCCTGTTTAGCCTGTTTCTTCTTTCGGTCGATGGATATTCCATTCACGACATGAACCATCTTGCTCCACAGATTGGCAAAACAATCGGCGCATGGATGATGGTAATCGTGTTGTTTCTGCTTGTTTTTTACCTCTCAGAAACCCCTATCGGCACCAATCGGGGCTGGCTGGGCCTCTGGTTCGGTACGGGCATTGCGACCGTAGCATTCATTCGTGCAATCGAATCCCTTCTCGTCCGTATATGGCAACAGGATGGTCGATTGGAGCGCCGTGCAGTGATCGTTGGCGGAGGCGATCCGGCCGCCGAGATCATCACCTCGCTGGAGGCGCAGGAAAATAACGACATCCGCATCTGCGGCATTTTCGATGATCGCGATGATGAACGCTCGCCTCCCATCGTTGCTGGATATCCGAAACTTGGCACGGTGGATGATCTTGTCGAGTTTTCGCGCCTTTGCAAAATCGACATGCTGATCGTTACAATTCCGGTTTCTGCCGAAAAGCGCGTTTTGCAGATGTTGCATAAACTCTGGATTTTGCCGCTCGATATCCATCTCAGCGCTCATATGAACAAGATGCAGTTCCGTCGGCGCACCTATTCCTATGTCGGCAATCTGCCTACGGTACCGGTTTTCGCAAAACCCATTGCCAATTGGGGAGGGCTTTTAAAAAGGGTATTCGATATATCGATTGCGAGTTTTGCAATCGTTCTTCTTTCTCCGATCCTCGTCGGTACCGCTATTGCTATCAAGCTGGATAGCGAAGGCCCTATCATTTTTCGTCAAAAGCGGTTGGGCTTCAACAATGAAGAGGTCGTGATATTCAAGTTCCGCTCTCTGTATCATTCACAAAGTGATCAGACGGCGCAGAAGTCAGTCACAAAAAATGATAGCCGCGTTACAAAAGTGGGGCGCTTCATTAGAAGGACTTCCATTGATGAATTGCCGCAATTGTTCAATGTGATTTTAGGATCGCTGTCACTCGTGGGCCCTCGCCCGCATGTTCCAAGACAGCAAACCAACGAGCGCCTGTTCGAGGAAGTGGCCGATGGCTACATGGCGCGCCATAAAGTCAAACCCGGCATTACCGGCTGGGCACAAATCCATGGCTGGCGCGGAGAAATCGATGACGATGAAAAACTCAAGCAACGCGTTGAGCATGATATTTATTATATCGAAAATTGGTCTCTTGCGCTTGATCTCTATATACTCGTCGTCACGCCTTTGAAGTTATTTAGTCAGAATGGCGCCTATTAGGTAACAGCCGGATTTCAGGCCTTATTCAAAAGCGATAGCCAAAGGGTAAATATACTCAAAATCAAGGCTTTACCACGCTTCAAAACATAAAAGTCCTATATGCTGTGCGTTCTTTTCGTTAAAGCTTGAGGATAATGTGCATCTGGCGATCTCAAACATTGCAAGATGATGACAGAGCCATTATAAAGCCTCTTGTCGGAGCGTAGCGCAGCCTGGTAGCGCACTTCGCTGGGGGTGAAGGGGTCGTAGGTTCGAATCCTATCGCTCCGACCATTTACCTTCCCCACAGTATCTTCATGAAATTTTGCTTGTATTCAAATCTGGTTGGCGCAGAGAACCCGACCGGCTTGCGATGCTTCCTTTTACAGCTTGATATGCCGCCTTTTCACTCGGCATACGCAGCCCTCTTGCTTGGCATTTTGATGTCATACTCATGCAACACGGCCTCTGTAGAAATCTCCCGACTGACAACGAGGAATCAATTGCCTCTTTTGCCGCATTTGTCGGCAAGACGTATGGAAACGTGGTTATGGGTCGTTGTCCTATTTTGTAGTGCGAATAACACCAGAACGTCGTGACCACTGACCGTTCATGACGTATTTGATGGCCCTGTCGGATGGTGGGGCCATTTTTTTATCTGGAGTTCGCCCTTGGCAAATTTCGCTACAATTTTAGCTTTTTCAGTAGCAGGACGTTAAAAGCTGACAGATATAATCCTATTATGATCCCAGCTTTGAACATATCAACTGCCGGCATGATTGCCGCCTCGGACCGCCTTGAGGATATCGCAGCAGGAATAGCCAACCCCGTTGCCGATAATGCTGAGCAACCGGCTACGGCTTCGAGTCGGCAAGTCAGGCCTGAAGAATCCGTTGCGCCGGTTTCCGCGTCACCGGATCTGGATCCTACGCGTCTTGTGGAACTGATTGAAACGGAAGCAGCTTTCAATGCCAGTGCTTTGGCTACAAAATCTGTCGCCAGCGCCTCGCAAGAGCTCATGGACGCGCTGAGCTAGGTTTCGCCAAATCCAAATATGAGAATAGGTCAGATCAGTCAGACAATGCCTGATCCAGAATACGTTTGCATTCCAACAACTCAAAGAGCGTTGACTGCAGGCGTCTTATTTCGTCACGAGATAAGGATTGCTGTGTCATCGCTGCCAGCTCCTGCTCACTTCCCTCTGTATGCCCGCCCATAAAGCGGGAAAAGAACCCTGATTTCTGATCTTCTTGCAAAGCCCTCAAACGCGCTTCTTCAACAGAGAGGCTAGCGCTCCTCCCACCCTGCAAAAATTGAGGATCGCCGGAACGTAGATCTGGCGGCAAAGGCTGATTGTCTTCTTGAGCACTCAGCCCTGGAGCCATGGCAGGTGCAACAGGCTGACGACCAACGGTTCCGCCCTCTGGTGGAGCGACTGGCGGGATGGTCTGTCTGTGTGGAGCATGCCCATGCGCAGCAGCTTGCCGGGGCGCGGAGCCTGGCATGGGTTGAGCTGCGACGCGGCCTTGTCTGCCCTGTGGAATCGGGTTGCTATAGGCTGCGGGTTCAGCGGCGACGCCCCTTTCGCTACGCGGCACCGTTTTTGCTGCCGGCGGCATCTGGGATTGATGGGGCATGGCGACACGAGGATCGGCGACTTGCGGCTCTCCTCCGTCGACGTCGGCATTCACATTACCCACATTGTTCCTAGCCAACGCTTCTGGCGTTGCCTGATAAGGACCAACTGTTGGCTGTTCAAACGATTGAGCGGTTTGCTGAGGAGGCACAGGCTGAACATGTTGATCGGGCTGTGCGACCGGCTGGGTTTTGCCGGAGGTTGCCGGTGGCTGACTTTGCGGTGGTATCTGTGCTGAAGGATGCGGTGCCTGATACATATCCTGCGCTGGATGGACATCTCGCTTTAGTGCTTGCTGGGGCGCTTGTTGAGGCGCTTGCGTGGGCACCCGATTTTGCTGCCGAATGCCCGTTTCTGGATTGCCAGATTCTGCAGGATTAGCGGCTTGCTGTTCTGAGGCCCCTTGATCGTCTTGGGCCCCTTCCGCCTCAGCACCTACCGTATCTATGACGTGGCGCACCCCCTGCTCTTTCAGGATCTTCTGGACGCCTTTGATGGTATAGCCCTCATCATACAGCAGATGACGGATACCACGGAGCAAATCAATATCATCAGGGCGATAATAGCGGCGTCCACCGCCGCGTTTCATGGGCTTTATCTGGGAAAAGCGTGTTTCCCAAAAACGCAAGACGTGCTGAGGCAAATCGAGGTCTTCTGCGACCTCGCTAATCGTTCTGAAAGCATCAGCACTCTTTCGCAAGACATCCACCTGTCAAACATTTCGCCTCGATATGCTAGAAAGCATAAAACAGCCGGGCCCGAGTGCATATGAGACTCGAGCCTGTTTCCATCAGCCATTTGCCGAGACGATTTTATCAGCTACACACCAGCTCGCACGAGAAAGCGATCTTTTTAAGATGCCTCAGGAGCCAAAGAGTCGTTGATTTTCTTCTTCAGAACGTTGGATGGTTTGAAAACCATAACGCGCCGAGGAGAAATCGGGACTTCCTGTCCGGTTTTCGGATTACGCCCAATGCGCTCGTTCTTGTCTCTTACGAAAAAGGTTCCGAAGGAAGAAAGCTTGACCTGTTGTCCTTCAACAAGGCAATTGCTCATTTCATCCAGCACCATCTCGACAAGCTCTGCAGATTCCGTGCGCGACAGTCCTACCTTCTGATAGACCGCTTCGCACAAATCAGCGCGCGTTACCGTTTTGCCCCCCATGTCGCAAACCTCTCTCTGAAAAGATCTATATGACTCATATCGTTGAAGCAGGGTATTTCCGTAATTGACTTCCGTCAACTGTAAGACTGCGCAATAATTTGCCCAATTACCGTACAAATCGATACAATCATATTTGAACTGTAAGCCAATTATGCAGAATCATAAGTCAAAGGCCCTTTGAAATAACTTATTATCAAAGCTATCTACAAAAAACGCCCCTAACATAGTCTAGTTGTTGGAAAAATCGCTAATAAGGTGTTGTCGCATAGTAAAACGCTGACAATGTAGGCAAAGGCCAACGTCATATTGTCAAAAATACGGATGAAACGAAACATCCACCTGTTGGATGAATGTTCCGCAGATCCGTTAAAACAAAAGCAGATCACCAGCGCAGCAGGACAGAGCCCCAAGTGAAGCCTCCGCCCATCGCTTCAAGCAAGATGACATCGCCCTTTTTGAGGCGGCCATCTTTGGCTGCGGTATCAAGAGCCAGAGGAATGGAAGCGGCTGACGTATTGCCATGAAGATTGACTGTCATGACAACCTTTTCCGGCGCAATGTTCAGCTTTCGGGCACTGGCATCAATAATGCGCTTGTTTGCCTGATGAGGCACGAACCAATCCAGATCGTCAGCGGTCAGACCGGTCGCCTCGAACGCATCCGTGATGACATCCGTGATCATGCCAACCGCATGCTTGAAGACTTCCTTGCCTTCCATGCGCAGGTGACCGGTGGTCTGAGTGGTCGATGGCCCACCGTCAACAAAGAGCTTTTCCTTGTGACGACCATCAGAGCGCAGATGGCTGGTCAGAATGCCGCGATCGGAAATCTCGCCTTCCCCTTCTTCGGCTTTGAGAATGACGGCGCCAGCGCCATCACCAAAGAGCACGCAGGTCGTGCGATCTTTAAAGTCGAGAATGCGAGAGAAAGTTTCGGCACCGATCACCAGAGCCGTTTTGGCCTTACCACAACGCAGATACATGTCGGCGGTCGATAGTGCAAAGACGAAGCCCGAACACACGGCCTGTAGGTCGAAAGCGGCACCGTGATGGATCTCCAGCATATTCTGGATCGCAACCGATGTTGCCGGGAAAGTATTGTCCGGAGTGGCCGTTGCACAGATGATCAGATCGATTTCCTGGGCGTCGATACCAGCGCTCTTGATCGCTTCGACAGCGGCCTTGTAGCCAAGCTCTGAGGTGAATTCACCCTCTTCAGCGATGTGGCGCTGTTCAATGCCTGTCCTCTGCCGAATCCATTCGTCAGACGTATCAACGAACTTGGCCAGATCTTCATTGGTTACAATTTTCTTGGGCAGATAGGATCCGGATCCTACGATAACAGACCTTGTGACGCTCACTTATGCGTTCTCCTCGTCAGGCACTACTCGGTTCTTGTGATAAACAGACAGATCCTGTTCGATTTTTTCGGTCAAACCATTTTTGACCATGTCATAGCCAAGGCTGATGGCTGAAGCGAAGCCTTCCCCATCCGTCCCCCCATGGCTCTTGATGACAATGCCATTGAGGCCGAGAAATACGCCGCCGTTGACCTTGCGTGGATCCATTTTCTCACGCAAGCGCTGAAAAGCGGAGCGGGCAAACAGATAGCCGATCTTGGCCATCAGAGTACGGCTCATGGCGGAATGCAAATATTCAGCCAGCTGTTTGGCAGTGCCTTCTGCAGTTTTCAGGGCAATATTGCCAGCAAAGCCTTCGGTCACCACCACATCCACTGCGCCGGTACCAAGATCGTTGCCTTCAACAAAGCCTTTATATTTGAATTGCGGGAATTCGAAATCGCGCAGCATGCGGCCAGCTTCCTTGACTTCATCAAGGCCTTTGACATCTTCTTCGCCGATATTGAGCAAGCCGATGGTTGGCTGTTCGATACCAAACAAAGCGCGGGCCATGGCGCCACCCAAAAGGGCAAAATCCACCAGCTGCTGAGCATCGGCACCAATCGTGGCCCCCACATCCAGCACGACGCTTTCGCCGCGCAATGTGGGCCAGATGGCCGCAATGGCTGGCCGCTCGATATCGGCCATGGTGCGCAGACAGAATTTGGACATTGCCATCAGAGCACCGGTGTTGCCGGCAGAAATGCAAACCTGAGACTGGTTATCCCGCGCGGCCTCGATTGACCGCCACATGCTGGATTTGCCACGTCCGCGGCGCAAAGCCTGACTGGGGCGTTCGTCCATCTGAATAACGACTTCACAATGATGCAGTGTGCTTGCTTGCTTTACGCGAGGATAATCATCCAGCAAACTTTCCATGATTTCCTGATCACCATAAAGATGATAGCGCACGTCAGGATGACGTACCAATGCAAGGTCTGCACCTTCAAGGATGACAGCAGGACCATTGTCCCCGCCCATGACATCCAGCGAAATGTTAATGACTTCAGACATTACAGATATCTCTATCCCGCCTTCTTATTCATCCAGCCTGTTAATTTGTGACCGGATTTGGTCCAGCCCCATAAGCGACTGCAAAGTTTGGCTCGACTATTATTGTTGTTGGGACAATATCCAAATTCTGCCAAGAAACAACCGCATTATTTGGAAATTGCCCCCATCAAGCCCGCTCTACTCGTCTTTTGGCTTAGGTTCTTTGAGAACAGCCAGAGCAGCGAAGGGGTTTTCAGATCCATCAAAGGCGGCTTTGTCCTCTATATGCCCGGAAAATTCGACACCGGGCGCACGAGGATAGTCGTCAAGACTCAGAGCAAAAAACTCCTCGGCATATTCGCCGACGTCGATTTCCTCTCCTTCGAACTCTTCTGGCGGGTCTTCCCCTTCCGGATCAATCACCATTTCGCTCATTGTGGCATTTTCAATCGCGCGTTTGGCAAATTCCGAGCCTTTGGGAACGAGTGTGATTCTGAAAGGTTCGTCGATCTGCTCCACGACAGGCGCCAGAGTCACGACACAGGACTGCTCGACCTCTCCGCGCACGTACCCGTCGATCTGCACACCGCGCTTTTTCCATGGCGAAACCTTTGCTTCAACGGAAAAGGCATTCACGGCCAGAATACCGAGTCGGTCGCGCAATTCATTGAGGGCTTCTGCGTCGGCGGATCCCTTGACCATTTCGCCAAGGCTTTTCAAGCGAGCTACATTTATTGGCAAAGATATCACTGGTGCGCGCGGGGCCAGCACAGGATCGGTGGATTTATTCGACATAATGGCGTTTTCTTCTTTGTGTTCGAACGCGCGATCATGCGTTCGATTGAATGTGCAGTGAGCGATCGCCAAAAAACATGGGTCGAGTGGCCAGTATTTGCGACACGCTTCGTCCAGCTCCGAAACAAAGCCCTTTGCAAACTGACTGGTCAGTGCGCTTGAAATGGCCCGATTTCGGGAAAATTCAGCTCACCTTTACTGAAATCTTCCATGGACTGCAATTTTAATTTTTCATCGCAGGCAAGGATATAACGGGCCAATCCGGCAGCTTCTGGGCAAGGCTTGCTTTCTTCACCGTATATGTTGCGTGAGAGAGCAATTGCAAGGGCGTCCACACCCTGCTCTCGTGCCTTGTCATAGGCTTCAGCATGCCCATAGAAAGACTGGGCCATTTTCTTGATCTTTTTGGGCACGGAAAGGTCGCCTACCCCCTGCTCCCTCAGGGAATCATCCATATCCTGGAAGAAACGCCCAAAAACAGCCTGTGACAGCTCCCTATTCTCTGCTGTTTCGCTTTTCATGCGATAGAAAAACACATAGGCGTGCAAAACGATCATTTCAAACCGGCCTGTGACGGAATCCTCGACAGCATAGCTGAGATAGAATTCTGGCTGCCTCGCCGCCGCCACGATTTGCCGATAAAGATCATCGGCGATTTCTTCTCTCTTTTGGGCTTTGCTTTTGAACAGGTTGAAGATCATCGGGTCATTTCCGTTGGCGGTTTTGCGATAGGCGAAATGAAGCATTCTATAAGGGCAGACAAGTTATCCGGCCAAAAGAGCGGACAGACTGTTTGCACAATGCTTTAAATCACCCTTGAGCATTTCACAATGATTGCATTTTTTGTGTAAACGAGATACCGACTAAAGGAAATATGGTTGAAAAGGCAGAGATACTTTCGTGTGGTTTGAAATGTATCTCGATTAGGTTCTTCTGATGCCGCGCGGGTGATCACGCCTGCAGCTGTGTGTGGACCAATTATTACGAGGAGTAGCACCTTCAATGCGCAATGATCGTCCAGTTTCAAATGGCCGCAACACTCATCTGGTTAAGACCCTGCTTTCTCCGGCAAGAGCAGCAGGAATGGCTGCTTGCCTCTGCACGGTCCTGCTATCAGGTTGCTTTACCGAAACGACATCCATCCACGGCTTTGTTCCTTCTGATTATACTCTTGATCAGATTGCTGAAGGCGCCAGCCGTGAACAGGTTCTGCTGACCTTGGGCACCCCCTCCACGACAGCTGATTTCGGCGGTGAGGTGTTCTATTATATTTCCCAGACGCGCAAGCAACCTGTCGCCTTCATGCGTTCGCGCCCTGTCGACCAGACTGTGGTCGCCGTCTATTTCGATGATGAGCAGCGCGTTGCCCGCACGGCTCGCTATGGCCTGAAAGATGGCAAGCTGTTTGACTTCTCCCGTCAGGTCACGCCAACGGGTGGCAAGGATACCAAGTTCCTCAGCCGTCTTGTTGAAGGCATTGGCGCTGGTATCGGCGAATAGGAACGCACTTTTCCGCAAGGCATTGGTTCAAAGGGTCTGGCCTCAAAAAGGTCAGGCCTTCTCTTTTGCCTTTATGCGGTTTGGGTGTTTATAGAATCTGCCTTAGAAATGCTCGTAGGAGGCGCCTTTGGAGAGAGGCATTTCATGACCACTCTCATCGAGCAAGCACACGCCCTTCCCTTCTGCAACTCTGCCAATTCGGGTAACGGGCATTTCCAGCGCAGAAGCCACCTGCCCTATGGCCTCTCGATCTTGAGGGCGCGCGCAAAAGAGAAGCTCATAATCATCGCCGCCCGTCAGGGCTACATCTCTGGAAGCTGAGGTCACATCCAGCATCGCTCTGGCGGAGGCAGAGAGAGGCACGGCAGCAGCATCCAGATGCAACGCGCAGTCCGCTGCAGTAGCCATTTTTGCCGCATCCCCCATCAGGCCGTCGGAGATATCCATGGATGCCGTGGCGAACTGGGCTATCAGGGCGTGACATTGCAAGCGTGGTTGGGGCAGTAGGAAGCGATTGATGAGAACTGCCTTGTCCTCTTCACCGATTTCAGGATAGTCCTCAGGCTCGCGGCGCAGCAACAACCCCAGAGCGCTATCCCCTATCGTGCCGGTGACATAGACATCCTCATCAGGCTTGGCATTGCGGCGCAAGATGGTGCGCCCCTTGGGCACTTCGCCAAAAGCGGTGATGGAAAGAGTCAGCCGTTCAGGGCTCTTGACCGTATCCCCGCCAATCAGCGGAAAATCAAAGGCCTGCTGGTCTTCACCAAGCCCTGCACAAAAGCGGGCAAGCCAGTCTTCCGTCCAGTCCGAGGGCAACCCTAGCCCCAGCAGGTATCCGACAGGTTTGGCCCCTTTCGAAGCGAGATCGGACAAATTGACCCGCAATGCCTTTCGGGCAATCAGCTCTGGTGCGTCATCGGCAAAAAAATGCACATTTGCGACCAGCATGTCCTTGGTAAGAACAAGCTGCTGATTTGCATCGAGGTTAAGAAAAGCGGCATCGTCACTGAGACCAAAAGACATATCCGGGTGACACAAGGGCGCAAAATACTGTTTGATCAGCGCGCTCTCACCAAGGCGCGCTAGTCCTTCGGCATTGGCCATTGATCACTCCCGGAATGCTTACTAGGTCTTTGCCTTGACTTCATCCTTGCGGATATTGCGCGCCAGAGCATCAAGCACACCGTTGACCATGCGCGGCTCATCCCCTTCAAAGAAGGCTTTGGCCACATCGATATATTCTGACAGGATCACCGGTGCAGGAACATCCTTGCGGAACATGACCTCATAAAGACCACAGCGCAGGATCGCGCGCATGGTCTGATCGATGCGCGCCAAAGGCCAGCCCTTTTGCAAGGCGCTGTTGATGAGTGGATCCAGAGTTCTCTGTTCGCGTACAACACCACTCACGATATCCCTGAAATAGGCATAGTCCGCTGGCAGATAGAGTTCTTCATCGACTTCCTTACCAAGACGGTAAAGCTCGAACTCCTGCAAAACTTCGGTCAAAGGTGTCCCACCGACATCCATCTGGTAGAGGGCCTGAACAGCCCCCAGCCTGGCAGAGCCACGCTTGTTTGCGGTACGGACAGATTTTTCCTGTTCACTCATTCTTCTATTCCGAATTTCTCGCGTAGCTCAATCATGGTCAATGCAGCACGAGCGGCAGCACCACCTTTATCTTTTTCTTCAACACGCGCACGCGCCCAGGCCTGCTGGCCATTTTCGACGGTCTGGATGCCGTTACCGACAGCCACGCAGCCCTCAACAGCCAACTCCATGATAGCGCGAGCGCTTTCATTGGCGACAATATCGTAATGGGTCGTTTCACCACGGATCACGACGCCAAGAGCAACATACCCGTCATAGTCGGAATAGCCATCTTCAACAGCGGCCATTGCCATTGACAAAGCGGCAGGAATTTCCAATACGCCGGGAACTGCAACGCGCTCGTAAGTCGCGCCGGCTTCCTCGAGAGCTTCTACAGCTCCGCGGACGAGTTCATCGGCAAGATCTTCGTAAAACCGGGCCTCGATGATTAGAATATTGGGGATTTCCTTAGTCATGATTTCCATCCGAAGTCTTGGGGCATGGGGCGGCATAAGCCGAAGGGTTGCCTGTCAAACCATGTCCGCTCGCAGTTGTCCAGCATTTTGTGCAGAATTCACCGGCCAACATCGGACCAGACGCATCATACGTCAAGCCTATATCGTATTGACCTCGAAATTTTTTCGATAATTGCTGAAAAGGCAGAAATCCAACAGACAGATATTGCAGGCCCAGCGCTAAAGCGCAGGTCCCAGAACCATCGGCGACCCATCAGTGAATCGCTCAAACCGGAAACGCGAGATGTCGTGAGCTGGCTTGTTACCCAGCACCAGATCCTTGACGATCATCGCCGCTCCCGGCCCGAAACCAAACCCGTGGCCGCTGAAACCTGTTGCAATCACAAGGCCGGGTAGTTTCTCGATCGTATCGATCAAGGGAACGACATCTGGCAGGGCGTCCACCATGCCTGCCCAGGCATCGATGATCTGGGGTGACCCGACACCCGGAAAGCGGTTTTCAAAGGCATAAACGGCCCGTTGGACATATTTCATGTTGGGTTGGGGCTCCAACACACGGCATCTCTCAAACGGCGTCTGCTGGTCTGCTGACCATGTCCGCTTGGTGCTCCATGCATCGGGAAAGTCTTTGGGCGCGCGCGGACTAAGGAATGTGTGGTCCCAGCTTTCCTTCATAAGCGGAATATATTTAAAGAAATTCCTGAAGGCGTCCGGACCAATAAAGAAATCATTGCCATCGCATACTGCAAGCGTATAGCCGCCATCCTTACGGCGTCGCAGAGCAAAGTCTTCGTCAGCGCTGTTATGTTCGGTGAAGTTGGGCATCGGTGCTGTTTGCATGGCCGTTAGGCTCACCGAAAGCTGCGGAAATCTCACCCCATGATTGCGCGCAAACAGCAAAGACCATGCGCCAGCTGCCAGCACAACATGATCACATTTCACAAGGCCCTGCTCGGTATGCAATCCGGTCACGCGCCCCGCTTCAATCTCAAGCGAACGCGCGGCGCAATTCTCGATGATGGTTACGCCTTCCTGATGGGCCAATTTGGCGATAGCCGGTATGGCTTCCCATGGCTCAGCGCGGGCGTCATCAAGCGTAGACGTACCGCCAACCCATTGGTTATTGGATACACCGCCAAAGATATTGGAAACCTCTTTGCTGCTGAGACGCACCGAATTTACGCCATACTTCTCGGCAATGGACATCCAATCTTCCAGTCCCTTCAACTCGTCCTGACTGGAGGCAAGATAGTTGATCGGGGTTGTGACGAAACCGGTTGCGCCATCCACCTCGGCATCGGCGTCTTTCCAGAGCCGCAGCGCCTCCATTGCGATCGGCTCTTCGGCCTCATCGCGCTCATGCTGACGTATCCAGCCCCAGTTACGGGAAGACTGCTCGCCCGATATACGCCCCTTTTCAAGGACGCACACCTTCTTGCCGGCACGCGCGAGATACAGGGCTGCAAAGATACCCACGACACCCGCTCCGATGATGGCGACATCAACGGCTTCAGGCAGCGGATCGGAAAATAGAATTGGCGTGGTGATGCTGATTTTCTCGACCATGATTGTTTCCTTTATGTGGCGAGAAGGGAGCCGTGACAGGCTCCCTAACTAGACTCAGCAATCTAATATCAGAATTCTATGATGGCGTATATTCGTTCAGTCGTGCGACATAACGAGCCATCATATCCACTTCAAGATTGATTTTGTCGCCTACCGTTTTCTCTTTCCATGCCGTGTTGGAAAGCGTGTGGGGAATAAGGAAGATTGTGAAGTCATCCCCTTCCACATCGTTAACCGTCAGTGAGGTGCCATCAAGGCAAACAGACCCTTTGGGCGGAATAAAGCGAGCCAATTGCCCCGGAGCCCTGAGCTTGAAGAAAACGCTGTCTGGATGGTCTTGCCGTTCTACCACTTCAGCCACACCATCAACATGACCGAGCACAAGATGGCCGCCCAGTTCGTCTCCCATTTTCAGAGACCGCTCCAGATTGATTGCAGCCCCTTCCGTCCAGCTGGACGCATTGGTCAAATCAAGGGTTTCACGAGCGGATTCGACTGCAAAATAGTTGCGCGCTTCATCCAAAGTACCAGCCTCGACAACGGTGTGGCATACGCCGTTACATGCGATGGAAGCGCCCAACGCAATTGTTTCTGGGTCGAAATGAGTCGCAATTCTCACTCTCTGTCCCGCAGGAATCGCCTCCTGCTTCAGCACTTCGCCAACGTCCGTGATAATGCCGGTAAACATAGCTACTAATCTCCGTTTAACGCGTCCAAACTTTGTGGGCGGACAAATCTCTTCAGTTTATCCAGTCCCAATTTGCAATTCTCTTCCAGAATGAAACCGGCCGATAACAGGGCCTTTTCTGGTAAACCATGCAGCGCTTCAAGGCCATTCGACCCGATCTTCTCAGTGCCTTGGTAGAGGAAGAACTCATCGACGAGCCCTGACTTGAGCATTTCATCAGCAAGTTTTGCGCCGCATTCGGCAAAAACTGTATTGACGCCGCGCTTAGCCAAGGCTTCGAGGGCCATTTTCAAATCGACATGACCTTCCGGCGTGGCATCGACTCGTAGAATATCACAGCCCTTATCTTCGAGAGCTGCGGCTTTCTCAACAGGCATATGCTTGGTTGTTAAAATCCACACCGGTATGTTTTCGGCGGTTTGCACAAGCATGGTTTCAAGAGGAATACGTCCCTTGCTGTCCAGAAGGACGCGCACAGGGGACCGCGCCTCCAGCCCCGGCAGACGCACCGTTAAGGCGGGGTCGTCAATCAGCACTGTATCGCAGCCGACCAATATTGCATCAGCCCGCGCGCGCAAAGCGTAGGTGCGGGATTTGGCCAGCGCTCCTGTAACAGGATAGTTCCCTTGCCCCTTGATGCCGATCATGCCATCTGGAGAAAAGGCCATTTTGACCTGCAACCAGGGCCTTTGGCGCTCATTGCGAGAGAGGAAGCCGCAAAGATCACGACGGGCTCGCTTTTGCAAGAGCCCCACATCTACGGCGACCCCTGCATCGCGAAGCCTCTTAAACCCGCGTCCTGCGACGCGACTATCGGGATCAGGATGAGCACAGACCACGCGTGCGATTCCAGCCTCAATCAGAGCATCTGAACAGGGGCCGGTTTTACCTGTATGGGAACATGGCTCCAGAGTGACATAGACCGTGGCCTCCCTTGCGCGCGCTCCGGCCTCGGCCAAAGCCACGCGCTCCGCATGAGGACGCCCCCCCTCTTGTGTCCACCCTCGCCCGACGATTTCCATCCGCCCGGAAATATTGCGAGCAATCACACAACCGACAGCCGGGTTTTCAGCAGTGGCCCCGGCACCGCGGCGCCCGAGGCGCAATGCGAGATCCATGAGCTGTTCGTCAGAAAAATTGCGAGCGTAAGTAATCATACAAGACCGATCGGTTTGAGGTTGCACAAACGATCCAGACCGCGTCTTCCCGTTGTACTGCTACTCGGAGAGATCGTCATCCTCGGGGCGGGCGGACGACATTTCGGTCAACATATCAGAAAAATCTTTTGCTTCACGGAAATTCTTGTAGACGGAAGCAAAGCGGATATAAGCAATTTCGTCCAGCCCCTTGAGGCCTTCCATCACCAGATTGCCAATATGTTCGGCAGGGACTTCTGCGTCGCCCGCGCTTTCAAGCTGTCGCACGATACCCGAGACCATGCGTTCGACTTTCTCGTCTTCTACGGGACGTTTGCGCAGAGAAACCTGAACAGAGCGCATCAGCTTGTCACGATCAAAGGGGACTTTGCGGCCTGTGCGTTTGACCACGGACAATTCTCGAAGCTGGATGCGTTCGAAGGTTGTGAAGCGACCGCCGCAGCCTGGGCAAAAGCGCCGGCGGCGGATCGCCGTGTTGTCTTCTGTAGGACGAGAATCCTTGACCTGGGTATCTTCATAACCGCAATAGGGACATTTCATATCTCGACCTCACATTTTTATGGGATCACGGCGGGCAGCCAATGGCTTACCAGACTGCCCTGCCGATATGATCAAAGGTCAGGGTAGATCGGGAAGCGATCGGTCAGCGCGATGACCTTTTCCTTTACAGCCGATTCTACGGCGCTATTGCCTTCTTCTCCGTTTGCAACGAGACCGTCAAGCACTTCGATAATCAATTTACCGATTTCCTTGAACTCTTCGGTGCCGAAGCCACGAGAAGTACCAGCAGGTGTACCAAGACGGATACCGGAGGTAATTGCCGGTTTTTCCGGATCAAACGGCACGCCATTCTTATTACAGGTGATATAGGCACGACCAAGAGCGGCTTCAACAACTTTACCGGTCAGCCCCTTCGGACGCAGGTCAACGAGCAGCAGATGGTTATCCGTGCCACCTGCGGCCAGTTCAACACCACCTTCATAAAGGGTGTCGGCAAGGGCCTGCGCATTGTCTTTGACAGCCTTGGCATAGACCTTGAAGTCATCGGTGAGCGCTTCACCGAAGGCAACGGCCTTAGCAGCAATCACATGCATCAAAGGACCACCCTGCAGACCCGGGAAGACAGCCGAATTGACCTTCTTGGCGATGTCGGCATCGTTGGTCAGGATCAGGCCACCGCGCGGACCGCGCAGGGTTTTATGGGTCGTGGAGGTCACGATATCAGCATGCGGGAACGGGTTCTCGTGCAAGCCAGCAGCGACCAGTCCAGCGAAGTGGGCCATGTCCACCATGAGATATGCGCCAACGGAATCAGCGATTTCACGGAATTTCTTGAAGTCGAATTCGCGGCTATAGGCAGACCCACCGGCGATGATCAGTTTTGGCTGATGCTCTTTTGCCAGTTCTTCGATCTGGTCAAAGTCGATACGACCGTCCTGCTTGCGTACGCCATACTGGATAGAATTGAACCATTTACCAGACTGGTTCGGCTTGGCACCGTGGGTCAGGTGACCACCGGCATCAAGGCTCATACCCAGGATGGTGTCGCCCGGTTTGATGAGCGCCATGAAGGCAGCCTGGTTGGCCTGCGAGCCGGAATTGGGCTGTACGTTGGCGAACTCGCAACCAAACAGTTTGGTTACACGTTCGATCGCAAGGTTCTCAGCCACGTCAACATGCTGGCAACCACCATAGTAACGACGACCCGAATAACCTTCTGCATATTTGTTTGTCATGACAGAGCCCTGCGCCTGCAGGACTGCTTTGGACACGATATTCTCAGAAGCGATCAATTCGATCTCGTGCTTTTGACGACCAAGCTCGCTTTCAATTGCAGCGGCAACTGCCGGGTCGGAATTTTCGAGATCGCGGGTGAAGAATTCTGGGAAAATCGCTCCCGAATTGGCACCTTCGTTTGCTGACATGGAACAATACCCCTTCGCGTTTGTTGGGCGATCATAGATCAGAACTAGAGGCAATTTGCTATCACAAATGCCCCTTTGAGTCTGCCTTTATTATTTGACTGAAGGCCACAACATTGTGCGCATTTCGGCAACACCATGTACACCAAATTGCGCCACAATAGTCTTTGTGCCGTGGATTTAGCACACTCGACAGCCAAACCCAAGACGGATTCGCCGCTCTTACATGTAGATCTTGAAAGGAATTTTGTGCACAAGGGGCAGAACGCCCCTCACCCGTTGCCCAGTTGCTCGAGCCTGCGCTTCAACTTGCGGACTGCCAGATTCTGCAGATCCTGTTTTGAAACGCTGGTCGGACCGAAAACACTTACCTCGACACCCGTCGTCGCATCGACAGCCACAGCCTTTACCTGCTGTCCTATCGCCGTAAATTCGATATAGATTTCACCGGGTTTGGGCTGGCTCATATAGGATTACCCCTGAACAGATGTACTGGCCGGTGCCATGGCACTCAGTCCGTCACGATCGTAAATGTCTTCACGGAAATGGACCATGCCCTCGCTGGTGGCCCACGCTGTGATGTAGGTCATGTAGATTGGCACTTTACCGCGTACCTTTACGTCTTCGCGCTCGCCCGAGCGGATCACTTCATCAATGGCAAACCGATCCCAACCAGGCGTATCCTCAAGCACCCAAACAACAAATTCACGCACGTTCTGAACGCGCACGCAACCTGAAGAATGGAACCGGTAGCTGTTACCAAACAGGGTTTTGGATGGCGTATCGTGCAGATAAACCGCATATTTGTTGTGGAAGTTGATCTTGATCGACCCCATCGAGTTTTTGGCGCCCGGCTCCTGTCTGAACTGATAGTTCAGTGCTTCATCGGTCGTCCAGTCCACCTGAGATGCATCGAGCTCGACATTGTTTTTCAAATCGCGAATATGAATTTTGTTATCCCGCAAATAATTGGGATCCTTGAGCATTTTCGGGATCAAATCCTTGCGGATGATACTTGCAGGAACATGCCAATAGGGGTTGAAGTTGATTTCATGGATAGTACTTTTGAGAACTGGCGTCTGACGATCAATCTTGCCAACGACAGCGGTATGGCGGGAATGCACCAGACCATCTTCAACGGTTTCAATTTCTGCGGCAGGAATATTCACCATGACATAGCGCTTGCCTAGGAAACCAGACATCGAACGCACACGCACAAGGTTTGTCTCCAACTGACGCAAACGCACCTGCACCGGCACATTCATGGCAGCGAAGGTGTCCTTGCCGATGACCCCATCGGGGTGGATGCCATGGCGCGACTGGAAACGACGGACAGCAGCATCGACGTAGGAATCGAAGACATCGTTGACGCCAATATTCTGCACCAAATCACCGGACATATTTAGCCGTTCACGCAAGATAACCACGGCGGGCGACTTGTGACCAAGGCGCAGCACCTGATCATCTGGCACAATCGGCCAGCCGCCCCGCTGCACGATGCCATAGTAAATTTGCATCGCATTTTCGATGTTGGATACGGTTGATGGCGAAAGGGTTGGCTCTGCGGTGCGGACGGCAGCAACCGTCTGGCCCGGAGTATCGAAGCGATCCCCCCACTCGACCGGGCTCTGATTAAGCACCTCATCGATCGGGTTTACCGCTTGTGCAAAAGCCGGAGTAGAAAGGGCTGTCGCAAAAGCTGCAACCATCTGAGACCCGGAAGTCAAGAATGTGCGGCGATTGATCTTTTGCTTAGTCACGATTTCATTACATCCAGGTTTTGAATTTTTCATGGTCACTTTCGCCAATATTTTTGCAGAATTTACCTGTGCCAACAGGATATATCACATATTCAATTATAGTGCGGCCCGAATTGGTTAGGCCATTCAGAATCATATCAAACAGGAATATCTTCCCAATTTATGACAGTCTAGAGGTCCGCCTCGCCGGTTTGAAGACCTTAAAGCAGGTTGCGGAACACTTATTACCGCATTCTTAATGAATACTTGTTGGCTGCGTCTAAGCATTTGGCAATAGAATGTGGCAAATTCTGGATGTGATGAGCACGTTTTAGAAAACTGTTGCAGCTATGCCAGACTGCATAAACCAAAAAGCCTCGCAAGGACAAACCTTGCGAGGGAAACTGATGTTGGTCAGACTATGAACATCTTTGAGACGAGCTGAGTATGTCGCTTTCGCTCGTATTGGCCATCGTTTCAGAAGGAACAGTGCACTCAAGGCTCACTGCAATCGCCCTATTCTGCCGCTTCTTACGGGACGGCGTGGCAGGGCAATCCGGTTAAAGACGATAGAGAATCTGGTCGGTCCAGAAGCGTTCCAGACGCTGCAGGGACTTATTTAGAAGAGCGAAGTCTTCTGTTGCAATGCCACCGACCTGCTCGATCGTCGCGATGTGACGTTCATATAGCTCGCTCACAATCTGACGCACTTCCAAACCTTTATCCGATAGGGAGATACGGACGGAGCGACGGTCAACGCGGGAGCGCTCGTGATTGACATATCCCATATCAACCAGTTTTTTCAGATTGTATGAGACGTTTGAGCCCTGATAGTAGCCGCGCGAACGCAATTCTCCGGCAGTCACTTCAGAATCACCGATATTGAACAAAAGCAAAGCCTGAACGCTGTTAACATCGGTTCTGCCGCGACGTTCAAATTCATCCTTGATAACATCCAGGAGTCTGCGGTGCAGGCGCTCTACGAGCCTGAGTGCGTCCATGTAGAGTGGTTTAAGCTCTACGTCGCCCTCAGCTTCACCAACTGTTTCCACTGCGCGTTGTGACGTAATCATGTGTTTGAGCCTCGTTTTTGTTTTAACTTGAGTGACGGTTTGTCCGTCTTTGAACTCACAGTAGCCGTCGCTAAATAAAATCTGCTTAAGCAACAGCCTTAACAAAGCCCTAATCGCGCTAATTCTACATAATTTGCGTCTAGTTCTGCATCCGTGGTAAATAACAGGTTATTATTTTAGTTAAACACTCGACAGACACCCTATCTTTACTTTACAGCCCTGCCTCGCATAACCTCAAAACATAAGAATACGTTTTTTCTTCACAGTTCATTTACAAATTTACTAACAGAACCTTTCCCAGATAGATCACACCCTCCAACAACGGCCGCTACGGGGTCGCTCAGACCTCATAGTCACAGCCCCGGCCTCATGCCGCATTGACGTCCAGTAGCCCAAATGCGCATGCTCGAGAAAAGGCTTCAGCTTTCCTGCTGTCTTGAAGAACGATATACCAGCCAGCCACAGCAAATAGACAGCGCGATCAAGCCGATGATGTTCATAATGGTAATAACACCGGAATAGAGGGTAAAGTCCTCGATAAACAGGATAGCCAGGGCTTGGGTCACAGCGCTTAGAACCCACATAACCACACCCCAGAATGTCAATTGCCACACGCCCACAGAGGCAATAAGGAAAGAGCAGGCCAGAATGACCCGCCCAACCGGCGCCAGCCATGTTCCCCTCTGAAGCCCGCTCTCGCCAAACACACCCAAAATGTCTACCCAATAGAATAAGCCGCTCAACATCAAAGCGATGCTCCCCACGCGGGCCAGCACAATCAGCCAATAGGGCAAATTTTCACCCCAGTATTTTGGGGAAACATCAGTCAGTCTGAGTGTCATGGCAGTTTCTATTCAGTCTTTGCATATGCGGAAACATGATCGCCCCCGCGTGAATGGTGTCTACCCATGATGTGTTATAGCGCGAGCACCGTTGGGCAAGATGAGCAAATCATAGGCTCTTATGAGCCATTGAACAATTCGAGATCTTGATCAAGAGGCAAGAAATAGGACTGCACTTTTTCCGTTGAAACATCGTCAAAGGACGCAGGATCCCATTTGGGAGCGCCATCCTTGTCGACAATTGCGGCCCGTACGCCTTCATAAAAATCATTGTCCTTGAGGATGCGTTTAAGGATTCGATATTCCAATGCCATGCAATCTTCAAAACTCAAGGTCGCTCCACGGCGCATTTGTTCAAAGGCAACATGCACCGACATGGGGGAACGGGAGAGCATCAAATCGAGAGTTTCTTTCGCGAAGGGATGTGGATTGGCGTTTAGCTTGGCAATGATCTCTGAAACCGAGTCACCAGAAAAGGCGTCTTCAATCACAACCAGCTTTTCTTCTTCAAGCCCCTGTCCTTGGGCATCCCCTGCGTGGTTGGTCAAGGTGACTTCCGGATCGGCACCGTTGGAAATCTCTTCCAGAATAGATGCAAATTGATCCGGTTCGACTGCGTGGGTCACCAGGCCAAACTTCAAACAGTCCGCCTGTCCCAACCGCGCCCCAGTCATGCCGCAATAAATACCCACATTACGGGGCATGCGTGGAAGGAAATACGCTCCGCCAACATCGGGGAAGAAGCCGATTCCCGTTTCGGGCATGGCAAAGAGGGTCTTGCTGCCCGCCGCTATATAGCGTCCGTGGAAGGATAGACCGACACCTCCCCCCATCACGATACCATCAACCAGTGAAATATAGGGCTTTGGATAGCGGAACATCGCGCAATTCATCAGATATTCTACTCTGAAGAAATCGTAAGGCGGGTTGGCGCGGTTCTGATAGATAAACCGAATATCGGCCCCGGCCGAAAAAGCGCGCTCACTGGCAGATGTGAGGACGACAGCCTTGACACCCTCATCACTCTCCCACTGCTTGAGCTGCTCTGATAGCGCGTTGATCATGTCGATGGTGAGAGCATTGAGTGCTTTTGGCCTATTAAGGGTTACAAGCCCCACGCATCCGCGTTTTTCAAAGAGTATGTCTTCCATGATCTTGCCTGTTCGCTTTGTGTCTTGGTTGCTTAACTGGCGCGCTGTGCTAGATGCGCACCGACAAAAGCAATTTTACATGTCTTTTCAATATAGCCTCCCAATTGGGTGATCAAGTAAGACCAACAGAAGCATATGAGACTTGCGCACCGAGCCGCATGGTTTCAACAGGGCACCCATCATTAACAATTGGTCAGTTTTGTTCTGCGTACAGAATGATTACCATTGGGCCATTCCCATAACAGCTTTCAGTTTGCAGCGCCTAAATGAAAAGGGAGCGCAACGGGCAGACCTAGTTTCAAGGACTAAAAGTGATATGACAAGCTCTTCCAACCCCACCATGGACACGCCTCTCTCTTCCATGTTTGATGTCAGCGACATCACTGGAGGGCGTCGTATGCGCAGGAATCGCAGCAGCGATTGGTCCCGTCGCCTAGTCCGCGAAAATGCCCTGACCGTCAATGATCTCATCTGGCCTATCTTCGTGATGGATGGCGAGAATGAAGTCCAACCGATTGGTGCTATGCCCGGCGTGGACCGCCTGAGCGTCGACAACGCTGTGCGAGCTGCTGAAAAAGCGGCCACCCTGGGCATTCCCGTGATGGCACTTTTCCCCTATACCAATCCGGATCTGCGCGATGAAGAAGGCAGTGAAGCGCTCAATGAAGACAATCTCATCTGCCGAGCCCTCAGAGCGATCAAGAAGGAAGTGCCGGACGTTGGCCTGATGACCGATGTGGCGCTCGACCCTTACACAAGTCATGGCCATGATGGCTTGCTGCGCGATGGCATCATCCTCAATGACGAAACCGTAGAGCAACTGACCCGTCAGGCTCTCGTGCAGGCCGACGCTGGATCGGACATCATCGGTCCTTCTGACATGATGGATGGGCGGATTGGTGCCATTCGTGCCGTTCTGGACCATCAAGGGTTTACGCATACGCAGATTATGGCTTACACGGCCAAATATGCCTCGGCCTTCTACGGCCCGTTCCGCGAAGCTGTTGGGGCCAACTCGACCCTGAAGGGCGATAAGCAGACTTATCAGATGGACCCCTCCAATACAGACGAAGCCCTGATCGAAGCCCAGATGGACATTAATGAAGGCGCAGACATGCTAATGGTCAAACCCGGCATGCCCTATCTGGACGTTTTGCGTCGCTTGAAAGACGCGTACTCCATGCCGACCTTCGCCTATCAGGTATCAGGCGAATATGCGATGCTCTGCGCGGCGGGTCAGAATGGCTGGCTTGATCAGGAACGCGTCATGTGGGAAAGCCTTCTGGCCTTCAAACGCGCAGGTGCTGATGGCATTTTGACTTATTTCGCACCAAAGATCGCTGAAGCCCTTAAAGGTTAAGCTCCGCCCTGATCTCTTTCATATCAGACCGGCCTTACAGGTCGGTCTGATCGAGGATCTTGTACATATAGGTCGTGGAATCCAGACGATCACAATCCGCTGCTCTGGCGAAATTGGGGATGCGTCCAGCGATCTTGTAATCAAGAAGAATATAGAGCGGTTCAGCCTGATCACCCGAACGGGTGTCGAGCGTGATGAGACTCTTGCCTAAAGCCTTCGCCTCTTCTTCCAGATTTTCCATCAAAGTCGTGGCGATTCCCCTTTTGCGATAGTCGGGATGCACCAACAGCTTGGCCACCTCACATCGATGCGCCTGGTTGGGCGGCAGGTTCGTCTGCAGTTGGACGGTTCCGACAAGACGATCATCAGCCCGCGCAACCAACAAGATGGTTTCGCCCTTTTCCACCTTCGGGAAGACATCTTTAAGCCAAAAGCTGCGTGCATCTTCTTCGCTAAATGGATGAATGAAGCTGACACTGGCGCCATTTTGAACGCACCCATGCAGGATAGTGGCCAGATCATCAAGGGTTTCATTGAGCTTTTCAGCCTTCAATGTCTGATAGACAATTTCTGACACTCGACCATTCCTTCACTATTCTCACTCATCTTAGGCCTTCAGCAAAATAAAAGCAGACCTTGTTTTGAGCCGTCTTCTATGGCTTTCAGCTTTCGTTTGAACCTAACGCATGGAAAAAGGCCAAAACAGTTCTTTATCCCTTCATCAACGAAAAAAGGCGGGGATCGACAATTGCCGGTCATAATCCAAACCGGTTTTCCAATCTAAATACCACCTTCGCTATAGGTTGCTCAAAACCATTTGAATGCGAAGCGATGTTAAGGCATTGTCTGTGAACCTTTTCCTACCAAAGCGAGCCCATGTGATGTCTGATCGTTCTTCCGTCTCAAACCGCCCTACTCTCTCGGACATCATGCAGGCTGCTGACAAGATTAAGGGCGCGGTTCTGCGCACTCCGACGCTGCCCGCCAAACAGCTTTCCGATATCCTGGGCGCAAACATCTATGTCAAATATGATAATATGCAGGTGACCAACGCCTTCAAGGAACGAGGCGCACTCAACAAGCTGCTATCTCTGAGCGATGAAGAGCGCAAACACGGTGTCATTGCCATGTCAGCAGGCAACCATGCACAGGCCGTGGCGCTTCATGCCACCCGGCTTGGTATTCCCTCCCTCATCGTGATGCCGGAATTCACGCCTTTTGTAAAAGTTGCAGCAACCAAGGGCTTTGGTGCTGAAGTTGTTCTGGAGGGGGAAACCGTCGCCGAAGCCGGGGACGCGGCCATGCGCCTTGCCAAGAACAGAGGTCTCACCTTCGTTCACCCCTATGATGACTATAAGATCATAGCAGGACAGGGAACCATAGCGCTGGAAATGCTCGCCGACGTGCCAGATCTCGATACATTGATCGTGCCCATCGGCGGAGGTGGCATGATTTCCGGCATAGCCATTGCCGCCAAGAGCATCAACCCGCAGATCGAAGTAATCGGGGTTGAGAGTGAACTCTATCCAACCATGTATAATGAGCTCAAGCACAAGGATCTGTTCTGCGGGGGACAGTCTTTAGCCGAGGGTATCGCCGTCAAGAAAGCTGGCAAATTGACCGCCGAAATCGCCTCAGAGCTTCTGGACGACATCATATTGGTTACAGAACGCGATATCGAGCGCGCAATCAATGCCTATGCCACCTATCTCAAGACGATGGCAGAAGGCGCCGGAGCCGTGCCGTTGGCGGCCGTTATCGCCGAGCCGGCCCGCTTCAAGGACAAGAAAGTCGGTCTGGTTCTGGGGGGCGGTAATATCGACCCTCGCCTGCTATCCTCGATTATCGTGCGCCAGCTTGGCAGAAAGCAGCAAATCGTCGGTCTGCGGATCACCATTCCGGATCGCCCCGGTATTCTCGCGGAGCTTTCCAAGATAATCGGAGACCTTGGTGGCAATATTCTGGAAGTTGATCATCACCGCACATTCCTGAATGTCCCAGTCAAGGGTGCATCAATCGATATTACGATCGAAACTCGCGATGCGGCGCACGCCAGCGAGATTATTATGGCCATCGAATCAGCCGGACACAGTGTTGAACATCTCAACAAACCGGACATTTCTGACTAAAATTTTCCTGAAAAAGCACGTAATTTTACGTGAAGGTGCAGAAAATTTTCTTGTGATTACAGGTTTATTTGGCGCCTTGAATTATTTTGTTAACCATTTTCAAGTGCATCCGCATTGATAATTTTCTCAAGTGTCCTTTTAACTAGAAGAACCTTGAGACCGATGTCACAGCATAGCCAACAAAATAACCTTTCAGAGCTGGATCAAATCTTCTCCTTTATCGCCGCAGGAACCGCAAGCAACGGCATTCAAGCGGTTTCCCCGAAGCTGGAGAAAGACCTTCCTTCTGTGTCCAAGACAATTCGTTCTTGCATTGATCAGCAAACGGATTTGGCGCGCATTTTCCCGTCTTCAACCGGTAGCCAGACAACAGCAACGTTGGGCCAACCCTCACACCTTTCCAGAATACTGAAGGCTTCTAGCCCCTCTGAGATTGTGCGCAACAGCAAAGAGAACGGCGCGGCACTCAAGGCTTCAGGCGTAAGCGCACATGCTGTCATGGCTCTCTATGCCAGATCACTCATTGAGTTGGTGCCTTCCATTGCCAAATCCCATAGAGGCGGCAGCAAAGCACAGATTGGTGAGATGCAAAAAGTTATCGCTCTCGTCTTTTCCGATATGATAGGCACCTTATCTGCTCTTGGTGGAACAGAGGGTTCGGTCTCTCTGGGCGACAGCGCCTGCCATCAGGGCAACTTGCGCGCCCTATCCAATGCTGCGGTCGAAATCAATGAAATCTGCGCTGACATGGCCATTCTCACGCGCAACACCCACACCGCGACGAGCAATGTGCAGGCGATCTCGGCTGCTGTCTCCGAGTTGGCAGGTTCAATCGGCCAGATCTCCGAAACATCGGATCTAACGGCAGATGGCGCCAAAGAGACCCATCAAACGGTCACTCAGGGGCTTGCCACAATGCAGGCCGTATCCTCGGCCATGACCAACATTGCAACCGCTTCATCGCAAACGGAGACGAGCCTCAATGATCTTGTTCAAGCCTCTGAACAGATCGGCTCGTTCCTTACAGTCATCGACAAGATTGCCAACCAGACCAATCTGCTGGCGCTCAACGCCACAATAGAAGCCGCTCGAGCGGGCGAAGCTGGCAAAGGCTTTGCCGTGGTTGCCAATGAGGTCAAGGCGCTGGCCGGACAAACGACCAAGGCAACGGAAGACATCACCAACCGCATCAATGCGCTCAGCGGCGGCATGCGCACCATTCAAACCGCCGTTTCAACCTCTCGAGAGGCAATCGGTGATGGTGAAAACGCCATTCAGGACGCGAACCAGCTAATGGAGCAAATCGGTTCACAAGTGGGCGAAGTCAACCGCAACATGCAGGAAGTCTCCCAGATCATCCAACAGCAGACCGTTGCAACGCAGGAAATTTCTGAATCGGTCGCAGGCGTGGCCGAACTGAATGCCGAGAATGAAAAAATGCTCGTCGGCATGTCGGATACCCTCCAGAACAGCAACGACCATTTCGCCGAGAATGCCAGCAAACTGTTCCAGGACGGCGATGCCTTATCCCTTTGCGAGATGGCCAAAATCGATCATGTGCTGTTCACCAAGCGCATCGTCAATATCCTCACCGGTCATGAAAATGCCAAAACGGCCAAACTGGCCGATCACCACGGCTGCCGCCTAGGGCAATGGTATGACGGCATCAACGATCCGGAAATCCGACGTCTCCCGGCCTTCACCGCTCTAGAGGCCCCGCACAAAAAAGTTCATGACGTGGCGATCCAAATCGTCAAGGCTTGCGCAGAAGGCAACAAGGATGAAGGGTTCAGCCTTTTGCGTGATCTGGAAAAAGCCAGCGCCGACGTGATTGACAGCATCTCACGACTTGTGGCGACACTGGAACAGAATGGCTCCTTGCGAGCTGCATCCTGACTTCAAGGTGACTGACAAATAAAGCGGGTATATCAACGAGCATGATATGCCCGCTTTTATTTGGTTCTGTATCGGGCAGAACTTTTGCGCAAATATCCATACGGTCATTACAAATAATCCTGCGCCGATGCAGTAAGCAGCAATCGATTAGCCTCAGATTTTCTTACACGGTCACTGAGGTTCAATTTTCAAGAGCCGTTTTTCACTATATTTTCTGCCTTAAAGCCGAAATATCCTTGAAAAGTCCTCTCAAGATACGCACTTCATCTATATCAATTGCGCGACCCGCCCGATGCGGGCAAACAGACAGGACCAGAAAGGATCCTCTTTTCGATGAACAACGCCAATGTGGCTTATGATCCAAACGCGGAACGCAGGAATGCATTCAACCCGGACATGCATCCAGCCCTATTTGACGGCATTCTCTCTCGCCGCATTCTGGCCTTTCTCATCGACTCCTTCCTGATCATGCTTCTGATGATCGCGGCGTCGCTGGTGATTGCCGTGGTGGGCGTTATCACTTTCGGGCTTGGATGGCTGCTTTATGCGGCTTTACTCCCCATTGTTGCCCTGCCTTATATCGGTTTGACACTGGGAGGCTATAAAGCCGCTACGCCGGGCATGCGTGTTATGGGTCTTGAGATGCGGCTGTGGTATGGTGCCAAACCCTATGCGCTGCTGGCCATCATGCACAGTCTGCTATTCTGGTTTGGCAACACCATCCTGACGCCTTTGATCATTATCGTAGGCCTCTTCACCCGTCGCAAGCAACTGCTGCATGACATGATTCTCGGCACCATGATCATGGACCGCGACGCGCTTCGGGAGCTAGAATCTTTGCGTTAAGTAGCCGTTTTAGAAATAAATTTTACGCCAGGTGCCCGCATTTCGCGGGCATTTGCCATTTGAAACTTGGTTTTCGGCTCTACAGTGATCTTTGTGTCTAATTCCATACGGATATCAGCAGATTGCCTTTGCAAATAGGTCAATAATCTGATTTTCTTATGCCCTGAAGGCCGCTTTTGGTCCTTCCAAATCTATAATTTATTTGGTCATGCGTTTTCTTGGGAGACACCGTCTGCGCTCTATGTCAGGCTGGTAAGGACTGTCTTACTTATGTACCTAACTGCTGAAGTGCAAATGTGGCTCACGTTTGCCGTTATTCTTTTCTCGATTGTTTCATACAGTCTCGAATATTTTGCGATTGAAATTACAGCTTTAGGCTCACTGCTGCTTTTGATGCTGGTTTTTGTCGGATTGCCAGCCACCAGCGAAGCTTCAGATCTGGTTTCCCTCGACGATCTTCTGGCAGGATTTGCCAACCCGGCGCTTATAGCAGTTCTTGCACTTCTGATCATTGGCCAGGGCTTGTTCCAAACGGACGCTCTGGACAAACCGGCTCAGCACATAACCAAACTGGCCAAGCGGCATCGATATATCGCCTTTGTCGGCGTCTATATTTCGGCAGCATTCATCAGCGCCTTTATCAATAACACGCCAGTGGTTGTGATGTTCATTCCCATCATGACTGTTGTGGCTGGCAACTTGCGCCTGTCGTCTTCCAAAGTACTCATGCCCTTGTCTTTCATTTCGATTCTGGGCGGCATGACCACTCTTATCGGCTCATCCACCAACTTGCTGGTCGCTGAAGCAGCGCGCAAGGCGGGTGTTCTTGATCTCAATTTTTTCGATTTCACTGAAATTGGACTGATGGTTTCCAGTATCGGAGCCATTTATGCACTGCTTGTCATGCCGCGCATTCTGCAAAACAGAAAAAGCATGGCCGATCAGCTCAGCCAGACGACCGGCAAGCAATTCATTGCCCAGATCCCCTTGAGCGAAGGCGATGCGCTTGTAGGCAAAAAGGCTGTTGCAGGCATGTTCCCTGACCTCAAGGACATGACGGTCAGGCTCGTGCAGCGGGGCGAGACGCCCCATTTGCCCCCTTTTGACAATGTCACCCTGCAGGCGGGAGACACGGTTGTCGTAGCGGCAACCCGTCAAGCCCTTACGACGGCCCTTAAGGGCGGACACAAAATGGCGAAAGTGGCCGACAATCAGAGTCTGAAGGAAATCTCGCCCAAGACAGACGTCACGCTCGCAGAGGTCATCGTACCACCGGCCTCTCGCATGTCAGGGCAGACCATCGCGCAAGCTTCTTTCCGTTCCAAAACCAACTGTATCGTGCTTGGCGTCCAGAGACGGTCTCGCATGCCTCGTATGGCGATGAGCGACATTCGTCTGGAAGCGGGCGACGTATTGCTCGTAGGCGGAGCCCGTGACGATGTGGAGGCCTTGCGCCTCAACAAGGATCTGTTGCTCATCGAGCTTTCCAGCACCGATGTGCCACGGCGACGTTACGCTCCCCGAGCGATCCTCATTTTTCTGGCGACGGCCTTTGCAACTGCATCCGGGCTGCTACCCATAGCCACAGCCGCCCTCACAGGCGCCTTCTGTATGATCGTCTTCAAGTGCCTCAACCTGCGGCAAGCTGTGCGCTCTCTTGATAGCAGGATCTATATGCTGGTCGGGTCATCGCTCGCCAGTGCTGTCGCGCTTCAGAATACGGGAGGGGCGAAATTCATCGCCGGTGCGGTCGTTGACGCCATGCAGGGTCAAGACGGCTGGGTGCTGCTCTCAGGCCTGTTCTTGCTCGTTGCCGTGTTGACCAATATCCTGTCAAACAATGCAACGGCTGTGCTGTTTGCCCCCATCGCAATATCCATCGCCAACCAGACAGGCCTTCCGGTCGAGCCCTTTGTCGTGTGTGTCATTCTGGCTGCAAACTGCTCATTTGCCACCCCTATCGGCTATCAAACCAATTTGCTTGTCATGGGCCCCGGTCACTATCGATTTGCGGATTTCCTATGGGCCGGCATTCCACTCATGATCATCATTTGGCTGAGCTTCACCTTCATCGCTCCGTGGTACTATGGGCTATAAGGCTTTAGGTGAATCCTTTATAGACCTCAGTTGTACTTTTCTTGTTGTGGCAAATCTGTTTTGATGGATTCTCACAAGGAACCATTGCAACAAATGACAAGACACGCCCTAGAGAATCCTCAATTCTATCTGACCTCCCCACAAGACTGTCCCTATCTTGATGATAGGCAGGAGAGGAAGATTTTTACCTATCTCGTGGGTGCAGAAGCCAAGACACTCAATGATCTTTTGTCTGTAGGCGGCTTTCGCAGAAGCCAGACGATTGCTTATCGCCCCGCTTGCGCGGACTGCAATGCCTGCAAGTCCGTGCGCGTTTTGGTTCCCCAGTTCGAATTCTCCAAGAATCAGCGAAAGATCCTCAAGCGCAACCGTGATCTTGTCCGCATCGTAAAACCCGCTCTGGCAACGTCCGAACAATATGCCCTGTTCCACCGCTATTTGCGCTCCCGCCATGATGATGGAGGCATGGTGGAAATGACCGAAGCGGACTATATCGCCATGATAGAAGAGACCCACATCGAGACGATTGTCGTTGAATATCGACGCCGCGTAGAGGGACATGCAATCACCGGCAGCACCCATGGTGAGCTTATCGCTGTTACCCTTACCGATGTGCTGGATGATGCAACATCCATGGTCTACAGCTTCTTTGCGCCAGATATGGATCGCCGCAGCCTTGGCACCTACATCATTCTGGACCACATCCGGCAGGCCATCGAAAATGGCCTTTCCTATGTCTATCTGGGTTACTGGGTGGCCGAGTCTGCCAAGATGTCCTACAAGACACGCTTCAAGCCGCTGGAAGTTTTGGGTACAGAGGGCTGGACGTGCCTTGATTAAATCTCATTTTTGATGTTTTTCACCCACAACCACGATTTCCCTTAAAAGTTAGGGAGGGTGATTCACGACAATCATGAGGGTCGCATGCCAAGGCGCATCAGATTAATTCTGGATATCTGCATATTCGCTGGGTTGGCCACGGGGGCCATCATATCTGCCCTTGCGCTATTGGGGGCTTTCGTCCCGATTCTGGATGTCATCAATCATTTTCAACTCGTCATCATGACCCTTGGGCTCATTGCGCTGGCAATGAGCTTTGTCTGGCCGAGCACCCTGTTGGCTCTCAAGCGCTTCGGGCGTTGGCTCGTTCTCTTTATTCTCTGCTGTTCAGCGATCATTTTGCTACCGGAATATTTTCACAGGCAGTCGTTTTTCCAAGCTGACGCTGCCCTGTCCGAGAACGGTTCTGTGACGCCCCTGAAGCTTATGAGCTTTAACATCTATATGGGCACACGAGACAAGCAGGCTCTGGCGGATACGATACTCTCGGCCAATCCCGATGTTGCCGCATTGCAGGAATATGCGCCCAAGCGCTTCCGTAATCAGCCAGACCTGAAAAAGGCCTATCCCTTTCAGGCGCGTTGTCAGTCATGGCGCATCTGCACCCTTGCCATCTATTCAAAGCACAAGCTCACCGATATCAAATCCTACGATATCGGCACCCAAGCCCAGAGAAACCCCATGCATGGCAAGCTTCTGGCAGCAACGGTTCATCCAGCAGGGGCGCGCGCCTTCCGGCTCTATAGCGTACATCTGGCTTGGCCGCTGCCTCTTGCCGAGAAGCAAGGGCAACTGGCAACCCTATCGCGCATCATCGACGAAGAAAGAAAGCAATGGCCGCTACAGGTCATCGCTGGTGATTTCAATTCAACAGGATGGGCCTTCCGTGTGGATGCCTTTGCCGAACAAGCAGGCCTGAAGAGACGCGATCATTTCGTCCCGACCTTCCCCTCGCCCAATTCGGTTATCAAGCATCTGCGTCTACCGGCCTTCCTGAGCCTTGATCATATCCTGACCAGCGCCACAATTAAGACGGCATCTGTCGAACGCTTTTCAGCGCCCATCGGCGACCACTGGCCCATCATGACGACGCTCTATATGCCTCACTGACACCTGCGCATATGAAAACACCGGAGCAAGCCCCGGTGTTTATCATCAATTCTCGAATTTGTTGCTCCTCGGGAAGCCGTTTGGCGGCAAGCGCCCGGCTTGTCCGCGTTCGCCGAGCCATTCGGCAAGGTCATCCAGCGACCGATGATAACTGCGTCCGGAGCTGTCTTTCCATGTGAGGCCTTCCTCGCCGGAGAAAGTGATCACGTCTGAAATGCCGCCGTCCTTGTAGCGCTGAAGCATAACACCGCGACCCCGGTTCATTTCGGGCAACTGTTCCAGCGGGAAGATCAGCATCTTGCGGTTTTCGCCGATGACGGCAATACGATCGCCCTTGGCAACCTTGCAGAGCTTGGCCTCGACCGGAGCGCTCACATTAAGCACCTGTTTGCCCTTTCGGGTGTTGGCGATGAGGCTTTCTTCCTTGGTGATGAATCCTCGACCATCTGTCGCCGTCACGAGCAGCTTGCGATCAGGCACATGCACAAACATGTCCACCACATCGACGCCGGGCGCAATGTCGATCATCACGCGGATCGGTTCGCCATGACCGCGCCCACCTGGCAACTTGTCGGCCTGCATGGTGAAGAAGCGCCCATTCGTGCCCATAAGCAACAGCTTGTCTGTGGTCTCGGCCTGAACGGCAAATTTAAGCTTATCACCATCCTTGAAGTTAAGGCTGCTGAGATCGGAGATATGCCCTTTCATGGCGCGGATCCAGCCTTTTTCAGAGAGAACCAGCGTAACCGGTTCTCGCTCGACCATGGCCAGATTGATATCTTCGATATCACGCTCACTGGCTTCGCCAAACTGCGAGCGACGACGCCCCAGCTCGGTATCCGGCCCGAAGATCTTATAGATCTCGCGGATCTCTTTAGAAATGCGCTTCCACTGCAACTCTTCGGAACCCAGCATCTCAATCAGTTCGGCCCGTTCCTTACTGAGATTATCATGCTCGGTGCGAATCTCGATTTCTTCAAGTTTGCGCAAGGAACGCAAACGCATGTTGAGGATCGCTTCGGCCTGAATTTCAGACAGGCTGAAGGATTTCATCAGCTGGGCTTTGGGCTCATCCTCATAGCGAATGATGCGGATCACTTCATCCAGATTGAGATAGGCAATCAGATAGCCATCGAGCACTTCGAGGCGATGCTCGATCTTGCCAAGGCGGTAACGCGACCGGCGCTGCAACACATCCCGACGATGATCAAGCCACTGCCGCAACACTTCGCGCAGGCCCAGTACCCTTGGCACGTTATGCTCATTGAGCACGTTCATGTTGAGGGAGATGCGGCTTTCAAGGTCCGTCAGCTTGAAGAGCGCTTCCATCATCAGGTCAGGATCAACCGTGCGGTTTTTCGGCTCCAGCACAACGCGGATATCTTCAGCCGACTCATCGCGCACATCGACCAAAAGGGGCAATTTGCGGTTCTGGATGAGATCGGCAATCCGCTCGATCAAGCGCGACTTCTGAACCTGATAGGGAATTTCCGTGACAATGATCTGCCAAGCCCCGCGGTTCAGCTGTTCGATTTCCCATTTGGCTCGCACACGGAAGCCACCGCGCCCGGTCTGATAGGCTTCAAGGATATGCTCCTTGGGCTCAACGATAATGCCGCCGGTTGGGAAATCCGGCCCGGGCATCAGATCAAGCAGCTTTTCATCCGTGCAATTGGGATATTTGATGAGGTGAAGCGATGCTTCACACAGCTCGGAAACGTTATGCGGCGGAATGGAGGTCGCCATGCCCACGGCAATGCCGCTTGAACCATTCGCCAGCAAATTGGGAAAGTTCGCGGGCATGACAACGGGCTCTTTGTCTTCGTTGTCATAGGTCTCGCGAAAATCCACTGCGTCTTCGTCAAGCCCCTGCATCATGAGGCGAGCGACCTCGGTCATGCGGGCTTCGGTGTAACGCATCGCAGCGGCGCTGTCGCCATCGATGTTGCCGAAGTTGCCCTGCCCGTCCACCATGGGGTAGCGCGAGGCGAAGCCCTGCGCCAGACGCACCATGGCATCATAGACAGCGGTATCACCATGCGGGTGATATTTACCAATCACATCGCCCACAACACGGGCAGACTTCTTGAAGCCACCCGTAGGGTCCATCTTGAGCTGGCGCATTGCATAGAGAATGCGGCGATGCACCGGCTTGAGGCCGTCGCGCACATCTGGCAGCGCACGCTGTGTGATCGTTGACAAGGCGTAAGCTAGATATCGCTCTTCCAACGCTTCGCGCAGGTTGATGCTCTCAAACTCGCCGGACTTTACAATTTCGTTTCCCATGCAGGTTGGTTATAGAAAAAGGGCGATTCGTGCAATTGTTTGCATCGCGAATCGCCCATTTTCCTGAGGAATGACGCATTAACGAAGCTGAGTTGCCCTGCCCTGCAATCCAAGGAGTTGGAAAGACGCTTCCCGCGGCTCTAGCAAGTCAACCCTTGCACTTATTGCACCACAACACCGACCTGTCTAAGCTTGGCAATCGTATCTTGAGACAATTCCGCTCTGCGCCACCTCAGCTTCTTAGCAGGCTTGGCTCGCCCGCTCATCTTCATCACATTTTCCAGCATCTGCTCTCTGGTATCGAAGTCTGTGTAGGTCGCTCTACATTCAGGATGCGGGTTCTTGGCATAAAAACTCTTTTTCTCGGCTACGGCAGTGCGTTTTGTCCATTTGCTTTTATCCAAGATATCCTGAACCTCGACTTCAAAGAGAAAATAGTTTCGGACAGTAAACGTGGAGCCATATTTCAACACAGACTCGCTTTTCGCTTTGCGAAGCATTGTCTGGACTGACACTTTCCTAAGGCTATCGGTAATGGCTGACTGAATGTCTGTATAGGCCCAGCATTCACGCTGTAGAGGCTGCTTCGTAAAGACCAGATCGCCCTTGCTACCGGGTTTGGAGGAATTTCCAGATTCTTTTTGTGCAGCAGGCGCACGACTAGAAGGTTCACTGGAAGGGACCTTCGCGACTTTGATAGGAGCCTTGGCCTTATTTCTCTTCGAAGGCCTTGCCATATTGAGTTCAATCTCAATCCCACCAGTAATCATGTTTGCTGAAGGGTGATTTCTCTTGAGCCATGCAACGAGTTTTTCTGCTTGATCGAAATTCTGCGCCAGCGTTTCACCGCTAATATATTCATTAGCAAGTGTGATGCCTGCGCCGGCCTCGCCACCATTGGCGGCTTTGTAGAGCCACTTTTTGGCTTCCTCCGGGCTTGCATCGAACCCACCGCCTCCTCGTAGCAAATAACGCCCCAAGGTTAAAGCTGAGCTTGCGTCGCCAGCTTCGGCGGCCATCAATAATGGTTTGTTCGCTTCAGCGCCATATCCAATGTAAGTGCTTTTGCATTCTTCATTCACATACAGCCATCTTAGCCACTTCATTGCTGATATATTTTTGTCGTTATAAGCCCCAAACTCAATTTCCTTTAGACCACTGATACGCCCCTTACAGGTCGCTTTGGCAATATCGCCATAATTGGACGCTGAGGCATATGAACCGAGCAGAATAGAACTTGTCAGCAAACTGAGAAGAAAGGACAATGAATGAAACTTCGATTTAAAATGAGGCATAAGATGTCTCCGTAAAAATACCGTCGTAGTACTCAGCATTTCTGGTTTCACACATTGGATCAACCCACGAGAAGGGATCATATTTCACAAAAACTTGATAACCCTTTCTGATCTTGGAAGCTCTTTTAGTCTTCCAGCGTCAGATCTTTGCGCACGGCAGCGATGAAGCTCTTTCTAAGGTCCGGTGCGTTGCGCTCAAGAGGGCGGTAGACATGGCGCTCCAGAAAAAAGGATGTCAGCTCAAAACCCTGAGACAATTCCTCAAAGGATACACGGTTTGACGACGCTTTACCGCGCAGAAAGGCTGGCAATGGCAGCATGCGCTCGTGATAGGGTTTGCCTGCTTCAGCGCAAACCGCCCTGCCTGATTTGGGCGAAACATAGATGAGATCGTCTGTTCGACCTGTGGCTGCGCATTGCTCCAGATCGAGGCCATAGCCAAGCTCGGAGAGCATCGCCAGCTCATAGCGCACCATGAGCTCACCGGCGACATCGCCTTCTTCAAACTCATCCACGATCACCTTGAGCGCCTGAAACAGATAAGGATGCGCATCCCGCTCGGGTAAGAGGCGGGTTAGCTCCGATATGAACTGCATGCCATAGGTACCAAGCGGCAGGGCCATCAGTCTTGCTGCGCGGGAGGTCAGAAGCTCCGTTGTCATTTGACCCAGATGGTTTTCCAGCCGCGCACGCCAAACAACCGTGAGGCTGTTGCCCGGTTGCAAGACGGGTTGCTGACGGCGCGAGCGCCCCCCTTTAACGAGCCCCAGCACACGCCCATGGTCACGGGTCATCACCTCCAGCAAAACGGAGGTTTCACCGTGCCTTTTCGTGCCCAGAACAATCGCTTCGTCAGTCCATTCCATATGGCAAAGATGCTTTGGTTCGACGAAAAAGGGAAGAACCAAATGAGGTTCTTCCCTTTTCATTCATTCACATTTATCGCGCGGCAGGCGTTAGATAGGAAAATCGATACCCATTTCACGATAGCGTTCCGGATCATCGACCCAGCGCTCACGCACTTTAACAAACAGGAACAGATGCACCTTGGTTTCCAACAGCTCCATCAGCTCTTTACGAGCTGCGGTGGAAATGGCCTTGATGGTGGCGCCGCCCTTGCCCAGAACGATCATTTTCTGGTTGTCACGTTCCACATAGATCACCTGTTCGATCCTGACAGACCCGTCTTTTTTCTGCTCCCACTTTTCGGTTTCCACCGTTGAAGCGTAGGGCAGTTCCTGATGCAGGCGCAAAAAGACTTTCTCACGGGTAATTTCGGCTGCCAGCTGGCGCATGGGCAAATCCGAAATCATGTCTTCAGGATAAAGCCAGGGCCCTTTTGGCATATGATCTGCGAAATAATCCATCAGATCATCCGTGCGATCGCCGTTAAGAGCCGACACCATGAAGGTTTCGTCAAAGGCGATACGATCATTGAGCTGTTGGGCCAGCGCCAACAGGCTATCGCGCTTCACAAGGTCGATCTTGTTCAGGATCAGAACCTTGGGCAGTTTGATATCCTTGAGACGATCGAGAATATCCTCGATCTGCTCGGTTACCCCTTTGCGCGCATCCACAATCATGCCGATGACGTCGGCATCCTTGGCACCACCCCAAGCGGTGTTGACCATCGCCGTTTCAAGACGGCGCTTGGGGGCAAAGATACCCGGCGTATCAACGAAAATAACCTGCTTTTCGTCCTTCAGCGCAATGCCCCGAATAAGCGAGCGAGTGGTCTGCACCTTGTGCGTAACGATGGACACCTTGGAGCCCACCAGCTCGTTGACAAGGGTCGACTTGCCCGCGTTTGGTGCGCCTATCAGGGCCACATATCCGCATTTCGTTTCTGTTTCCGGCATGTCACCGGACATTGGAGAGGATGTATCTGACATAAACGTCCTTATGTTTCAGGGCCTTTGTTTCAAAGCCCTTGTGAGGTAATCGAAGGGGACGTCACTTGACGTCCGCACTCCACTGTCCTTCTCTTACGAGCATCGTCCGGGCAGCATCCTGCTCGGCAATACGTTTTGACGGGCCTTTGCCCTGTGCCGGCTTGAGGGTCGGCACTTCGACATTCAATGTGAATTCCGGCTCATGATCGGGGCCGGTGCGTTCCACAAGCCGATAGGTAGGCGGTGGCAGCTTGTTGCCCTGCACCCATTCCTGCAATGTGGTTTTGGCGTCGCGCAACGGACCGGTCCAGTCCAGCATGCGCCGTTCCCAATAGTGCTTTACGATATCGCGGGCTTTCTCGAAACCGCCATCTATATAGATGGCACCGATGATTGCTTCGCATACATCACCAAGGATCGCTTCCTTTTTGCGACCACCAGCCTGCGCTTCTCCCTCGCCGAGGCGGATATAGGGGCCAAGGCCGATTTCTCTGGCCACTTCCGCGCAGGTTTCATTGCGCACAAGACCATTGAAACGACGGGCCAATTCCCCTTCATCTGCCTTGGGAAAGGCTTTCAGCAACATATCGGCTATTGTAACTGCCAAGACCCGATCACCAAGAAATTCATGCCGTTGGTAGGTTTGATCTACCTGCAATCGAGGTGACGCAACAGTACTGGAGTGGCTCAAAGCGCGTTCCAGCTGTGATCTGTCCTTGAATTTATAGCCGAGATGCTCTTCGAGTTTTGCCACATCTCTTTTCTTCATTTAACCCTAACCTGTTTCCTTCCTTTGTATTTTCTAGCACCAGTAATTTATTGCAGAGCCTTATATAGAGAATGCCACACAGAGCCCTTCTGCGCGGCATATTTCTTGATATATGAGGTTTCTTCTTTGCCAATCAAGACGGTCTTATGTGTTCCAAACCGCTCCTTTTTGGCAAGTCTCCCGTCACATTTATACAGACAATTGGGAGTGAAGCAACCGGCGGCTAGCGTCCACTCCCATACTGACATGTGCATGCAACTCTGTTTCTAGTCGTTGGTATCGGGCTTGAGGCTTGTGAACCAACGTTCCCAACGGGCTGCACTTGGCCAACTCCAGATCTCCCACGGGGCCTTGCCATCGCCAATGGAGAAGAAGATCACCTGAGCCTTGCCAACCAGATTTTCAAACGGCACATAGCCGACATTGCTCAAGACGCGGCTATCCGAGGAATTGTCCCGGTTGTCGCCCATCATGAAGTAATGGCCCGCAGGCACTTCATAAACCGGCGTGTTATCGAGATAGTTGTTGTCCGTCAGGTTGAGCGTGGTGTAGCTGACGCCATTTGGCAGGGTTTCGCGGAAGCGTTCAACCCGCGTCTTGCGCCCCTGCGCGTCCGTATCGATGAAGTCTTCAATCCGCTCATGCTGAACAGCAGTACCATTGATATAGAGCTGACCGCCAATCATCTGGATCTTGTCGCCGGGTAACCCGATGACGCGTTTGATATAGTCGACCGACGGATCGCGCGGCAATTTGAACACGACGATGTCACCGCGCGTAGGTTCGCTGGCCAAGATGCGCCCGGAGAAAAGAGGCAAACCGAACGGCATCGAATAACGCGAATAGCCATAGCTATATTTTGAAACGAACAGATAGTCGCCGATCAGAAGTGTCGACTTCATGGAACCGGAGGGTATCGAGAAGGGCTGAAATAGAAGCGTTCGCACCACGAGCGCTAGAAGCAGCGCCTGAATAATGACCTTGATGGTTTCCCCAAGGCCACCCTCATTTTCTTTCATGCTATCGTCTGACACACTGAATTCTCTTTTTTAAATCATGACCGGCAGGTCTTTGTAAAAACTGGCCGATGGCCTTGTCGGTCATATCCATTCAAATTGGTTCATGTTTGGTAATAGCGGCACAGTACCGCCGATACAATCAAGAAAACACAATGGCAGAAAAGTCTGGCATTCCTGTGTACATATGACCGTATAAGTGAACTAAAAAGCTGTTCGAAGCGTCTTTGTACCCTGATTGTGGCGCTATTGTGCTGATGGCCAGTTTTCCGGGATTGCCGAAATGATGACATAGGCCTGCGCGATGGGATATTCATCCGTTATCGTCAGATCGATCTGAGGTACAAAACCCGGCGGGATCATAGACTGCATACGCTTAAGCGCTCCGTTGGTCAGCACCATGGTCGGCTTGCCCGTCGAGAGGTTGCTCACGCCCATATCACGCCAGAAGACACCGTGAGAAAGCCCCGTTCCCAATGCCTTGGAACAGGCTTCCTTGGCGGCGAACCGTTTGGCATAGGAGGCTGCCCTCTGAGCCTTGCGCTCAGAGCGAGCGATTTCCTTTTCGGTAAAGACACGCTGGATGAAGCGTTCGCCGAAACGATCAAGAGATTTTTCAATGCGTCTGATATCGATCAGATCATTCCCGGTGCCGATAATCATGCGTCTGCCTCTTCCTTTCTCTTCATGCCTAGCCCCGGTCAGGCCTTTGTTTAACCGCGCCTCTGACAGGTCTGTCAAACACCTTCAATCAGTTGACACGCCATGCCTTGGATACGGTTTTCTTGCTGCGGATCTGTTCAATAATCCGGTTAAGATGATTGAGGTTCCAGACTGACAAATCGATGGTCATTTCATGGAAATCACTCATCTGATGCTCCATCTTGATATTCTCGATATTGCCGTCATTCTCGGCAATGACATTGGCGATAGACGCAAGACTGCCCGGTTCATTGAGGATGGAAACCTCAATCCGTGCCGGGAACCGCTCTGTATTCTCCTCATCGATATCCCAGCGGACATCAAGCCAACGCTCCGGCGTGTCTTCAAACTGGCTAAGAGCCGGAGAATGAATGGGATAGATGGTCACCCCTTTCCCCGGAGTGTGAATGCCAACGATCCTGTCGCCTGGCACGGCTCCCCCTTCAGGGGCAAAGGAAACGGGAATGTCGGCAGAAAGGCCGCGGATGGGGATGGATCGCTGACCGGACTGATGGGCGTTCTTGCCATTTTGTTTCCGGCCAGATCCGGGAATGCGGAATTTCATGGCCGAGGCATGAGGCAGGCCGAACCACCCTTCCCCGCGCTCGCCTTCACTCTGGGCTGCGCGCTGGTCCTGATAATCCGGGAAGACCGCCTCAATCACCATACGGGACTGAAGCTCTCCACGCCCGACGGCAGCCAACGCGTCATCCAATGTCTGGAAACCAAGCCGCGACAAGGTAACCTTGATCTGTTCAGCAGAATATTCCTGATCGGCCCGTTTGAAGGCATTCTGCAAGATCTGCTCTCCAAGGCCGGCATATTGCTTGCGCACAGCTGCACGTGTCGCCTTGCGAATGGCAGCCCGCGCCTTGCCGGTGGCTGCGATATTTTCCCATGCAGGAGGCGGCGTTTGCGCCTTTGAGCAGATGATTTCTACCTCATCGCCGTTGTTGAGTTCGGTCACCAGAGGCATGACGGCGCCATTGATCTTGCAGCCAATGCAGGTATCCCCGATATCGGTATGAACCGCATAGGCAAAATCAATGGGAACAGCCCCACGCGGCAAGGCAATGACGCGCCCTTTTGGCGTGAAGCAAAAGACCTGATCCTGAAACAGTTCCAGCTTGGTGTGCTCAAGGAATTCTTCAGCCGAGTTGCCCGACGAGAGCAGTTCAACAGTCTGGCGCAGCCATGAATAGGCGTTGCTATCCTTGGCCAGTCGTCCCAGAGATCGACCGCCCTTGGTCTTGCCGCTGACGTCTTTATACAGTGCGTGGGCCGCGACACCATATTCAGCGAACTGATGCATTTTATGCGTGCGGATCTGCAGCTCGACGCGCTGCCTCCCCGGCCCGATCACTGTGGTGTGGATGGAGCGATAATCGTTAGGCTTGGGAGTGGAGACATAATCCTTGAAGCGACCAGGTACGCACGGCCAGATGGTGTGCACGATGCCCAGCGTGCGGTAACAGGCTTCGACATCTTCCACCAGCACGCGGAAAGCATAGATATCAGACAATTGCTCAAAGCCGATATTCTGGCGCTGCATCTTGCGGAAAATGGAATATGCCTTCTTTTCACGACCGCGAACGGTTGCCTTCAAGCCCTTCTCAGCAAAAGTTTTTTCCAACTCACCTTCAATCTCGGAGATGATGGTCTTGTTGCGCTGGCGTACCTCTTCAAGACGTGCATTGATGGCTTCGTAAGCTTCCGGATTGACATATTTAAAGGAGAGTCCTTCCAGCTCTTCGCGAATATCCTGCATGCCCATGCGTTCGGCAAGAGGCGCATAAATATCGATGGTCTCTTGTGCGATGCGATGACGCTTGTGCTCTGGCACATAGTGCAAGGTGCGCATATTGTGGAGGCGGTCAGCCAGTTTAACGATCAACACGCGCACATCATCGGAGATGGCGAGCAACAACTTGCGGATATTTTCAGCCTGCTTGGTGCGGCGAGACACCAGATCGAGCTGGCTGATCTTGGTCAGCCCCTCAACGAGCTTGCCGATTTCTTCGCCGAACATGGAATCAATCTCGGTGCGCGTCGCGTCCGTGTCTTCCAACGTGTCATGCAATAACCCAACGGCAATCGTTCCGTCATCCAGCCGCAAATCCGTCAGAATGCCAGCAACCTCGAGAGGATGCACGAAATAAGGGTCACCGGACGCACGCTTCTGCTTGCCATGTTTGCGCATGGAATAGACATAAGCCTTGTTCAACAGGGCTTCGTCAGCATTGGGATTATAGCTTACAACTCTTTCGACGAGTTCGTACTGACGCATCATGGCGAAGAAGAGACCTCAATTGTTAAGCGCCCGAAACCACTCGAGCCCATACGGTTTGTCGCCAAACCAGAAACCGGAACGCTAAAAACTAGAAACTGAAGACAATGTTCGGCTGGCGAGGACTCGCCAGAACGCGCAAAACCGACTCCAGACCTTGCCGGACAGCCAGAATTGCAGAACAAAGTAAAAAAGCCAATAAAAAAGGCGGACTTATGACGCCCGCCTTTTCAAACTCAAGTCTGATGCCTTGCTGCGCTCAGTCGTCGTTACGATCAGGCGGTACGAGGCTTTCCAATCCGCGCAGAAGCTCTTCCTCAGACATCTGATCGAAGACAACTTCATTTTTATTCTCAGAAGCAACACCCTCATATTCGGTGGTTGCGGCTTCGTCGGCGGTGATCAGCTGGACTTCTTCAGTCTCAGGTTCATCAACCTCGACATATTTCTGAAGCGAATGGATCAGGTCTTCTTTCAGGTCTCCAGGGGACACTGTTTCATCAGCAATTTCCCGCAGGGCAACAACCGGATTTTTGTCATTGTCGCGATCAACCGTAATCGAAGAGCCACTAGAAATCATGCGCGCACGATGACCGGAAAGCAGCACGAGCTCGAAACGATTCTCAACCTTATCAACGCAGTCCTCAACAGTGACGCGTGCCATAGACGATCTCCTTAATGGGGGATTTTCCCCCTAGATAAAGCGATTTTTTTTATTTGACAAGGGCGAACCTTCGCAAAACTGCGCCTGAAACCGATTTCATACGCTTTTGTCAAAATTTTGGATACCATATACATGATTATCATCTTGTGATTTCGTTTATAATCTGTTTTTCTTGGTGGTTATTGAATATAAATTTGTATAGACTAAGAATCGATTTGATTTCGCGAGATTGCAATTAATTGTTTCAAATATTTTAATGATTCAATAACGCATTTTTAAATCTTGCATCGACAGACAAGGCTTAGAGCAGACGTGTTTATCTACAACACTCATCCTGAAATTGAATCCAACGAAAAACCAGCATAAAGGGTGACTCCGTGTTTGATCCTAGAGAAAAAGTTGCGCTATTTATCGACGGGGCCAATCTGTACGCAACGACCAAGACTCTTGGCTTCGATATTGACTACAAAAGGCTTCTGAGAGAATTCCGCGGCAAAGGGTATCTTCTGCGAACTTATTACTACACTGCCCTGGCCGAAGATCAGGAATATTCATCCATTCGTCCTTTGATCGACTGGCTTGATTATAACGGCTATCATGTTGTTACCAAGCCAACCAAAGAATTTACAGATTCCGCTGGTCGGCGGAAAATCAAGGGCAATATGGATATCGAGCTAACCATTGATGCGATGGAGCTTGTTGACCATGTTGATCACTTCGTAATTTTCTCTGGCGATGGAGATTTCCGTAAACTCGTCGAAGCCTTGCAGCGGAAGGGGCGCAAAGTCAGCGTTGTTTCAACGATGTCGACCCAGCCGCCAATGATCGCCGATGAGCTTCGCCGACAGGCAGATCATTTCATTGATCTGGCCCATATCGCAGACCGCATTGGTCGCGATGCGAGTGAGCGTCCTCAAAGGATGCCCGTGCAGAATGACTATGAAGATGGAGACTATGACGATTGATCGTCGGTCCGTCTGACCCCAATTGAAAAAGCCCCGTTTTCATACGGGGCTTTTTTGTATGCCTTTAAGGCTGTGTCCAGACCGTTCCTAAAAGAACAGGCAGATGCCCCGAAGAGCATCGGCCTGCCCAAAACTCAAAGACCAGAACGCTCCAGCATGGAGAGCCAGTTCTTATAGGCAATCTTGGCAATAAGCTCATCACCAAAGTCACGCGCCCGCATCCGCTCTATCAGAGTTGGGTTTCCGGCTGCGGAGCCAATCCGGCGCGGCACTGTCGTTCCGTCAAAATCCGAGCCGAGACCTACGCCCTCTTCTCCCAACTTGTCGACGAGATAGGCCAGATGATCGACCATGATGTCGAGATCCATGTCCAGTTGGGATTTGTCTCCATCCGAGCGCAGAAAGCCGATTGAATAATTCAGCCCGACCAGCCCCTGGCTTTCAGCAATGGCCGAAAGCTGTTTGTCCGTCAGGTTCCGACGCGATTTGCAAAGAGCATGCACGTTGGAATGGGTTGCAAGCAGCGGCTTGTCGGATACCGCATGCACATCCCAGAATCCTTTTTCATTGAGGTGTGACAGGTCGATAAGGATGTTGAGCGCATTGCATCGCTTGACCAGCTCCTTGCCAAGATCAGTCAATCCCGGGCCAGAATCAGGACTTCCGGGGAAATCAAACGGCACACCATGACCAAAGATATTGCTGCGGCTCCAGACCGGACCAATGGAGCGCAAACCGGCTTCATGCAAAATGGACAAGGCGTTGAAATCCGCATCAATCGCTTCAGCCCCTTCGATATGGAGCATGATGGCAAGTGCATCATCTTCCATTGCGTTGCGAATGTCTTGACTGGAAAGGCAGATGCGAATGCGATCGCCAGATTCCCGAGCCAGAAGCATCGCGCGTGCCATCATGGCGTCAGTCAAATCGAAGGCATATGTCTGCTCGATCGGTTTCACCATGGACTGGAAATCAGGTTTACTGCCCAACTCCTTCACTGGCGGCACGAACATGGCAAAGAGCCCACCGGCAAAGCCGCCTTCCTGAGCTTTGGGGAAATCTATGTGCAAGCGTTTATCCCCATCCATAAAGGACATGGGAGAGCCCTCACGGGCAGCCATTTCCAGCCTTAGCAAAGTGTCATTGTGGCCATCAAAGATTGGCAGGGAAGCATTGTCCATTTTAATCTCGTTTTTCTTTTTGTTTCGCTGCGCCACTTAGGGCATCGATTCAATCGCAGAACCGGCAATCAAACGGGTTTGGCGTCCCATGACTGATGAAAAAACTCTATCATCCATTGCGCCACACAGTCCGCATCAACCGGATCGTTCACATGGGATAAAGCTACATCTGCATCTTGTTCTGTCATGGCAGTGCCGCGTCTCTTGTGAAGCATGGTTTCTACGATACCGCTGGATAGCTCGGGATGGAGTTGCAGAGAGAGCCCTGCCTTTCCATAAGCGATCATGCCATTGGGGCAGAACGCATTACCAGCGATCAGACAACCGCTTTCAGGCAAAACTGTGACTTGATCCTGATGGCTTGCCTGCAACGCAAAAGTTTCGCCATCGCCACTCATCCAAGCGGGGCGTTCCCTGCCGTCCATGGAGATTTTATAGGTGTGGACAGCCGCGCCCCATTTGCCAGAAGGCGCTTTTTCAACCACGCCACCCATCGCCGTTGCCATGATTTGATGGCCAAAGCAGATACCGATGGTTGGTTGACCGGTGGAGATGGCTTCTCTGATAAAGGCTTCAAGGCGCAGCATCCAAGGCAGCTTTTCATAAGCACTGTGCAGCGATCCGGTCACAATCCAGCCATCGCAATCCTTTGCATCGGCTGGAAAATTATTCTCATAGACATCATAACTGGCAAAGGTCAGGCTCGGCTCCTGCTTGATGAGCAACGCTTCGAACATATCATCAAATGTTCCGAACTGCTTGACAAGGTCCTGCGGAAGCGGCCCGGCAACGAGCAATCCAATTTTCATACTATCATAGCTCCAGACAAATGGTTTTCCCGGCTGAGACCGGAAAATCATCCCAATATCTGTCGCAGTAGCGCCACAGCAACGGCTCCGATGATAACCATTGGAATAGTGGAAACGCGCAAACCTGCGACAACAGCAATAACAAAAGCGGCCCATTCACTCGGGCCTCCATCAACCACCGCTGGCGCGACCAACGTTGTCAACACGGCCGCAGGCACGGCATCCAGCCCTGCTTGAACGCGCGGATGGATCCGATCAAAGCGCGTGAGGATGAGATGGCCGCCTATGCGCGTCAGATAGGTTACAATTGCTCCGCCAATGATAATCCAGAAAGTGGCAGTCATCACCGCGTCTCCTTCTGTTTATCACCGGTTTCTTCATCTGCTACCGGAGCGAAAATTGCCGCAGTCAGAATACCAACGGCCGCGCCGATGGAAACATGCCAGGGAGATCCAACCGTTTTGGCGGCAATTATCGAAGAGGCTGCACTGACAAAGACAATCGGGTACCAGAAGGGTCTTTTTCGAAATCCCATGAGCAGAGCCATGAAATAGATCGGCAAGATGAAATCGATGCCCCAGGTATGAGAATCTTCCAGAAAGTTCCCGAATATGGTGCCGAGCCAGGTCATCCCGACCCAACCGACATAAACCACGAAGACCAGCCCCATATACCATGAGAACTGCACATCCTCCCCCTGCTCTGCGCGTCGTTCCGTTTCGGCATAGGCCGGATCAACCAGAAAGAAAAAGCCGAACATCTGGCGAACCCAGGACCAGTTGTCCACATGTTGCCCAAGCGAAGCTGAATAGAGGATGTGCCGGAAATTGACGGCGAAAATGGAAAGAATAACGATCCATGCGGGGATATGCTGCCCAAACAGCTCTAGCCCCACCAACTGACTTGCGCCCGCAAAAATAGTCGCACTCATCAGAACCGCATCAAAGGCAGACATGCCATTGTCAATGGCGAGCGCTCCGAACAGGGCGCCGAAGGGTCCAGCCGTTATCACTACGGGAATGCCACGCCGCATTCCTTCAAGAAACAGACGGCCGGGAGTCATGCTGTCATCAGCTAATCGTTTTCCAGTCATAGATCTTCTATAGGGCATTGCCCGCCCGCGGTCTTATCAATTGTTTTACAAAAACCATAACGGGAACTGATTAGTTGCATGTTTTGCGCATCTCTCGGCAAAGGATCGGAGCATTAAGTGAGTTTGCCTTCCATGACATACCGCAGGATCTGCACGACTTCTTGTGGTGTTTCGGTCACGGCAAGCGCTGCGGCATCCACTTCCTTTAGCGCATGCTGATGATCTTGACTGTGCATGACGATAATGGGCTTGCCCAATGCTGCGGCGAAGCCTGCATCGAAGGCTGCGTTCCATTGCTTGTATTTTTCACCAAAGCGCACCACGACAATATCGGCGGCTTCAAGCAATGTGCGGGTTCTGATGGCGTTGAGCTTTGCCCCTTTGTGATCGTGCCAGAATTTATTCTCTTCCTGCCCCAGAATTACGACACCGCAATCATCCGAAGCAGCGTGGTCCGTAACAGGACCAGAAAAGCATACGGGCAAATCCAATGCCTTTGCGCCTTCTTCGATCTGGTCACGCCAATCGGTGTGAATTTCTCCCGAAAGATAGATCGTCCAAGTCATAAACATGTCCCCCGCGCTTAGATGATAGATAGATGAGTTCATCAGTGCTCATAAAGGCAATGACTGTGATCGGCAAGACTTTCGATAACGGAGCATTCCGCGACACATTCTCCCTCGCAATGGGACATGCGCTCAAGTTCGGATTCAAGGCGCTGCAAACGGCGGATTCGGTTGCGCACATCAGACAGATGGCGTGTCAGGATTTCATCAGCCCCGTCACATGGACAAGACGTATCTTCTTTGAGGGTCAATAATGACTTGATGTCGTCAAGATGGAAACCGAGGTCGCGGGCATGCTTGATAAAAATCAGGCGCTTCAAATCGTCTGCCTCATAGCGACGCTGGTTGCCTTGGCTGCGATCCGCCGGCGCTATCAGACCGATCTTTTCATAGTAGCGTATGGTGGGCACCTTTACGCCACTCGTCTTGGACAGATTACCGATCGAGAGCATATCAACATTTCCTTCCTGATTTTGTCTTTCAGGTCTTGAAGCTATAGTGACTAGAGCTATTATATTGGTGTTCATCAAACGCTTTCAATAGAAAAAGAGGCACATGATGAGCCAGGCATATTCGGGCACAACCGATCATGATAACTGCGGATGTAGCGCTTCTGCACAGACACCCCCCTCAGACACCACCACTGGCGAGAAATGTTGCGGCACCGACTGCTGTAGCGGCCATGATGCGCATTCCCACGAGCATTCCCATGACCATGGCCATGACCATACTCATGCTCACGCACAATCACAGCAAGACTCCTGTGGCGATTCCTGCGGCTGTCATGGCAACCCGGTGTTCGATGGCGTAGACAAACGCTACAAGGCCGTACTCTGGACCGTAATCGCCCTGAATGGTGGAATGTTCTTTGTTGAAATCATCGCAGGGCGGATGGCCGGATCACAAGCCTTGCAGGCGGACGCCCTGGATTTTCTCGGTGACTTTCTGACATATGGCATCAGCCTTGCTGTTATCGGCATGAGCCTCAAGGTGCGGTCGACGGCAGCACTGATCAAGGGCTTCAGCCTTCTGGCGATGGGCCTCTGGATTTTTGGCTCAACCCTGTATCAGGTCCTTTTTCTGGATGTTCCGCGCGCCGAAATCATGGGGGTCATCGGCTTCATGGCGCTGGCAGCCAATGTCAGCTCAGTCCTCCTACTCATGCGTTACAAGGATGGTGACGCCAATGTGCGGTCCGTGTGGCTTTGTTCGCGCAATGATGCCATTGGCAACATCGCCGTAATGGGCGCCAGTGTTGTGGTCTATTTCACCCATTCTGCTTTACCCGACATTGCCGTCGCGCTGGTGATGGCTGGGCTGTTTTTACGGTCGGCACAATTGATCATCACGCAATCAGTCCGAGAATTTCGACAGAGTCATACAATATCTGTTTGAATCATCCGAAATTTTGGCAAAAATGTGCAATTTTCCAAGCAAATGAATGGATTTATCGCCATCCAGTATGTAGAAGATCAAGCTAAGAAAAGTATTTATCGAAGCTGGAAGGATTGGAAAGATGCGCAACCTTCAAACCGTGGCCATGTTGCTTGCCCTGTCGTTGATGCCTTCATACGCTCAGGCAGATTCTCTGTCGGATCAATTTGAAGAAGCCAGGAGCCTTCTGGCCGAAGGGCAACCGGCCCCCGCATTTGAAGCGCTCGACAAGATCATAGACAGCTTCTGGCAGCGCTCTCCGATGTTTGTTCGCAAGGCCCTGTTTGTTGACGAAATCAACGGCTATGGCAACTTCAAAGCCAAGGAGCCGGTCTTCAAGCCCGATGAAGCACAGATGATCTATGTTGAGCCTGTGGCCTTTTCTTATGGCAAAACGGAAGATGGCAAGAGCATCGCCAGTTGGAGCGTTGACTATTCGCTTGAAGGCCCCAAGGGAACCACGCTCTTCGAAAAAGAGGATTTCGTCAATCTTGGCGTGCCTCTCAATCGCCATAACCGCGAAATTCATTTGAAGATGACGATCAATCTAAGCGGATTGAAGCCGGGCGATTATGTTTCCCACTATCTTCTCAAGGACAAGAATTCCGACAAGACAGCAGACTTCTCGCTACCATTCAAAGTGGAAGAATAGAAGCTGGCTGGGGCCTCACGGGGGCTCTTTAGTGCAGATGCGCAGATCGCATCAGGGCGCGCCTATTGCCGAATGGCTGAGCGTATGCTGGCTGTCTCAACTTCTGCAGGCAGATGAGTAAAGGCAACTTCAGCCCCCATTTCGCTCATTTCATGGTGAATGAGTCCAAACATGATTTTGCTTCCCATGGAAGTGAAACCGACGGCCAAGCCAATGACAAGGCAATAGATCCCTGTTTGCAAAATCAGTTGCCTCAGCTTGATCGCAGCCCCATAACGGAATGTATATTTCCCGATTTTCTGCAATAGCTTCAAAGCACCGAGCAAAGCATCTCCGCCCGGAGCAAGGCCCATTGCGCATGCTTTGTCCTGCGTCTCGCCGGATCGCAGATTGTCGACAATCTGGTCCTTTCTTTGCTGCAATTCCTTTGAAAACATGAAGCGCCCCATATCACCCTGTTTCGGTTTCCGCAGATTGTTTGCGTATTCACGTCAAATCTCGCAAAAAGGGTGACAAAGAAGCCTATCTCAAAAATAAACACAGAAAGGAATTGCTGGAAATTGGCGAAAATCCGGCAATTAAGGTTTTCAATTCGTTAATTTATTGGCGCAATTCTTATGGAATGGTTTAACCATCGCGCAGAAAGACAGGCTGCCTGCTGGCCTTGGTTAATAGTGTCTTGGACTTTGTGGGATCTGATTGCAAAGCGTGCCCGGTCGTGCCACATTTAGCCATTCATGTTTGGAATCGTGTAATGACATCTATATCCCCCTCCCCGGACAGTCCTTCAACGTCTGCGTCCAGCACTCTCACCTTCCGTCCGATACGCTCCGATGATGCAGTTGCAATTCTGCAGATCTATCAGGAAGGCATAGACACAGGAAACGCAACATTCACAGCACAGGCACCCGATTGGACCGGTTGGGACCATGGGCATTTGCAAAATTGCCGCATCGCTGCGCTCTTGTCGGGAGAGATTGTTGGCTGGGCGGCGCTGTCAGCCTATTCAAGCCGCGATGTTTATCGCGGGGTTGCTGAACTCAGCATTTATATCGCCTCACACGCCAAGGGTCAGCGTGTCGGCTCCGAGCTTATGGGTAGGCTCGTAGAAGCGTCCGAGCAAGAAGGCTTCTGGACGCTTCAGGCAGGTATCTTTACCGACAATGCGGCCAGTATTCGTTTGCATGAGAAATTCGGGTTTCGCTGCGTTGGCGTCCGCGAGAAAATTGCCCAGATGTCGAACGGCCCTCAAAAAGGTCGCTGGCGGGACGTTGCCCTTTACGAAAGACGCAGCAGCACCATTGGGCAATAGCGCCGCTCGCCGCTAGTTATCATCTTTGGGCAGGCTCATGACGGCCGCGCCCATGGCCACGCTGCAAATGGTAATCAACAGACCGAAAAACAGCAGCGCGATGGGGACGAGCGGATTTTCGCTATTAAAGATCAGATCCTGTAATCCGGCGGCATTTGTGGCGATGAGCCCCAACACGATCAGCACAGTGACCACAAAACCGATCAGCCAATTGATGGCGAGCAATCGGATCAGGGGATTTTGAATAATACCCTTAAAGCCTTTTTCCTGTCTTCGTGAGGCTGGCACCAGATCGGTAATCGGCATGCATATCCTATTCTGCTCTTCAGCTCCCAGATAGAAGCGGGATCAAATCCCCTCCTGCGCTTTCGCTGCTACATTCACCTGTTCGCAATTATAGTTACTTTCCCTCATCTGTAAATGACAGCTTGCGTCAATATCTCGTCAATTATGAGGAGGAAGCGCGGTGGAAATACATATGCTCGTTTGATATATCCTCTAGACACATATATCGGTTCGTTATATAGACTTTAGATATATGCTGGCGCATTACACTCATAAGCTGGCATCACCTAAATGTCTGGATCACCTTATGAACGTTCGCAGTATCTGCCTTGCCATTCTTTTCTGTTCAGATCGGACCGGATATGACATCCGCAAATTTTCGACAGAAGGCAATTTCAGCTTTTTCATCGATGCCTCTTACGGCTCGATCTATCCGGCTCTCAATAAAATGGAAGCGGAAGGGCTGGTAACCGGCAGGCATGTGTCTGAAGAAGGAAAACCGGCGCGCAAGGTCTATTCGATCACGGATGCCGGTCGCGATGTCTTTTTTCAGGAACTTTTGCACCCACACAGGCCAGATATTTTTAAGTCCGAGTTCCTACTTATATCGATCTTTGCCCGATTGGTGGGGCCGGATGCTATCGAGGCAGCAATCGAACGGCAACTTGCCCATTTGCATGAGGAACTTGACGTAATCACTTCATGTAATGATTCAGAGCTGGCAAACCGCCCGCAGGACGGCAAATATGCGCTCACAGAAGAGGACAAAAAGGCTGCCGACTGGGCTCGCAACTACGGCCTCTATTGTGTTCAGGCCAGCATTGACTATCTGAAGATGCATGGTAACGCGCTGGTTGAAGTTGCAAGATCCGGCCAGTCGTCTCAACCAGAAGCCGAATTGGAAGCAATCAACTCATAAGTAAATCAGGCGTCGCGGGGCACTTCATCAGTCTGCGACAATTTGTTGGTATTTGTATAGCTGCTCAGCAAGCAGGAGCTACTATAGCGAGGGATTATTTCATGGCGTTGCGACTCAAAGGCTCTTATGGCCTGGCGCTGCTGTGTACGGCAGGTATTGTCGGGTGGATGGCAACCGGTAAAGCCGTTTTTAGTGGGCAGGAAACAGGGGACACCACCCCTCCTCCCGCCGTTCGTAATCAGGCACAGGAAGCAGAGGCCTTTCGGGTGGCCGTTCAACATTTCAATGCCAAGCCTAGACAGTCCAGTCTCACCATCCGTGGCAGAACCGAGGCTGACACCAAAGTGACCGTAAGGGCAGAAACCACTGCTATTGTCCGCTCTATCGAAGTTTCAAAAGGCCAATGGGTTCACAAAGATGATTTGCTTTGCGAGCTTGATGTGGGGTCACGTGAAGCTAATCTGGCCAAGGCCAAGGCTGCTCTGGAGCAGGCAGAATTTGACCTGTCCGCCAAAGAGCAACTGGCAACGAAGGGCTTTGCGTCCAAAACCCAACTCGCAGCTTTGCGCGCTGCGCGCGATGCCGCGATTGCTGGGGTCAAGGAAGCCCGTCTCGAGTTGGAGAGAACCCGTATTCTGGCGCCAATTGATGGCCTGGTGCAGAGCGATCTGGCTGAAGTGGGCGATCAACTCAGCTCCGGCGGAGCTTGCGCCGTTCTGATGGATCCTGATCCCATGCTTGTGGTCGGTCAGGTCTCGGAGCGCGACATCGCTGCGGTCAAAGTTGGAAACAAGGCAGAGGTTACGCTCGTTACCGGCGAGAAGACCGATGGGAGCGTTCGCTTTGTAAGCGCCGCGTCTGATGTAGAAACCCGCACCTTCCTTGTCGAGATCGAGATCCCCAATCCGGATCGTCAATTGCGAGACGGGGTAACGGCTATTGCCAATCTCAAGCTGCCATCCATCAAGGCCCACCTGATGAGCCCGGCTTACCTGACCCTTTCGGATGAAGGCATTGTGGGCGCCATGCAGGTTGTTGATAGCAAAGCACAATTTACCCCTGTTCATATCATTTCCAACGATGAAACGGGAATCTGGGTCACAGGTCTGCCCGAGAAGGTGGATTTGATTACCGTTGGTCAGGAATATGTCAAATCCGGTCAGCCGGTGATCGCAGTTCCAGCTGACAAGTTGACCACAGCAGACGCTTCAGGGGAGTAGCAGGAATGCATAACGCTCTTGAAACCATTCTGCGCGCCAGGCGGGTTGTCATGACCCTTATGATCGTGCTGCTGTTTGGCGGCATCATCAGCTATATCAATGTACCCAAGGAAGCCAATCCGGACATCGATATCCCGATTTTCTATATCTCGGTTACGCAGCAAGGCATCTCGCCGGAAGATTCCGTAAGGCTTCTTATCAAGCCGATGGAAAACAAGCTGCAAAGCCTTGATGGCCTCAAGGAAATGACCAGCTTTGCCTCCGAAGGACATGGCGGGGTTCTGCTTGAGTTTTCTGTAGACTTTGACAAGGAGTCTGCGCTGGCGGATGTCCGCGACAAGGTTGATCAAGCCAAGGCGGAAATGCCGACCGATGCGGATGAGCCAACCATTTCTGAAATGAACATGTCGCAGCAGCCAACCCTGTATGTGACCCTTTCCGGTGCGGTTCCGGAAAGGACGCTCTATCAGCATGCACGTCAGCTCAAGGACGAGATTGAAGGGATTTCTTCTGTTCTTGAAGCCAATCTGTCGGGCAACCGCGATGAGCTTCTGGAAGTGGAGATCGACCAGCTACGCCTTGAATCCTATAATGTTACGCAGACAGAATTGATCAATGCCGTAACCCTCAACAACCAGTTGGTACCAGCAGGGTTTCTTGACAATGGCAAAGGACGCTTCAACTTGAAGGTTCCCGGCCTCATCGAGAGTGCTGAGGACGTCTATTCCATCCCCATCAAGCAGAATGGCGAGGGTGTGGTAACACTGGGCGATATCGCGACCATCAAGCGCACCTTCAAAGATCCGACGACCATCACACGGGTGAATGGCAAGACCGCGATTACGGTTGAGATTTCCAAACGCCTCGGCACAAACATCATTGAAAATAATGATGCGGTTCGCAAGGTTGTTCATGATGTAACCAGTGACTGGAATCCGGCTATCAAGGTCAGTTTTCTGCTCGATCAGGCTGAGCCGGTCAACGATACGCTGGGGTCGCTGGAATCCTCCATCATGACGGCCATCGCGCTTGTGATGATGCTGGTGCTGGCTGCACTCGGGTTCCGGTCTGCCCTTATGATCGGCATCGCCATCCCGACCTCCTTCATGATGGGTTTTCTGATCCTGTCGCTTCTCGACATGACGCTCAACACGATGGTGATGTATGGGCTCGTGCTCACAGTGGGCATGCTCGTTGATGGCGCTATCGTGATCGTGGAATATGCAGACCGCAAGGTGGCCGAGGGCATGTCGCGTCAGGAAGCCTATATCAGGGCTGCCCGTTTGATGTTCTGGCCGATTGCAGCTTCGACCGGGACCACGCTGGCCGCCTTTTTGCCCATGCTTCTATGGCCGGGCATCATCGGCGAGTTCATGAGCTATCTGCCGATCATGGTGATCATCGTTCTGTCTTCTGCATTGTTGACGGCCATGGTGTTCCTGCCGGTTGTCGGCGGTTTCATCGGCAAGACATCTGCGTCTCAGGAAGAAATCGAAAACGCCAAGCATCTGTCTGGTGGCCACCATTTCAACCCCAAGGAAGTCACGGGAATGACCGGGGTTTATGCCCGTTTCCTGCATGTGCTGGTGCGGCATCCGCTGGGCAATATTGCCGCGATCCTTGGCGTGATTGCCATCATGATTGCCATCATCAGTCCCTTCCTATTCTTTGGCAAAGAGTTCAAGGCAGAGCTCTTCGTCAATGAAGAACCACGCTATGCCATGGTTTATGTTTCGGCTCGCGGCAACATGTCCGCTCTGGAGAGCCGAGCCATCGTCAAGAGCGTCGAGGACGAGGTTTTGCAGGTCAAAGGCGTCAAGGATGTCGTGGCCACCTCAGCGCCTTCCGGCACGAGTAGCGGCGGCAACAGCCTCAGCTCGGACAGTAGCCGCCCGTCCGATGCCATCGGGTCTCTTGCATTGGAACTCTCGGACTTCTGCTGCCGCAGACCGGCGGAAGAGATTTTCACCGAGATCCGTGAAAGGACCGAACAATATCCGGGCATTCTTGTCGCCGTTGCCAAGACCGAGGAAGGCCCTCCGACGGGTAAGGACATCAACCTAGAAATCACCTCGAACAATTATGATCAGGTCTCCAAGGTTACCGGCATTGTGCGTGACCATGTTGATGGTATCACCAATCTGGTAGACATCGAAGACGGGCGCCCCCTGCCCGGCATCGAATGGGAGTTGAAGATCGATCGTGAGCAGGCCGGACGTTATAACGCCTCCATTGCGACCGTCGGCTCCATGGTTCAGCTTCTCACCAACGGGGTCATGATCGGCAAATATCGCCCGGACGATTCCGAGGATGAAGTGGATATTCGCGTTCGCTTGCCCAGAGATCAGCGCAATCTGGATCATCTGGATGAACTGAAACTGCCAACCAGCAACGGGCTCGTGCCCATCAGCAACTTCGTCAAGGTGGAAGCCCGACAGAAAGTGTCGTCCATCACGCGTAAGGATGGCTTCTACGCCATGAGCGTCAAGGCAACCGTCGACCAAAGCGATGGCACGACTGTCGACGCCAAGGTGCGCGAGATCGATGATTGGATAAAGGCTCAGGATTGGCCCAAGGGCGTGACCTTCAAATTCCGCGGCGCGGATGAAGACCAGAAAGAGTCCGGCCAGTTCCTTGCCAAAGCTGCGGTCGCGGCACTGTTCATCATGGCGATGATCCTCATCACCCAGTTCAACAGCTTCTATCAGACCGCCCTTACGCTGATGACCGTCGTCTTCTCGATTTTCGGCGTGCTTCTGGGCATCGTCGTGACGGGACAAACCTTCTCGATCATCATGACGGGTACGGGCGTTATGGCGCTTGCAGGGATCGTGGTGAACAACGCGATTGTTCTCATCGATACCTATAACCGCTTCCGCTCCGAGAAGGTTGAGGTTGTCGAGGCTGTCATCAAGACGGCGGCGCAGCGTATTCGCCCGATCCTGTTGACAACCATCACGACGATTGCGGGTCTTATTCCCATGGCAACAGGGATCAATCTGGACTTCTTCAATCGTGTGATTGCTGTGGGCTCCATTACAGCAGCATGGTGGATCCAGCTCTCAACGGCTGTTATCGCCGGTTTGGGTTTCTCGACCATCCTGACGCTGATCCTGATACCGGTTCTGCTTGCCTTCCCGACAGTTACGCTGAAACCGATGATGCGCCGTACAGGCCGCCTGTTTGGCTTCAAACGCAGAGCCCATCACGCACCACAGGCCGCGGAATAGTCGGACAGAAACGACTAGGCCAAGGCACTAGAACATGACAAAACCCATCGGCAATCCAGCCGGTGGGTTTTCTTTTAAAATATATTTTAGATATATCTTGACTCAAACTCACCGTGTGCCTATTTAAGATATATCTTAGTTATATCTATAAAGGAGAATTAAAATGATTACAGAAGAATTTTCTCCCTCAGGTCGCAGACAGGGACGGCGCAGAGATTGCGACGCCAGTGGGCCTCATGGTCACCAATTTCCAGAACAAGCCATGATGCTGCGCGGAAGAGGACACAAGGGACGCGGAACCGATGGTTGGCCAGAAGGCTTTGCAGCGTCCGGAGATCCATCCGGTCGTGGCGGCTTCATGGGCGGTCGTGGAGCTGGCCGTGGTGGTCACTCCGGCGGTCGAGGCTTTGGCAATGGTGGGGGCGGTCGACGTCGTGGCCGTTTCCTGAACCATGGCGACATTCGCCTGTTGGCTCTGGCCCTTATTGAACATGAACCACGCCATGGCTATGACATCATCAAGGAAGTGGAAGCACTTACGGACAGCTTCTACGCCCCAAGCCCGGGGGTTATCTACCCTACCCTTACCTATCTTGAAGAAGCCGGCTATTGCGCGGTTGAGAGTGATGGCAACAAAAAGCGTTACGCCATCACACCCGAAGGGCTGACATTTCTTGATGAACATCGGGCCGAGGCCAATCGCATTATCGAAAAGCTTAAGGCATTGGTGGCACGCGCAAAGCAAGAAGACCCAAGTCATGGGGCCAACGCAACGTCTCTGCCGCTCAGCGTCGAGACAGCCCTGTTGAACTTGCGAGAAACAGCAGCACAAAAGCTAAAGGATGACCCTTCGGCCTCAATGACAATTGTGCAGAAGCTTCTGACTGTTGCCGAAGAGCTTTAGCCGACCCATTAGTGCGTCTCATAAGATCGAGGTGATAGAAAGTAACTGGCGCTTTCCCTGCTTTATCCAGGCGGGCAAGCGCCTTTTTAAGTTCCAGAATTTCTCAAGACTTGCGGGACTGAGGGTCAGTCGTCGTCGTCATCCATATCATCTGCGTCTGCGACCATACCGTCCGTGATCGGATTGTCTTCCGGCATCTGCCTGTCATGGCGATACCAAGAGCGACGGGCAAACGGAATCGATGCCAGATAGATCAAAACGAGCACCGTCATTGTCATCCACGGATAGGAAAAGAGGATGGCAACAAACGCCACTACGCCAAGGATGAGCGGCAACACATTGGCACGCGGAATACGCAGGCCGACGGTTTTACCCGAATAGCTTGGCACCGTGGAGACCACAAGCATGGCGATGAAGAGCGTATAGACAAGCACAATAGGCGCCGCAAGATCGGAATGTGGCAAGCCGGACAGTTCCAGATAAATCGGAGCCAGAACACAAAGTGCGCCGGCTGGTGCAGGCACGCCAACGAAGAAATTCTTCTTCCAAGCAGGCTGGTTTTTGTCATCCAGAGCGACGTTGAAACGAGCAAGCCTCAAAACCATGGCAATGGCAAACAGCAAGGATCCGATCCAGCCGATGGACTGGAAGGCATGAAGAATCCAGACATGTAGGATAAGAGCCGGAGCGACACCGAAATTGACGAAATCGGTCAGCGAATCCAACTCGGCCCCGAAGCGGGACTGCCCTTTGAGCATGCGGGCCACGCGCCCATCGATACCGTCGAGAAAAGCAGCGGCCGCAATTGACACCAGCGCCGTTTCAAAGCGCCCGTCGATTGCCATGCGAATACCCGTCAGGCCTGCGCATAGCGCCATAAGGGTCACAAGGTTGGGAGCGATCAAGCGAAAAGGAACGGCTTTGAAGCCCTGTCTGGGGCGATTTTCATCCGGATCAAAAGCTTGAAACGGATTGTTGATGCCGTGATCTTGATCGTCTGCCATTATCTTCTCGCGTTATGACTCTTGTTGAGCATCTTGCTCTTTGGCTTGTTGAGCGCCATGCCTTGTTCAATTTCAGTCTGCAAGCCTTATTGCTCTCTATGGGCGCCGATGCTCTCTTGCACGCCTTCCATGTTGGCGAGAATGGTTTCACCGGCAATCATTGTTTGCCCTTCCACAACAATCGGCACGATGTGTGAAGGCAAATAAACATCCACGCGGCTGCCAAAACGGATAAGACCGAAGCGTTCACCTGTAGGCAGGTTTTCGCCCTCCTCGGACCAGCAAACAATGCGACGTGCCACAAGCCCTGCAATCTGCGTCACTCCGACCGGACCATATTCCGTATCAAGAATCAAGCTGTTACGCTCGTTATCTTCGCTGGCCTTGTCGAGTTCTGCATTGAGAAACTTGCCCGGCTTGTAAGCCACCTTCATGACCTTGCCCTTGATGGGGGCACGGTTCACATGGACGTTGAACACATTCATGAAAACGGAAACACGCATCATCGGCTCGTTGCTCAGCCCCAATTCCTTGGGAGGAGTGGCAAGACCAACTCCAGAAACGATGCCATCTGCCGGGGAAATGACGAGTCCCTTTTTGAGAGGCGTCACACGCGCAGGATCGCGGAAGAAATAGCAGCACCAGAGGGTCAAAAACAGGCCGATCCAGAACAAGGCAGAAACGAACCATCCGAGAATGACCGTTGCCACGGCGAAGATCGCAATGAACTTGTGTCCTTCAGGGTGAATGGGAACCACGCTCTTGCGGATGGAATCGATAATCGTCACTGGCTTCTACCTTTCTTCCCGGCAAATGCAGTTTGCTGGCAAGCCATGAACCAAACTACAGCAATTGCGCCAAAGGGTGCGCATCGTCAAAGAGCTTTCAAAGCCCGATTTGAAGACAGCTTTTAACGTACCTTTCCAGCCACGCCAAGTCACCATACGCTTTCTGTGCAAGTTCATCGCATCATAAGCGGGATTTCTTCCCATTCTGGGAAGCCGTTCTCGCCTTTTCAGCCGATTTGCTCCATGCTGACCATTGGCGCACCACTGATAGACACGTAGCGATCAATCATCACTTCTTCCTCGGGCTGCAATGTCACACTGCGCGGATAGATTGGACGATGACGGTCTGCAAGCACCGGAATATGCCAGCCTTCGGTTTCTTCAACGAATCTCTTAACACCAGCTTCGCCGAACTTATCGAAAAAGCCTTGCATTACGGCATCAATGTAAGACTGCAAAATCGGGAATTTCGGATCGGACGCATTGGTCAGCGCCGGTTGACCAACATAGATGTAATAATCGACAAGATCAGTCAAAGCTTGTTCACTCTGCATATCGTCTGTCCTGATCCGGACGCGGCTATAATGCGCTTCGCGCTGATCCACTTGAGGCAGATGCTCCTTGCGATCAAAGACAAGCAACCCGTCGCAATAGGCCTGCTCACAAGGCGTCACAGACAGGGCCACGGCTCCGTGCAACCCGAGAGCCTTGCGTTCCGGGCTAGCTTCCCAGACGGACCAATGGCGCTTATAGCCCTTCAGCCTTACAGCAATACCAAAGCTTTCTACATTTCTTGTTTTGTCATTGACGAGAGAGCCATAACCGAAATAGGCCACCCATTCTTCGGGGCTGGCGAGGACATCTTCCAAAGTCACGATTTTCTTCCAGATTGCGGACAATGAAGAAGGGTTGGCGTCTCACCAGCGGCATAGCGCCGGTCACAGCCTCTGCATCATCCATATTTTCATGTGTCTTCTTTTCAAGACCGGATCATATTTCACGCGCCGCTTTGTTTCAACAAAGCCATGCTTTTTGTAGAAGGCAAAGGCGCGATGATTTTGGGCGAGGACTTCCAATGTGAGAAAACGTCGCCCTTGGTTTTGCATCGTGCTGCGCATTTCATGCAGGAGTGCCTGAGCAACACCCTTGCCCTGCCAGACAGGAGACACCCAGAGATCTGATAGATAGCCCTTGTGGTCGTCATAGCCACAAAATCCGCAGATCGCACCGTCCAACTCTGCGACGATAAGCCTCTCCCCGGCCTCAACAGCACCAGAAGCAAAAGAACAGAGATAGAGCCGGAAGGCCTCTTGCAAAGCTATAAACTGATCGTGGGAGAAAGCTTCCAGACACTCCCCTATGGAGCTCTGCCAGGCTTCAAGGCCGCACAAGGTGGCGGCCTCGACATCGTTGGGCAAGATGGGTCTTAAAGTAAACGGCGGCGCATCCTGGGTTTGATCCCCTTGGCTTGCGTCTTTCGCTTTCTTGTCGTCCCCCATCTCACCGTTAGCCACTTTATTTGCGCAGACGGCGGGTCGGCTCTTTCATGGTGACCAGCTCTTCAGCAGCTGTCGGATGGACAGCAACCGTTGCGTCAAAGTCCGCCTTGGTTGCCCCCATCTTGATGGCAATACCAAGCAGCTGCGACATCTCGCCCGCATCCGGCCCAAGTATGTGACAGCCAACCACTTTATCACTATCGGCTGCGACAATGACCTTCATGAGCATTTTCTCATCATTGCCAGCGAGCGTGTTTTTCATGGGCCGGAATTTGGCCACATAGACATCCAGATTACCATAGGCCTTCTCGGCTTCGGCTTCTGTCATACCAACCGTGCCGATTTCAGGCTGGGTGAAAACAGCTGTTGCGATATTATCGTAATCCATGGTGGTTGGATTGTCATTGAAGAGGGTCTCGGCCAAAGCGGCACCCTCGCGAATGGCGACCGGTGTGAGATTGACCCGGTCGGTCACATCGCCCACAGAGAAGATGTGATCAATGTTGGTCCGGTTATACTCGTCCACCTTGACGGCGCCATTGCTGGCAAGGTCTACGCCTACAGTTTCCAGACCAAGGCCGGTGGTATAAGGCGATCGCCCGATGGCACAAAGCACCTGATCTGCCTGAAGGGTTCGACCGGAGGTAGTTGTCACCGTCAGGCCTTCATCATGACGCTCGACAGAGGCGAGATTGTCATGTGTCAGAATTTGAACACCGCGATTCTCCATTTCTTCATGCAAAGTCTCGCGCACGTCATCATCAAAGCCGCGCAAGATTTCTTCGCCGCGATATAGAACGGTTGTTTCGGCACCAAGGCCATTGAAAATGCCAGCAAATTCAAGAGCGATATAGCCAGCCCCGACAACAACGACCCGCTCGGGCAATTTCTCCAGATTAAACACTTCGTTCGAGGTGATGAGATGCTCCACGCCGGGCAGATCCGTCGGCATGTTCGGGTGGCCACCTGTCGCAACAAGAATATATTTGGCCGTTACGTGGCGTTCTTCACCAGACAGCCAGATACGGTGCGGGGCCTGAATTTCGGCACGTGACTGGATGACTTCCACATCATGGCGCTCAAGATTCTTGATATAGAGACCATTGAGGCGCGTGATCTCGGCATCCTTGCGCTCGATGAGTGTTTTCCAGTCGAAGGATGTTTCCCCAACGGTCCAACCAAAGCCTTTTGCATCTTCAAATTCATGGGCGAACTTGGACGCATAAACCATCAGTTTTTTGGGAACACACCCCCGAATAACGCACGTGCCGCCGACCCGATATTCCTCGGCGACCGCAACCTTCGCACCATAGGTAGCAGCCATGCGGGCTGCACGAACGCCACCGGAGCCCGCCCCAATTACAAACAGATCATAATCAAATTCACTCATTTCCATGCCTCATAAAATTTCCACCCCGCCGTTTGTTACAGATCAGGGTGGCCGCTTTTCTCAACCCGGTGCGATATAGTCATCTGGTTTTGAAGATAAGCAGGCATGCCAAGATTGAAAGAGTGAATGTGAAAATATTTCTCATTTTAACGCATCAAAAAAATGTTGGTCATCAGTAATGCCCTCACCGGCCCACCTTATCGATGCATGAGGCTACAAAAAAGGCGCAAACCCCAACGGAATTGCGCCTTTTGATACCCAGAGTCGATTTTCCAAACATTCTATTCGGAGAATTTGTAACCCTTCTTGTTCAGGTCTTGCTTCGCAGTTTTTACGATAATATTTGTCAGAATTGCGGAAAATTCCTGAACACCACGTACAGATTCGCCAAGAATTCGTGGCTGATAGTTTGCGAATTTCTGACCGGTTGGCGTTTTGAAGAAGGCCAGAACTTCCTTTAGTTCATCCTCTTTCAGGTAACGCGTCCACGCAACAGCGATGGCACGCACCATCTGAGGGCGTTGATCTTCATACTTCTTTGAAATTTCATCGACAGTGGCAATGATGTCTTTTTCTGCAGACGGATTTTCGCGGATCAACCAGCGTTTGGAATTGAGCACAATTTGCTTCAAGGTATCATCAAACGGAGGGACCGTACCGGTCTGTTCGACAACATCGATTGCCGCCTGCATATGGGTATCAACCACCTGTGTTGACTGTTCCGTTGTGCTTTCAGCTTGCGCGTTGGCATCCTGAGCGAAAGCCGAAGCAGACATGCCAGCGCAAATCACAGCAGCAGAGAGCATGGAAGCAAGGGCAGATTTTTTCATGTTTCAGTCCTTTTGCGAAAATCCTATGATTATCAAATTCGTGTGCTTTAACTAACGGGGTCTATGATCGACACACCGTCTTCGCCAGCGACAACTGCTTTAGAGGCGATACCAACGAACAATCCGGTTTCTACCACACCCGGGATCGCACGCAATGCCGTGTCCAGTCCCTCTACATCTGAAATACGGCCAAATGTTGCATCAATAATGAAATGCTGGCCATCTGTCACGAAATTCGTGCCATCAACTGCTTTGCGCTGGGTCAGAGAGCCCTGCATGCCAAACCGCTTGCAGACATCTTGCAGCGCAATCATGGTAGAGCCAAGCCCGAAGGGCATGACTTCGATTGGAAGGGGAAAGGCGCCAAGCGCGTCGACGATCTTGGTTTTGTCGGCGATTACGATCATGTTTTTGGAAGCCGAGGCAACGATCTTCTCACGCAGGAGTGCTCCGCCGCCACCTTTGATAAGGCGCATCTTCGGGTCGATCTCATCAGCGCCATCAACCGTAAGATCAAGCTGCGGGGTTTCTTCCAGCGTGGTGAGTGGTACGCCGTTTTTCTTGCACAGTTCAGCGGTGCGTTCCGATGTGGGCACTCCGATGATTTTCATACCGGCGGCCACTTTCTCCCCCAGAAGCTCAACAAAGTGAAGGGCGGTCGAGCCGGTACCGATACCAAGCTTCATGCCATCTTCAACAAATTCCAATGCAGCAGCCGCTGCCTGTCTTTTCAGCTGTTCACTCATGATTTTACTGTCTTATCTCTACGGTAATCGGGCCCACTGCCATAAATCTCCCAAACAGCGGCTTGGCTCCACCCGGGGCAGTTGAGCAAGTGGCCCTGCTCAATGTGTGTTCCACCCACCCCCGCTCATATCATGCAGCCAGCAACACGCCAAGTGCCCCAAAGGGGCTTGCAGCTATGTCATGGAAGGGATTTGAAGTCTATTCTAGTCTTGCTCGTATTCTTTGACTATTTGATTCGATCCGACAGATCCAATATGTCACTGGAAAATAAGGCGGACTATTCAGCCGCCGCCGTCAACCTGTTGCACGAAAGTTAGATAATGACTGACAGCCGTTTTTCCTGCGTTTTGTTTGATCTCGATGGCACACTTGTCGACACGGCCCCTGACCTTACGGGCGCCCTCAATCATGTTCTTGCCCAGCATGATCTGGCCCCCTTCTCTGTTCAGAAGGTTAGAAATACCGTTGGGTTTGGCGCAAGGATTACCATCGAACGCAGCTTTGCCCATTATGGAAAAACGCTCTCAGAGGAGGCTCTGGATTTGGCGCACGCACAATTTCTTGCCCATTATAGTGAGAATATCTGCAAGAACAGCACCCTTTTTCCCGGCGTTGACACTGTATTGGAAGACTTCAAGAGCAATGGCATACGCATGAGCGTGTGCACCAACAAAACCGAAAATCTGTCATTGGATCTGCTGGAACAAATCGGCGTCTCCCACTATTTCAGTTCCATTTGTGGCTCTGATACCGTCCCCAACAAGAAACCCCACCCCGATCACATTTTTTCTGCCATCAATCGTGCCGGGGGTATTACCGAAGAATCCATCCTGATTGGAGACAGCTTGGCAGATGTGGAATCCGCACGCGCTGCCGGTATCCCCGTCATTGTCATGCGCTATGGCTACACAGCAATTCCGTCAGAAGAGCTTGGAGCGGATCTGGTTCTTGATGAATTTGGCCAAATTCCAACAGCTCTTCAAGAATTGTCTCTTTGAAAGCACTTTCCTGGCTCTATAAAGCTTATTCCCGCATTGCCTCGACCGAGGCAATGATCTGTCCCTTCACATTGTTGATGTGATCAGAAAGCAACCGACCTGCAAGATAGCTGTCTTTCATATGAGCGGCATCAACAATGGCCTGATGCTGCTGATGGGCGCGTTCCTGAGCATCCTTAGAGAGCGTAAACTGAAGGCGCACATATCGATCAGCATTGTCATGAACACGTTTCAATAGCTTAAGTGTGGTCGGCTTGTTGGCTGCGCGATACAGGGCACTGTGAAATTGCCAATTGAGAGGCCCCCACTCCTTGACCGGAGCATGACGCATGGCATCCAGAGAGCTTTGGGCTTCGGCAAAATCCTCCTCCGTGATTGCGGGAATCGAATGCTCGAACAACCACACTTCAAGCATGGTCCTGATTTCAAACAATTCCTCAATCTCGGAAGGTTCAAGGCGGGTCACCTCAGCTCCCTTGTGGGAGACAAGCGTTATCAACCCTTCGGCTTCAAGAAGCCTGAGTGCTTCACGCACAGGGATACGGCTGACACCCAATTCATGCGCCACAGCTTCCTGTCGGACCTGAGCACCTTCTTTGATGTCGCCATTGAGAATGCGATTTCTAAGTTCGTCAGCCACAATGCTGGTTGTGGTGCGTCTTTCTATTCGAGCCATTTGGCTGGTTCCAAATCGAGGTTACGGCGCATTGTAAGGTTGGCCGTCTTCTGAATAGGTCTCTTGTCAGAACGCTATCACGACAGTTTCAATCGGGTCGAGCAAAAATGACATAAAATATCCAATAAGGGACGAGCTGAAACGATTTTCCGCCGATAGAAGCAGTCGGTTAAGCAACCGACTGCACAAATATCGTGTTTTTGCTCGATTTTTTTGCAGATTGTAGAGAATACGAAAATGCGTTTCCACAATGCATATATATGTGGCAGGACGCCCTTATTGCGGAGCGATCATCTTTTCAGGACGGACCCATTTGTCATAATCAGCCTCTGAAACAAAGCCCAGATTCACGGCCTCCTCTTTGAGGGTCGTGCCATTCTTATGCGCCGTTTTGGCGATCTTGGTGGCGTTGTCATAGCCGATATGGGGGGCAAGTGCGGTTACAAGCATCAGGGATCGTTGCATCAAAGCGCCGATCTGGTCTTCATTTGCAGTAATCCCGACCACACATTTGTCCGTGAAGCTTTGAGCCGCGTCGGCAAGCAACCGGATCGACTGGATTGTGTTATAGGCGATGATCGGTTTGAAAACGTTCAACTCGAAATGCCCCTGCGATCCTGCCATGGCGACGGCGGCGTTGTTGCCCATGACCTGGGTGCATACCATGGTCATGGCCTCACATTGGGTCGGGTTGACCTTGCCTGGCATGATGGATGACCCCGGCTCATTTTCCGGCAGGGAAATCTCGCCCAGACCTGACCTTGGACCAGAACCGAGCAGTCGAATATCACTCGCGATCTTGAACAGGCTGGCAGCAAGGGTGTTCAGCATGGCGTGAGCTTCCACCATGGCATCATGAGTGGCCAATGCTTCAAACTTGTTTGGTGCGGTAACAAAGGGCAGTCCGGTAAAATTGGCGACTTCTTCTGCGAATTTCTCCGCAAAGCCAATTTTGGCATTCAGCCCAGTGCCAACGGCTGTCCCCCCTTGAGCGAGTGCGTAAAGCGCTGGCAAGGCACTGGAAACACGACGAATGCCATTTTCGACCATCGCCGAATAGCCGGAGAATTCCTGCCCGAGCGTAAGGGGCGTTGCGTCCTGCAGATGCGTCCGTCCAATTTTGATAATGTCCTTGAAGGCATCAGATTTTTCGGCCAACGCGGCATGGAGCTTTTCCAGAGCCGGTATCAGGCTGTTGCTGATTTCCTCAGCGGTTGCAATATGCATCGCCGTGGGGAACGTATCGTTGGATGATTGGCTGCGGTTGCAGTGATCGTTGGGATGAACGGGTGTTTTGGAACCCAGTTCCCCACCCAGAATTTCAATGGCACGGTTGGAGATCACTTCATTGGCATTCATGTTGGATTGGGTGCCCGAGCCTGTTTGCCAGACGGACAGAGGGAAGTGATCGTTCAGCTTGCCATCTGCTACTTCTTCAGCCGCGCTGATGATGGCACTGCCGATTTTGGGCTCGATGTTATCCAGCGCCAGATTGGCGCGAGCGGCTGAAAGTTTGATAATGCCAAGTGCGCGCACGATGGGCGCTGGCATGGTTTCTTCCCCGATCGGAAAGTTGATCAGGGATCGAGCGGTTTGCGCTCCGTAATATTTGTTTGAAGGGACCTCGAGTGGGCCAAATGAATCGGTTTCCACGCGCACATTGCTCATATTTCTCTCCCGTCCTTGATATTGGACATGATTGTAAAAATGGCTTCAAGAAATGACGCCAGTTGGTATTCTTTCGACCCTGTCAGTCGGTCCAGTCAAAAGAGTGCGGTCCCACTCATACATTTGTGGTTGATATGCGTGACGTCAAGTGTCTGAACTCCCAATTGCGGTGCTGCCTAAACAGAATAAAGGCCATCTCACAGGAGACGGCCTTTTAACAAACAGTCGGAATTATTGTGATGTTTCCATCAGGTGAGCTGCAGGCTTCCCTTTGCGCCCATCAGCATGGGGACCACTTCTTCTGCCGTAATCACCTGCATGCGCTCGTCAATCTCATCCTCGGCTACGCCGTTGTGAACCATGCAGGCCTTACAGACCAGAATCTGTCCACCTTCCTTGAGAAACTCCTCTTGCAGAGGCTGGGCTGGCTGGAACGGCGCACCGATATCAATGCCTTCAAGAGCCCCCTTCTTGGCCAAATGAACGGCATCCACCATCAGCATGATGGTTGCGCTATGCCCCTGAGCGAGCGCCTGCACGCCCATGGTATAAGCCACTGTGATTTTGTTGGGGTCATCTGCATTACTAAAGAGCGTGCTGACATAATCTGTTTGCTTGGCCATTGTCTTTCCTTGCTAAAAAAATGGAAACGAGAATAAAACGAATTGGACCTCTATGAGATCCGCCTCTTGAAAATCTGGTATATTATTTATTTCTTATATTCGAATATTTCAAGAAAACAAAGTGCCGCAGCCCATGACACCCTTTTTTGTGGAAAAATCTGCACAAAATTTGGCGCAGGATTTGCCATAAGAAGGACTTGAAATTCTGCCTGAAGCCCTGCACTCATTGATTTGCGGAATTTCCTTTGCATCAGGGTGATACCGATCAAAGACAGCTCTCCCAAATGATGCAATCAGATCTCCATATTTTGGAAGCGGGTGGGCCACCCGTTATCGGAACTGCAAACAAGGACCGAAAATGAGCACTAAAGCATATAAGCTCTTTCCCATGGGAAAGGATGAAACCACTTATCGCAAACTGACCTCCGACTTTGTTTCGGTTGAGTCTTTCAAGGGCAAGGACGTTCTTGTGGTCCAAGAAGAAGGCATCCGCCTTCTAAGCGAAACGGCATTCATCGATATCGCCCATCTGCTGCGCCCGGATCATCTGGCACAATTGCAGAAGATTCTGGAAGATGACGAAGCAACCCAGAATGACAAATTCGTTGCGCTTGACCTGCTCAAGAATGCCTGCATTTCTTCCGCTGGCGTTTTGCCAATGTGTCAGGACACCGGTACGGGCATCGTTGTCGGCAAGAAAGGCAAGAATGTCTGGGTGGAAGGCGATGAAGAAGGCGCACTGAGCCAGGGCGTGTTCGACGCTTACGACAAGAAGAACCTGCGCTACAGCCAGCTTGCACCGCTGACCATGTTCGAGGAAAAGAACACGGCCAACAACCTGCCAGCACAGATCGATATCTTCTCTGAAGGGGAAGACGCCTACAAATTCCTGTTCATGGCGAAAGGTGGCGGCTCCGCCAACAAGACCTTCCTGTATCAGGGCACCCCTTCCCTTCTGACCAAAGATCGTCTGCTTGCCTTCCTTGAAGAAAAGATCAAGACGCTCGGCACGGCTGCCTGCCCTCCATACCATCTGGCCATCACAGTTGGCGGCCTGTCAGCAGAGCTGAACCTGAAAACCACCAAGCTTGCTTCGGCTCACTATTATGACGAACTTCCAACCGAAGGGTCTGAGATGGCAAACGCCTTCCGCGATCTGGAAATGGAAGAAGAAATTCTGAAGCTGGCACGCGGCACCGGCATCGGCGCACAGTTTGGCGGCAAATATTTCTGCCATGACGTGCGTGTCATCCGCCTGCCTCGCCATGGTGCATCCCTGCCGATCTCCATCGGTGTTTCCTGCTCGGCTGACCGCCAGTGCAAGGGCAAGATCACCAAAGACGGCATCTTCATCGAAGAGCTGGAAACCAATCCGGCACAGTATCTGCCAGAAGTGGATGAGGAAGCTCTGGGCGGCGAAGTCGTCAAGGTTGACCTCAACCAGCCGATGGCGGAACAGCTTGCAGTTCTGTCAAAATATCCGGTCAAGACACGCCTCAGCCTGAGTGGGCCGCTCATTGTCGCCCGTGACCTTGCTCATGCCAAGATCCGTGCACGTCTTGAAGCTGGCGAGCCGATGCCTGAATATCTGAAAAACCATCCGGTTTATTATGCAGGCCCGGCCAAGACCCCGTCCAACTACGCATCCGGTTCCTTCGGCCCGACCACGGCTGGCCGTATGGACAGCTTTGTTGATCAGTTCCAGTCCTTCGGCGGCTCGATGATCATGCTGGCAAAAGGCAACCGCTCCAAGGCTGTCACCAATGCATGTAAAGAACATGGTGGCTTCTATCTTGGTTCCATTGGCGGACCGGCTGCTCGTTTGGCCAAGGACTGCATCAAGAAAGTTGAATGCATCGAGTATCCTGAACTCGGCATGGAAGCTGTCTGGCGCATTGAAGTGGAAGATTTCCCGGCCTTCATCGTGGTCGATGACAAGGGCAATGACTTCTTTGCAGAGCTCAATCTGTAAGTAGAGCTGTCGTTAACCTGACAGTTGAAACTATCAAGTCACTCGGGTCCGGCCTATCATGGTCGGGCCCGTTTCTTTTACCTCTTCCCAGTGACAATGAATGAAAGGACTATCGCCATGCGCAAGAGAACCATTCTGTGCCCTCTCATCGAAAATGACGGCGCCTATTTGCTCTGCAAGATGCCGTCTCATCGCGGCGTCTTTCCCGGCCAATGGGCGCTCTCGGGTGGCGGATTGGAAGAGGGAGAAACAATCGAGGAAGGCCTGCGCCGGGAAATTCGGGAAGAATTGGGAGAGGCTCTCACAATAGACAGCGTCTCACCATGGACCTTCCGTGATGACACGCGCATAAAAACCTATCCTGACGGTTCAACCGAAGAGATCTACATGATCTATCTGATCTTTGATTGCCACGCGACCAACCGGGATGTTGCATTCAATGAAGAATTTGAAGCCATCGCCTGGGCAACACCCGCGGAGTTATCAAGTTATGACTTGAACGATGCGACCAGGTTGACGCTAAAGGCCAAAGGGCTGATTTGAGACATCAGGAGGGATCGCTTTCGTTGAAAGCCTACGCTTGGCGAATCAGCAGACCCGCTATCTTAAGTAGATATTTCCACTCATTTCTCCTTTTAAGACACTCACGAAAAATAACTAGCGATTAAAAGCAATGAAATTAGAGCCAAAGACCTAGCCAACTGTTGCAAAAGCACCACAAGACGCGTGCGCTTCGTTAGAATAAACAAAAATGTGATAGCAACAAATTCAAAAAGTCTTGCGTGGTCACTTCATATTTAGAAAATAGCCGTAACGCTCTCTAGACAATAATTTCGTTTGGCTTTGCGCAGCCGGGGCAGTTTGATTGGCTGTTGATGCGAGGCTTGGCATTTTAAAATTCGGGACAAAATAATGAGAAAACTGATCACTCTTGGTGCTAGTCTTCTGTTCGGCCTCGCTGTAGCCGTCACAAGCGCTAATGCTACTAAATATTTCGACATGGAATCCCAGACTTGGAAAGACGTCAATGGCTATGCGCATGGCGGCAAGTCTCCTATCAAGCGCAAGACCGTCAAATATTCAGGCCCATTTGCCAAATCGCCTGAAGGGACCATTGTCATCAACACCAAAGAACGTCGCCTCTACTATATCATGGGCAACGGCAAAGCCATGAAATATGGCATCGGCGTCGGTCGTCCGGGTTTCCAGTGGACGGGCACCCACCGCGTGAGCCGCAAGGCTGAGTGGCCGGGCTGGACCCCTCCTCCTGCAATGCGCAAGCGTGTTCCGAACCTGCCAGCTCACATGGAAGGTGGCCCGAACAACCCTCTGGGTGCGCGTGCCATGTATATCGGCTCCACGATTTACCGTATTCACGGGTCTAACGAACCTTGGAGCATCGGTCAGGCTGTTTCTTCCGGCTGCATCCGTCTTGCCAACGAAGATGTGATCGATCTTTATGAGCGCGTAAAAGTCGGCGCCAAGGTGCATGTCATTCAGGCGAACCAGAAGTAAGGGCGAAGCGCCTTTCGTTCGAGACATTTCAAAGCCGGTCCTTTAAGGGGCCGGCTTTTTGTTTTGGGTACTTGTTGTTTGTAATGCGGAAATCCAACAGGCTAGGGATGCCACCCCCTACTAGCCGCGATCAAGCCCTTGGGCTTCAAGCGCTTGCAGATACTCGGCCCAGATTGCGTCCATCGCCTCCCCTGAATTTTTGAAGTAATCCCAGGTGAAATAGCCCGAATCATGCAAATCGGTAAAAAACAGCCGCACAGCATAATTTCCAACTGGCTCGATCTTCATGATTTCAACATCGCGCTTGCCGCCAATGGTCTTTTTCTGCGAAGGATGATGGCCCTGCACTTCGGCGCTTGGCGATGTTACCCGCAGGAATTCAGCCGAAAACTCGTAGGCACTATCGTCATCGAATGCCACGATCAAGCTTTTCTTGTCCTTCTTTAGGCGGATTTCCGTTGGCCAGGCCTTTGTCATGGTGGCGTTCCTTTTATTTCGTTCAATCAGAGCATGCGCAATAAAGCAGCGCCGGGCAAGACCGGGCCTGCCCATCGTCACTTGTTTGTGAAGCGCGCTCAGAAGATTGGCAATTGATGGTTTCTGCGATTGACTTGTAAGGGCGGGTTGTATCAACATCCGGTTTTCTCAATTCATGATGAGACAAGTCATAATTAAATGCAAGGAAGAGCCAATGCGCTTTAGTGACGCTGAAGGACAGACAGGTGCCCCGTTGATCGACCCCTTTGGCCGGACAATCAACTATCTGCGCCTGTCCGTTACGGACCGTTGCGATTTTCGATGCGTCTATTGCATGGCCGAGAATATGCATTTTCTGCCCAAGGCTGAAATCCTGACATTGGAAGAACTGGATCGGCTCAGCACCGTTTTCATTGAGCATGGCGTCAAGCGGCTGCGGCTCACTGGCGGCGAACCTCTTGTGCGCAAGGGCATCATGACGCTTGTCTCGTCCCTGTCACGTCATCTGGAAACAGGTGCACTTGAAGAACTGACCCTGACCACCAACGCCTCTCAGCTTTCCCGTTTTGCCAAGGATCTGTCGGCCGCAGGCGTACGCAGGATCAATGTTTCCCTCGATAGTCTTAGAGAAGACCGCTTTCGCGCCATTACGCGCTGGGGTCGATTTCATCAAGTCATGGACGGCATTGATGCCGCTCTGGCTGAAGGGATCAAGATCAAGCTCAATGTCGTAGCTCTCAAAGGGGTCAATGATGATGAATTTGACGACATGATCCGCTTTTGCCATGAGCGCAATATGGACATCACCTTTATTGAAACCATGCCGATGGGCGAAATTGATCAGGATAGAACCGATCAATATCTGCCGCTTTCCAAAGTGAAACAGGATCTTTCACAGCGCTGGACCCTATCGCCCTCGCCGCACAAAACCGGCGGACCGGCAAGCTATGTGACTGTTGGCGAGACTGGAGGCCGCATTGGCTTTATCACAGCCCTCAGTCATAATTTCTGCGAGAGCTGCAACCGCGTGAGGATCACCTGTACGGGCACTCTCTTCATGTGTCTTGGTCAGGAAGATGCCGCCGACCTGCGCGCTCCCTTACGAGCTTCCGAAAGCAATGATGGGGTTATCAACGCAATCCATCATGCCATTGAACGAAAGCCAAAGGGCCATGATTTTGTTATTGACAGACTTCACAATCGCCCCTCTATTGGCAGGCACATGTCAGTAACCGGCGGCTAGAAGCGACAAGGGATCATTTCAGCGCCCATTCTGTCGGTTTCCATCACGAAAGTCTCACACATGGCAATTGGTCAGAAAAATGGTGCTGCCAACAGCGCCAAAGGGGCACCCCAGCGCGACGACAGAGGCAACCTTTATGGCATCCTCGTCATGCAGGTTTCGGTCTTTTGCTTCGGCACAAACGATACGTTCAACAAGCTTGTCGGCAGCAGCCTGACCACCGGGCAAATGCTCTTTTTCAGGGGTATTTTCGCCACCATTCTTGTGCTGATTTTCTGCGCTTTCCTTCGGCAATTACGCTACATGCATCAATTCGCCGATCCGATTTTGCTGCTGCGCGGTGTGTGTGAAACATTTTCGGCAATCGGCTGCCTTGTGGCACTCAAATATATGCCACTGGCCAATGTCTATGCCGTTTTGCAGGCTATTCCCCTTGCCACCACAGCAGCCGCTGCGCTGTTTCTTGGAGAAACAGTTGGCATTCGACGCTGGCTCGCCGTTTTGGTTGGCTTTATTGGCGTACTGGCCATCGTCCGCCCGGGTCTTGAGAGTTTTAACGCCTTCTCGCTCTTTGCTGTTGGCGCGGTGTTGTTTGCTGCCACCCGTGATCTCATCACCCGCCAGATCAAGCCGCATATTTCGCTCTGGATCGTGACCTTCACAACAATGCTCGTGTCCATGATCGGCGGCGGTATATTGGCGCTCATCCAGTTTTACGTCGGGGGTGATGCCGGATGGCTGCCGCCAAATCCGGAAAATCTGTTCTATTTGTTCATGGCCGCAGCTTTTCTTACGCTCGGCCAATATTATGTGTCGATTGCCATGCAGAATGGGGAGGTGTCTGTTGTTTCCTCCTTCCGCTATGTCTCCATGCCTATTGCGCTGATTTATGGCTATCTGATCTGGGGCGATATTCCCGACATGCTCACATGGTTCGGCATCATTCTTATTCTGGGGTCAGGCATCTATACGATCCAACGCGAACGGCAGGTCTCGCGCATGCGGCGGGATAAAGAAAAAGACGAGGCGAAAGATCACCTCGTCGCGGCACGCGCAGAATTTGAATAAAGCCTTTGGAGGCTTGTAGCGGGACCATCACGCAGCGCCGCATTCACACTTTCCAACCAAGGCACATATGAAGCCGCGCATCATCTCACTTTATGAAACAATGCGCGGGGCGTTTCTATTCGACAACAATGGCAGGTGCGGGCTTGGATGCTCCAGCCAGTCCCTTCATCATATCGTTGGCAATGGAAAGATAGATCGCGGTATGATCGCTTTCGGGCTCGGAGACAATCACCGGATCGCCAGCGTCTGAACGCTCACGAATATCCATGTGCAACGGGATCTCTCCAAGGAACGGAACGCTTATCTCCTCAGCGGTTGAACGGGCTCCACCATGGCCGAAGATGTCATGACGCGTACCGCAGGTCGGGCAAGCAAAATAGCTCATATTCTCCACGATCCCGAGAATGGGAATATTGACCTTCTGGAACATGGCAATTCCCTTGCGGGCATCGATGAGAGCCAGATCCTGCGGGGTGGAAACGATGACGGAGCCGCTCAAGGGCACCTGCTGGGCCATGGTCAGCTGAATATCGCCAGTTCCCGGAGGCATATCAACAACGAGCACATCGAGATCTCCCTCCATGTCCCAATTCACATCGCGGATCATCTGGGTAAGGGCCGAGACGGCCATGGGCCCGCGCCAAACCATTGGGGTATCCGGATCAACCAGAAGTCCGATAGACATGGCCATCAAGCCGTAGGCCTTGATCGGATACATACGGCGCGAATTCGGAACAGCCGTTGGCTTTTCAGATATTTTCAGAAGCCGCGGAATGGACGGCCCGTAAATGTCGGCATCCAGAATGCCTACCTTCAGGCCATTGGCCTGTAGCGCCAAAGCGAGGTTGACCGCAGTGGTGGATTTACCGACACCGCCCTTGGCGGAAGAGATTGCAATGATCTGCTTCACGCCAGCAATATCGATTTTACCACCCCCTTGCGGTGGCTTCTTGGGCGTTGGGCGTTTGGGTGTAGCCGCAGCGTTCCCCTGCCCTGCCCCTGGAGCACGTTCGGCGGTCAATACCACCATGGCTTTCTTGACACCATCCAGCGAAGCGACCACAGCCTCGGCTCGTTCACGCAAGGGCTCAAAGCTTTCCGCCTGCTCGGCTGGCACCGAGATGGAGAACATCACGGAGCCGTCCTTGATGATGATATCTGACACCATGCCCGCCGATACGATATCCTGCGCATCCGGGGTCGGTTTCAATTGCTTCAGTATTTCAAGGATTTTGTCTTCGGTCACCGATTGATCACTCTTGTTTTTCCAAAACACAACACATTATCTCGTCTGGTTTGAAATTGTCCGTTCTCCATTGCTGGAACGGTTTGGACCATCCGTCAAGGGCGATGGCCGACAACTGCGCGAATAAGTCGCCTGAAAAGCTCATATTTTCATTGAAACGATTTTATGTGCGCACAAGCACACCCTCTTTGGTTCGCATTCATAAGGATTTGACTTCTCTTCGCAGTCGTAAATCATGTAAACTTCTTACCGCTATTGATGCATCAGATTCCATGAAGCGATTGAAAAGATGAAGACACAACACCAGTCAACTGTGGCCGTTATTCTTGCCGGTGGCCAATCGCGACGTATGGAAGGAGCCAACAAAGCGCTTTTGTCCCTCAATGGCAAATCACTCATTCAAAACGCAGTTGATCGGCTCACAGGACAAGCGGATCACATTCTCATCAGCGCTCCGAAACCTTCCACCGAATTCCCTCATGGGTATGAGGTTATTTCTGACCCAGTCGAGGGATTTGTCGGACCTTTGGCCGGAATTCTTGCGGCCATGCGTTGGGCACAGGCAGAAGACGCAGGAGATCTTGTATTGAGCGTTGCCGTGGATACGCCCTTTTTCCCCGATGATCTACTGGCCCGTTTCCAGGCTCTTCTACCCGAACAAGGAACGAGACCGGTGATTGCCCGCACGGATAACGGACTGCACCCCACATTCGGGCTGTGGCCTGTTTCTAGCGCCGATGCACTGGAGACATTTCTGTTGGCAGGAAATAGGAAAATGAGACTATGGGCAGAGCAACACCATTGCGTCTATTGTGATTTTGCCCCGCTGCCAATCGGCTCCCGCATGATAGACCCATTCTTCAACATCAATCATCCAGACGATTTGAAACATGCAGAGACAATAAGGAGCGCATAGACGCGCTTTCCTCTTCATTTCAGGTCGCTTCGGACATTCTTTTCAAGGACACTGCCCAGATGGATACTCACGGTCACAAGATTTTCGGCGTTACCGGCTGGAAAAATTCAGGCAAAACCACGCTCGTTATCGCTCTCATCAAGACCCTGACTGAACGAGGGTTCAAGATTTCGTCAGTCAAACATGCCCATCACAAATGTGACATCGACAAGGAAGGCACGGACAGTTTCCGTCATCGGGAAGCTGGGTCGGGCGAAGTCGCTCTCGTCGCAGCGGGCACCCGCTGGGCAATCATGCATGAATGCAAGGATGAACAGGAGCCTCTCTTGAGCGACGTTCTGGCCCGCCTTGAACCTTGTGATCTCGTGTTGGTTGAGGGCTATAAAACAGAGCCTTTTCCCAAAATCGAAGTAAGGCGCGCCGAGTCGATGAAGACCGACCCGATTGCGCCGGAAGATCATTTCATCACCGCTGTTGCGAGCGACACGCCCCAGACTCTTGGCGCGCCAGAGGGCTTGCCTTTGTTCTCATTAGATGATGTCGAGGGAATTGCAGATTTCATTATCAACATGATGAAGCTTTAGCTTTGTCGCCAAAGCGACATTTTGCGCCAAAACCGGCAATCCGACGACAGAACCGTCAACCAATCAGCATTTCATCGAAATTCCTTTCCGGATATCTTCGAAACTGAAATTATTTGATTGTTCAAGCAGCTTGATTGGTCGAAGACTACGTCCAAGCGAGACTGGCATTCCATGGCCTTAGAATTAGGGTGGGGAGCTTTAAAGTCCTTCAGGCCCAGCCGTTCGACCGTCTCGTCAATTTTTTGGACTCCGAAATGGGACAACAAACATGAAACTCACTGCAAAATTTGCACTTGTCGCCGCAGCAGCCATGATCGCCTGTAGCGCATCTTCAGCCGCTGAAAAGATCCGCATCGGCATTGATGGCGCCTACCCTCCGTTTAACCAGCTTTCTGCTGCTGGCGAATTGTCTGGTTTTGACGTTGATATCTCCAACGCCCTTTGTGCCGAAATGAAGGCTGATTGCGAATTTGTCATTCAGGATTGGGACGGCATGATTCCCGCTCTCATCTCAGGCAAAATCGACGCGGTTATCGCTTCCATGTCCATCACGCCGGACCGTCTGAAGAAGGTCGACTTTTCCAAAAAATACTACAACACCCCTCCGGGCATCGCCGTTTTGAAAGACAGCGATCTTGCAGGCAAGGATGTGAGTGAACTGGAAGGGCTCACCATTGGCGCGCAGGTGTCCACTACTCATGCGGATTATGCCGAGCAGAAGATCCCGGATGTCGATCTGAAACTCTATCCCACCCCGGATGAGTATAAAATGGAACTGCAAACAGGTCGCGTCGATGCTGTGATCGATGACAGTGTCGTGCTTTCCGACTGGGTTAAATCCGAAGATGGCGACTGCTGCAAGATGCTTATGCAGTTGACGCCGGATCCGAAGATCAATGGTGAAGGTGCCGGTATTGCGGTTAAAAAAGGCAACACAGACCTGGCCGACAAATTCACAGCAGCCATTGCGGCAATCCGCAAGAATGGAAAATACAAAGAAATCAATGACAAATACTTTGATTTCGACGTGTATGGTGGCGAATAAGCCGATATTGCATTTGTCGGGAGCCGACTACTCCCGGCAAATTGCTATTTTATCCCTACAGACTATCAACCTGACAACCATACTGCTGCCTGATCCTTGCTTTTCTGCTCTGTAATTGCCCATTTTTTATACTATCCCGCAACTTCTGCTTTATAGCCACTCGTACAGAACCATTTCCGTTTGAAGATTAGCCAGAGTTATACGACAGATCGTTTCACAAAAGTTTGCGCAAACGCACCATTATTCCAGAGACGTCTAATATTTGGGCAAAATCCGACTATCAACCCCTTTTCCCCGGATTGCCTGTTGTCAAATCCAGCAAAATAATGGGAATATGCGCGCTAAGCGGCAAGTCACCGCCCAATCCAGAGAGGCCTATATATAGGCTCGATATTGTATGACCCATCGGGAATGCCGACGGTCTTAACTTTATACAATATGCAAGAGGGAAAATATTATGCGTCTATTTAACAAAATTGCTATTGCAGCGACCGCATTCATGATGGTTGCTGGTGGCGCGCAGGCTGCAGACAAGGTTCTTATCGGTACTGAAGGTGCCTATCCTCCGTTCAACGAACTGACCGCTGATGGCAAACTGGTCGGCTTCGACATCGACATGGCCAATGCGCTTTGCGATGAAATGAAGGTCGAATGCGAATTCGTCGTGCAGGATTGGGATGGCATGATCCCTGCTCTGATCGCAGGCAAATTCGATGCGGTGATCGCTTCCATGTCCATCACCCCAGATCGCCTGAAAAAGGTCGACTTCTCCGAGAAATACTACAACACCCCGGGTGCACTGGCTGTGCCTAAAGATTCCAAGCTGGCTGCAATCGATCCTGCCGATCTGCCTGCCGCTGTTGAAGAACTCAAAGGTCTTGTGATCGGCGCGCAGTCTTCCACGACGCACTCCAACTTTGCAGAACAAAAACTGCCAGACACCGAGCTGAAGCTTTACCCGACGTCTGATGAATATAAACTCGATCTGGAAGCTGGCCGCCTCGACGGCGTGACCGACGACGTTGTCGTTCTGGACGAATGGGTAAAATCCGAAGACGGCGCTTGCTGCAAAATCCTCGGCACTTTCCCTGCCATTCCGGAAATCTATGGCCAGGGCGCTGGTATTGCCGTGCGCAAGGGTGAAACCGAGCTTGCCGACAAGTTTTCCGCTGCCATCAAGGCGATCCGCGCCAATGGCAAATACAAGGAAATCAACGACAAATATTTCGATTTCGACGTCTATGGCGGCGAATAATCGATACGGTTAAAATCAAGCCCGGCAGCAACCCTGCCGGGCTCTTCATTTAAGCTGGCAGCAAATTATGGATTATCTGACACTCCTATCCTTCGGAGACACAGGTTGGGGCGATGAGATTGCGCATGGCGTTCTCTACACCGTGTCCCTTGGTGTATGCACCTTGCCTCTAGGCCTGTTCATGGGCTTTTTTCTCGCGTTGGGCATCAATTCCAAGGAACCAAGCATTCAGAGAGCGGCGAAGCTCTTTACGATTATCTTTCGCGCCCTCCCGGAACTTCTGACGTTGTTTATCGTCTATTATGGTGGTCAGATTCTCTTAAACTTGCTGTTCCAAAAGGTGCTGGGCAGCAGCATTGAGGTCAATTCCTTCATCGCGGGCATAATTGCTCTGGCCTTTGTCTTCTCTTCCTATGCCAGCGAGGTTTTTCTTTCCGCCTTCAAGGGCATTCCGCAAGGTCAGTATGAAGGTGCATTCGCTCTGGGCCTGCCGTGGTTCAAGACCATGCGTCTTGTTATTGTGCCTCAGCTTATCAAGCTGGCTCTTCCCGGACTTTCCAACCTTTGGCTGGTTTTGCTCAAGGATACGTCTCTGGTGTCTGTCATCGGCCTTACCGACACCATGTATGCCACAGGGCTCGCAGCGCGCAACACCAAGGAAGCCTTCCTGTTCTTCGCGCTCGCCTGCGTCATGTATCTGGTTTTGACCTTCATCTCCTCAATGGCGCTTCAGTCCATTGAAAAACGCGGACGTCGTGGGGAGTTGAGCTGATGACCACGCAAACAAACTATGTAGCAGACACCATCCTGGATGCCCGCCCACGGCCAGATAGTATCAAGAATAAATTCTTTACAGGTAGCAAGATTACCGGGTATTTGCTGCTCGGTATCTGGATCGTCTTTTTCGTTAGCATCATCTGGTTCTTGTATGACAGTTATGATGCGGATTATATGGCGCGCTATTCCCCCAAATATCTCTACGGCTTCCTGACCACGATTGAACTGGTGGCCCTTTCTGTTGTCTTTGGTGTATTGTTGTCGTTGCCGGTGGCCTTCGGGCGCATGTCGAAGGTCAAGTTGTTCAACCGCATTGCCTTTGGCTACATCTATTTCTTCCGCGGCACACCGCTGCTGGCGCAGTTGTTCCTGCTCTATTACGGCTTTGGTCAGTTCCGCCATTTCTGGCAGGATATGCATCTGTGGTGGCTTTTTCGCGACAGCTGGTCGATTGCCCTTTTGTCATTCACACTGAACACAGCAGCCTATCAGGCAGAAATCCTGCGTGGCGCCATCATGAATGTGCCCAAGGGCCAAATCGAAGGGGCGCAGAGCCTTGGTTTGCCAAAGTTTGTCACCTTCTTCAAAATCGTACTGCCACAGGCGCTGATCGTCGCACTACGGCCTTACGGCAACGAGTTCATCCTGATGATCAAGGGCTCCGCTGTGGTTTCCATCATCTCGGTATACGATCTGATGGGCGAAACCCGCCGCGCCTTCTCCCAAACCTACGATTTTCAAGCCTATATTTATGCGGCGATTTTCTATCTCCTTTGCGTCGAGATCATTCGTCGGCTCTGGGATGTCATCGAAACGCGTTTGACGCGCCATTTGCGACGCGACAACGGTTAGCGTCCCTTTTGAAATTTTGTAAATGATACCGTTAGACCCGCCTGCCTTCATCAAGGCTGGCGGGTCTTGCGTTTCTTTCACACCAGTGCTTTGTCTATCAATGCCTGCCCCATGGATTGGGCCATGTCTGGCAAAGAGGTAAATTCCCTTCCCAACAGCTTGCGGGCAAGCGATGTTTCAAAATTGAACTTCTCTCCCAACCTTCCTCGTGATGCTCGGGTTTCTCCATCAAACATCGAGACAAGATTAAATAGCCAGGACGGCAGAGGTCTGGTCGGTAGGGCTTTACCGTACTTAGGAAATGTTTTGGCCATCAGCCTGGCAAACTCTAGCATCGAGACTGTGTCTCCCGCTGCGATTATTCGTTTGCCTCTCGCCTCGGGTGCAGTCATTGCTGCAATGTGAATTTTGGCAAGATCACCTACATCAACGAAATTGAAGTGCATATCAGGAGCTGCGGGAAAGCCACCTTTCATCATTTTGAGTACCACGGCACCCGAAGTCCCGGGATCATCGTCCAGCATTGGTCCAACAATGAACCCCGGATTGACAACAGAAAGGTCATTGTGCCGTTCAGCGTGTTGCATAATTTCCCACGCCTTCTTTTCTGCCAATGTTTTGGATTTTTGATAAGGCGTTGCCATATCCGAAGAAACATTCGTCCAGTCTTCGTCTGAATAGGTCGGTCCATGGCTCTTTGGGTGTCCGTAAGAAACAGAGCCTACCGACGAGGTCAAGACCACATGTTCAACCTTCGCTTCCAACGCCGCAGTCAGCGCTCGTCGGGTCCCATCGATTGCCGGGCGAAACAGCTCCTTTTCAGGATCTTTGGGAATATGTGTCATGAATGGCGAAGCGGTATGCAGCAGATAGTCGACATCTTGCATTGCTTCATACCAATTATCGTCTTTTGTGAGATCCAGCTCAACCAGTTCAAGCCGGCTGATGTCTGTCCCCGCTTGCTCTAGCGCATTCCTAAGTTTTTGTTCTTTCGCCAAAGACCGGATGCTTCCTCTAACCAAATACCCCTGTTTCACGGCTTCCAAGACAACATGCCCGCCCAAATAACCGGACGCCCCGGTCACCAATATCCGTTTTTCCAATCTATTCATAATCAACACCTCAACGCTTTAGACCTGTATTGCAATCCAGCCAACTGACAGCCCACTCCCATCAGTGACATTCTGACATTTTTTATATATTGTGTCAGTTCGACTATTCAATATGCGCCACGCGATTTGATCGCTTGATACGGGAGCAAAAAATGGTCTACAAACATCCCCATGACCTCACGTGAACATGACATCTTAAATGCTGCAAAGGATTGTTTTCTGCGTTACGGCTACCGCCGCAGCTCAATGGATGACATTGCGCAAGAGACCGGCTTTTCTCGACCTGCGGTCTATCAATATTTCAAAAGCAAGGAAGCCATTTTCAACGCGGTCAGCGAGATGGTCATCAATGAAGCCTTTGCAAAAGCGGAAAGGGCCTTGCGGGAAGGTCAGCAGCCCCATGAGCAAATTCGCAGCTACCTGACCGCTTACAATCTCTATTTCCATGATCTGCTCAACAAAGGGCCGCATTCAGAGGAACTTCTGCAGGAAAACCACAAATCCAATGGAAATGTGCGACATGCTGCTCATGACAGACTCGTGCGTAACCTCAACTCTCTGCTCAATCTCTCCGCAGAAGACGAAGTCGGTCAGGTTCTGGCGCTCTCAGCAGAAGGCATCAAGCATTACTCTGGAAGTCGTAAGGCCATTGAGACCCGGCTGGCTCTTCTCGCGTCGATGGCAAAAGCCCATTTGCAAATGAATGGCAAAAAGATAGGCAATAATGCAGACTGACTTGTGCGCTTTGTGCTGCAGTTTAGCCAAACCTTCATTTTATCAGTGACAAAGCCGCCCCGTCTTGCTAGGTCAAAACCCCAAAGACCTTACCAATTATCGATGTAAATAGAGAAGACCATGCCAGACCTTCTGCTTGAGCTATTTTCCGAAGAAATCCCGGCCCGTATGCAGCGCCGGGCTGCTGAAGATTTGAAAAAACTGATCACCGGGGGTCTGGTGGATGCCGGTTTGACCTACGAGGGCGCCCGCGAATTCGCCACCCCTCGCCGCCTCGCCTTGTCCATCACCGGCCTTACCGCCTCCTCTCCTGATATTTCAGAAGAACGCAAGGGTCCGCGCGTCGGCGCTCCTGAGAAAGCGCTTCAAGGGTTCCTGCGTGGCGCTGGCCTTTCCTCAATTGAAGAAGCCACAGTGCAGACCGACCCGAAAAAAGGCGACTTCTATGTGGCCGTCATCAATAAGCCGGGCCGGAAAGCAGAAGATATTATCGCCGAACTCGTTCCAGATGTCGTGCGCAAGTTCCCTTGGCCGAAAAGCCAAAAATGGGGACAGGCTGGCGAAGGCGCCCTGCGCTGGGTTCGCCCGTTGCACTCCATCCTGTGCACGCTTTCAGTTGAAGGCGAAGGGTCTGAAGTGGTTCCTTTCACTGTCGAAGGCATTGAAAGCTCAGACAAGACGCAGGGCCATCGCTTCCACGGCAAGGAAGACTTTGCCGTCAAGCGTTTTGACGACTATGTGGCTGGCCTCAAAGAGCGCAAGGTCGTGCTTGATCTTGATGAACGCAAAGAGATCATCCTCAACGACGCCAAGACCCTTGCCTTTGCGCAAGGTCTGGAGCTGGTTGAAGATATGGGCCTGCTTGAAGAAGTCGGCGGCCTTGTCGAATGGCCGGTTGTTTTGATGGGTGAATTCGAACAAGCGTTCCTCGACATGCCAGACGAAGTCATCCAGACCTCGATCCGCGAACATCAGAAATGCTTCGTTCTCAAAGATGCCAAAACCGGCAAGCTGGCCAACAAGTTTGTTCTGGTTTCCAACCTGATTGCTCCGGATGATGGCAAGACCATCGTTGCCGGCAACCAGAAGGTTGTTCGTGCGCGCTTGTCCGACGCCAAGTTCTTCTGGGAAACCGACCTCAAAACCGGTCTTGAAACCCGCCTCTATAAACTCGATTCCATGGTGTTCCATGAAAAGCTGGGCACTCAGAGCGAACGCGTCGAGCGTCTTGTTGCTCTGTCCGAAGCACTGGCTCCGACCGTTGGCGCCGATAAGGCCCTAGCCGCACGCGCCGCCAAGCTCGCCAAGGCCGACCTTGTTACCGACATGGTGTTCGAATTCACCGAGCTGCAAGGGCTTATGGGCCGCTATTATGCGCTGGCTCTGAATGAGGACCCCAAGGTCGCTGATGCGATCGAAATGCACTACAAGCCGCAGGGTCCGAGTGATGTTGTCCCGACAGAACCTGTTTCTATCGCCGTTGCATTGGCCGACAAACTCGATCTTCTGACCGGTTTCTGGGCTATCGATGAAAAGCCGACCGGTTCGAAAGACCCGTTCGCTCTGCGGCGTGCTGCGCTGGGTGTCATCCGCATTCTGGTGGACAATGACATTCGCCTGCCACTGAAAGAGATCTTTGCCAAGGCCCGTGCGGGTTTTGAACAGGGCGATGACCTGCTTTCCTTCTTTGCTGATCGACTGAGCGTGTATCTCAGAGACAAAGGCGCGCGTCATGATCTGCTCGACGCCGTGTTCGCTCTTGGTGGTCAGGATGACATCGTCATGATCGCAAAACGCGTGGAAGCGCTGGGTTCGTTCCTTGCCAGCGATGATGGCGCCAACTTGCTGGCGGGGTATCGCCGTGCAGCGAACATCTTGCGGGCTGAAGAAAAGAAATCTGGCACCAACTTTGAAGGTGTTATCGAGGGCGCTCATTTGCATGAGCCGGAAGAAATTGCCCTCGCCTCCGCCATTGAAAAGGCACGGATTGCTGCCGCAGAGGCCGTCGAGGCGGAAGACTTTGCTGGCGCCATGTCAGCTCTTGCAACCCTGCGTGCACCAGTGGACGCCTTCTTTGAGAAGGTTCTCGTCAATGACGAACGCACTGAGGTTCGCGAGAACCGCCTCAAGATGTTAACCCAGATCCGAGCAACGACTCACACAGTCGCAGACTTTTCGAAGATCGCCGGCTGACAATGAATTCTTGAATGGGGTGGCTTATCAAGCCGCCCCTTTTTCTTATTTGCAGACAAGCATGTTCCGCTCTAACGATATGAGGATTTTGATATGGCCAAAGTTACTTTTCTCGGTCTTGGTGTCATGGGCTATCCAATGGCTGCTCACCTTATGCATAAGGGTGGTCATGATGTCACGGTCTATAACCGCACAGCTGCAAAAACCGAAAAATGGGTCGCAGAGCATGGCGGTTCGATGGCAACGACACCAGCGGCGGCGGCCGAAGGCGCCGACTTTGTATTTTGCTGTGTCGGCAATGATGATGATTTGCGCGAAGTGACCATCGGCGAAGACGGAGCCCTTTCCACCATGAAGGAAGGCGCTATCTTTGTAGACAACACCACTGCCAGCGCCAAAGTGGCGCGCGAGCTCTATGAAGTTGCCAAGGCACAGGATGTTGGATTTATCGACGCTCCGGTTTCCGGCGGACAGGCTGGCGCAGAGAATGGCGTGCTCACTGTCATGTGCGGCGGTGATGAGGATATCTTTGCCAAGGCCAAACCGGTTATCGAATCTTTTGCCAAGATGGTTGGCCTGATGGGCCCATCCGGAGCGGGCCAGCTAACCAAGATGGTCAACCAGATCTGCATTGCAGGGCTTGTGCAAGCCCTTTCGGAAGGCGTGCACTTCGCCAAGGAAGCCGGGCTTGATGTGGAAGCCGTCGTTGACGTCATCTCAAAAGGCGCCGCCGGGTCATGGCAGATGGAAAACCGCGCGTCCACCATGGCGAAAGGCGAGTTCGACTTCGGCTTTGCGGTGGACTGGATGCGCAAGGATCTGGCCATTGTTCTGGACGAAGCCCGCAGCAATGGGGCTCACCTCCCGGTCACTGCCGCAGTTGATCAATTCTACGGGCAAGTCCAGAGCCTTGGTGGCAATCGTTGGGACACATCGTCCCTGATTGCTCTTCTGGACCGCAAATAAACGCAGGATGAGCGACGAAGGTGTCGCCTGATTGCTGCCTTTCGAAACCATAGAAAAACCCGCGACGCCCAAGGCTCGCGGGTTTTGACTCTCGCAGAACGCAATATGCGAAAGCTGCGCGGCGAACGCGCTATCGCGCTTCCTTATCGGGCAGATAGTTGAGTGGCAAAGCGGTCGTGTATTTTATCTGCTCCATGGCAAATGTCGTTGAGATGTCTCCCACCTCGATGCGTGCAATCAGCTTTTTGTAAAAAGCGTCATAGGCGTCAATATCGGGCACAACCACGCGCAACAGATAGTCCACCTGCCCGGCCATGCGATAGAATTCAACGACTTCGGGGAAATCCCTGATCACATCTGCAAAACGCTTGAGCCAATCGGAAGAATGCTCATTGGTGGTTACGGCAACAAAAGCGGTGACCCTCGTGTTGACCTTGTCGGGGTCCAGTAGCACGACGCGACCGGTGATAACCCCTTCTTCTTCCATTTTCTGAATGCGTCGCCAGCATGGCGTCGTGGACAGGCCCACCCGACGTCCGATTTCAGCGACAGGCATAGTGGCGTCTTCCTGCAGGATTTGCAGAATTCGCCGATCCAAACGATCCAGCATGGCTTTCTCCGATCCCTTAAGGAGCGATATCTACCCGATCTTCAGACTGGGCTTATGGCGTCGAGACAATCTCCTTGGACAAAGATTTTCTCTTAATCGCCCCATTAACAAAATGATATCGAAAGAAAATTCTCAAATCAATGTCAATATGTGAGAAATGCCACTCATCCTTTTGTCGAGCCATAGTTTTGCAGAAAATTTTTCTGTTGCTACGCGGCCAATAGTTTGTGCACTTCTTCTTTCAGAAATGGCAAAATGTCTCTTTCAAACCAAGGGTTCTTCTTCAACCAGGCTGTATTCCTCCAAGAGGGATGCGGCAGCGGCAGAATTCGGGGAGCGGCTGTTTCATTCCAGACGGCCTTGGCTTGCTCCACGGTTTGCGTAAGCGTTTTGGCACGCCTTTTGCCCAGGTGATAGCGCTGGGCATATTGTCCAATCACCAGAATCACCTCCAATTGCGGCATGCCTGCAAAAATTTCGTCGTGCCAGGCCTTCACGCACTCCTTGCGCGGTGGCAGATCTCCTCCCTTTGCATCATAGCCGGGAAAGCAGAACCCCATTGGCACTATGGCAATCTTGCGTTGATCGTAAAAACAATCACGGTCAATTCCCATCCAGTCGCGCAGACGATCTCCCGAAGGATCGTTAAAGGGGATTCCGGTTTTATGCACCTTCATGCCCGGAGCTTGCCCTGCAATGCAAATGCGCGCCGTTGAAGACAGGCGCACCACGGGCCGCGGTTCGTGGGGTAACATAGCACCATCGGGGGTATCACGGCAGATACGACAATTCTCGATCTTTTTGCTTAGGCAAGTAAGCGCGTTTGCGTTCGACATGGTCCCTCTCAGAGACTAAAGGCTTTGCAAGCAATAACAAATATTTGATCCAAATATTAAACATATTCAACGCCTTCTCTTTGCCTGCCATGACAAATAGCCCACATCTTTTCACCATTTCATTCTTTATTAACCATCTTCTTCAGGCGGATTTTAATACAAATGGGAAAAGATGTTTTCAGGAGCATTTTAATAAAAATGAAAAAGGGCGTCACGCATGACCGGTGTTTATAGCACTGATCGGTCAAAGAAGAATTCCCAGCAGGCCAACAGCGCCCGTGCTGCGAAGAGGCGTGCCGTTTTGCGCACCGTCCACGATGTGCGTGAGCAACTCAACAACAAAGATGGATATCGCCCGAGCTTTCGTCATGAGCTGATGCTGATGTATGCAGAAAACCGCATCTCTGCGGCTTATGCCATGCCGGTGCTTTTCCTGATATCCGCGGCCATTTCCACGCTCTGGACGACACCAATCAACGCCCTTCTATGGGTAATTTCAGCATTGTTGGTTCACCTTGTCGCCACGCTATTCGTGAAAAGCTTCAAGAAACATTCAGAAAGCGATATCAAGCTGAATGATTGGCAAAGACGCTTCTTATTCATGGAAGCATTGGCGGGCTTTGTCTGGGCCGCTATTTTGTTGCTGCCGACAACCAAAGATGTCGGCTATCTGGAAGAGTATCAATTTGCGGTAATGCTGGTGGTTATCGCCGTTACGACAATGCTCAGCTTTCCCATTCCCTCAGCGGTTTGGGCTGGTTCGCTGCCCATTGCGATCGTTATCAATCATTCGATCCTGATGCATTCAAAAGATACAGATCCAACCCTGTCTCTGATGTCCATCGGGGCGATTGTCTTCTTTATTCTCCTTTCCAAGCGCCTCTATAGCTCCACGCTGGCTATGCTCAATTTCAGGCTCGAGAAGGATTATCTTATCACCGAGCTGGAACAAGCCAAGGCTATCTCGGATGAGTCCCGTCGTCAGGCAGAAGAGGCCAATACGGCAAAAAGCCGTTTTCTGGCCACCATGAGCCATGAGCTTCGCACGCCACTGAACGCCATTCTCGGCTTTTCCGAGATGATGAAAACGGAAGTTTTCGGCCCACTTCCAAACGACAAATATCGTGAATATTCAAATGACATTCACGCATCTGGCTCGCACCTCTTGAATCTGATCAACGAGATTCTCGATCTCTCGCGCATTGAGGCAGGACGCTATCGCCTCAATGAAGAAGCGGTGACTTTGGCCTATATCGCGGAAGACTGCGAAAATCTCCTGCGCATTCGGGCCAAGGCCAAGGATATATCGATAACGCTAGATGCCGACCAGACGCTGCCCAAGCTTTGGGCTGACGAACGCGCAATCCGCCAGATTATCCTCAATCTGCTCACCAATGCCGTGAAGTTCACGCCCAATGGCGGCAACATTACCCTTACGGTAAAGGGCATTGAAGGTGGCGGCCAGATGGTTTCCGTCAAGGATACCGGCATGGGCATTCCTGAGCATGAAATTGAAACTGTACTGAGTGCCTTTGGTCAGGGAGCTGCCGCCATTCAAAGTGCCGAGGAAGGTTCGGGTCTAGGCCTTTCTATCGTTCAGGCGCTGGTCAGCATGCATGACGGCAAATTCGATCTGCAATCGGAATTGCGCAAGGGCACCACTGTTACGGCCAGCTTCCCACCAAGCCGCGTGATGGACATGATCCAGCCCTCCAAGAACCGCATTCGTCTCAAGAGAGCTGGATAGTCGTTTCTCCCCTTAGGCACTCGCCAGTATCGACACACCCAGAAGGATCGTGCAGGACCAAATAAGCCGATCTTTCAAATTGCCCTCGCCCAAGACCAAACTTCCCAATAAGACCGACAAGACAACGCTGACCTCACGTATAGGTGCGATGTAAATAACGGGCGTAAATGTCATCGCAACAAGCGCGAGGATATAGGCCAAGGGGTTGAAAATCGCGATGACCAGCAGGCCAGCTTTATGCTCCTGCCAGATCTTTTTGACAGACCCTGCGCGCTTTGCTGCGACGGGTGCCAGAAGAATGGACCGCCCGAGACTTGAGCTATAGTCGAGCAGCAACGGCGGCAAAGCGAGCACGGACACTGCATAGGCATCCCAGACTGTATAGCTACCGATCAGCACCCCTGCTCCAACCCCAAAAAGCAACGACGTTGCCTGCGCCATCGACTTGATCTTCAAGCCACCAGCCAACATCAACACACCGAAGATGATGACCAGCGCGCCCAATGCGCCCTGTATAGTTGCCTGCTCGCCAAGAATGGCGACAGCAAAGATTGTTGAGAGCATGGGGCCTGTGGCGCGGGCCGTGGGATAGACGACAGAAAGATCTCCTGTTCGATATCCTTTTTGCAGCAGAAGGAAATAGCCCAGATGCAAAATGCAGCTACCGATGATGAAGCTGATATTGAGCGTATTGAAGGCTGGCATTTGCAGAAAAAAATACACCGCCAACGGGCTATAGATAACCACCGTTATAGCGGAGAATGTCCACACCAGTTCTGGTCCGGCATTGATGCGTTTAACGAAGAAATTCCAGGTGGCATGGCAAAAAGCAGCAGCCAAGACAAGCATGAATCCAAGAAGGGACATGAGAAAAACCTTTCAAGACTAAAATGGGCGCACGTCTAGCGTGCCCTTTCCATCCCCCCTAGTCTTTTGATCTTTCAGGTGTCTGCCCACTTGGGCTCTTAGCAGCGCTCGGTCCAGACCTGCCAAAGGCAGCGGAACCCTAGCTGAACATGGATAGGCTGCAAGGAGGTTAGCAGTCCCTCCCGTTTTTGTAAATCTGGCGACAAAGTTTTTGACTTGCCTGTGACTAGACACAACAAAGCCGGCACGCGGCCGGCTTTGGAATTGGTTTGACAATGCCTAAGCTAAGTTTGCTTAAAGGCCGATATCAGCGAAGGTTGCCATGCCGTTATGAGCCTGACAGGCTGCCTTGACGACACCTGCAGCCATTGCAGCGCCGGTGCCTTCACCAAGACGCATGCCCAGATCGAGCAAAGCTGTTTTACCCATGGCATCCAGAGCACGACGATGGGCGCCTTCAGCAGAGCAATGGGAGAAAATGCAGTGATCCAGAGTGCGCGGGTCCAGTTTGTGAAGCACGGCCACAGCCGCAGTGGTGTTGAAGCCATCGACAATTACGGGGACATTGTTGATGCGGGCAGCCAGAACGGCACCTGCCATGGCTGCAAACTCGCGACCACCGAGGCGTGCAAGCACTTCGAGAGGCTTGTCGAGATGATCCTTGTGGGTTTCCAGAGCCTTGTTGACGAGATCCACTTTCAGCTGGATGCCCTTGTCGTCAACCCCTGAGCCACGACCACACCAGTCTTCAGCGGAACCACCAAACAGAGCCGTAAACAGAGCGGCTGAAATGGTTGTGTTGCCAATGCCCATTTCGCCAAGGCACAGCAGGTCAGTGCCGCCAGCAATCGCTTCCATACCATATGCCATGGTCGCAACGCAGTCTTTCTCGGACATGGCCGGTTCAACAGTGATGTCACCAGTTGGATGCTCAATGGCGAGGTCGAAAACCTTGAGGCCAAGATCATAGGCCGTGCAGAGCTGGTTGATGGCAGCGCCACCCTGACTGAAATTATCGACCATCAGCTGATTCAGCTCGTTCGGGAAAGCGGATACGCCATGTTTTGCAATCCCATGCTGGCAAGCAAAGACACCAACGAGCGGACGGAGAATCTGCGGCTTTTCGCGATTCTGCCAGACAGCAACCCATTCAGCCAGTTCTTCAAGCTTGCCAAGAGAGCCAGCAGGCTTGGTCAGGGACAACTCTCTCTCACGAACTTTGGCACGCAGTTCTTCATCTGGCGCCGGCATCTTGTCCAGCAATGCCAAGATGTCATCAAAAGGGAGAGCGGAGGAAGTAGGAATCATTTTATTCTACCTTTTAGATTGTTGGTACAACGGTCGCGATGGAGGTATGCGACGGCCGATCAAGCTGAGTATCCGAATCCAGCCCCTTGGAGCTCACAAGTCACAGTGTTATCTTGCGTTTAGCATAGTCTTGCGAAAAGCGCTTGCCTCTCCTTGCCGAATTTGCTCATTTCGGATCATTCTTGCCACGAGATATACTGAGCGGTCTCTCACTGAGCAATACGCAATTGTCACGAACGGTCCTTAGGGAGGATCAAATGCCGGAAAAGTCCACGCCAAATAGAAAGCCTTCTCTTCTTACGAGTGTAATCCGATATATTCAGGGTTGGTGGCAGGATATTCTGGATTGTTTTGCCTTTTTCACCCGCCTACCGGTGCCCGGGTTTTTGGGCAAGCCCAGCGAGGGAATGCCTACGATGCACCGCACGTCGAGGGCGATGCCACTCATCGGCTTTTTTCTCGCCTTTTTTGCACTGATTCCAGCCACGATCTTTGATGCCTTGGCGTGGACTGCGCCTCTCCCTTCTTTTCTGCTTGCCTGCATGACCATTCTATCCATGTCGATCGTCACTGGCGGATTGCACGAGGACGGGCTGGCAGATGTCGCAGATGGCTTTTGGGGCGGACATACCATTGCGCGCAAACTCGAAATCATGAAGGACAGCCGACTCGGCAGCTATGGCGCCACAGCCCTCTGCATGTCGCTCTTGATGCGCATCAGTATCGTCTATTATCTCTTTGAAAATTATGGTGTAACTCGCGGCGGCCTTGCATATCTGGCAGCGGGCATTGTTTCTCGCGTGCCGCTTATGCATGTTTGGCATACCCTGCCAGCCGCACGCATGAACGGGCTTTCAGCTGGTCTTGGAGCCCCCTCCACTCGTTCTTATGCCATTTCCATCGCCATGGGTGCACTTGCGACCGCTCTGTTGATTGTGCCCAATTTCGGGTTGGCCTCAGGTATTGCTGCCTTCGTCATGATTGTTCTAGCAAGCCTGATGATGGTCAAGCTGGCAAATCACCATATCAAAGGCCAGACCGGCGATGTTTTGGGTGCTTCACAACAGGTGGGCGAGATCTTCTTCGGCATTGGCCTTCTGCTGTTTGCCTCCATCGGGTGATGGTCAAGCAGAGCCCACCTTTGCCGTCCCCATGGATTTGACACAGTTCAATCCCTATATGACATACAAAGAGTTATCGGGGAGATGTTTCATGTTCTATGCGCTGATGGGGATTGTCGTCACGGCAGTGGCCATACTGATGTATAATCATCAGTCCGGCGAGCTATTCGGCTATCCAATCGAAGCCATAGGCAGCGTCGCTGTGCTTTCGACATTGCTGCTGTTTCTGCTATCGGGCCGCGGCCCTAGACGCAGCGCGTCCCCTCTAAAGTCTCTGAAATATCTCGTCATGTGGGCGGCTTTGGGCATATTACTGGTGCTTGGTTACAGCTACAAGGACGATGCCCGCATGCTGATCAGCCGCGTAACGGGCGAACTGGTTCCCGGCTCAGCAATGGTTTCGAGCGATGGCACCGTATCTTTCCGCCGCTCTGCCGGTGGACATTTTCAGGTGAGCGCTGATGTCAATGGCTCGTCTCTTTCGATGCTTGTTGATAGTGGAGCCAGCGCCGTTGTCTTGACCAGAGACGATGCAGAAGCGATAGGGATCGATACGACGCGCCTTAATTATATCGCCCCCGTCAGCACGGCGAACGGGCGCTCTTTCACGGCCCCCATTGTTCTGGATAGCATCTCGGTAGGAGGCCTTCAGGCCAACAATGTCCGCGCCATGGTGGCGCAGGATGGGGCCTTGCAGGAAAGTCTTCTGGGCATGAGCTATCTGGATCGCTTGGGCAGTTGGTCTGTCAGCGGAGATCGCCTGACGATGTCGCGCTGACATTCCTTTACCGATTTACACCATCAGCGCAAGGCCTTGAGCGCCTCAAGCACGAGATCTGATGTTGCGCCGGGCTTGACCGATTCCACGGTCAGAATCTGGCGCCAGCGTTTGGCGCCCGGGCGGCTTTGAAACAGACCAATCATGTGCCGCGTCACCTGACTGACGCGGCCTCCCCGTGCGATATGCGCGTCGATATAAGGAATCATGCCTTCAGCCGCCGCGAACGGGTCGACCGGTTCCCCTTCCCCGAACAAATCACAATCCACTCGCGCCAACAGAGCGGGGCTTTGATAAGCCGCCCGACCAAGCATCACACCATCGACATGCTGGAAATGCTCTTCACATTCTTCCAGTGTCTTGACGCCACCATTGATCGCGATATGCACGTTCGGAAGCCGCTGTTTAAGACGATAGACTCGATCATAATTCAGGGGCGGAATATCACGGTTTTCCTTCGGGCTCAGTCCCTGCAGCCAGGCCTTGCGTGCATGCACTGTCAGTCCATCGCAGCCTGCTCCAAGCACCTTGTCGACCAAAATATCGAGCGCTTCTTCTTCATTCTGGTCGTCAATCCCGATGCGGCATTTCACCGTGATGGGTACATTCGTCACCTTCTTCATGGCTTCAACACAGCGCGCAACAAGATCCGGCTCAGCCATCAGGCAAGCCCCAAACATGCCCGACTGCACGCGATCTGACGGACAGCCCACATTGAGGTTGATTTCATCATAGCCAAAGTCTGCGCAAATCCGTGTTGCTTCGGCTAATTGTTCCGGATCCGAGCCCCCGAGCTGCTGCGCCACAGGATGCTCTGCCCCGTCAAACCCGATCAAATGCTCCCTGTCGCCATGAATGACAGCAGGCGCCGTTACCATTTCAGTGTAGAGCAAAGCCTTCTTGGAAAGCAGCCGATGGAAATACCGACAATGCCGATCCGTCCACTCCATCATGGGGGCAACGGAGAAGATTTGGCCTTTGACTTCGAAATGGTCTGGGTGCTTTTCGGTCATTTCCGCTTTATTCCATCGGATTTGTTCTTGAGGGCTTTGGTGTCGGGATCGTTTCTCACAAACTCAAACCGAATGCAAATGCTGAATTTCATGTGAGGATGACTGAATTCGCGCTCTTGATTGAAAAAAGGCCGACTGCAGCTTGTGCGCGTCGGCCTTGCTTATTCGCTTAGGACTATCATTAGCAGCCCAACGCCCTATCGCTGGCTGTTTTGCCAATTGGGGTGAATCCATGGCTCAGCCTCATCACGGGGCAGCATTTTACCCAAGATGTGATCGGCTGCCTTTTCTCCAACGAGGATAGAAGGCCCATTGAGATTACCATTGTTGATGCGCGGGAAGATCGAGCTGTCAGCCACGCGCAGCCCTTCAACACCAATCACCTTGAGGTCTGGATCAACCACGGCCATCGGATCGTCTTTTGCGCCCATCTTGCAAGTGCCGCATGGATGGAAGGCGCTCTCGACATTGGCGCGAATGAACTCGTTGAGGTCGTCTTCGCTCGTCACATGAGAGCCAGGCTGGATTTCCTTGCCCCGATAAGGAGCGAAGGCTTCCTGCCCAAACAGTTCACGGGTCAACTCGATGCAAATGCGGAAGTCGCGCCAGTCATCCTCATGGGACATATAGTTGAAGAGGATGCGCGGATCTTCTTTCGGATCTGCGGATTTAAGCGTTACCTCGCCGCGGGATTTGGAGCGCATCGGGCCAACATGGGCCTGGAAACCATGGCCTTCGGCTGCCACTTGCCCATCATAGCGCACGGCGATTGGCAGGAAGTGGAACTGGATATCCGGATATTTGACTCCAGCAGCCGAGCGAACAAAGGCACCGCTTTCAAACTGGTTGGATGCGCCAAGACCAGTCCGCGTGAAGAGCCATTGCGCTCCCACAAGCCCCTTTCCGAAGAGGTTCCAGTATTTGTACAAGGTGATCGGCTTGGTGCATGCCTGCTGGATATAGAGTTCCAGATGGTCCTGCAGATTCTTGCCAACGCCGGGGCGATCGGCGATCACATCAATTCCGTGCCCCTTCAATTCCTCCGCTGGCCCAATGCCCGAAAGCATGAGCAGCTTGGGGGAATTGATGGAGGACGCAGCGACGATCACCTCGCTGTTGGCCATGATGACCTCGGTTTTGCCCTTGCGCAGCACCTCTACGCCCTTGGCACGCCCATCTTCGATCACGATTTTCTGAGCAAAGGCTTTGACCAACTCACAGCGGCCCGTCTTCATGGCCGGTTTGAGATAGGCCTTGACGCATGACCAACGGTCACCCTTCCAGATCGTGGCTTCCAGTGGGCCGAAGCCTTCCTGCTTTTCGCCGTTATAATCGGCGGTCATTTCATAGCCAGCGTCTTTGCCAGCCTGCTCAAAGGCCTTGATCAGTACATTGTCACGCGGACCACGGGTCACATGCAGCGGACCGCTCTTGCCGCGCCATTCAGGATCCCCCCCATGGCCGCCCGAATGCCAGTTTTCCATGCGTTTGAAATAGGGAAGCACATCAGCATAGGACCAACCGGAGGCGCCATTTTCATCCCAATGATCATAGTCGCAAGCATGCCCGCGCACATAGACCATACCGTTGATGGAAGACGTCCCGCCAATGATCTTGCCACGTGGAGTGACGAGGCTGCGGCCGCCAAGATGGGGCTCCGGTTCACTGGCAAATCCCCAATCATAGATTGGCATATTCATGGGATAGGACAAGGCGGCAGGCATCTGGATGAAGGGCCCGATATCGGTCCCCCCCTGCTCGATGACGATGACGGATTTGCCCGCTTCTGCGAGACGATAAGCGGTTGCGCTGCCGGCGGAGCCGGACCCGATAATTACATAATCAGCTTGCATTAGAATGGCGCCTCCGTGTCGCCCATACACACGTAAACGGATTTCATCTGGCTATAGTGCTCGATGGCAGCCTTGGAATTCTCGCGGCCAACGCCGGACATTTTCATGCCGCCGAAGGGCGCTTCCACCGGTGTAAGATTGTAGGTGTTGATGTAGCAGGTGCCTGCTTCGAATTGAGCTGCCACGCGATGGGCGCGGCTTAGATCCTTGGTAAAGACGCCTGCGGCCAAACCAAAGGCGGTATCATTGGCTCGCAGGATGGCCTCTTCTTCGCTCTCGAAGGAGAGAACCGACATAACGGGGCCGAAAATCTCTTCACGCGCGATGGTCATATCGTCCATCACATCGGCAAAAACGGTCAGCTCCATATAGAAGCCGTCGCCAGAGATGGCGTTGCCGCCAGCGACGAGGCGAGCGCCTTCTTCTATGCCTTTCTTGATGTAACCCTCCACGATGGAGCGCTGTTTTTCGGAAATCATGGGACCGATTGTGGTGGCCTCATTCATCGGATCTCCAATGACGGCCCCTTTCATCCGCTCGGTCAGGCGCGCAAGGAAGGCATCCTTAATGCCGTTTTGCACGAAAACACGCGTGCCGTTAGAGCAAATCTGTCCGGTGGAATAAAAGTTGCCATTGATTGCGGCGGACACGGCATTTTCCAAATCGGCATCGTCAAAGATGATGATCGGAGATTTGCCGCCCAATTCCATGGTTGCGTGTTTGAGCGTAGATGCTGCGCTGGCGTAAACCTTCTGCCCGGTTGGCACAGAACCGGTGAGCGACACCTTGGCAATGCGCGGGTCTTCAACAAGCGCGGCACCGACTTCGCCATAGCCCTGAATGACATTGAAAAGCCCGGCGGGCACACCGGCTTCTTTCAGAATTTCGGCCAGTTTCAGCGCAGTCAGCGTGGTTTCCTCGGAGGGCTTGAAGATCATGGCATTGCCACAAGCCAAGGCTGGAGCGGCCTTCCATGAGGCGATCTGAATAGGATAGTTCCAGGCGCCGAGCCCGACACAGACCCCAAGCGGTTCCCTGCGGGTATAGACAAAGTCTTCCTCGGCAACCGGGATATATTCTCCTGTCAGGGTTCCGGCCAATCCGCCGAAATATTCCAGAGCATCTGCACCGGAAGCCGCATCGGCAATCAGGGTTTCGGATAGCGGTTTACCGGTATCGTGGGTTTCAATTTCGGAAAGCTCCTGATTGCTTTCCCACATGATATGGGCTGCTCGGGTGAGCACGCGGCCCCGTTCAGTGCCCGAAAGCGCAGCCCATTGCTTTTGAGCTGCCATGGCCGAAGCGATGGCCTGATCGATGATGGAAGGCGTTGCCGCATAGATACGCGCGATCTCTTCACCTGTCGCCGGATAGATAACCGGTATCGGAGTTCCGCTATCATCTTCAACATATTGCCCATTCACAAAATGGCTTGCGGGTGGCTGATAGACCATACTCATGCAAATTACTCCTGCGGTTTGGCAATTGGATCCATCGGGCTCGGATCGGCATCTTCGATGGAAATATCTTCATTTTCGTGGATTTCAGTGCATTCGGCGGCAAGAGCTCTAAGCACATGCTCGCCAGCCTCGTGCCCCATATTGTCAGTCCCATCGAGGGCATAACGAAGGTAGAGACCGTCTATGAGACCGGCGATTCGACGAGCGACATCGGGCGCACGCTCCCCCACCAGAGAGCGCAGATCATAGACAAGATTGCTGTGCAGACGGCGCTGGTAGATATAAAGCAGCCTGCGCGCCTCGGCTGATTTGAGGGCTAATGTGTAAAAATTGAGCCATGCAGCAATGGTTTCGCGGCGAAAGTTCTTATGCTCAAAACTGGCATAGGCGATGGCCTTCAGTCTTTCTTCGGGCGAGTTCGCCTTGCGCAACTCTTCGTGTACTTCCATGCCGTAACGCATTAGAATGTCACGCATAGCCGCAAGAAACAGGCTATCCTTATCCTTGAAATAGTGAAAGGCCAATCCTGACGACACACCAGCACTCTTGGCGATCTGACTCGTCGTTACATTCAGCGACCCGACGGCAGCTATCTCGCGGATTGTTGCTGCAATCAGCTCTGCGCGTCTTTCATGTTCTGCTTTTCTAACCAAAATGGGAAATCCTGATTGAGGGTTGCAAAAATCATTTACCCTGTTATTTATTGACTAGTCAATCAATAACTTTTTATTCCTACACCTAGCGATTTGAAAGCGAGAGACGTTATGAAACTGGCAACCGCCGCCTCCATCCTTGCCCTGTCCACCACTGCTGCATTTGCTGATTGTTCGACAGTGACATTCTCGGACGTCGGCTGGACAGACATCACCGCGACGACCGCAGCCACTTCAACAGTGCTGAAAACTCTTGGCTATAAAACAGAAACCCGGGTGCTATCCGTGCCGGTTACCTACATCTCCTTGGAAGAAGGCAAAGTGGATGTGTTTCTTGGCAACTGGATGCCGACGATGGAAGCTGACATCAAACCTTATCGGGAAAAGGGAAGCGTTGAGACCGTCCGCGCCAACTTGGAAGGCGCCAAATATACGCTGGCAACCAATGCTGTGGGTGCAGAACTCGGGATCAAAGACTTTGCTTCCATTGCAGACCATGCCAAAGAGCTAAAAAGCGTCATCTATGGCATCGAACCAGGCAATGACGGCAATCGTCTGATCATGGACATGATTGAAAAGGATGCCTTCGGCCTTGGTGACTTTTCGGTACGAGAGAGCTCTGAACAGGGCATGCTCAGCCAGGTTGCGCGCCTTTCCAAGCGCGACAAACCGATCGTGTTCCTAGGCTGGGAGCCGCATCCGATGAATGCCAACTTTGACCTGACTTACCTCAGCGGTGGCGACGACTATTTCGGCCCGAATTATGGCGGTGCAACGGTCTATACCAACGTTCGCGCAGGCTATGTCAAGGAATGCCCGAATGTAGGCAAACTGCTGAATAATCTCGAATTTTCCCTCGAAATGGAAAATGAAATCATGGGGTCTATTCTCGACGACGGCAAAAAGGCAGAAGATGCTGCGGCCGAATGGCTCAAGTCCAATCCAGACGTGCTTGACGGCTGGCTCGATGGTGTTAAAACCTTGGACGGCAAAGACGCGCTTCCGGCTGCAAAATCGGCCCTTGGCCTTTAATCTGCCCCAGTCATGGACCTCACCACTGGTGGGGTCCTTCCTTTGGCGTGGCAAGGCCATGCCCAAACAAGAAGAAAATAAGGAACGTTTGCTGTGGAATGGCTCTATTCCCACAAGATCCCTGTCGGGGATTGGGCGAGTGCAATATTCGAATGGATTCGCACCAATATGGAAGGTGCGCTGGATACCCTCAGTGTCATTTTGGAAAGCGCAATTGACGGTATCCTCTGGCTGTTACACACCCCCCACCCTCTCATTGTCATCGCACTTTTTGTTCTCATTACATGGTTCCTGCAAAGGAGCTGGAAGATCTGTCTATTTGTTGGACTTGGCTTCCTATTCATTCTCAATCAGGGCTATTGGCGCGAAACAACCGAAAGCCTCACGCTTGTTCTTTCTTCATGCGCAGTGTGCATGATCATCGGGGTTCCGATCGGCATCGCAGCGGCGCACAGACCCAAATGCTACGCCCTGATGCGCCCCATTCTGGACCTGATGCAAACTCTGCCAACCTTTGTTTATCTCATTCCGGCGATTGTCTTTTTCGGTATTGGTATGGTTCCAGGTCTCATTGCGACAGTGGTCTTTGTTCTCCCCGCCCCTATCCGTCTTACACAACTAGGCATTTCGTCAACTCCGGAGCGGCTTGTGGAGGCGGTTCGCGCGTTTGGCGGCACGGATCGCGATGTGCTTTTCAAGGCTGAACTGCCTTATGCCATGCCGCAGATCATGGCGGGTCTCAACCAGACAATCATGCTGGCGCTTTCCATGGTGGTCATTGCCGCGCTGGTTGGAGCCGATGGCCTTGGGGTTCCCGTTGTGCGCGCCCTCAATCAGGTCAACACCAGCCTCGGGTTTGAAAGTGGTTTCGTCATCGTCGTCGTTGCCATTATTCTTGATCGTATTCTGAACAGGAAGAGTGAACAGTGACCGCATCCATCAAATTTGAAAATGTGTCGATTGTTTTTGGTGACAAACCGGAAACAGCTCTACCCCTGATGGATCAGGGATTGGATCGTGCCACAATTCAGGAAGAAACCGATCAGGTGATGGGAGTGCACAATTGCTCTTTCGAGGTTATGGAAGGCGAAATCTTCGTCCTGATGGGCCTGTCTGGGTCGGGCAAGTCCACCCTTTTGCGCGCAGTCAACGGGCTGAACCCCGTGGTGCGCGGAGCGGTACAGGTCAATACCGGTGATCGCATGATCGACATCACCGAAGCCAACAACAAGGAATTGCGCTACATCCGCAGCCAGCGCGTAGCGATGGTGTTTCAGCAATTCGGCCTGTTGCCTTGGCGGAGCGTGGCCGAGAATGTTGGCCTTGGGCTGGAACTTTCCGGTATGCCCAAGAAGAAGCGCCGCGACGTGGTGCTGGAACAGCTGGAAATGGTGGGACTGGCTGATTGGGCCGACAACAAGGTTGGAGAGCTTTCCGGCGGTATGCAGCAAAGGGTCGGCCTTGCCCGCGCTTTCGCGACGGACGCCCCAATCCTGCTGATGGATGAGCCCTTCTCCGCGCTTGATCCGCTTATTCGCACCAAGCTACAGGACGAGTTGCTTGATTTGCAGGAAAAACTCAAACGCACCATTCTGTTTGTCAGTCATGATCTTGACGAAGCCTTCAAACTGGGCAACCGCATCGCGATCATGGAAGGTGGTCATGTCAGCCAGATCGGCACACCGCAGCGGATTTTCTCCAAACCGGCGGATGATTATGTCTCTGACTTCGTTGCCCATATGAACCCGCTTGGTGTTCTGCGCGCCATTGACGCCATGAATAAACCCAAGTCGGACAGTTACGAAGAAACGGTCGCCGCAGAAACGCTTCTTGCTGATATGCTTGATATTCTGGCCGAGAATGACAAGCCACTTGGCGTGACCAAGGCAGGTGAAATCGTGGGCGAACTTTCAGCACGCAAAGTGTTGAAATTCCTGTCGGGTCATCTTGGCGAAGACAACTAAAAGGATATTGCAAGCGTGGACTATTCAACTCTCCTTGATGAAGACATCCACGCTTTCATCAAGGAGACGCTCTCCTTTTATCCCGGTGATCTTGCACCGGATGATTGGCCCGCCCAAAGAGCGGTTTATGACCGCATGGCGGATCATTTTCGAGCAACTCGCCCAAAGGGCCTGCCGGTTCGCGATAATACGATCGCCGGCGTTCCTGTCCGCTGTTATGGGCATCCGAGCGAGACCATCATCCTCTATGCCCATGGTGGTGGCTTCGTTTTGGGAGGCCTCGAAAGCCACGATGACGTCTGCGCCGAAATTGCCGTTGCCAGCGGCGTTCAGGTTGTTTCCATCGACTATCGATTGGCACCAGAGCATCCACATCCGGCAGATTTTAAAGACATGCAGGCTGTGGCAAAGAATTTGACACAGCAGCATTCCATTGTGCTTTGCGGCGATAGTGCTGGCGCGACCCTTTGCGCCTGTCTCGCTGGCGTTTGGCACTCCCCAAGACTGCTTGGGCAAGTGCTTATTTATCCCTATCTGGGATACCCCATGAATGGTGCCAGCTTTGAGGACCATGCCAATGCGCCTTTGCTTTCACTCACCGACCTCATCGGTTTTACCAATGTGCGCGGAGCACTGGAAGAGACCGCCCGCGCCATTCCGCGTCTTGGAAATTTGGCCCAGTTGCCGCCAACCTTCCTCTTCCCCGCTGAATGCGATCCGCTGCATGATGACGCTCTCCACTATCATAAAGAGGCGCAATCTGCCGGGGCTGATATACAGATAAAGTCCCATAGTGGCTTGGTGCATGGCTGGCTGCGGGCACGGCACAGGAGCAACAGGGCGTCATTGGCTTTTGATGATATCCTCAAAGCGCTCAAGAGCCTCGTTCGCTGAGACGCACTTTCTCACGCATTCAGGCAACCTGCTGGCGAATGGATTGGCCGTAAATCCTCTTGAAAGCCTTGCTCAGAGAGGCGCTGTCGGCATAGCCGCACCGCAAGGCGATCTCATGCAATCCCAATCCTGTTCCTTCCGCCAGTTCCCGCGCTCGGGCCAGCCGCATATTCTGATAATAGCGCCCCGGTGACATATCCATTTCGCTCTGGAACAAGCGATTAAGGCTACGGGGTGAGACATAGGCACGCTCGGACAGCTCGCGCAGGGACAATGGCCGTTCCAGCGTTTCAGCCATGATATTGATTACATCGTAAATCTTGTTGCTCCCCTTACCGGATATGGACGGGCTATTGAGCTGTTCCTTGATGAAACTGCTGCTATCCTGCATGAACATGGAAGAGGCCATTACGGCCTTATCGGCCCCAAAGCGCTCTGCAATAAGGTCCAGCATCAGATCCAGACCGCTGGACGCAGCTCCGCAGCTCCAATAGCGCCCTTCTCTGAGATAACCTTGGCTTGTCAAATGCACCTGCGGATATTCTTCAGCAAAGTCGGCCTGAATCTGCCAATGGGTGGCCACGGTCTGATCATCCAGAAGCCCAGTCCCTGCCAGAACCCACGCACCGGCGTCTGCAGCGATCACCGTTTCGCTCTGGCGCACAAGCTGCCCCAGGATGCGCAAATTGTCGGCTGTCACATGTTGCCGGAAGCTGTTGCTGGCAAGAATGACCAGAATATCCGTGCTTTCAAGATCTACAATTGAAGCGGTTGGTTTTATCTCAAGCCCTGAGGATGTCCGCACCGAACCATCGTCGATACTGAGTATATGCCATTGGATTCCTTCGCCATATTGCTCTTCAACAACCCGCAAAGGTTCGAGCAGGCACGACAAGACAAAATTGGAAAATCCATCAAAGAGAAGAAAGCTGACATTCATGATCGCTATTGGCCATTTTGGACGTATATTCGGCAATATAGGACAATTCTTCGCTGTCTGGCTACTCTATTCTGCCACCCGAAACACCCAAAACCTGCCATATGGTTTTTAGCAAGAAAACCAACTGTGCGGGTGACTGGAAGATCCGACCACAAGCTCTGTTTCTTCGGAGTTTTAAATGTTTCCAATCTGTTAGGTCGGGTCGCTTGCAAGTGCACTGCAGGCTTGGGCGCACTCTCGTGCTCGTGATCCAGTTTATAAAACTAGCATGCTGAAGCGCAGCGCGGGGCGTTTAATCCGCGTAATGAAAATCAGGACCGGCAGGCATCTGTAGCCCACCGGAAGAGACACCCAGCACCGCCGTTTTATGCCTTGGCGGTGCGGGAACCTATAAATATTGCCTTTTGAAGCCATCCCATCGCGTTGGCAAGAAGAGGCAAAGACAATGTATGTTTCGGCTCGATCGATCCAATCCATTCCGCCTCATCGGGGCCCCGCGAGCCGCCTCTAATTGCGGATGACACCAATAGTAAGACGGAAAAGCAATGAGAAAGCATTTTGAATTTCTTGCCAATCAAACCATTTCTGGCGGTATGTCCCGCCGCGAATTCATGGGGCGCACCGCAGCGCTCGGCCTGGGGGCGGTTGCTGCCAATTCACTGATAGGGTCTGTCGCGCAGGCAGCCGGTCCGATTAAAGGCGGCACGGCAAAATTCGGCATTGGCGGCGGCCAGAGCACAGACTCGCTCGATCCGGCGCTATCACTCAACCAGATGACCTTCATGGTTCAGCGGACATGGGCAGAAACGCTGCTCGACGTCAATCCGGATGGTAGTCTGGATATGCGTCTGGCCGAATCCTACGATTCTTCAGATGATGCCAAAACATGGTCCTTCAAGATCCGCAAGGATGTGACCTTCCATAACGGCAAGACCGTCACCGCTGAGGACGTCAAACAGACGCTTCTGCGTCACTCCGACAAGGATTCCAAATCCGGCGCGCTCGGTGTCATGCGCAACATTTCTGGTGTGAAGGTAGATGGAGACAGTGTTGTCGTCGAACTGACCAACGCCAACGCTGACCTGCCCTATCTGATGTCGGACTTCCATTTGATGATCCAACCCAATGGCGGTCGTGACGATCCGGCAGCGGCCATCGGCACCAATGCTTATAAACTGGTCGAAGCCGAGCCGGGTGTTCGCTTTGCCTTTGAACGCAATCCGGACTACTGGGATTCCAGTCGCGGTCATTTCGATGCCATTGAAATGATGGTCATCAATGATGATACCGCCCGAAATGCGGCGCTTCAGTCTGGCCAGCTGCATATCGTCAATAAAATTTCGCCCAAGGTTGCCGGTCTTTTGAGCCGTGCCCCGGGCCTCTCGATTGAGCGAGTTGCAGGTCGTGGGCATTATGTCTTTGTCATGATGTGTGACCGGGAGCCATTCCAGACGAAGGAACTGCGCAACGCCCTCAAATATGCCATTGACCGCAAAGACATGGTCGACAAGATCCTGCGTGGCTACGGCACCGTTGGCAATGACTTCCCCATCAACTCGGCTTATCCCTTCTTTGATGAGAGCATCCCGCAGCGTGAATATGATCCGGAGAAAGCTGCCAGCCTTTACAAGGCATCCGGTCACGATGGTAGCCCGATCGTATTACGCGTATCCGACAGCGCCTTCCCCGGCGCGGTGGATGCAGCACAGCTCTATATGGAAAGCGCCAAAGCGGCAGGTATCCCGCTGGAGATCAAGCGCGAGCCGTCTGATGGCTACTGGTCCAACGTCTGGAACAAGCAGCCCTTCTGCGCGTCCTATTGGGAAGGTCGCACGGTGCAGGATCAGATGTATTCAACTGCTTATGTGTCTTCTGCCGACTGGAACGACACCCATTTCTACAATGATCACTTCGATGAGCTGTTAATTCAGGCCAAGGGCGAACTGGACCAGAGCAAACGCAAGAAGCTCTATAGCGAAATGGCTTATTTGGTGCGCGATGAAGGCGGTCTAATCTGCCCAATGTTCAATGACTTCATCGAAGGCGTTTCTGACAAAATCGGCGGCTGGGAAAAGAACGGCGTCTTCCAGCTGATGAACGGCCTCGCTCCGGTCAAATGCTGGATGGCAAGCTAAGTCTTTCTTTTAGTACCGAAACAAAAAGGCCCGGCGGATGCGTCGGGCCTTTTTCCTGTTCGATTCTTGAGCATCTAGAGACCTGCTTCGGCGACTTTGATCAACCCTTCGACATCCATATGCTTGGCGAAATGATCTGCCAGCGCATCCAGCGTCCTCTCGACACCAAGCTGATAACTCTTGCCTGAAGCCGCATGGCCGAGAGATTTAAGGAAAGCAGCGCGGAACTGATCATCATTGAATAGCCCGTGAATATAGCTGCCCATGACCCGGCCATCTGGCGAGGTTGCGCCCTCTTCCTTCCCCTCGATCGTAAAGATCGGACGGGCACGGTCTGGTCCTTCGCTGCGGCCGACATGGATCTCGTAACCATGCATGGGCGAGCCACTCGCCAAATGCGAACCGGTGACTTGTACGGTGCGTTTCTCACCGGCCATAACCGTTTCGATATCGAGCAGCCCCAGCCCTTCGCAGACGGCCCCCTTTTCGGTCTCCACGCCTTCTGGGTCCATGATGCGTTTGCCCAGCATCTGATAGCCGCCGCAGAGCCCGAGCACAGACCCGCCCCGGCGCACAATGGCCTTGATGTCGACATCCCAGCCTTCGCTCGTCATCGCTTCCAAATCACCAATCGTGGATTTCGACCCGGGCAAGATCACCAGATCACTATCGAGCGGGATTGTCTCGCCACGACGAACCATTGTGAGTGAAACGCCGGCCTCGGATTTGAGGGCATCCAGATCATCAAAATTGGCAATACGAGGCAGAACCGGAACGGCAATTTTCAACGCCTTGCCACTATGCGCTGAAGCGACATCGCGGCCGAGATCTTCGCTATCCTCGGCAGGCAGACGCACCGCGTCATCAAACCAGGGCAGAATGCCAAAGCCGGGCCAGCCGGTATGGTTGGTTATGATTTCCAGCCCTGAGGTAAAGAGTGAAGCGTCGCCACGGAACTTATTGATAACGTAGCCCTTTACCAGCTCTTTGTCGGAAGGTGTCAGCAGGTGCTGCGTACCCACCAGCGACGCAATGACGCCGCCACGATCAATGTCGCCAATCAGGATAACAGGCAAACGAGCGGCCTCGGCAAACCCCATATTGGCGATATCACCTTGGCGCAGATTGACCTCGGAAGCGCTGCCAGCGCCCTCCACAACGACAAAATCGGCGCTATCGCTGATGATCTGATAGGACTGCATCACAGATTCCAGAAGCGAGTGCTTGCTCTGGCTATAGTTGCGCGCCTGCATCTGGCCGACCACTTTACCCTGCACGACGACCTGACTGCCCACATTGCTCTGGGGTTTGAGCAACACCGGATTCATATGCACATTCGGTTCCAGCCCACAAGCCAAAGCCTGCAGTGCCTGCGCCCGTCCAATTTCTCCCTCTTCGGGAGTGACGGCCGCATTGTTGGACATATTCTGAGGTTTGAAGGGTGCGACCTTATAGCCCTGCCGTTTAAGATAGCGACAAAAACCGGCGACCAACATGGATTTGCCTACGTTGGACCCGGTTCCCTGAAACATGATGGCTGGCATGGGGCTTTCCTGTTTGTCTTTTCTTGTCTTGGCTGCCAGATGTTATTCTGGATCTGATTGTGATTGTGTTGCCCCATCTTGTGGCGCATCGGGCGCGCTGTCGATCCATTTGAGAATTGGATCAAGCTCGCTGAATTCTGGGCTTTCGGGCAAATGGGGGCGCTTGACCATGATGACGGGAATGTGCAACTCCCGTGCGGCAAGGATCTTATGCGATGCCTTGCCAGCGCCTGAATTCTTCGTCACCAGATAGTCGATATCATAGTCGAGAAAGAGCGACATTTCCTCTTCCATGGACCGCCCCGGCATCCCTTGAATGAAGGTGGCGGAATGGAACATCTGCTCTTCGGCTTCGGCGATACTGCGGATCACGAAATTGCAATCTTTACGGCTTGCAAAGGGAGCGATGGATTGGCGGCCGACCGAGAGAAAAACCGTTACACCCGAGGGCAACGCGGCTGCAGCCTCGGTGAGCGTTTTCACGACAGTCCATTCATCCTCGCCGGTTTCGGCCCATTCATGACGCACGAAACGGGCAAGAGGCACACCAGCACTCTTTGAGGCTTCCACCGCATTGCGTGAAATGGCCGTGGCATAGGGGTGGGTCGCATCGATCAAGAGGTCGATACCATGATCCTTCATATAGCTATGCAAGCCTTCCGGCCCGCCAAAGCCCCCCATGCGAAACTGGAAATGGTCGCTGTCAAACCCCATCCGACTGCGTAGAACTTCTTCGGCCTTGCTGCCGAGCACCCCAGCAAGGGAATAGGTGACATCATGCTCTGTCGACTTGATCAGGGTTTCAAGCAGTTCCCTTGCTTCGGCTGTACCACCGAGAAGAAGAATATGGCGCTGTTTGGTCATGGAGCGTACTCCAACTGGTCGTAGGTGAGAATCTCGGACTGCGTCAAAAGTGTACCATCCCTCGCAATTACGACAATATCGAGAGCGATGTCACTCGGCCCCAGAATTTTGAAAGCGGCGCGTTGCGCCAATTTTGCCACGTGCGGCACAATGGCGACACCGGCAGCCTCGCAGAGCTGCAGCACGGCCAGAGCCGTATTGGCCTGTTTTACTTGCTCAAAAAGCTCAGTGGTGCCTCCAATGGATGCGACCTGCCCCGCCATCCAGTCGAAGTCTACCTGACTGCGCCCTGAGTGCAAATCCATATGCCCCTGCGCCAGCTTGGTGAGCTTGGCAAAACCGCCCCCTATCGTAACGCGCGCGATGGGATTGCGCCTTAGATATTTGAGCATGCCACCGACGAAATCCCCCATATCAAGCATGGCGAATTCCGGTAAACCATAGAGCGCGCGAACCGTTTTTTCTGATGTGGAGCCCGTACAGCCCGCCACATGGGCTTGCCCTTCGGCCCGCGCAACATCAATGCCACGGTGAATGGAATGTATCCATGCGGAGCAGGAAAAGGGAACAACAATACCGGTGGTTCCCAGAATGGAAATGCCACCGACGATACCAAGCCGCGGATTCCATGTATGTTTAGCGAGCTTCTCGCCATTGCGCACGGAAATGGTGATATCGACATCCGGAGCAAAGCCATGCTCTTTTGCGAGCTCTTCCACCACATCTCGCATCAATTGGCGCGGCACGGGGTTGATGGCAGGTTCCCCCACAGGGATCGGCAGGCCCGGACGCGTGACCATACCCACGCCTTTGCCAGCAAAGAAGCGTACGCCCGAACCGGCAGGACCAAACCGTATTGTTGAAAGAATGAGCGCTCCATGGGTCACATCCGGATCGTCCCCCGCATCCTTGATGATTCCCACTTCGGCGAAATCCTCTTCCAACCGTTCACAATCGAGCGCGAATGAAGGTGTTTGCCCCTTGGGAAGCGTGATCGATACGGGGTCTGGAAAGCGCGAGGAAACCAGCGCTGAAAGGGCCGCTTTGGTTGCAGCAGTTGCGCAGGCGCCAGTTGTCCAACCGCGCCTTAAAATTTGCTCTTTCTGTGCTTTTTCCGTGTCATCCGTCATGTACTTAGGTATATAGTGGAGCCAATCGGGACGCCACATCTAAAAGAGCCAGAGTTAAGAAATACATGTCGAATTCCCCCGTCCAAGATTCCTATAGCCAAATACTGTTTGATGGACTCCCCGAGTTCGAGCCTGGATGGGTTTGGCTCGTTGGCGGCGGCCCTGGAGATCGAGGTCTCCTGACCCTTCATGCGGTCAATGCATTGCGTCAGGCCGACGCGATTGTCTATGACGCACTGGTAGACAAGGCCCTTCTCTCCTTTGCGCGGCCAGATATTATCGTGGAATATGCAGGCAAGCGTGGTGGGCGCCCCTCTTCCAAGCAGAAAGATATCAATCTGCGCCTCATTGAACTGGCCAAGGAAGGCAAGCGCGTGTTGCGTTTCAAGGGGGGTGATCCCTTCATTTTTGGGCGCGGCGGCGAAGAAGCCTTGCAGCTTGTAGAGGCCGGGGTTCCTTTCCGTGTGGTTCCGGGGATTACTGCAGGGATCGGCGGTCTCTGTTATGCGGGCATTCCGGCCACCCATCGTGATATCAATCAGTCAGTGACCTTCCTTACCGGTCACGACCACACTGGAGAGATGCCCACGGCCCTTGATTGGGATGGCATAGCAAAGGGCTCTCAGGTGATTGTCATGTATATGGCCATGAAGCATCTGCATGGCATTACGAAAAAACTGATGGATGCGGGACGCGACCCTGAAGAAGGGGCTGCGGTTATCTGCAATGCCTCAACCCCACGGCAGGAAGTGTTGACCTCTACCCTTGCCCATATCGCAGATGACGCCCACAATTCCAACATGGAGCCACCGGCCATCGTTGTGATCGGCAATGTGGTCAAATTGCGTGACGGGTTGGATTGGCTCGGCTTTGCCAATGGTGGCAAGACACTTGTCTCCGATCCCCTTGGCATCAAGTCCTGATTGGTCCCCTTCATGAGCAACATGCCACTTCTGCCCACGGGGCTTATTCTCGCAGCAAGTAGCTCGAACGCAGGCAAGACCACCCTTTCGCTTGGCTTACAACGTCTCCTGAGCCGTAGAGGCCTCCACGTCACGCCCGCCAAGTGCGGGCCGGACTATATCGATCCGGCTTTCCATGCTGTGGCATCCGGGCAATCGTCCATCAATCTGGACCCTTGGGCCATGACCCGCGAGGAACTGCAAGCGCGAGCCCTGCGGCAGAGCAGTCTTGGCGATCTACTCTTTGTAGAAGGCGTAATGGGATTGTTTGATGGCGCGGCCAAAGGGCAAGGCTCCACCGCAGCGTTGGCTCATGCTCTCGGACTGCCGGTCATTCTCGTTCTGGACGTCAAGGGTCAGGCACAGACAGCGGCCGCGATTGCCAAAGGTTTGTGTGAGTTTGACCCTGCACTGACGATTGGCGGTATCCTGCTCAATCGCGTTGGCTCCAAAGCGCATGAGCATCTATTGCGCGAAGCATTTGCGCCTCTTGATCTGCCAATCGTTGGTGCCGTGCGCGGCTCGGATCAGTTGCAATTGCCCTCCCGCCATCTGGGCCTTGTGCAAGCGGGTGAACATGACGGTCTTGACGAGATGATCGACCGGATTGCTGACCATATGTCAGAGGACGTTGATCTTGATCTTATCCTGGAGATTGCCAACAAGCATACGGCAAAGGGACCTGCGCCGACGGGCATTCCCGCTCCCCTTCAGTCTCTCCCCCCTCTAGGACAGCATATAGCCATCGCGCGGGATGAGGCTTTCAGCTTTATCTATCCGCATCTTTTGCAAGACTGGTCTAATCAGGGTGCCCGCTTATCCTTCTTCTCCCCCCTTGCCGATGAAGCCCCCCATCAAGATGCGGATGCCATCTATCTTCCCGGCGGATATCCGGAGCTTCATCTGGACAAGCTGGCTTGTGCCGCAACCTTCAGGCAGGCCGTGCGCTCTGCAACCGAGCGCAATGTGCTGATCTTTGGGGAATGCGGGGGCTATATGACGCTGGGGCGGTCCATTATATCGGCTGATGGGGTTGAAGCGCCCATGCTGGACCTGTTGCCCATCACCACCAGTTTCGCCGAGACGAAACTATCGCTTGGTTATCGCAAGCTGTCGCATCAATCCGCTCTACCTTGGGCTCCCCGACTGGCAGCCCATGAATTTCATTATGCGACCATTACCCTGATGGGCGAAGCAGAACCGCTCTTTGAAGCCCGGACTGCAGCCGACAGGGCTCTTGCTCCAATGGGGCAACGGGTTGGATCCGTACATGGCTCCTTTGCCCATATCATCGCCCCACTGAAAAATCAGGTTTGAAGGGTAAGGCGCTTTAGCCCCTCACCCATTCGCTTAGCCTTTCTTGTTGGCCTTTTTCGGCAGGCGCAGGATATGCTCAAACTCAGCGTCATACAGCTTGGACTCTTCGAAATTCTGCGCGCCCAAAGCAGGGCCGACAAGAATGAGCGCTGTGCGGGTGAGTTTGGACTCGCGAATTTTCTGGCGCAAGGTTCCAAGCGTCGCATGGATGAAGGTCTGATCTGGCCACCCCACGCGATAGGCGATCACTGCGGGGCAATCTTCACCATAATGCGGGGTCAGCTCCCGCTCGATATGAGCAGCATTGCGCACCGACAGATGAATGGCCATGGTTGCGCCGGATTGACCGAGAATCGCGAGGCTCTCCCGCTCCGGCATGGAGGAGGATTTCATCGAGGTCCGCGTCAGGATAATGCTCTGGGCAATACCGGGAATGGTCAGTTCCGTACCAAGGGCTGCGGCAGCGGCAGCAAAGGCAGGAACGCCGGGCACCACTTCATAAGGGATTTCCAGCGCATTAAGGCGCCGCATCTGTTCAGCAATCGCCCCATAGATGGAGGGATCGCCCGAATGGACGCGCGCCACATCCTTGCCTTCGTCATGAGCCTGTTTGATATCTTCGATGATTTCATCGAGATTCATGGCGGCAGTGTCTTTGACCAGGGCCCCTTCAGGCGCCTCGGCCACGGTGGCCTCCGGCACCAAAGAGCCCGCAAAGAGGCAGACAGGGCAGCGTTGGATAAGCTTTAGCCCACGCACGGTGATAAGGTCCGGCGCACCAGGGCCAGCTCCGATAAAATAGACAGTCATTCCCTGTTCTCTCCATCAATTCTTTTTGCATATCCGCGCGGGGTGTAGGCCATCCAGCCATTATCCCCTACGGAGCGATCACCAGAGCGCCACTGGCGCGATTGGGACGAGCCCACAAGCACGACCGTCAACATATCGACTTCTTCTATGTCCAGCGTTGCAAGGGTGCGCATTTTTAGCTCTTCATCCGGTCGGCCCAGATTGGACGCGAGCAGAACCGGCGTTTCTTCCGGGCGTTTGGTGAGCAGGATTTCCTTGGCCCGAAGCAACTGGGTTCTGCGCTTTTTGGAAACGGGATTGTAGAAGGCAACCACGAAGTCTCCTTCTGCAGCTGCGTTGACACGCTGCTCGATGGTTTCCCATGGCGTCAGCAAGTCTGAAAGCGAGATGGTGCAGAAGTCATGGCCAAGCAAGGCACCAAAGCGTGCCGAAGCAGCCTGCAACGCAGAAATGCCCGGCACATGCGTGAGCGCCACCCGCTTGGCAGCATCCGACACGCCGCCATTGTCGGCATCACGGTCCAGTAGCTCCATCACCAGAGCGCCCATGGCGTAGATACCGCCATCACCAGAACAGATCAGTGCCACATCATGGCCCTTGCCTGCTTCTTCCAGCGCATAGCGGCAACGGTCCTTCTCGCTCCCCATGGGGAAGTCACATCTGCGTTCGTCATCGGCCATCGGGCCGAGCAGATCGAGATAGAATTTGTAGCCAACGAGTTTTTCAGCACTGGCAATGAGGCTAGTCGCCTGGGGTGTGCGCCAATAGGGCGTGCCCGGGCCAATGCCGATCACGGCCAGAGAGCCGCGCTTCTTACCGGGCATCTCAGCTTTGAAAGGCTCGGCGGCAAGGCCGATGGCGCAGGTGGCTTTATCCGATTTCACCTTGGTAACAAGAAGAGAGCCTTCAGGCCCTGCCGCAGCAAGGGCCGCTCCTTCTGCAACGCCATGACACCCAACCTCGGCGAAAACCACATCGGAAGGATTTTTCAAACGCTCTTTCTCGGCTTCCAATTCTTCTGCCGCGAAGAAACGGGTCGGCACGGCAAAATGTGCGGCAGCCTGATGGATTGCGTCTTCATCCATTTTGACATCGATGGATGCCAGCAGGCCTATCGCTTCGGGCGCAAGGCTGTTGCTTGCCAGCACGCTTTCGATATGGGAGATCAAATCAGCGGCAGCTATGCCCCGTTCGCAGCCCACCCCAACGACGAGTTTTTGCGGGCTATAGGTCAGGCTTGTTTCCGTGCTTGCTTCCGGCACGGGGGCAAAGCTCGCTTCAAGGCTGATGGCAGCGCTATCGGCACGGGCAATTTCGCTATTGTCCAGCCAATCCAGATCGGATGAAACGGAGACAGCTTCGCCATCGACGATCCGCGCCATGACAGCGGCTGCCTTTTTGGCATGCTGCAACTTCCACCCCTTTGGAGGATTGTCGAGCGCCAGACGGTAACGGCAATCACCAGCGGTGGTGACAGCGGCATGGGCGCTCAGTGCCTCGGCGAGCAGATGCGCCAGATCGTTGGCGCCATGATGTCCGCCCAGCAGCGGCACAACCGACTTGCCATCGCGAGCAACGGCCAACACCGGCGGTTCATCAAACTTGCTATCAAGAAGTGGCGCAAGGGCGCGAATGACAATGCCGCTGGCATAAAGTGCAACGATGGCACGCCCTTCAGAAAACAACCCCTTGAGATGGGCCAGACTATCAGCGAAGGAGACATCGAAGCCTTCTATCTCGCCCTTGCCATGCAGCTCCACCGGATGACCGGCATTCTTGAGTGCAGTCTTGATGGAGACAGCCAGTTCACCCGCTGCCGCGCTTGGGCAGACGATGGTAATGGGCATTAGTTTTTCCATGCTTCGTCCCCGTCATAAATAAGGATCATTGAGAAATAAGGCGCTGTAGCGTCTTCGAGTTCGGCAAGCGGGATGGCCTTCTCATTGGCCAGCGTTGCCCGCTCGACATAACCGGCGCGCTTCATGAGATCGAGTTTCTCCAACAGGGCACGCAGGCGCGGCAAATGACGCCCCACCTTCATGATAGCAAAGGAGCCTCCAAGCTTCAGACGGGCTTCCAGCTCATCGTCCGACATCGGGCCAGCAAGCACCGTCAGAACGTCATTGCGGCTGACAAGCGGCTGCTTCAGGCGGCAGGCACAAGCGACAATGGAGGTTACGCCGGGAATGATGTCGGTTTCAAAATCACCAGCCAACCGGTCGTAAAGATACATGAAGGTGCCATAGAAGAAGGGATCACCTTCGCACAGGAAGACCACGTCATTGCCCGCTTCCAACTGGGCGCGAACCTCGACGGCCCCCACGTCATAGGCGTCCTGAGCGGCTTTACGCTCTGGCCGCATGGGTACAGCGATGGAAATCTCTTTCGTGCCTTCCGAGATATGTGCCTTGGCGATATCGCGGGCAAAGCTGTCTCCGCCTTCAGGTGCCGGATAGGCAATCGTGGCGGCATTGCTGATAAGTCGGGCGGCCTTGAGAGTGATCAGATCAGGGTCTCCCGGACCGACCCCCACGCCGTAAAGGGTGCCTTTTTTCTTGCTAGTCATTGATTGTATTTCTCGTCTTGGTCTCTAAGGGCTTGATGAAAGCCCACTGTGTCACTGGCATGGAAGGTTTCCAGCCGAAATAGGGGCCGACAGGCGTCGCCCTTGATATAGAAAGTCGTGTCAGCTCGCCGCCATGCTTTTCGAACATCTCAAGAAGCAGATGCTCAGAGCCGAGGGTAACCGCATGGGCCACAAGGCGCCCGCCGGGCTTCAAGGCTCCGAGGCAATAGGCAACGACCTCTTGAGACAAGCCACCGCCGATAAAAACAGCATCGGGGGCGTCCTGTCCTTCAAGGCCTGCGGGGGCTGTGTCGGCAATGAGTTTGAGGCTCGGCACACCCAAGCTGTCGGCATTGTGCCGCGCAAGGGTCCGGCGTTTCTCCTGTGGCTCTATGCCGATGGCACGGCAAGTGCGATGGCTACGCAGCCATTCAATCGCAACCGAGCCACAGCCGGTGCCTATATCCCACAACAGCGCACCGGGATGGGGCATGAGCTTGGCAAGCGCACTGGCGCGGATATCCCGCTTGGTCATCTTGCCATCATGCTCAAAGGCCTCATCGGGCAAACCGGGCTGGATGGGGTACCAGCTTTGCAAATGCTCCGGTAGCGCGATGGCGAGCACATTAAGATCCGCGAAGTGTTCGTCTCCAACAGCCAAGTCTCTGGCTGTTGCACAGACCATGCGCTCAGCTGCACCGCCCAGATGCTCCAGAATGGTCAACTCGGCATCCTCGATACCGCGCGCACAAAGCTGGCTGGCAACCTCCTTAGGTGATGCCCCATCTCGCGACAAAACAAGCAGACGCCCCCCCGGACAATAATGTGGCAAGAGCGTTTCGATGCTGCGCCCGTGAATGGTCAGCTTTTCAGCTTTATCCAGCGGCCAGCCCAGTCGACTGGCAGCGAGGCTGAAAGATCCGGGGAACGGCAGCACACGCATATCATTTCGCTGGAAATGACGTGACAGCGTTCCGCCAATGCCGAAATACATCGGATCGCCGCTGGCCAGCACGACGACAGGCGTGCCCCTCAGGCTTTCCAATTCCTTGAAGGCGCCAGAGAATGGCGTTGGCCAGCCTCTCTTCTCTGCACCATCAGCCAGTTCGTCGGGTATCATGGCCAAATGACGCGCACCGCCATAGATGGTTTTCGCTTCGGCGATAAGCGACCATGCCAGATCACCAAGGCCATCAAGCCCATCTTCGCCGATGCCGATTACGCTCAGCCATGGTGCTTTTTTCTGTTGGTTCATCAATCCGCTCGCTCCTACATCGGTTTGTCGCTCTGACCAAGCGCAGCAATGGCCAGAGCATTGACGGCCGCGCTCGCCATGGGCGTTCCGCCCCGGCGGCCGAGCATTGCGATATAGTCAAGCTCAAGCTCTGCGGCTTCATCGACCAAGGCCTGTTTGGATTCCGCAGCACCCACAAAACCAACGGGAAAGCCGAGCACCAATGCAGGCTTCCCTGCCCCTTGCCGCACCATTTCCAAAAGCCGGAAAAGCGCAGTGGGAGCATTGCCGATAGCGACGATTGACCCTTCCAGATGGGGACGCCACAGCTCCATGGCCGCGGCGGTTCTTGTGGTTTTCATTTCATTGGCAATGTCTGCAACCTGCGGATCGTTCAAAGTGACCAGAACGCGGTTCTTTGACAGCGCAGCCCCTTGAGCGAAAAAGCGCGGAGAGATGCCTCCGGCAACCATTTGCGTGTCCACCAGAATGGTCGTACCCCGCGTGAGACCCGCAAGGCCCGTGTCTGCCGCGTTGGGTGTAAAACGCAAGTCAGCGACAAGATCCGTCATGCCGACAGAATGCATCAGCCGAACGGCGACCGGTTCAAGCGATGGAGGCAAGGTGGCCAGCGCGTCGCCAGCTTCTTGTCTGATGATGGAGAAGGAGCTGGCATAAATCGCTGCCGGATCCTTCTCATAGTGATGTGACGTCATCTTGATACATCCACCCCTTCTCCGGGCAAGCGATGGCTTAGGCCACCGCTCCCGAGAAAGGTTCAATCCTTCTTGTACATGCTCTTGGGACCAAGCGGATGATCGGCCTGCGGATATGGATGGTGATGATGGTCGTGCCCATCGCCATGAGAGTGGTCATGCCCGTGGTCATGACTATGTCCATGGTGATGATCATGACCGTGCGCGTGATCGTGACCGTGATCATGATGGTGAGAGTGACCATGATCATGGCTGTGACCTTGGGAGTGAGCGTGGTCGTGGCCATGATCATGGTGGGAATGCTCCGACGAAGGGTGATGCTTGAGACATTCGTTGGTGCATTTGTTATCTTCGCAATATTCGCAGTCTTTGGTGTCCACCCCTTCCACATGGTGATGGTGGCTTTCCTGCTGCAGGCCGACTTCGGCCTCGAACCCCAGAACCTGCGCACGATATTTGCACAGCTGGCAGTTCATGTTGTTGGTGCCTTCCAGGATTTCCTGAACGCGGTCCTCGAAGGTTTCGATTACATAGTCCTGATCATTCAGATAGGCTGCCTTGACGAACTGGATGTTCGGATGGCGGGCGGCAACTTCATCTGTGAAATTGTAGATGCGGCGCACAAGGATGCCGGTAAAGAGGAAATATGGGAAAACGATAATGCGCTTGTAGCCAAGCTTGGCGGCATGTTCGAGTCCCGGTTCGACCAGCGGGAAAGTCACGCCAGAATAGCAGACCTCGCCCCAGCCAAAGCCCATGCCTTCCCAAAGCATCCGCATCAGCTTATTGACGTTTGAGTTGGCATCCGGATCGGAGGCACCGCGCCCGACAACCATCAACAATGTCTCGGTCAGTGGCACTTCACCATGTTCGATATTGGCGGCATCCACCGCTTCCTGCACGCGCGCGCCCGCAGCCTTGATCATCTTGATATCAAGACCAAGCTCACGACCATATTCGATGGTCACGCCGGGCGTCTTGGCCTGATAAGAATTCAGAACAGATGGAATATCATTCTTGGCGTGACCAGCGGCAAACAACATGCCGGGCACGGCCAGAATACGGGTGCATCCCTGCTCAACCAGTTTGTCAAGACCATTCGAAAGCACCGGATTAGCAAATTCAAGATAGCCATAGTCAACCGGCCAGTCTGGAAAGCGCGGGCGCAAACGCTCGGCGAGCTTGGCAAACTGGTCCACGGCTTCCTGATTGCGGCTGCCATGGCCACAAATCATCAGGCCTAATTTTTCATCTTGTTTGGAACTGGTCATTCTGGTCCCCTGTGGTTCTCTCATCATGAGCCGTTATGGCTCAATATCTGGTTTTCAGCAGGGGTTAAAACAGTCCGGGCATAAGGCGCCCAGCCTCTTTCTTCCAACCTGCAGGTCAGTCTTGGCATCCGGTTTGGATCGGCCTCACTGACTTGATTTCCAGCCTCCATCATGGGAGGCGCTGCAAAATATTGGACCGGGGGTTCATCTCCCGGCAGTTTGTTTGGAGTCATATCATCAAAAGATCTGACCATTCTCCATTTTCACGGTTCGCGTCACGACTTTTTCCCGAAAGGCCCGGTCGTGGCTCACAATAATCATTGCCTGTGGCAAGGAAAGCAGTATTTCGATAAGCCGGACGCGTGTCTTTTCATCCAGATCGTTCGTCGGTTCATCAAGCAGCAGAATATCCGGCTTCATGGCGATGACTGTTGCCAGCGCAACGAGCCTTTTCTGTCCACCTGAAAGGCGGTGTGTAACGCGTTCCTTCAGATGAGACAGGTTCAAAAGCGTGAGGGTTTCCTCGACGATAGCATCCGACTCTTCGCGACTATAGCCCAAATTGAGTGGCCCAAAGGCGATGTCTTCCTGAACCGTTGGACAGAAGAGCTGATCATCGGGGTCTTGAAATACCAGGCCGACGCGTCGGCGAAGCTGGATAAAGTCCTCTTCGGTTACGAATTCCTGCCCGAACGCAGTGATACGCCCTGTGGTGGATTTGTAAAGGCCTACAAGCACCTGCAGGAATGTGCTTTTGCCAACTCCATTGTCACCGACAAGCCCCAATCTTTCTCCTTCTTCAAGCGAAAGAGAGGCTCCACTTAGGCAGGGTGTGCTGCCATGATAGGCATAGCTCAGCTTATCTGTTTCAAGCAGCAACGGCATACGACATCTCCAACGCCAAAAGAAGCACCATAAAAAGAAACGCTATCACAGAAAAGGCCAAGTCGCGTTTTGTATAATTGAATTCCTTGAGCAAGTGAAACTGTCCATTAAATCCGCGGCATTTCATCGCCATCAGAATGCGTTCTGACCGTTCGAAGGACCGAATGAGCAGCATGCCAACCAGATAACCGACGCTTTTGTACGTATGCATATTGTTTTTGGGCTGAAATACCCGGCATCTCATCGCTGTTCTTAACCTGAGATATTCAGCATGCAGAACCTCTATGTAGCGAACGGTAAATAAGAGCAGATAGACCAGCTTTTCTGGGACCTTCAGCTTGGCCAACGCATGACCGAAAGTAACCGCATCAATGGTAGCCAGAAGAGCCAAAGACATCATAACGATGGCATTCGCCCTCAACAGGATGACGACGGCTTGCATAATCCCTTCATAGCTGGCTGGAAACCCTAGCACCGAAAAAACTTCTCTGCCCGGTGTGGTAAAAGGCAACATAACAAGCAGGAAAATAATAAAACTGTCGACCGTTAAAACCCGTTTGATTGAAGCCCCTAAAGGCAGACGGGCCTGCATGAGCATATAAAGTCCCAAGCATAAGGATATCACTAGGGGAAGCACAGCGCTCAACTGCACAACGCAGATAGCAAAAGCAAGAACCACAACAATGCGAATCCGGGGATCTAAGTTCCGTACCCACATCGAATGGCCGAACTTGACTGTATCAAGCGCTGCGGCTTGATCAAGTCCCCTTGCGCGACCAGCATCCCCTAGCAAGTCAGTCATGCGTTTTCCTTCGGTGTTCCGAGCTGTTTCTTTCGCTCCATACGAGCCGCTACATAGAAACCAACGCCAGCCAAACCGCAAATATAGCCTAAACCACCGAGAATAGCCTGCATGTCATTCTTTTCCATATATTCGGCCATGACTTTGCGCAGAGGTTTAATCTTCTGCCAAACCGCGGCTTGCACCTCTGGCTTGAACGCTTCGAGCTGTTCATGCACCTGCGCTGCAATGAGCTTTTGCAAAGCCTCTGGGCTAATACCGACCGCTGCATTTGATGCTCCGGCCCCATTAGTCGATTCCTCGATATTTGCCAAAACGTCATCAACTTCTGCTGCTGCGACTTTTTCAGCAGCATTTCCACCAATGTTATCAGGCAGTTCATCGGTTTCCATATGGTAATTTGCAATATGGCCAGCACCTAGATTCGACTTGAAATTTAACGCCGCCTTTTCGGTTGGCGTATAGTGAAACACGCCGTCTTCATCGGTTTTCGTTTCACCAATTTTGTTCCCGGCATCATCGAACACCTCAACAACAGCATTCGAAGCGACATCCCCGTTAGAAAAGCCGATTTCACCTTCGATTATGCCGCCATCAGCATAAGCGGAGATCACGACCTTGTGAGCAGAAGCAGGAAAGGCAAAAGCGCAGATGAACAGCAGCAAGCAGCTCGCCGCCAGCTTTTTAAATCCATTCATTTGGACACCCCTTTGTTCATTGCGTGAAGCAATTCCGGCTTCACTTTGTAGATCAGAAAAATTGCTGCTGCGGACAGGAAGCCTTCAATTATCATGATAGGAATGTGCGCGAAGAAAACGAGTTTGGCCTGTAAGGCAAAATTCTCGCCTGACAATCCAAGAGCAAGAGCAACACAAATGGTTGTCAGAGCAATCGCCATTGCACCAGCAACACCGCCAAATATAGCGGCAGAAACTGGCGACTTTGCCCTTATCAGGAATGGGTTTACCAACAACCCGACCAAAACCGCAGGCGCGGCAATATTCAAGGTATTGACCCCGATCACAGTTATGCCTCCAAAAGCAAAAAAGATTGCCTGGAGCACCAGTGCGACGAACAGGGCGGGAAAAGCGGCCCAGCCGAGAATAATCCCGGCCAGACCGTTCAAGATAAGATGAACACTGGAGAAGCCCAAAGGTACATGAATGAGAGATGCGACAAAGAAGGTTGCACTCAACACACCTGCTGCTGGAATGAGTTCCGTCGTCAATTTGCGAAGCCCAACAACGATACCGACTGCGCTCATAGCGGACCCCACAATCAACACTTGATTGGACAAAGCTCCATCAACAATATGCATAGCTTAGTCTCCAGGCTTCACATCCAAAACTATTTAAGGTCATAAGCTCGGATCCAAATAACAGCATCCTGCGAGAGCTCTTTGCCTTCAAACTCGGTATCTGGACCGCTACCCAGCGCTGCGAAGCCCCAGAAACCCGCTTTTGGAATACCGAAAGTGAAGTAGCCATCCTCATCAGAAATTGCGACCAGAGCGCCACCCGGAGCAGGGTCTACGCTCACTTCGCCTGGAGTGTTGGTTTCCATGTCTGGCGTAGCTGCGATATATTCAACTTCGATTTCGGCACCAGCAACAGGTTTGCCTTCTGACACAACGCGACCGGTAAAAGTCGATCCGGTGAGAATGTTGGTGGGTTTGTTGAGCGGGATGATTTCGGTTTTCAGCCCAGCAGGTTCGTTCCAATCGGTAGGAATGCCCCCTTTGTTGAGATAGCTCTTGGTGATCTGCTGAATGTAGATATCTTCACTCGACTCATAATAGGGAGCTGGCTTCAGCACGACGGTGTAGTCGCCGTTCCGCTTAACTTTCAAGGTCGCATCAAAAGCATCTGCTTCATTACCAGACCCTTTGAAACGCATGGGCTTCAGAGACTCTTTCAGATCAATTTTCTTACCTTTGAAAAGCGCGTAGAACTCTTCTGGCGTCGCCATGTCCATGACATGTCCATTTTCAAATGGATGCCAGAAAATCAACTTGAACGGTACGTCGCCAGCTTTTTGCAGATTCACTTGAGGTGTGTAAACCAGCTGAAAATGCGCATTGGCGGCGCTGGAAACCATGAGGGCGGAGGCTAAAAGCACCCCTGTCAGTAATTTATGCATAGAGTCATCTCCTGTCGGCAATTTGCCAAAAATGGAGACGCTTTGGGAATGGAAGTATCGGCAAGGGATTGCTGGTGTAAAAACAGGTCACCAGACTATCTCTCTACCCAACGCTCACCCCGGCGTCTTGTTTAGAGGCGGCAAGGCTGTGTAGTCAGCCTATACCAGTCTGATGGCAGGTCTCCTGGCTCACGGGTCATCGCAATTGATTAAACCTTCCCAACACCCGGTGTCAGTGGATATATCAAATCAATCGCTCGCCGCTTACAGTTGCGGGGGCAGCCATGGAGTCGGTCCCTGATGGGTAAGCCTCACCATGTTCCCTTTTCATTTTCCGGCCACGCTTGGGCAAGAAAAACCATCGAACAGAACTTGTTTAGAATTGCAAGCAAGACATGTCAACTTGACTTTGCATAGCTTATACTTTGGGCACAGAAAAGCTGAAATAAATCAGCAATTTTCCTAATATTCGATGCCCTCCTGTGCCTTAATTCCCGACCGGAACGGATGCTTGATCAGCGTCATTTCGGTCACCAGATCCGCGATTTCAATCAACTCGTCCTTTGCGTTGCGACCGGTGATGACAACATGAGTGTCATCAGGCTTTTCTTTACTCAGAAATTCCACGATTTCCTCGATCGGCAGATAGTCATAACGCAAGACGATGTTCAATTCGTCCAGCAGCACAAAGCGGGTTTCCGGATCGAGAATCGCTTCCTTTGCCGCTTCCCATGCTGCGCGGGCATTGGCGATGTCCTTGTTGCGATCCTGTGTCTCCCAGGTGAAGCCCTCGCCCATGGCCTTGATCGTTACCTGCTCGGGGAACTTTTCCAGCATGCGCTTTTCGCCCGAATCCCATGCCCCCTTGACGAACTGGATGACGGCGATCTTGTGCCCGTGCCCGATGGAGCGGAAGGCCATGCCGAAGGCGGCGGTGGATTTGCCCTTGCCTTTGCCCGTATGAACGATAATCAGGCCCTTTTCCTCGGTCTTGGTGGCGAGGATTTTTTCACGCGCGGCCTTTTTCTTTTTCATCTTTTCTGCATGACGAGCGTCGAGCTCTTCCTGCGTCATACCATCTGTCTTTTTCATAGGAACTCCCCTTCCTGCTGAGTGGCTGGTTTCTTGTTTTCTTCCAGATTGAATCGGGCACTGTTAGACTTGGGCGTCCAGAGACCTCGATCAAGCGCCTCCAAAAAGCGATCAATCATATCATCATAAGCGGGCCGGTTCTTGTCCTTGAGGAAATCGGCAACAGCATCATCCTCGATATAGGCCTCATAGAGCTGATCGAAATGGTGATCGCCTACGGCGTTGGTCGTCGCAGCAAAGGCAAACAAGTAATCAAGCGTTGCCGCGATTTCGAACGCGCCCTTATAGCCATGCCGCATCACACCGGCGATCCATTTCGGGTTCGCTGCCCGCCCGCGCACAACGCGCGCTATTTCCTCATCCAGCGTGCGGATAACGGGGCGCTCGGCGCGGGAATGATCATTGTGATAGACCTTCGGTGCAGCGCCACGGAAACTCTCGACACTGGCAGCAAGCCCGCCTTCAAACTGGTAATAGTCGTCCGAGTCGAGCAGATCATGCTCGCGATTATCCTGATTCTGGATCACCGCATCGACTTTTGACAAACGGCGCTTGAGACTGTCGGCGGCACGGTCACCATATTGCCCGGCTCCATAGGCAAATCCACCCCATGCCACAAAGGCCTCGGCAAAGTCCGAGCGCTTGTCCCAGATTTTCTCGTCGATCAGCGCCTGAAGCCCCGCCCCATAAGCCCCCGGCATGGAGCCGAACACACGGAACGTAGATTGCCTGCGGGCCAGATCTGCGTCAACGCCCTGCGCTTCGGCCTCGGCCCTTTCGCGGCGCACACGGGCGGCCAGCGGATTGGCATCCTCGTCTTCATCCAGTTCGGACACCTGCCGCACCGCACTATCGAACAGGTCTATCTGATGAGGAAAAGCATCGCGGAAAAAGCCCGAGATCCGCAAGGTCACGTCCACGCGTGGGCGCCGCAATTCCTCAAGCCGCAGCACCTCTATGCCTGTCACACGCCCCGATGCCGGTTCCCAGACGGGACGGACACCTAACAGGGCCAGCGCCTGCGCAATATCATCGCCACCTGTGCGCATGTTGGACGTGCCCCAACAGGTCAGTACGATGGCTTGAAGCCATTCGCCTTCATCCTGAAAGTGGCGTTCCATCAGCCGCTCGGCAGAGAGTTCTCCGATGGCCCAAGCCGTTTTGGAGGGCACGGAGCGCACATCGACAGCAAAGAAATTGCGGCCCGTTGGCAGAACGTCCGGTCGGCCTCTTGTGGGGGCTCCCGAGGGACCGGGCGGCACAAACCGTCCACCAAGGCCGGCCAACAGATGACTGGTTTCTTCAGGCCCGCAGGCATCAATCGCTGCGCTGAGGTCTCCCTTTACCCAATTGAGCACAGCCTTTGTTGCCGCAAACCCGTCAGGGCAGACCACCTCACCTGCAACCAACGCCTTGGCGAGCAGCTCGATCCGCTCGACCGTATCGCCGCAATGGCGCCACAGGGCGTCTGAAAGGCGGGCAAGAAGATCAGGGCGCGGACCGTCCCATTCTTTGGCAAAATCGCAATCCAGAGGATCGAAGCGGACGCCAGCCACTGTAAGGTCGAGATCCGCAGCAATGGCGCGGTGGAGAGACTGCTGAGCGGGTTCGTTGCCGCGCGGCACCCGCGCTATGGCGACCAGCAAATCGGTTCGATAGCCCCCTTCCGGCGAGGCACCCAGAATATGCAGACCGTCGCGTATTTGCAGCTCTTTTAGGTCGCACAAATGGGTGTCCAGTTGCTGCAAAGCGGTCTGGTTGTCATCATCAGCAGCCACGCCTGCATCCTTATCAAGGCCGGTGCGGCTGGCCAGAAAACGGATTTCCTCCAGCAGCTTGTCCGATCGGCGCGGATCCACCCCTTGCGCGGTGTAGAATTCATCCACCAGCGCCTCCAGCTCTTCGCCAGCGCCATGGCTTTCGGCGCGGGTGAGCGGCGGTGTCAGATGATCAATGATCACCGCGCTGGTGCGGCGCTTGGCCTGACAGCCTTCGCCGGGGTCATTGACGATGAATGGATAGAGATGCGGCACCGGCCCGAGCACAGCTTCGGGATAGCAAGCCTCACTGAGTGCGAGTGCCTTGCCCGGCAGCCATTCAAGATTGCCATGCTTGCCTGCATGAATGACCGCATGAACGCCATAGACACGCCGCAGCCAGAAATAGAAGGCGAAGTAATTGTGCGGCGGCACCAGATCAGGATCGTGATAGGTATCTTTGGGGTCGATATTATACCCACGGGCGGGCTGCACACCGATGGCCAGATTATCAAAGGTGAGGATCGCTAGCTGGAACGCTTCACCGGTGACCATCGGATCATCCTCTGGCGGCCCCCAGCGGGTCGCGACGCCGTTCTGAACGGCCTCAGGCAGTGCCTCAAACATGGCCTTATAGTCGGCCAGATTCAGCTGGTTCTCGCTCTGGCGGATGGCCTTGCCCAGTGCATTGGTCGGCCCTTTGAGGATCTGCTGCATCAGCGCGTCGGCATCTTCCGGCACAGGGCCAATCTGATAACCCGCATGCTGCATGGATTTCATCAAGGCAACAACAGAGGCCGGACTATCCAGCCCAACCCCATTGGCGATGCGGCTGTCCTTGTTGGGATAGTTTGCCAACACCACGCCAACCTTGCGGCTTTTGGGTTCGGAATTGCGCAAGCGCGCCCAGCCTTTGGCCAAGGCGGCGACATAAGCAATCCGATCGCCATGCGGCACCAATTCCACGGGTTTGTAATGTGTCTTGCTATCCAGCGCGCCTTCTTCCTTGAAGGCTATGGCGCGGCTTAGGATGCGCCCATCCAGCTCGGGCAGAACCACATGCATGGCTAGATCTCGCGCAGAGAGACCGCGCGGGCTTTCCTCCCACGCCAGCTTGCTGGAACCAGACAGAATGACCTGAAGCACCGGACAGTCATACCGATCCAAGATGGTAGGCTCGTAAGCCTGCCCGGCCTTGGACAAAGCAAATGCGGTGCAATTGAGTAACACAGCGGGCGGCAACTGAGCCAAAGCGCCTTCAAGGAATTCTTGCGCCTCGAAGTCCTTCAAGCTCGGTAGAAAGATCGGCAAGGCATGCAGCCCGTTTGCCTCAAGCGCTTCTGCAAGGGCATCAATCGGCGCCGTCATGGCGCTTTGCACGTAAGACCGATAAAAGAGAATTGGCACCACAGATTTTTGCGTTTCATTGGCCATCTCAGCCAAATAGCGCTTTAGACCCACCTCGCCGCTGAAACTTTCCCCGCGTTTGAGAATGCCTACGCGCGGCAGAGGCATAGGATGAGGCACAGCCTCTATGTCCCCCGCAATCAACGCCTCGGCAAACCGGAGCGCAAGGGCCATATTCTCTGCTCCCCCCTCAACGCAATAGCGCCAGAGCTGGCGCACAATGGCCACCGGTTCACTAGACCATTCCGCAAGGCTTTCATCCCACTTGTCATCGCCGGGCATGACGAGCAATTTGACATCATAGCCGCGCGAAAGCTTCTTGAGCTGCTCTAGCCCGTAACGCCAATATTCAACGCCACCAAGAAGGCGCAGCACGATGACTTTTGCGTGGCTGGCAGTTTGATCCACATAGAGATCAACCGAATAGGGATGCCCCAGCGCCATGAGGTTGGCCAGACGCACCGAAGCGGCCTCATCGGAGCGAGACCGTGCCGACATGGCAAATGCTGAAAGTTCGCTATCTGCAGAAGACAGAATGAGGATATCACCGGGGGTCTGCCCCAGATCCACGGCTTCTTCGCCGTCATCAATCCGTCCTGCATCAGGCGCCAGAATGTGCATGTGGGTACGGTCCTTATTGTCCTTGGCTTTGTTATCTTTGGCTTTGTTATCTTTGGCTTTACTATCGCGGGTCTTCTTTAGCCTAGGGTCTTGTTGGCGCGATCCAGATCGAAATCCTTAAGACCAATGACCACCAGACCTGTCGAGGTCTCAGCCCCCGGATCGAACCAGCTTTCCACGCGACGCCCGACCGCTTGCACCACAACGCGTGCTTTTTTGCCTTCAATCGCCGCATAGCCTTTAACGCGCAGGACGCCGGACTGAGCCAAAACATCTGATACGGCCTGTTTAAGCGCATCCATCGAGGCAAAGGCGCGCGGTGAGACAACTGCAGAATGGAAGTCATCATGGTCGTGATGATGATGATGATGATGATGATGATGATGGTGGTCATGATCATCATCGTGATCATGGTCATCGTCGTGATCGTGATGGTGATGATCATGCGCGGCTTCTCGGCTGTCGAGATCCTCTTCCGCGCCCGCTTCAAGGCCCAAAAGCACAGCGGTCGAAACATTGCCATTGGCCGAGTGAATGGTTTTCACCCCATCGCGCCGATGCTCCGCAATGATCGCTTCCACCCGCGCCATGGCATCCTCATCAATGAGATCGGCCTTGGAAATCACAATCATGTCCGCGCATTTGAGCTGATCATTGAAGAGCTCATCAATCGGATTTTCATGATCGATTGAGTCATCCTGTTCCCGCTGACGCACAACGGCCTCTTCATCGACGCTATAGTGGCCTTCGCTCAGCGCGGCGGCATCGGCGATGGTAATCACGCCGTCAACGGTGACCGATGCGCGTACGCTGGGCCACTGGAAAGCCTGAACAAGAGGCTGGGGTAGCGCCAAGCCGGATGTCTCGATAACGATATGCTCCGGACGTGGTTCGCGCTTGAGCAACATTTCCATGGTCGGCAAAAATTCGTCGGCCACCGTGCAGCAAATGCAGCCGTTTTTCAGTTCGACAACATCGTCTTCGGTGCAATTGGGATTGCCGCAGCTTGAAATCATTTCGCCGTCGAACCCCATATCGCCAAATTCATTGACGATGAGGGCAATTTTCTTGTCCCCGGCCTGTTCAATCAGATGGCGGATGAGCGTGGTTTTGCCGGAGCCGAGAAAGCCGGTCACAACGGTGGCTGGAATTTTGGGCGATGACAGAGGAGCCTTGAAAGACATGATGAGCCTCTAGGAGTCGTTTGAGAGTTCAGAAGGGAAAGGATGTAACCGGGCGATGGTGTTCTTACGAATATGCTGCGGGCGTTCACGCCATTGCGGCAAGCCGTCTTCTGCCTTTACATAGCTTTTTGCAAAGGCAACAAGATCGTCCACCCTGTCGGCGCTGCTGTCGAGCTCTCCGACGACGAACTGATATTTGTCCTTTGCCAGAAGAGCGGCAACACAGCTGCGCTTGCAGCTGCTCATGCAGCGGGCAGCCTGAATGACGAGTTGGCCATCCAGATCAGCATCGGCCTTCACAGCGGATTGCACGGCTTCAAGCAACTTCTCGCCCTCAGGACATTCTGTGGCTAGTCTTTCCGGATTCTGTTTGACTGCCGCACTGTTGCAGGTGCTGCAGATTTGCAAAATTGCCTTATTTTTCAAAGCATGATCCTAACTTCGCATCAAAGCATGAAGGCTTTTGATACCGAGTTCAACGAAACACGCCGATAGCAGGGAGGGAAAAGCAAGGAAGCAAAAATCAATTTGCCTCATCTCCGATACACCCCGACCGGTTAGTGAGAATAGTAGTGGCTGGCAGGTCTCCTGGCTCACGGTTTTACGCCCTGTTCCCTTCCCAAACCGTCTGGTTCAGTGGTTCCAAAACAAGGCAATCCGCTTACAGTTGCGGGGGCAGCCATGGCATAGGCCCCGAGTTGGGTCGTCCGCACCATGTTCCCTTTTCATCTTCCCTGAGTCCATCAAGGGAAGAACCATCCGACTTCTTTTTGCGTGATTAGACTGCTGATGTCAATCTTGTTCAAAATCATTCTGGTGCTCAAGGCTGACATCTTGCCAGAGCTTTGCATCGGCTAAGTTAAAGCCCAAACAAAGAAAAAGCCCGATCTCGGATCGATGGATCGGACTTTTCATGACAAATAAGTGCATAGCGCCGGTTATCGGCCTTCGAGACCACTTCCGGGCACCTTCATGCCGGACTAACGGTTGCGTGCGTCCAGTTCGTCCACGGCATTGACGTTGCCTGCGGAGCGCCCGTTGGCATCAAAAAATTCGGTGTTTTCGAAAAAAGTATCGGCAATGGTTTTGGCCAGTTCGGCGCCGATTACCCGTGCGCCCATCGTGATAATCTGGGCGTTGTTTGAAAGCGCTGCGCGCTCAGCGGAATAGGTATCATGACACTGCGCAGCCCGGATGCCGTGCACCTTGTTGGCGGACATGGCAACCCCGATGCCGGTACCGCAACACAGAATAGCGCGATCATACTCACCATTCACAACGCCAGTCGCGACGCGTTCAGCCATATTGGCGTAGAAGGGATCAGCTTCCCCTGAAACCCTTGAGACCTCAAATATCTCATACTTGCCCTGATTTGCCAGATATTCAGCCAAGATGTGCGCAAGGCCTTCACCTGCGCTATCACCGGCAACAGCGATTTTCATGATATTTTCTCCCTATTCTAACTGCTGGTCATGAACAGCGACACATTCTCCCAAGCTTTCGAGATAGTCAGAAAGCTTCCATGCAATGAGCCCTGACGGAGAGACATTGCCATGTGGTCGCTGGGTCCTTCTCCGGCTACCGGCGCATGTAGAAACAGACCGGACCTGAGAAAGGGAAGAGGCAGATGCATGCTCTGAAACATCTGTTGCAAGCGCCTCAAGGGGTCGAAGAGCAAACTGCATATGCTCAAAAGAGAGCTCGCGCCTAGTGACCGCAGCAGAAAACAGGGATGTCATGCTCCCTCCCCGTTTGCCGCATCAGCAATCGTCAGGCTGAGGCCAGCTCCCTCAATGGCAGACAGCGCATGAGCCGAGGGTGCCGCGTCTGTTATGATGTGATCAAATTCATCCAGGTCAGCGAGCTTGTGCAAAGCGGTGTGATCAAAGCGCGCGTGATTGACCAGCAAACAGCGCGTGGTTCCAGAATGCATCATGGCCCGTTTGCTTTTGACCACCACGTCATCCATATGGAAGACTTCCAGCCCGGAAATGGCTGGCGTGGAAATGAAGGAAATATCAGCGCGCAGATTGGCCAGACAGGTTTCTGTCAAACTGCCGAAATAGGCGTTGAATTTGCTCGAATAGCTTCCCCCAAGCGAGATGAGTGTGATGCCGGATTCTGCCCGCAGAGCATCCAGAATTGCAGCATTGTTGGTGATCACGGTCAACGGTCGCTTGCGCGGCAAATATTTGCCTAGAAATGCAGCCATAGAGCCATCGTTGACCATGACCGTCATACCCGGATCAATCAGCTTCAAAGCGGCTTCGGCCATGGCCATCTTTGCGCCCTGACTTTGTCGTTCACGATATCTGAAGTCGCTTTCAAAGCGGGTGCCGGACTCAATGGTCGCACCACCGCGGATCTTGCGGATCATGCCTTCGGTTTCCAGATCATCCAGATCACGGTGAATGGTCATCTTGGATACGGCAAACTGCTCTGACAGCCTGTCAACCTCGACCTCACCCTGAGTGACCAAAAGGTCCATGATCGCCTTTTGACGGTCCTCGCGCTTCATAAGGGCTCCTTTCGAATCCATCTGTTGTTACGCATTGGGCGACTATCGGACAGACTCGATTGAAATTCAATATCACATTATTTTCATAACATTTAACATATTTCAAATGTTATTTTGAGATTTTGGTTGTGTTATTTAACACAAAGGTATAATTCAAAGGCAATATGGAGGAGGAACTATGTCTGCATATTCCTATAGACAGCACTTGAACTCGCCCGCCGCGATGCATTGATCTTTTCTCTGGCAAACTGAGTTCGTGCTCTGTGCCCTCGCCACGCATGCACAAGAATTGAAACGCATGTCCGATCCCCTCGCCACTCCCCTTCGCGAGAGAAGACATGCCAATGGGAGAGAGAAAATGAAATTTTTCGTCGATACCGCTATCATTGAGGATATTGTCGAGCTTAATGACTATGGTCTGCTCGATGGTGTCACAACCAACCCGAGCCTGATTGCCAAATCGGGCCGGGATTTCAAGGAAGTTATCGCTGAAATCTGCGGTGTTGTCAGTGGACCGGTTTCAGCAGAAGTCGCCTCCATGGATTTTGATACCATGATGGCGGAAGCCGATTGCCTGAGCAAAATCGCCTCCAACGTCGTGATCAAGCTGCCGCTGACGCTTGATGGCCTCAAAGCCTGCCGTACGCTGACCGACAAGGACATCAAGACCAATGTCACCCTGTGCTTTGCTGCCAATCAGGCCCTTTTGGCTGCCAAGGCCGGTGCAACCTACATTTCACCGTTCATCGGTCGCCTGGATGATCTCAATCTGGATGGCATGGATCTTATCCGAGAGATCCGCGCTATCTATGACAATTACGACTTCAAGACCGAAATTCTCGCAGCCTCCATTCGCTCGGCCAATCATGTGAAGGAAGCAGCATTGGCAGGCGCTGACGTGGCCACCATTCCACCATCCGTCATCAAGAGCCTGGCAAATCATGCTCTGACGGACAAAGGCCTTGATCAGTTTGCCAAGGATTGGGCCGCGACAGGTCAATCCATCCTGTGATTAGCGTCCTGGGATTGGGCATTAGATAGATACAAAAGCATCCTCCAAGAAGAAGAGATGAAGCGGGGAAAAGCAGCCTCTGTCCCCTCTTCGCACTATCGGGCTCCCTTCAATCCTATCCAGTAAGAGCCCCACCTCCCCGTATAAGCACCCAGATCCAATTGTCGTTCATCACGGCAATTGGATTTTTTTCATCGCCACCTGCAATAGTCAGTTCGGTCTGAGCATAAAAAATCGGCAGCCCTTAACGGAAGGACTGCCGAGTGAGGCATCTTTCATGGAGAATGGATAGCTTCTTGATTGTAGGGGGGTGGGGAATTTCTATCAGCCTTCCATGCGCTGCTTGATACCCTTTGCAAGAGTTTGCAGGATGAGGCAGCAAGAGGTCGCGCCGGCATCCAAAACGCCACGCGAGCGTTCACCAAGGCGCGAGGCGCGCCCGACCTTGGCCACCATATCGACCGTGGCGTCACGCCCCTTTTCGGCGGCAGTTGACATCGTATCAAGGCTTTCGGCAAAATCCTTGCCGGAACGCCATGCTTCATCAAAGGCCTCTGTTGCCGGATAAAGCGCATCAAGAAGGGTCTTGTCACCGACATCCGCAGAGCCGATTTCCTTGACGCCCTCAAAGGCTGCATGCATCATTTTGGCAAAGACCTCGGCATCAAGCCTTTCCTGATCTTCCAGCTCATCAGCCATACTCGAGAAGAGATAGCCATAGAGCGGCCCCATGGACCCGCCCAGATCCTCAATAAGGGTTTCGCTGAGGGTATTAAGGGCATCAGGCAAGGAAGGCAACGGATCGCCCAACTTTGCGCCGGCTGCCGTGAAGCCTTTGCTCATGTTGATGCCATGGTCGCCATCGCCGATGGCGCCGTCAATCTCGGATAACCAGCCACGGTTGGCGTTGATCGCCTCAATGAGTTCAACGACCAGGCCGCCAGCGTCCTTTACAGCAATGGATGCAGTCATGATTATATCCTCGTCAGACCAAGAGAACACGCAGGAGCGGACAACAAACGATCAAGCTCACTATCCAGCCGCATCATCGTCAGGGTGACGCCCTGCATTTCAAGTGAAGTGAAATAATTGCCAATGAAGAGGTGGCGCGTGTTCATGCCACGGGCTTGCAGCACCTCAGCCAGTCGATCATAGAGAATATAAAGCTCCATGATGGGGGTGGCGCCAAGTCCGGAAACCAGCAAGGCAACGTCATCATCATTTTCAAACGGCAGATCAGGCAGAATGTGGTCGAGCATCAGATCGGCGATTTCGCTTGCCGGTTTGATTGGCATAACCGCCACGCCCGGTTCACCATGGTGACCGATGCCGACTTCCATATGCCCGTCTTCGATGGCGAAGTTCGGCTTGCCAACTGCGGGAATGGTGCAAGGTGAAAGGCCGATGCCGATGCTGCGGGTCGCGTCTATGGCCTTCTGGGCAGACGCGATCACTTCATCCAGATTAGCACCTTCATCTGCGCGGGCACCACCTACCTTCCACATGAGGATTTCGCCAGCCACACCACGCCGCTTCTTGATTTCATCCTTGGGAGCGGATGGAACGTCATCATTGGCAACGACGGTCTTGACGGTCAGGTCATGTTTTGCGGCCTGTTTGACGGCAAGCTTCACATTCATGTTGTCGCCTGCATAGTTGCCATAGAGGCAAGCAACGCCGCGCCCGCCATCAGCGGCAACGAAGGCATCATGAAAGGCCTTGGCGGACGGTGAGGAAAAGATTTCTCCAACAGCTACGGCATCCAGCATGCCATCGCCGACATATCCCAGAAAGGCTGGTTCATGGCCAGATCCGCCCCCCGTCACGATACCAACCTTGTCCTTTTGCGGGGCAAGCGGACGCCGCAACACGCGCGCATTCTCAGTGGCTGCAAGAATATCCGGGTGGGCTTTCAAATAGCCTCGGACGGCATCTTCCACGACGAAATCGGGATTGTTAAAGATCCGGTTCATTTGCTTTCTCCATCGTACTTTTTCATGGGAGAGTCTGACATTGCAGAGGTGGTTACATTGCCAACAAGGAGCCCAGCACCTCGAGGCTACTGCTGGCTTCTGGTCACCCCATATTGCATCTGTTTCATTTGGTTCATGACGCGTACCATCTCTTCATTCGAGAGAACGGGCGGTTCGCCCATCTGGTGCGCGGTGATATACATATGCGCCAGCGTTTCCACCTCGATCGCCAGAGCGAAGGCCTGCTTGATCGTTCCACCCAGAGCGATCTGCCCATGCTGGCCCAAGAGGCAGGCCTTGCGTCCTTCAAGTGCTTCAAGAGCCGAGTCCGAAAGCGCCTGCGTGCCGAATGTCGCGTATGGGGCACAACGGATATCGTTGCCGCCAGCAACCGCGACCATATAGTGAAAACTCTGGATGCCCATCTGGTGGCAAGCGAGCGCTGTGGCATGCGTTGAGTGGCAATGCATTACCGCATCCACATCGAGGCGATTGGTGAGAATATCGTGATGGAAACGCCATTCTGATGAGGGTTTGCGGGCACCTTCAAAATTGCCATCCGCATCCATCGCAACGATGTCTTCGGCTTCCATTTCGTCATATGGCAGCGAGGTTGGCGTTATCAGGATCTTGTCACCGCTCCGGGCTGAAATGTTTCCTGATGTTCCCTGATTGAGGCCAATGTCATTCATTCGTCGACATGCCGCAACCATCTCTTGCCGCAGCTCTAATTCTTCCATCGTCCTTCCTCCAGTTTGGACGGAGCGGCTGGTCTTCTAGAAAATCAGCACAGTTCTCCTGTTTCCGGCGCGAAGGGCATTCTTATGCCCTTGTCTGCGCCAGATTGAACGGTTTACATCGTGATGAATCGCAGGTGGTCCTACCCGCTTACCTCAGGTGGCTTTTCAGCTGGCCATAGGTAAAGTGGAAGCTGAATTCATGAGCTTTTCAGTGTCTTCAAAATTGACGATACCGGCGTCCGAGCCCAGTCCGGTGGAAACCAGTGCGCCACATGCCGAAGCAAAACGTGCCGCTTTCTCGATATCCCATCCGCGATTAAGCCCTGCGATCAATCCTGCGGTGAAGGCATCACCGCATCCGGTCGTATCCTTGACGTCAATATCAAAGGCGGGCAGCCGGAACATGGTATCTTGCGTGGCCACAATGCAGCCATCACCGCCCATGGTCAGACAACAGTTTGTTGCGCCGGCATCGAGGAAGAATTTGGCTGCATCTTCAGGATCACTCAGGCCGCACATGGCTTCTGCATCTTCAATGCTTGGTACGAAATAATCGACGAATGGCAGCGATGGCTTGAGCACATCCAGCGTTTCGGCTGTCGCGGACAACAAATCGAAAGTCGTCTGGCAGCCTGCGTCCTTGGCCGCTTTCAGCAATGCAGTGGTCGGGGCTCCATCCAGCTTGGCCAGCAGCGGCATACCGCCTACATGCACGAATTTGGCATCCAGAATGGCCGGATAGTCCTTTTCGCCAAGGGTCAGCTCATCGGATGCACCTCGGCGATGCAATGCCGGGCGGTCACCGTTGGGGCGGACATTGAGAATGGTGGACGATGTGGGCACACCGGTTAGCTTGCGCATTTCGGCAATATCGACACCGAAGCCAGTCAGCGTGTGCAGAATGAAATCGCCCTTTTCATCGTCACCGATGGCGCCAACCGCGCGGGTATTGAGCCCGAGTTTGGCACAATCGATTGCCGATCCCCCCGCCGTTCCAGCGACGGTCAAGCGGATCTCGTCGATGAAGCGTAGCTGTCCTCCCGGCGGGATTTCTTCTACGGGTCGGCCAAGGATATCCAGTATATACAGTCCAACCACACTTACATCAAAAGCCATGATTTTCCTCCTTGCAGTAGACTTTGCGATTATAGCCTCGGCGCGCATTATTCAGCCTCCCGCACCATGGCCATATTTTTGATTTCAGGGTCCCCGGCACGCCTTCCCTCCAAAGGACAGGCAATGGCCGGAATAGTATCTGTTTTCAGCTCTGTCGCCGTCTTATCACCTGCTCAACGATTTGACGAATTGGCGAACAACGCACCAGCCAGGATAATGAAACATCCGATCACGAAGGTTTGCCAGGTACTCGGAATACCGGCCAGAATGAGAACGTTGTCGACCAATGTAATCAGCACAACACCGAGCATGGCGCCAATGACCGTGCCACCACCGCCGGTGATCCGTGCCCCGCCCAAAACGACGGCGGCAATCACGTTCAGTTCGTTGCCCGAAAGGTCAAACGGATTGGCCAACCGGTTGCTCGCAACATGGATGACTCCAGCAATCCCGGCCAGCAAGCCAGCATAGGCAAAGACGAAGACCTGTACCTTGCGATGGTTATATCCGAGCCTCTCTGCGATATCTGCGCTCCCGCCAACCGCAAAGATGGCCCGCCCCATCAAGGTTCGATTGAGAATCCACCAAGTGACCAATGCCGCAACCACCAAAACCAGAACATAAGCTGGCAGAATGGCGATTGAGCCACTTTGGGCTCCGACCCGCATCAATTCGGCCTTGCCAAAATTCTCCATGGAGAGGGGAATATTGACGAAAAGCTCGGTGCCGATGAATGTCAGCAGGAAGCCGTGGATCACATATTGCGTGCCAATGGTCACGATCAGTGCCGGAGCCTTGAGATAGTGGACCAGAAGACCATTACCGACGCCAATAATCATGCCTCCAACTGCCGCCATCAGAATGATGACCGGTATCGGCAGCCAAGGTACATAGGCGGCAACGGCAGTGGTGATCCAATACATCATTAGCCCTGCAATCGCGGCGAAAGACATATCGATCCCGCCTGCGGCAAGCACCACAAGGAAGCCGAGGCCGAAAAGTCCCGTAACCACAGAGGCACGAGCGATATCGAAGATGTTCGAGATCTGCCAGAATTCGGGCGAAATCGTACCGATAACCAGACATACGATAACGATGAGCAGCAACGTGAAGATCGGCGGATAGCGGATCATCCAGCTTGCAATACGGGAGATCTGGCTTTCGCTTTTCTCCCCATTGATGCTGTCCATTGTAAAATCACTCATGACCGTTTCCCCTTTGAATCTTCCGCTACCATTGCCTGGTAAAGGGTATTTTCTTCAAGATTTTCCGCGTCGAATGTTTCAACGATACGCCCTCGACGCATGACGAGAATGCGGTCGCAGTTCTGGAGCAACTCGGGCAGATCATCACTCACGATGATCACCCCCATGCCATGACTGGCGAGCTTTTGAATGATGCGGAAAATGGTATCTTTTGACCCGACATCGACGCCAACGGTTGGTCCGTGCAAAACAAAGACCTTTGGTACAATAGTCAGCCCCCGTCCGATCAGGACGCGCTGCTGATTGCCACCGGATAGGGATTGAACCGGATCATTGAGATTGGCGATGACGATCTGGAGGTCCTTGACCAGACGCTCAGCCATTTTCTTGCTGCGCAACTTACTGACCATGCCCATCTTGTCGCGCAAATCATCAAGGATCTGGGCGATGATATTGGACTGGATAGGCTTGGCAAGGAACAACCCCTCAGACAGTCGATCCTCCGGTACATAGCCGATCTGTTCCTTGATAGCATCGATCGGGCGACGCAAATGAAGCGTTTTGCCATCAAGCACGACCGAACCACCATCGGCAGGTTCAACGCCAGCCAGGGCACGCGCCAGCTCGTTACGCCCTGAGTCCAGCAACCCCGTCACACCGATGATCTCGCCATGAGCCAGAGAGAAGGAAACGTCCACAAAAGCGTTGCGCCGTTTCAGTCCATCAACAACAAGCAAGTCTTTCTCGCCGATCTCCGTTGAGCGATAGCGCACGACATCAATCTTGCGCCCGGTCATCCAGTAGCTCAAATCGCTCTTCTGATGCTCGGCAACATCCCCTTCCTGAACCTTTTCACCATCTCGCATAATGATGAAATGCCCTCCGATGGACATGACCTCGTCAAGCTTGTGCGTCACGAACAACACAGCGACACCGCGGCTTCGCAACTGGTCCACGATTTCAATCAGATTATCGACTTCGCGCTTGGTCAGCGCGGCTGTCGGTTCGTCCATGATCACGAGCTTAGCATCCGAGGCGATAGCACGTGCAATTGCGATCAACTGACGGGTCGCAATGGGCAGCTTGGAAACCTCGGTAGAGCAGAAGCGTGCATCCGTTGGCAAATTCACGGATTTCAGCGCGCGCGTTGCGGTCTCTTTCAATTTACCGAGATCAAGGCCACGTGTCAGCTTGCCATCGGCCGCCACCAGCTGTTCTGTAAGAGCAATATTCTCTGTGACAGTCAGGTTAGGCAGCAGCGACAGATCCTGATACACGGTCTCAATGCCGTTTCTCAGGGCGCCCAAAGGATCCAGCGAGGAGATCTCTTCACCACCAATCAGGATTTCCCCTTCGTCGGCGGGTTGCGCACCGGAAATGATTTTGATGAGCGTACTCTTGCCGCAGCCGTTTTCACCCATGAGATGATAAATTTGCCCAGGGTGGATGCAAAGATCGATACCGCGCAGGGCATGGACGCCGCCGAAGCGCTTGTGGATTCCACGCACCTCCAGAAATGGCGTTTCATCCTGTGATGCTTCTGCAGCAACTTGAGAAAACTTGGGAATGGTGCCTATGCTATTCATGCTATATCCCGCAAACCCTCGGTTCCTCGCGATCAGCTCCGGTTTTACGAAAAAAGGGCCAAATCTGAACGGAGAGACGACCGTTCGACACAGACCGAGAGGGTTTTGTGTCTATGAGTAAACCTTAGCGCCCTGTCCTCGTGGCGTGGCGCCAATTTTGATGCAGCCCCTCCTCCCGCTTGCCTCTTTCCTTTTTACAAAAAGAACAAAGAGGAAGATGGATTTTGTGAATGGCTGCATCCTTTGGCCTGAAGAGCGTCACCCGTTTTCGGAAGACGCCCTTCCGGGGAGATTTTCGCAAAAGGAACCAATAGGGGTTGCTGCGCGAAAAAACTCCTTCAACCTTCAAGACGCTGTCTTAGAACTGATATTCGTCGACATTGTCCTTGTTGATGTCGAGCCAAGCCTGACCAACAAGAAGGACCCCTTTGCCCGGACCTTTTTTCAGTTTCATGTTAGTGTAGCCAGGAACGCCCAGATCCATGCCGTCTTTGAGTTCTTCACCATTGAGAACCAAATGCGCGATCTTGTTCATGATGAAGCCGGCGTCTTTTGGATCCCACAGGCTGATGCCGGTTACAGCACCACTCTTGAGGTAGCGGCTCGTATCGGTCGGCATGCCGATACCATAGACACAAACTTTGCCAGCCAGACCGGCTTCTTCGACAGCGCGGCCGATGCCGATGACATCAACAGCGGAACCACCTTCAAAGCCTTTGATATCAGGATACTTTTTCAAAAGTTCCTTGGCTTTGTTATAAGCGGTGTTTGCATCGTTGAACGACTCATTCTTTGCGGAGACGAGTTTCATGTTCGGGTATTTTTCTTTGGCATTGGCGGCGGACGCATCAGCCCACTGTACGTGGGTCAGGCTGCCGAGCGAGCCAACGAAAGAAGTCCAGGTGCCTTCTTCGCCCATGCATTTGGCCAACTGATCATTGAAGTGCGCACCGAAGGCATCATTGTCGAACGCTTCCATATCAACCTGGGTGTTTTTCAGGTTGGAGGCTTCGTGGGTAATGACGGTGATGCCGCGATCCATGGCGCGTTTCAGGGCACCTTCCATCATTGGTGGATCAAATGGCACAACCGCAATGGCGTCAACGCCTTTTGCGATAAGGTCTTCGACCAGACGGACTTGCTGGGCAGCATCGCCTTTACCCGGCCCGATTTCCTTGGTGGTTACGCCTTCAGTAACTTTGCCATATTCTGTCACGCCTACGTCCATACGGCGGAACCAGGTTTCACCGAGCAGCTTTACGACAGTTACGATTTCCTGATCGTCCTGTGCCACGGCCTGACCTCCCGAGAACATGGTTCCCACCATCAGGGCGCACATTGCGAGTTTGTTTAGTTTAGACATTGCGGTAGTTCCTTTCTCTCCCTAAAACCTTAAAGAACTCCCTCTGGCTCAAATGCCCGGCATCGAGGGTGCCTGCCGGACAGACCGGTCCTTCCCTTTTCAAGATTTGGTGAGGCGCCAGACTCTGAGGTCGAACTTGGACACGGCCAAGAAAACCAGCAGAAGGACGCCCCAGGCGAAGTCCCGGAAAAAGTTCGAGATGTTCAGGAAATTGAACATGCTCGACAGGATTTGCAGCGCCGCCGCTGACAGGATCACGCATGAGATGCGGCCATATCCCCCTTCAGGCTTTACGCCTGCCATCACGACAATCAGAATGGCGATGAGGACATAAGAGGTGCCGTAATCCCATTTGACACTGGAAATGCGTGCAGCAATGATGAAACCGGCAACCGAAGCCAACATGCCGGAAATGGTGTAGGCCGTCAGAAACAGTTTCTTTTCATCAAAGCCAGCGAAGCGAGCGGCTTTCGGATTACTTCCCAAGAGGAAAAGTCGCGTTCCAAATGGAGTGAAACGCAACACAGCACCAATAACGATGGCAATAGCCAAAAACAGGGCAAAGCACATCGGGACACCCATGATGGGTGAATGGCCGAAGGCATCAAGCGGCTCGATATAACCCAGACGCACACCGGACCCATTGGTCAGAACAACACTCACACCTGTAAAGGCAAGCGAAGTGCCCAGTGTTGCGATAATTGGCGTCAGATTGGCTCGAGACACCAGCAGACCATTCACGATGCCACCAACAAATCCAACACACAGACAAACAAATCCGAAGGCAAAGACATACGTCATCGGACTGTCGTCAGGTGAGATGAATTGGGGCACCAGCAGGGCTGCCGAGATACCTGAAAGGTTGGCCAACGCAATGCCAGACAAATCAATGCCACCGTTGCCTGAAATCATCGCCAGGGTCACGCCAATTGCGAGAAGCCCAAGCTCTGGGATCTGGATAGCCATCGATTGAAGATTGTAGGCGTTGACAAAGTCAATTCCAGAAATGGAGACCGCGGCCGTAAGAACCAGCAGATTGACAATAACAAGAAAATTGAACTGGCGATCAGACGTGACGGAACGCCACAGAGACCTGTTCGACACACTATTGGACATATTTTCCTCCCTTATTGCGACGCAAACCGGACAAACTGGTTCGCGGCCCAATGATTTTCGTTCGCTCGGACCTCACCCCGATCGAACCCACCGATGCCTCCTGTAAGGCCTCACCCTTTAGACATTCGATAAGCCAAACATCTCCCGTTAGCTGACAAGCCCATCGGCTCCCAGCTGGTTTGGACTTGACCGAACTCGGGTAAAACACTTATTACAACGGCAAAAGCAGTTATGACATTTGGATACCGTTATCCTCGTGCCACAAGGACGGTAACCTTTGTCAGATATTTTTGTCAAGTGTCAATTTTTAGATAGTACCCGCGCAAATCCTGTGATTTAATTGGGATTGAAACCACAGTGTCTTTTGTTATAATAATTTGACAATTGAAAAATATACGTTCGGGAAGGCCAAAGGGATATGAAATCGCCGACAAAAACACAGTCTGGGAAAACAGCTTCGGTGGGAAAACCACCGGCGGCGAATGGCGTTGCAACACCGGCGACCTATCAGAACGACCCTAGATTGTGGGCAGCATGGCTTTATTACCATGACGAACTGACACAGAACCAGATCGCGTCGCTATTAGGCGTGTCGCGCGCAACGGTTGTCAATTACCTACAAGAAGCACGTGCTAACCACTATATCAAGATCTCGGTACGTAGTGATCTACTCACCAGCATCAATCTGGCACAGGCCCTCAAAGATAAATTCGGCCTGAAGGAATGCATGGTCATACCTGATGATGGCGGGCTGCTTTCCCCCACTCAACGCATCGGCAAAGCCGGGGCAAGCTTCGTGGAAGGTGCTCTGGCGCCTGACGATGTGGTTGGTGTTGCTTGGGGCCGTACCGTGCAGGCACTAGCCAACAATCTCACAGATCAGTCCATGTCCAATCTCTATGTGGTTCAGATCGTCGGCAGCCAGCGCGGCACATCAGATGGCTTTAGCTCCGAGGAGTGTGTATCCCTCATTTCTCTCAAGCTGCACGCAAAGACCGCCAATCTCCATGCGCCCGCCGCTCTGAGCAACAAGGAATTGCGCGATGCTCTGCTGAAGGAAACCATCATTCAGGAACAGTTCGCGCGCATTCGCTCCTGCAACAAGATCCTGTTTGGCGTCTGTTCGGTCAAGGACAACAGCCTTGTCTTTGCCAGTGGATTGACCAACGCCGAGGAAAGCAAATATTACATTGCCAACGGTGCAGTCGGCGTGATTTCCGGGCGCTTCTTCGATGCAGAGGGCAACTGGATTCAAGGGCCTCTGGATGATCGCCTGATGGGTATCACGCTTGATGAGGTCAGGCAGGTGCCCACACGCATCGCCGTTGCGGGTGGTACAGACAAGACGGCCTCAATGCTTGGCGCCTTGCGAGGCGATTACATCAATGTGCTTGTAACCGACGAGAAAACAGCTCTGAGCATTCTTGAAAAGGCCTGAAGACCTGCCGCCTATTTTTGAGGGGTCCTTCATAAGCCGATAATGCTACGTAAAGGTTCTCTCACTGAGGGGAATGCTGAATATCCGCTCGTTGCAAAGCCGCAGGAATTCGGCTTCGGCGTCCGAAGCCCGCCGTTTGGGGTTGGAAACCAAATGCACATCGACAGCCGGCAAATTTTCATATGGGGGCAGTTGGTACAACAGACCCCGCTCAACATCTCTTCTGGCCACATGAACCGGCAGGGCGCCAATGCCAATATTGGCAACGATCATGCGACGCACCTCCACAAGGTTGGATGAGACCCCATGCCAGCGAGTCGCGGCCTGCACTCGCGCCCTAAGATTCGCCACTGGTTCCAGCGCGCCTCCCTCCACCTCTGTCTGAAAGGATACACTGGGCTCGCCGATCAACTCTGCGGCGTCTATATCCTTCTGCCTGAAGAGACGGTGGCTTGGACCACAATAAAGAGCAAAAAACTCGCGATAGAGAATCTCCGCCTCCAGCGTCTCTGCACTGTTATTGACAAGACAAACGCCAAAGCTCGCCCGATTCTGCCCCACTCTGCTCACGATTTCCTCGCTGTCTGCCACAGAGATGGAGAAGGTCACCTTGTTATGCAAGCGTGCATATTGTGCCAATACTTCGTCGAATTGGGGACAAACCACATGGCTTGCAACGACTAACGTAATGTGTCCTCTAAGCTCATCCTCACCACGATCCAATAGCGAGGGCAACTGGGATACACTGCCGAAAATCGTAGAGCATTCATAATAGAGAATATCTCCAGCCCGGGTCACTCTGAACTGGTTGGGTTTTCTGATGATCAGCTTGTGACCCGTTATTTCTTCAAGCCTTTTAAGCGCAGCACTGACCGTAGGTTGTTTCAAGCCCAGGAAATCTGCAGCTTTTGTAATGCTTTTTTGTTCAACCACAACCATAAAAGTTCGGAGCAGGTTCCAGTCAAGATTCCAAGGAAACCGCTGTTCATAGGGCCTCATCATAGATCCAATCTATACTCATCATTGGAATTATTTATTTGCCTGATGATACATCCCATGCAACCTTCAAGACAAGGTGGCAAAAATTTAGTCACTGCTAAAAATTAGGCAAAACGCCAGGGAACAGTTTTCGCTTCAAACAGGAGAATTTCATGATCAACCGTCGCAGCTTGTTGAAGTTTGTCGCAGCCACCGGCACGCTCGTGCTGGCAAGCCTTAGCATTTCCGCTCCGGTTCTTGCTGACGAACTCGACACCATCAAGGAAAAAGGCGTTATTCGCATTGCCATGAGTGGCGCTTATCCTCCATTCAACTTCGTCAACGACGCCAACGAAGTGGTTGGCTTTGACCCGGCAATCGGCACCGAGATTGCCAAACGCATGGGCCTTAAAGTCGAAATCATCACCACCGCGTGGGACGGCATCATCGGCGGCCTTTTGGCCAACAAATATGACGCCATCGTCGGTTCCATGACGATCACCGAAGAACGCGACAAGGTCGTTGATTTCGTTGGTCCATACTATGCTACCAAACGCGCCATCTTCACCAAAGAAGGGTCTGATATCACAAGCGTATCGCAGCTCGATGATGCGACCTTGGGTGTTACCCTTGGTGAGACTCACGAACAGTGGGCTCGTGAAGCCGGCTACAAGATCCGCACCTACAAAGGCCTGCCGGAACTGCTTATGGAGCTGGACAATGGCCGCGTTGATGCAATCGTCAACGACCGTATCGCTGCCATGCTCGCAATCAAGGAAAACGGCTACAAAATGGTTGAGCTGCCAGACTTGAAAACCGAAGCTTTCGGTGCTGGTATTGCCATCCGCGAAGGCAACCCGGATCTGAAAGCAGCCATGCAGAAGGCACTGGATGACCTGATGGCTGATGGCACCTATCTCGAAATTGCCAACAAATGGGTTGGCGGCGACATTCGCTAATTTCAAAACCTAATATTTTTCAAAATTATTTGGTCCGCGGGTTATCTGCGGGCCGAATTTTCCCGAAAGACTTTTCTCATGCAGACTGACTATGGCAAGCTCAGCTGGGAAGAGGTGCGCGATATCGACAAAGACCGCGTCGTGATTCTCAATGTTTCAGCAACAGAAGATCACGGACCCCACATGCCTCTTGATACCGATACGGTTCTGGGCATGGCGGTTGCAGAAGGTGTAGCCAAAGCGATACCTGACCATGTTCTTGTCATGCCGCCCATTTCCTATGGCTTCAATGAGCATCACAAGGATTTTCCAGGTGTTATCTGGATACAGCCCGAAACATTGATTGCGTTCGTGACCGATGTAACCAAATCCCTCGCGCATCATGGTTTCCGGCGCATTCTGCTGCTCAATTCCCATGGGTCCAACCATCCGGTTCTGGATTTGGCGGCGCGGAAGACGGTCATTGAAACCGGCATTCTTTGCGTGTCTGCCTCCTACTGGAATCTGTGCTCGGACAAGATCAATGCGGTTCGCGCTTCCGATATCGGCGGCATCGCTCATGCGGGTGAATTCGAAGCGGCGATCTACAAATATCTGCATCCGGATCTGGTGCATCTGGAAAAGGCCCAGAACCAGAATCTGCATGATGGCAAGAGCAAATTCTTCAACCTCGATTTGGCGCGCGGTGGCGGCAAGGCGATGTTGATGCGCTGGTGGTCTTCGGTGTCCCCTGATGGCACCATGGGCGATCCTGCGCTCGCAACAGCCGAAAATGGCGAAGCTTTTCTGAAAGCTGCGATTGAAGAAACAGCCGATCTGGTGCGTGAAATCCGGGAGCTTCCGCTTCTGGAACGCAAGGATCATCATTGAGGACTGCACTATATGGATATTGATCTTATCCTCCGGGTCTATCCCCACTTTCTCAAGGCGGCCGTGCTGACCATCGAACTGTCGGTTCTCACGGCTATTCTTGGCCTTATCTGTGGTTCACTGGGCGCAGCGGCGCGCCTCTCGCGCCTGAAGGCAATCCGTTTCATCGGAGCGGCCTATGTTAGTCTGTTTCGTGGCACCCCTGCCCTCATCCAGTTATTTTTGCTCTATTTCGGTGGTCCGCAGATCGGCATCCAGCTGGATGCCTTTCAAGCCGGCGTTATCGGGCTCGGTCTCAATATCGGGGCCTATATGACAGAAACAATTCGTGGCGCCATCATTTCGGTGCACAAGGGTCAGACGGAAGCGGCCAGAACGCTTGGAATGAGCCGTTGGCAGGCCATGCGTTATGTAATCCTGCCACAGGCCTTCCGCCTGATGGTGCGCCCGCTGGGCGTTAACATCAATGCGCTCATCAAGGGCACGGCACTGGTTGCGGCAATCTCGGTTGTCGAACTGACCTACACTGCCCAGCGCTATATCGGCTCAACCTACAAGCCATTTGAAATGTTCATCCTGGCTGGTGTTCTTTACATGATCATCATCTATGCAACCGGACGCGGCATAAGCTGGCTTGATAAGAAGGTGCGGATTCAATGATTTTTCAAGATTTGATTGGAGGCCGTCATGGGGCTTGATTTTTCGGTCGTACCCGGCTTCTTCGACGTCATCATGCAAGGCGTCTTCTGGACCATTGCCATTACGCTGGCTGCAGCTGTCCTCAGCTTCTTTGGCGGTATCTTTTTCGCCGTTATCGCGCTTTATGCGCCGCGTGTGATCAGCTGGCCGATGAAGGGCTTTGAATGGCTCTTCATGGGAACGCCGCTGCTGCTTCAGCTGTTCCTGATCTATTTCGGTCTCATCCAGATCGGCATCGATCTTCCGGCCTTTGTAGCCGGATCGCTGGGGCTCGGGCTGCATTTTGCGGTCTATAACTCAGAGCTGATCCAGACCAGCATTCTGGCCGTGGACAAGGGGCAGATGGAAGCAGCGCGCACCCTTGGACTCAGTCGCGGTCAATCCCTGCGCTATATCGTGATCCCGCAGGCTGTGCGCGATGTCATTCCCCCGATTGGCAACAACATGATCGCTCTCTTGAAGGACTCCGCTCTGGTCTCGGTCATCGGCGTTACGGAGCTGACCCTGTCAGCGCAGCTGGCCATTGGGCGCACATACCGGCCGTTTGAATTCTACGCGGTTGCAGCGGTTTGCTACTACATCATCAATCTGGGCATGGAAGCGGTGTTGCGTCGTCTCGAACGCCGTGTTCAAGCCTCTCGTTAAGCCTGTCGGAAGGATCATTCCATGACGCATCATCGTCCCTTTGTCGATATTCGCCACGCCCAGAAATGCTTTGGTGAGCTTGAAGTTCTCAAGGATATCAGCCTGCAAGTCGAGCAGCAGCAAATCGTTGCCATCATCGGCCCCAGTGGCTCGGGCAAATCCACGCTCCTGCGCGCAATCAACGATCTTGATCCGCTGACTTCTGGCGAAGTCTGGCTGGATGGCGTGCAGGTCAACAAGCTGTTGCCACACGCCCAATATGAAAAGCATATCAATCAGGTACGCCAGCAGATCGGCATGGTGTTCCAGCATTTCAATCTGTTCCCTCACCTGACCGTGCGGGAAAATATCACGCTGGCGCCCAAGCTGCTCAAGGGTGTTTCTGAGGATGAAGCCAATGCGCTCGCCGAGCAGCAGCTCGAGCATGTCGGGCTCATCGACCGGATCGACTATCACCCCTCGCAATTGTCTGGCGGCCAGAAGCAGCGCGTAGCTATTGCGCGCGCGCTCGCCATGAAACCCAAACTGATGCTGTTTGACGAAGCAACGTCAGCGCTTGACCCGGAACTGGTCGAAGAGGTCAACCAGGTCATGAAAATGTTGGCTGAGGAAGCCATGACCATGATCATCGTCACCCACGAAATGGGATTTGCCGAGAGCGTTTGCGATCGGGTTCTGTTCATGGATGGCGGTGTCGTCGTCGAGGAAGGCGCCCCTGAGGTTGTCTTCCATAACCCAACACAAGACAGAACAAAGAATTTCCTTAGAAAGCATCTCGAAGGCGCAAAATGAGCAACAAGACGTCTAATCTCTTCTATCAATCCCGCGCTCCAAGGCCATTTCTGGACCGCGCAGAAGGGATCTATATGTATGACCAATCCGGAAAACGCTATATCGATGGCTCTTCCGGCGCGATGGTTTCCAACATTGGGCATTCCAACCCCAATGTGCTGGAAGCGATGAAAGCGCAGATGGACAAGTCCACCTTCGGCTATCGCCTGCATTTCCGAACGGAACCGTCCGAAGATCTGGCTTCCATGGTGGCAGAACGCATGCCGGGCAATCTGGACCGCGTGTTCTTTGTCTCAGGCGGCTCGGAAGCCGTTGAAAGCGCCATCAAGCTGGCGCGCCAATATGCCATCACGCAGGGCCAATCGAGCCGCTGGAAGGTCATTTCCCGTTTTCCGTCCTATCATGGCAGCACTTTCGGGGCGCTGGCTCTGACCGGTTATGATCCGCTCGCCCGCCCATTTGACCCGATGATGCGGGATATGCCCAAGATCGCGGCGCCTGCATGCTATCTGGATAGGGACAACCTGACGGATGAGCAGCGTGGTCTGAAATATGCCGAACTGCTGCGTGACGAAATCATCAAACAAGGCCCGGAAACTGTTCTCGCCTTCATCATGGAGCCGATTGGCGGCGCTTCTACCGGCGCTCTGGTTGCCCCAGACAGCTATTACGGACGCATTGCCGAAATCTGCAAGGAATTCGGCATCCTGCTGATCTATGACGAAGTCATGACCGGTGTTGGCCGCACGGGGTCTTTCCTTGCTGCCAATCACTGGGATATCGAACCGGACATCGTGGCGATGTCCAAAGGCTTTGCCGCCGGCTACGCGCCGCTTGGGGCTGTGGTTGCCCGCGAAACCATGGTCGAAGCGTTGCTCGATGCCGGCGGCTTCCTGCACGGCTATACCTATGCTGGCAATCCGCTTGCCTGTGCGGCCGGAGTCGCTGTGCTCAAGGAAATTGATCGGCTAAGCCTCATCGACAATTGTGCCGCCATGGGAGCCCTTCTCAAGTCCCGTCTTGAAGGCCTTATGGAGCGCTATCCCTTTATTGGCGATGTCCGTGGCAAGGGCTTGCTGCTGGCGTTTGAACTTGTCAGCGACAAGGACAGCATGACGCCGCTCCCCAAGGAATATAACTGCTATCTCGAACTGGTCGAGCTGGCTTATGAGCGTGGCCTCATCATCTATTCGCGCCGCACGCGCGGCGGAGTGGAAGGAGATCACTTCCTCGTTGCTCCGGCCATGATTGTCAATGAATCCCAGATTGACGAAATCATGGGTATCCTCATCGAGAGCCTTGATGCTCTTGCGGCGAAATTCGATTTGCCAGTGAATGCCTCATGAGACTGCCTCAAAAAGAGCGCTCCATTGAAGATGCCGTCGCCCAAATCAGCGACGGCGCTTCCATCATGGTGGGCGGATTCGGCGTGCCGGGCACGCCTTTCAACCTGATTGCCGAGTTGGTACGGCAGGGTCAGAAAGATCTGACCCTCGTCAAGAATGACGCCAACGAGGCTGGCATGGGCATCGACCATCTGCTGGCCAATGGGCAGGTGCGCAAGCTGATCGTCACCCATCTGGGGCTCAATGGCCATGCTATCGAGATGATGAATAGTGGCGCGCTGGAAGTGGAATTCTGCGCACAGGGCATTCTGGCCGAGCGCATTCGGGCTGGCGGCGCTGGTCTTGCCGGTTTCATCTCGGATATCGGCATCGGCACGGAGCTTGCCGAGGGCAAGCAGATCGTCTCCGTAGACGGCAAGGATTTTGTTCTGGAAACAGCCCTGCGCACCGATGTGGCGCTGGTGCATGCAGAACAGTGCGATGCTTACGGCAATTTGTGCTTTGCCAAAACCGCACGCAATTTCAACCCGTTGATGGCAATGGCGGCCGATTGCGTTATCGCCGAAAGCCAGAATTACCTGCCTATTGGCGATCTCGATCCGGATGCCATCCATACCCCCGGCCCCTTTGTCGATCATGTGGTCGCCCTTAAAGACTTGCACAAGGAATATGCCATTGTCCGACGCTAGACAAAGAATGGTTGCCCGCGCGGCCCGTGCGATTGAGCCGGGCATGCTGGTCAATCTCGGGATCGGTTTGCCGACTCGAGTCGTCAATTACCTCTCTTCGGACATGGAAGTGGGGCTGCATACGGAAAATGGTCTTGTGGGTGTCGGCCCGACGCAGGATTACGACCATGCGGATCGCGATCTGATTGACGCCGGAGGGGCTTATATCAGCGCCCTCCCCGGAGGTGCCTTCATCGACAGCGCGGTGTCCTTTGCCATCGTACGGTCCGGCAGGTTGGACCTGACCATGCTGGGTGCCTTCGAGGTGGCCCAGAATGGCGATCTGGCTAACTGGAAAATTCCGGGCAAATTTTCTCCCGGTGTTGGCGGAGGCATCGAGCTGGCACAAAAGGCGGCCCATGTCATGGTGCTGACAACCCATACCGACCGCAAAGGCAATCCCAAGCTGCTTGAGCGATGCTCCTTGCCTCTGACCGCGAAGGGATCGGTTGAGCGCATCTTCACAGATATGGCCGTCGTGGATGTCACCCCTGAAGGCTTTGCCCTTAAAGAACTGGCAGAAGGCGTCTCGCTTGATGACGTTATTGCAGCGACGGGTGCGCCGCTGATCATTCCGGAAGGTGATATTCCCACCTTCTGATCCGATCACACAATATATTGGAGGGAGCGACAATGGAAAAGGACATTGCACTCAAAATTCTTTCCGCAGTTGAAGCCAACTTTGACAAGCAAACGGATTTTCTTTCCGAACTGGTCAGTCATCCTTCCACGCGCGGTCAGGAACAATCGGCCCAGGCCTATATGGCCGGCGCCTTGCAAGAGCGTGGTTATTCAGTGGATCGCTGGCAGATCAATGTTGATGATATCCGCCACTTACCGGGCTTTTCTCCCGTCATCGGTTCCTATGATGATGCGGTCAATGTGGTCGGCACCCATAAAAGCGCAACCAGCAAGGGTCGCTCCCTGATCCTTAATGGCCATATCGATGTGGTACCCGCTGGTCCACTTGATATGTGGGAAACGCCGCCCTTCTCCCCCAAGGTTGAAGGGGACTGGCTTTATGGGCGCGGCGCTGGCGACATGAAAGCCGGTTTGGTGGCCAACCTGTTTGCTCTTGATGCCCTGCGGTCTGCCGGTTTTGCCCCGGCCGCAGATGTGTTTTTCCAATCGGTGGTCGAAGAAGAATGCACCGGCAATGGCGCTTTGGCATGTTTGCAACGAGGCTACAAGGCCGATGCTGTTCTCATCCCCGAGCCCTTCGATGAAACACTGGTCAAGGCCCAGACGGGCGTCATCTGGTTTCAGGTCCATCTCAAGGGGCTGCCCACCCATGTGGCCTATGCAGGCGATGGTGCCAACGCCATCGAAGCAGCTGTGCCCTTGATCAATGCCTTGCACGCGCTTGAAAAACGCTGGAATGCGCCAGAGCATCGGCATCATGATTTTGCCCATCATGATCACGCCCTCAACCTCAATGTCGGCAAGATTGTTGGAGGCGACTGGGCCAGCTCCGTACCGGCATGGTGCGTGTTTGACGTGCGCATGGGCGTCTTCCCCGGACAGGACTTGGAGGCAGCCCGCGCCGATATCGAGGCCACCTTGCTTCAGGCGGCTGAAGAAAACAGCTTCCTGAGAGAGAACAAGCCCAAGGTTGTCTATCACGGCTTCATGGCTGAAGGATATGCGTTGTCTGACGACACAAGCGAAACAGCCTCTGTTGCAATCAAAGCCCTTGGCGACGCCCATAGGGTAGTGAACGACAAGGATCTTGAGCAGATGGCGATCACCTGCACGACGGACACGCGGTTCTTCGGGCTTTATGCCAATACACCAGCACTCGTTTATGGCCCACATGCCGAAGCCATCCATGGCTTCAATGAGCGTGTCTCTCTGGAAAGCATCAAGCGGGTTACAAAAGCGACAGCCTTGTTCATCGCAGATTGGTGCGGACTGGAAACTCTATAGTTTCCCGCCAGCAATCCGATCACAGGAACCATTACCGACCATTGACCCAACGCGTTGCCTGAACTGCTCGCTCCAGAACGAACGACCATGAAACGCAACAGGAGACAAATATGCGCCAAGCCGTCATTGTTTCAACTGCCCGCACACCCATTGGCAAGGCCTATCGTGGCGCATTCAACAATCTTGAAGGCCCCAGTCTCGCGGCCCATGCGGTAAAGGCGGCCATGGAACGCGCGTCTCTTGAGGGCGATGCGCTGGAGGAAATCACCTTCGGTTCAGCTTTGACTCAGGGCAGCACCGGCATCAATGTTGGCCGCCATATCGTGCTTGCGTCCGGGTTGCCGGACACGGTGGCCGGCTCCACGATCGACCGGCAATGTGCATCTGGCCTTAATGCCATTGCCATCGCGGCACATATGATCATCAATGAAGGTGTTGATGTCGCCATTGGCGGCGGGCTGGATAGCATTTCCCTCGTACAGCTTGGCGAACATTGGAATTCTTATCGCTATCGCGATCCGAACGTGCGCGACAGCTATTACATGTCCATGATTGAAACTGCCGAGCTAGTAGCCGAGCGCTATGGCATAACCCGCGCAGCACAAGACGCTTATGCCCTGCAAAGCCAGCAGCGCACTGCGCAAGCGCAGAAGAACGGTCGCTTCGATAAAGAAATCATACCTGTTGAAGCAATCAAACTCTCACGCGACAAGGAAACAGGCGTTTCTCATGAGGAGAAGGTGACACTCACTAAGGACGAATGCAACCGCCCACAAACGACGCTCGAGGGCCTCGAAGGCCTGAAGCCGGTCCTTGGCGCCGACAAGAGCATCACGGCGGGCAACGCCAGCCAGCTCTCCGATGGCGCTGCAGCCTGTGTTCTCATGGAGGCTGAAGAAGCCAAAAGACGCGGATTGAAACCTCTTGGCATTTTCCGCGGCTTTGCTGTGGCAGGCTGTGCAGCAGAAGAAATGGGCATCGGTCCTGTGCGTGCGATCCCGAAATTGCTGGCCCGAAACGGCCTGAAAGTCGAGGATATCGACCTTTGGGAAATCAACGAAGCCTTCGCCTCGCAGCTTCTTTATTGTCGCGATAGTCTGGGCATCGATAACGATAAACTCAATGTCAATGGTGGCGCCATTTCCATCGGCCATCCTTACGGCATGTCCGGTGCGCGCATGACCGGGCATCTGCTGATCGAAGGGCGTCGTCGGGGCGCAAAATATGGTGTGGCAAGTATGTGCATCGGCGGAGGCCAGGGAGCAGCCGGTCTGTTCGAGATCCTTGCCGACTAAGCAAATCTGAAGCGGGTTGGAGGCCCTTGCCTCCTCGCCGCTTCACTTGCGCAGCAGTACCGCGCGCTCGATCATGAATTTTTCCGCTTCGGTCATGTGTTCACGCATGATGGCGCTGGCCAACCCGGAATCCCCCAACTTGAGCGCACGTAGAAGCTTGACCTGATAGCTGACGCCCATTTCCCGCTTTCCCCATGGAGTGGGCTCCGAATAGATAGCGCGGCATTCTGATTTATCCTGCAACAGACTATGCAAAAAACGGCAGACGAACCCCATCAGGCGGTTCTTGCTGAGATTGGCCAAACCGGAATGGAAGTCCAGTTCGGCCAAGCGCTGACGATATTCGTCTTCGGCTGACTCGGGTTCATCCTGATAGAGATAAATCAGCGACTGTAGATGGACAAACTGCTCGTTGGACAAGGTTCCCGCCAACTCTGCTGCCAGCTCGGGCTCAAGCTGTTTGCGCAAGGCATAAATATCGGAGATGGATGGCGGCTCGGCGAGAAAAAGATTGTCCAGAAACCGGATGGCATCTTCCGGATCGATGGAGGAGACAAACAGGCCCCCACCCGGCCCTGTCTTGGTGACGATCAAGCCTTCAATCTCAAGGATCTTGAGCGCTTCACGCACCGTGCCTCTGGAAGCATTGAGGGTTTCGGGGGTCACCCAGTCTGCCGGAATACGATCCCCAACCCGCAGGTCGGCTGTCACGATCTGGTCCCTCACCTTATCGGCAATCACATCGGGGCGCTTGCGTCGACGGCTGGACAGAGTGTGATGGGGCGAAACGGCTCTCCGCCCCAGATCGTCTTCGATAGACATCTAGTCTTTGTTCTCCGGATTGAAACAGGCGCTGAGGTGATCGGCCTTTTTGCCCGCTGCGTCAAGTTTGGGTGCCTCGTTTGTGCACATATCCAACCGTCTTGGACAACGCGCATAAAAGGCACAGCCCGGTGGCGGATTATAAGGGTCAGGGAGCTCGGTGTTCGCATCTTCAGGCAACATCGACTTGCGCCCGGGCACCGGAGCGGACTTTAACAAAAGACGAGAATAGGGATGATGCGCTTCTGCAAAGACATCAGCAGCATTGCCCAGTTCGACCATGCGCCCAAAATACATGACTGCAACGCGATCACTGATGCTTTCGACGACAGACAGGTCATGGCTGATAAAAATGTAGGTCAGGCCGAATTTTTCTTTCAGATCGTCAAGGATATTCAGCACCTGAGCCTGAACGGATACGTCCAACGCCGAAACCGGCTCATCTAGCACGATCAGCTCGGGGTCAGCCGCAAGAGCGCGAGCGATGCCGATACGCTGAGCTTGACCGCCGGAAAATTCATGCGGGTAGCGATCAAGGAATTCCGGAGCCAGATTGACCGCTTCCATCAGTTCCACCAGCCGCGTTTCCCTCTCTTCTGCATTCAGCTTCAAGAGCTGGATCAATGGCGCTTCCAGAATGGTGCGGATCTTTTTACGCGGATTGAGCGAGGCAACAGGATCCTGAAACACATATTGCACCTTGCGGGCCATCTGCCGACGGTCTTTCTTGACCTCGGCCACCATGTCCTTGCCTGCAAAAGTGATCGCACCGTCTGTTGGGAGATCGAGCCCAACAACCAGACGAGCAAGCGTTGACTTGCCACAGCCGGATTCACCAACGATGCCAAGCGTTTCGCCCTTGCGGACCTTGATATTGACATTCTGCACCGCATGGACGGCTGGCAAGACTTTACCGAACAGGCTTTTGCCACCACCAAACAGGCGGCTGACATCACTGATTTCGAGAAGCGTATCGGCTTGGTTCATGGTCATGCTCTCAGACATCGCGCTCTCCTTGCTTTGCCTTGTCGCCGGACACCGGATAGAGACAACGCACCGAGCGCCCTTCACCCAGATCTGTCAAAGCGAGGTCGCCCTTGCGGCAATCGTCTTTGGCATAAGGGCAACGCTCGGCAAAGGCGCAGCCATCAGGCAGTGCGTTGACAACGGGCGGGCGTCCCTCGATCGCGTCAAGGCGCCGGTCCGGTTGCCCAAGCACAGGCACGCAGGCGATGAGCTTTTCTGTATAGGGATGGGCCGGAGCGGACAGAATTTCCTCCGTCGTACCCGTTTCCACGATCTTGCCGCCATACATGACCGCAATCCGATCACACATGGTGGAGACCACACCGAAATCATGGGTAATGAACAGAATGCCGACATTGCGCTCTTGCCGCAATTTATTGAGTAGCGAAAGCACCTGCGCCTGCACAGTGACGTCGAGCGCGGTGGTTGGTTCGTCGGCGATGATCAGCTTGACGTCGTTGGCCAGTGCCATGGCAATGCAAACGCGCTGACGCATACCGCCGGACAATTCATGCGGATAGACCTTTAAACGCTCTGCGGGGTTCGGGATACGAACCGTCTTGAGCAGTTCTTCAGCCCTAGCCATGGCATCCTTATGCGAGATCACCTGATGGGCGCGGATGGCCTCTACCAATTGATCACCGATGGTAAAGAGCGGATGCAACGTTGAGAGCGGATCCTGAAACACATGGCTGACGGCGAGCCCACGCAACAGGCGGATTTCCTCATCGCTCTTGGAAAACAGATCCTCTCCCTCAAGCAGCGCAGCACCACCAACGATACGGCCGGGAGGCGTTGGCACCAAGCCCATGATGGACATGGCAGTCACGGACTTGCCCGAACCGGATTCTCCTACAAGGCCCAGACATTCCCCTTGGCGCACTTTGAGATCCACGCCGCCAACAGCCTTGTAGACATCTGAACCGACATGGAATTCGGTTTTAAGCCCCTGCATATCAAGGGTGGCGTCTTCCTGCGGGGCAATGTCTGGCACTTGATCGCGCATAACGGCAGTCCGCATAACGGGCCGCGCCAGAGCGCCTGATTTCAAGCGCGGATCAAGCACATCGCGCACACCATCGCCCAATAGGTTGATGCTCATCACGAGGATGAAGATCATCACACCGGGAATGATAGAAACGTGCGGTGCCGTAAAGAGGATCTTGCGCCCATCCCCCAGCATGGAGCCAAGGTCAGCCTGCGGCGGCTGCGCCCCGAGACCGAGGAAGGAAAGACCGGCGGTTTCAAGGATCATCCAGCCAATGGTGGTGGACATGGTGATAATGATCACCGGCAGCACGTTGGGCAGGATTTCACCAAACAGGATCGACGCATTCGACTTGCCCGAAAGCCTTGCCGCATCGACAAATTCACGCCGGGATAGTCCGACGGTGATGCCCCTGATATTGCGGGCAAAGAAAGGAATATTGACAACAGCAATGGCATATAGCGCGTTGAGAAGCCCGGGCCCCAGCGCAGCCACGATGGCCAGCGCCAACAGGATATAGGGAAAGGCCATGATCATGTCGATGCCGCGCATAAGGAGATTATCCGTGCGCCCTCCGGCATAGCCAGCAACCAGACCGATCAGCGAGCCAATGAAGGCGGCGATCAATGTGGCTGACACGCCCACAGCGAGACTAACACGCGTCCCCCAGATCAAACGGGAAAGGATGTCCCGCCCCAGCGCGTCGGTTCCCAAAAGATGACCATCAGCCAAAAGGGGCTGCAGGCGATTGGCAGGCTCTGTCACATCGGGGTTGACCAGTGGCAACAAGGGGGCTGCCAGCGCCACAACAAAGACGAACGCCAGCACGACGAGTCCAGCGGTTGCCAGCGTGTTGTTCAACAGCAGACGCAAAGTGCTCGGTCTGCCGCCGGATTTCTTCTTTTTGGTGGGTGTTTCGATCGTGGTCTCGGACATCAGCGCAACCTCGGGTCAAGAATGGACTGGATGACATCGACCAGCAGATTGAATAGCACATAAGCGGCGGCAACAACGAGCACCCCGCCCTGCACCAACAGTAGGTCGCGCGTGGAAATGGCCTTGACCAGCATGGAGCCAATGCCCGGCCACTGGAACACCGTTTCGATATAGACCGCACCGCCGAGCACGAAACCGGCCTGAATGCCAATCACAGGAATGACGCTGACCATGGCGGCCTTGAAGGCGTGGACATAGATGACGCGCCGTTCCTTGATGCCCTTGGCGCGGGCTGTGCGGATATAATCCTGCCGCAGCACTTCAAGCATGGAGGTGCGCGTGAGGCGCGCAATAACGCCGGTGGCGACAACAGCCAATGTAATGGCTGGCAGTGTGAGATGATGGATGAGATCAGGCAGATCGCCGCCGCCATAGATCGCATACATGCCGCTTGGCGGGAACAGCCGCCATTTAACGGCGAATGAGAAAATCAGGAGCAGGCCAAGCCAGAAAGACGGCATGGAAATACCAATGAGCACCGTGAAGGTAAGGCCCTTGTCAGCCCAACTATATTGTTTCACCGCCGAGATAACCCCGGCCAACAGCCCGAATATGGAACACAGCACCAGCGCAGGCCCGGCCAGAATAAGAGTGGCGGAAAAGCGCTCCAGCACTTCATCAATTACAGGTCGGTTGAGCGTGTAGGAACGGCCGAAGTCGCCCTGCAGCATATTGCCCAGCCAAATGAAATATTGCTGCACCATCGGCTTGTCGAGGCCGAGATCCTGATTGAGTTTGGCAACATTCTCAGGCGTGGCAAAAGAGCCAAGGATCGCCAGAGCCGGATCGCCCGGAATCAGAGCCATGATGACGAAAACAATGATGGATAGTCCGAACAGAACCGGAATCGCAGCAAGCAGTCTCTTTGCGACATAGGCACCCATGGCCCTACTCCGAGTTTTTGAAAATGGCCGCCCCGCCCTGTCGTCAAATATGACAAACAGGGGTCGAAATGCGGGACAGCGGATCGGCGTTGGTCAGATTATGGCTCCCCCTTCGCCATATGTTGGAGACGGGGAAACCGGAGCTCTCACGGTTTGGCAACATCCTGCAGCATCAAGAAGAAGGATGGCTGCAGCTTGAAATTCTCGACCGCAACGCTGGTTACAGCATTCTGTTTCCAGTTGGCCACGAAGACCCAAGGGGCATCTTCATAAACGATCTGCTGCATTTCCTTGTAGAGCTTGGCGCGCTCTTCCTGCGACGTGGAGGTCCTTGCACTTTCGAGCAATTCGTCCACTTTCGGGTTGGAATAATAGCCCGAGTTGAACCCGCCCTTATCCGGGAAGGCTTCGGTGCGCAGGGCAAGGAACGGCAGGGTGTCCGGATCATTGGTCATCCAAGCCATTTCAGCCATATCGGCTTTGCCTTCAAGACCCGGATTGACCTTACCAAGGAAGGTGTTCCATTCGTAGGTCTCGATTTTCACCTTCATGCCAACAGCTTCAAGGTCGGCCTGAATGGCGGTGCCCATGGCAGTCGGGTCGAGCATGCCGGAGCCGCCTTCGGTGACATAGAAGGTCACTTCGGAGCCATCATAGCCAGCCTCTTTCAGCATGGATTTGGCTTTTTCCGGATCGTAAGGGTAAGGCTCAAGCGTCTCGTCATAAGCCCATGCAAAGGCCGGAGGCGTCGGACCTGCGGCCACTTCAGCCGTGCCTTGCAAGATATTGTCGACCAGCGCGGTCTTGTTGATGGCATAGTTGGCTGCCTGACGGATTTCCTTTTTCGCGAAAGGGCCTTCCTTGGCATTGAGAATCAGGAACCACAGATGTGGGCCAGCCTGCTCATGCACGGCGAAGGCATCATTGTCGCGGAACTGGGCAAGGTTATCAGGTGGCACCTCAACCATCACATCCAGACCACCAGCGAGCATTTCGGCGACGCGGGTGTTGGCGTCCGTGATCGGGCGGTAGATGACGGCTTCAAGCGCAGGAGCACCATCCCAATAGTCAGCATTCTTTTCCAGAACGACCTTGGCGTTGGATTCCCATTCGGCGAACTTGTAGGCGCCTGTGCCTGCCGGATGACGGCCCACTTCCTTGCCATATTCCTCAACGGCGGCCGGAGAAATCATCAGGCCTGTCGGGTATGCAAGGTTGGAAAGGAAGGGCGCATAAGGCGCGTTCAGTTCGAACTTGACGGTCAGAGGATCAACTGCGGTCACGTCCTTGACCGAAGAAAAGAAGAAAGCAAGCGGGAACGGCCCCGTGTCATGATAAGGGTGATCGTCCTTTAGCATGCGATCGAAATTGAATTTCACGGCTTCTGCGTTGAAGTCCGTTCCGTCGTGGAATTTAACCCCTTCACGCAATTTGAAGATGTAGGTCATTCCATCGTCGGAAATGGTCCAGCTTTTGGCCAGAGATGGCTCCACTTCGAGCGTGCCATCCTTATAGCGCACCAGACCGTCATACATATTGACCAGAATACGGAAATCATTGACTGCCGTATCGGCGGCCGGATCAAGGGATTTCGGTTCTGCAATTTGTCCAACAATCAAAACATTGGGTGGGGTTTGTGTATAGCCCGGAGAGGCAAACAGCAATGAGGCCGCGGCAAGTGCTGCGGCTAGAAATCGTTTCATGACGTTCTCCCTCAATTATTATCAGGAACAATTAGGGCGCAGAATTGTTTATTTTTCAAGCATTGATTATGATAAATTAGGACCAATCGGATAATTGATTATAATTTATGCAAACTCGTTTAAATTGAGCAGTCCCAACTTTCAATTTGAACAGTCCGCAAACAGAAAAGAGGCTGGCATGTCTGATATCTCCCCCAAGATCAACTCCGAGCGCCTGAAACGCCTCTTCGACAGCATCAACAAATTCGGACTCAATGTTGAAACCGGCGGCTATAATCGCATCGGCTTTTCGGACGCGGATCTGTCCGTGCGCAAGTGGTTTACCGAGCAGATGAAAGGTGATGGCCTTGCAGTCCATAGCGATGCTGCGGGTAATCTGTTTGGTCGATTGGGGGATGCGGACAAGCCCTGTGTCATGGCGGGCTCTCATCTGGACACAGTGCCGGAAGGTGGTGCCTTTGACGGCGCGCTAGGCGTGGCTGTGGCGCTCGAATGCGCCCGCAGCATCAAGGATGCCGGAATAGAGCCGACGGTGCCGCTTGTCGTGGTGGCCACTTCAGAAGAAGAAGGCCGGTTCGGCGGCATGCTCGGGTCTCAGACGATCAGCGGACAGCTGCCCGCCGGTTGGGTGGAGGCAGCAACCGATGCCGAAGGGGTCAAGCTCACTGAAGCGATGACGGTTCAGGGCTATGCCCCCGAAGCTCTCGAAGAAGCGGCTTGGCAAAAGGACAGCATTCGCGCCTTTTTGGAGATGCACATCGAGCAAGGTCCCGTGCTGGAAAGCGAAAATCTTTCAGTCGGCATCGTAGAAGGCATCTCTGGCGTTCTGGTGCTTGGCGTCAATCTGAAGGGCGAAGCCAATCACTCCGGCACGACACCGATGCATTTGCGCGCCGATGCCTTCACCGGCCTAGCAACCATCGGAGCGGCCATCCCCGGAGTGATTGATCGATTGGGAGGGGAGCAGTCGCGGATCACCATCGGCAAGGTCGACATCAAGCCGAACTTTCCTCATACGATTCCCGGAGAGGCAGACTTCACGATTATCATTCGCGATACCTCCGCAGACATTATGGCAAACTTGCGCAAGGCCATTGAAACGGTCGTAGCAACTGTCGCAGAGCGCAACCGCCTTTCCTTCACCATCAAGGAACGCAGCTATTTGCCACCGCAAGAGCTGGATGAGAAGATCCGCGAGGCTTTTGTGGCAGAGGCCAAAAAACGGACACTTTCCTATACTGTCATGCCGTCTGGCGCGGGCCATGATGCGCAGACCATGCAGGCATTTTGTCCATCCGGCTTGATTTTCGTACCCAGCCGCAATGGCATCAGCCACGCGCCGCAAGAATGGACAGAATGGACGGATATCGAAAAGGGCGCACAATTGATGCTCGACATGATCGTCCGCCTGATAACCAAGAAGGATTAGCATATGTGCCAATTCTGCGACTATACCATCCACGCGGCGCATCATCATTTTGGCTGGGACAATTCCATCGAGCCGGTAGCGCGTATCATGCCAGGCCAGACGGCTGAATTCACCTGCATTGACGCATCGGCCGGACAAATCATCCGCTCCAGCACGGTTGATGATCTGATGGCACGCGATGCCTCCAAGGTCAATCCGGTGACGGGACCGGTCTATATTGAAGGCGCAGAAGCTGGCGACATACTGAAGGTCAAGATCGAACAGTTCGTCCCTTCAGGTTTTGGCTGGACGGCCAACATCCCCGGCTTTGGTCTATTGGCGGATCAGTTCACCGAACCGGCCCTGCATATCTGGAACTATGATGCGGAAGGGCTGACCCCTGCCCTTTATGCGCCCAATGCACGCGTTCCGCTCAAGCCTTTCGCAGGCACCATGGGCAATGCGCCAGCGGCCAGCGGCCGCCACGACATCATCCCGCCGCGCCGGATTGGTGGTAATCTGGACATCAAGGATCTGAGTGCAGGCAGTGTGTTGTATCTGCCGGTCGAAGTGGAAGGTGCGCTCTTCTCGGTTGGTGATACGCATGCAGCACAAGGCGATGGTGAAGTGTGTGGCACTGCCATTGAAAGCCCGATGAATATCGTTCTGACCTTCGACCTCATCAAGCAGTCACCACTCAAGATGCCACGCTTTACTACTCCGGGTCCTGTGAGCAATCATCTCGACAGCAAAGGCTATGAAGTCACCACCGGGGTTGGCCCAGACCTGATGAGTGGCGCCAGAGATGCTGTTGCTGGTATGATCGATCTAATTACAGCCGAGCATGGCATGTCTGCGGTGGACGCTTATATGCTCTGCTCGGTTTGTGGCGATCTGCGTGTCAGCGAAGTGGTGGACGCTCCCAACTGGGTGGTATCCTTCTACTTCCCGCGCGTGGTGTTTGACTGACACGGACGATCAGGCTTGCGGGCCGAGATCATCGTTGTCCGCATCTTTGGTCAGATATTGTTCGGCCTCATCAACCGGCTGCTTGGTAAAGCCTACGATCCCCTCGGTTGTCGGCTCGAAGTCGCGCTGTATCTCAACGTGACTGCCAACATAGGCGGTGATCAGCTCTGAAAGCGAACGCAAGGCATGCATGTGAATGCGCTCATAGCCGTGGGACGCATCGACACCAAAGGTGATCAGCGCCGTGCGCACATCTGCCCCAGCCTCTATGGCACTAGCCGAATCCGAACGGTAATATTTGAAGATATCCTTCTGATAGCGAATATCATTTTCCTTGCAGAGGCTGACCAGCTTGCGATTGAGATGATAGTCAAACGGGCCGGTCTGATCTGCCATGGCAATGGTCACGCCAAATTCGGAAGAATTCTGCCCCGGCGCAGAGGTGCCATTGTCTACAGAGATCATGGAGGCGACTTCCGGCGTCAGAACCGACGATGCCCCCACCCCGACTTCCTCGGCAATGGTGAACAGAAAATGGATATCGACCGGTGTCACCTGATGGGCGTCCTGCATGGCCTTGAGCGCAGTGAGCGCCACGGCTACACCGGCCTTGTTGTCCAGATGACGTGACACGATGAAACCGTTGTCGATAAATTCTGTCTGCGGATCAATGGCGACTATATCGCCAACCTCGATACCGAGACGCTCGAAATCCTCGAAATTGCGCGCCAAAGCATCAACACGCAGCTCCACATAATCCCAGCCGATTGGGGCAGTATCGACTTCTTCATTGAAGGTGTGCCCTGATGCCTTGAGTGGCAATATTGTGCCGCGATAGGCACCTTCTTCGGAAAATATGGTCGCCCGTGCGCCTTCGGCAAACCGCGCTGACCAATGACCAACCGGCACAAGCGCCAGTCGACCATTCTCCTTGAGGGCCTTGACCTGTGCCCCCAATGTATCCAGATGCGTAACGATGGCTCGAGCCCCCTTGCGCCGCGATCCCTGCCTTATGGCACAAATCGCCCCGCGTCGGGTAAGAGAGGCCTCAAGCCCCAGTTCCTTCAACTCGCTCGTCACAAAGCGGACAATCGAATCTGTGTAGCCAGTGGGGCTGGGGATGGACAGAAGCTTATCAAGGGTTTTCTGCAGATATTCCGTGTCTATCGCCAGCATTGTCATCACTCACGCTCTTTCCATTGCTCAAACCTTCGGTCAGGTTGAGTTTGTTTCTCGATTCTGAAGCTCCTGTCGCGCAGATGCAGGCATGGATCTTGGGAAAAGAAGATCGACAAACCGCTCTGCCGTGGGCTGAGGCTCATGGTTGGCAAGGCCCGGCCGCTCATTGGCTTCGATGAATACATAATCTGGTTGTCTGTGATCTTTGACCATAAAGTCAATACCCGTTACGGGTATATCGATGGCTTTAGCCGCCTGAATGGCAGCGTAGACGAGCTGCGGATGCACTTCTTCGGTCACATCGACAATCGTGCCACCGGTGTGCAAATTGGCGGTTTTACGCACCATAAGCTCCACACCAGCCTCGGGAATGGCATCCATTTCGTAGCCAGCCAAAGCGACACAACGTTCCGTTTCCGCATCCTTGGGAATAACGCTCTCTCCACCGGTGGCGGCAGAGCGTCTACGGCTTTGCTTTTCAATCAGCTGTTCAACGGTGCTGCGTCCATCGCCAATAACGCGGGCGGGCAGACGCAAGGCTGCGGCAACGAGCTTGTCGTTGATAACGACCAGTCGCAAATCATGGCCCTGATAGCATTCTTCCAGAAGAACATCCTCACAGACCTGAGCGGCTCTCTCGATGGCTTCACGCACTTCTGCAGGCTTGGTCAGGCCGACGGAAATGCCCTTACCCTGCTCGCCTCTTGCCGGTTTGACCACCAGCTGCTCATGCTTTTCCAGAAAGGCCTTCAGAGCATCATCATCACTATATTCAAGCTGTTCGGGCACGCGCACTCCGGCAGCTTCCACCACATTGCGTGTCATACGCTTGTCGTCACAAATCGACATCGCCACAGCGCTGGTCAAATCGGTCAGAGATTCGCGGCAGCGGACGGAGCGCCCACCGTGGCTAAGACGGAAAAAGCCGTTGGCGGCATCGTTGACTTCCACATGGATGCCACGGCGCAGGGCCTCATTGACGATGATTTTCGCATAAGGGTTGAGCTCGGTTTCCGTCTGCTCGCCAACGAACAGCTTTTCGTTGATCTCGTTCTTGCGCTTGACCGCAAAGACATTGACCCTGCGAAACCCTAATTTCTCATATAGGGCGATCGCCTGCTCATTATTGTGGAGCACCGAGAGATCCATATAGGAAGCACCGCGTGCCTTGAATTGTTCGGCCAGGCGACGCACGAGAGATTCACCCAATCCGGAATGCGGCGCACTCGGCGAGACTGCCAGACACCAGAGCGATGACCCTTTATCCGGATCATCGAAGGCCTTGGCGTGATCAACGCCCATGACAGACCCCAGAATTTCGCCCGTCTGCGCATCTTCAGCCACCAACATGGTTACCGTTCCGGCATCCCTGTGGGACCAAAAAAATTCTGGAGGCACCGTAACCATTCCACGCTCGGCAAGAATGGTATTGATCGCATCAGCATCGGCTTGCGTGGAGAGGCGACGAATATGAAATGTCGTTTTGCGTTGTCGTGCTGGCCGATACACAGAAAGATCCAGCCGATAGGTATGAGATGGATCGAGGAAATATTCCTGCGGTGCCTGCGCCAGCACCACATGCGGATCGCGTACATAAAATGCGATATCGCGCTGATCCGGCCGCTCCTTACGCATCTCGTTTATCAGATCCTCGGGGGTTTCAAACGTGTTACCGAAGATCAGCCGCCCCCAGCCGCAATCCAGAGCGACATTCTGATGCGTGAGCTTGTGGGATGAGTAGAGTGTACTCATCCCTTCCTGCCTGATACGGCGCAGACGGTGCTGCCCCAATGGTTTGGACTTTTCACGATCAGTAGACATGGCCCTAATCCTCCAGTGCCTGCAACCACATTTCCAGAAGCGCAACCTGCCACAGCTCGGACCCACGCAGCGGTGTGATATGATCCGATGGTGCGGCGAACAATGTATCCAGATAAGACGACTGGAAGATACCACGATCCTTGGCCGCCTGCGAAGTCAGAGCATCTTTGACCATTTCCAGATACGGCCCTTCGATATATTTGAGCGCCGGAACAGGGAAATAGCCCTTGGGCCGGTCAATCACGGCTGAAGGAATGACTTTCCGTGCGGCTTCCTTAAGCACGCCCTTGCCACCATGGGCAAGCTTGTGACGGCTTGGCATGCGGCCAGCCAGCTCGACCACTTCATGATCAAGGAATGGCACGCGCGCCTCAAGCCCCCAGGCCATGGTCATGTTGTCCACGCGTTTGACCGGATCGTCTACCAACATCACGTTGGTATCAAGGCGCAGGGCCTTGTCGACTGGATCAGGCGCGCCCGGACGAGAGAAATGCTCGGCGACAAAGGCCAGGCTGGCATTGTGATCGGCCAGATAGTCAGGATTGAGATGGCTCGCCATGGCTTTCTGGTTCCGGTCAAAGAAGGAGAGCGCATAGCTTTCCACCGGACTGGAGGTCGCCTGCAACGGTGGATACCAGTGATAGCCGCCAAAGACTTCGTCTGCCCCCTGCCCGGATTGCACGACCTTGATCGATTTGGCGACTTCGCGGCTCAACAGATAGAAGCCGATATTGTCATAGGAAACCATCGGTTCGGACATTGCCTTGATGGCGCCAGGCAGATTTTCCATCATCTCGCTGGAAGGGATATGGATCTTGTGATGATTGGTACCATAATGCTTGGCGATCAGGTCCGAATATTCAAATTCGTTGCCCTTCTCGTTATTGGCATCTTCAAAGCCAATCGAATAGGTGGATAGGCCTGTCTGCCCCTGTTCGGCCAACAGGCCAACAATCATGGAGCTGTCCACACCACCGGAGAGCAGCACACCAACCGGCACATCACATACCATGCGACGCTGAACCGAGGTGCGCAGGCCGTCTAGCAGCAGGTCACACCATTCTTCTTCGCTGCGCTCTTCATCTTCCTGAGAGCGTTCAAAGGTTGGCACCCAATATTGTTTCTCACTGGAAGTGCCATCAGCCTCGACAATGCGAATAGTTGCAGCGGGCAGCTTACGCACACCTTCCAGAATGGTGCGCGGCGCCGGTACGACAGCATGCCATGTCATATAATGGTGAAGCGCCACACGATCGATCGAACGATCTACATCGCCACCAGCCAGAATAGACTGCAGCGAAGAGGCAAAGCGCAGATGCTTGTCGCTTTCGTTTAGATAGAGCGGTTTGATGCCAAAGCGGTCGCGCACCAGAATGGTTCGCCCACTCAGCTCTTCATGGATCACAAAGGCAAACATGCCCTGCAGGCGCGGAATAGCCTCCTCGCCCCACTCGGCCCATGCCTTGAGAATGACCTCGGTATCGCCAGAGGATTTGAATGTGTGCCCCTTGCCTTCCAGCTCGGACCGCAACTCTGGGTAATTATAGATACAGCCATTGAAGACCATCGCAAGGCCGGTTGACTGATCCACAAACGGCTGCGCTGATGCATCGGACAGGTCGATGATTTTCAATCGTCGATGGCCCATGCCCATGTTGTTCCTGAAAAAAGTCCCTGATGCGTCTGGCCCTCTTGAGGCCAGGCGGTCTGTCATCGACTCGATTTTTTCAACATTAGGACTGGATCCATCGAATCTGACTTCGCCGCAAATACCACACATAAGCTCTATCATTCTCCTTCTGATTGTTTGACTAGTAATTATTAGTACACTAATCTTTAATATACAACAGTTTGGACAAAATTTGGTTCCATCAAAAAATAGATAGTAAAAATGACGCCGAATGAAGAAATGCGTGTCGTGCTTCAATCCATCCGCACGATCGCCAGAGCCCTTGATATCCATTCCCGCTTCTTGAACAAGAAAAGCGGGCTAACCCTGCCCCAACTCATCATTCTGCGCTGTGTGCGCGATTTGGGAGACCCCACCGGGAGTGCCATATCGAAACAGGTCGATCTGTCACCGCCGACCGTGCTGGGCATTCTTGACAAACTGGCCGCAAAAGGGCTTATCGAGCGCATTCGGCCCGCAAACAATCGCCGCGTGGTGATCTCAACCCTAACCGATGCAGGAAAAGCCCTTCTGGAGCAGGCGCCTTCGCCTCTGGGGGACACATTTGCAAGGCATTATTTCGATCTACCCGACACTGAGCGCGAACGGATCATGACGACCCTGCTGCATGTCGCCGAACTGACCAAAGACGATGGGTTCGAGCAGAAAGCCAAGTTGGTCGATACCACCAAAGGGCATGAGAATCTGCACGCCTGAGAGCCCATTTCGCCAACAGAGCCCAAAAGAAGGCTCTTATATGTGGTCATAAAAAGAGGGGCAGGATCTGCAAAGACCCGCCCCGAGTTTAACCAGCCCTTATCGAACCAGTCCGTGTTTTTCTATTCTATCAGGCATCAAAAGCTGGGATGATCTTCTCGCCATATTCAGCGATGATCTGTTCTTCCTTGCCATTGTCCAGATAGATATTGAACTGGGTGACGCCCGCGTCCTTCAGCACGCCAAGCTTGGCGATATGTTGATCGGCAGCGCCCAGAACGCTGAAGCCCTCAATAATTTCATCGGTAATGAAATCAAGATACGGATTGTCGCTCTGGCCATGCTTGGAATAGTCATAGCCCTTGCGATCCTTGATATAGGCAGTGAGCGCTTCGGGGATATCGTCCCGCTCGGTGCCGTATTTCTCAACGATGTCAGCCACATGGTTGCCCACCATGGCAGGGAACCAGCGGGTTGCGGCGATGCATTCTTCCTTCGTGCCGAAATAGGCTGGCGCGGCGGACATGACCTTGAAGTTTGACATGTCGCGGCCAGCTTTTTTGCCCTCTGCGATGGCCGTGCTTGCCAGCCATTTGACAATGCTTGGCTCGGCGATCTGCAGGATGAGACCATCACCAACCCGTCCGGCGGAGCTTAACGCCTTTGGACCATAGGCAGCCACCCAGATAGGCAACTCATAACCCTCAGCCCAAGGAAATTTGACCGGCTCGGGGCATTCGCCATATTGCGCTTCGTCACCGCGCACCAAGGCCTTGACCACATGAGTGAATTCTTCCAGACGCTTCAGCGGTGCGGGCTTGAGCCCCATGACACGCACTGCGCTATCGCCTCGGCCAAGGCCAATGTCGAACCGGCCTTCGGACTGCTTGGCAAGAGAACCAAACATCGATGCTGCCAGCGACCAGTCACGGGTGTTCGGGTTGGTCACGCATGGACCGAAGCGCATTTTAGTCGTGTGCTCCATGCACATGGCCATCGCCATGTAGCTTTCGCGCCAAAGGATGTGGCTATCGTAAAACCAGCAATAGGTAAAGCCGGCGTTCTCGGCCTGTCGCACAAGGGCGCGGGCACGCTTGGGCTCGACGAAGCCTTTAAAGCAAATACCGAATTCCATCTCTCTCTCCTGTCCTTGTTCTTCAAGTCTTTTCAAAAGTCGGTTTGGTGATTGTTCTGTTTATCAGTGAGCCGGGGCCTGAATCTTCACACCGGCATGGGTGAAGGGCACCTGCTTGGAAATATTGATGCGAATGAGAATGGGCGTGATCGCCTCGATGCAGCGTGCAGCTTCAGCATCGCCAGCATTGTAGGCGACGACACCGAGCGTCTCGACCAGCGCCATGACCTTCTTGCGGGCGGGAAGCGAATTGCCACACACCAGAATATCGCAATTGATATCCCATTCGAGGGTCTTCAGCGTGGCTGCGGACACATTGTGCAAGGCCCCAACGACTGGAATATCCGGCCCGAGCAGCGCCTGGGCTGCTTCTGTCGCCGAGCCTTCGGGCGGCATCTCGACCTTTTTGGGGTCGCCCTCTTTCAGCGGCACGACGATATCGACAAGGATCTTGCCTTCCAGATGTGGTTTGAGTGCTTCCAGCGTGGCATTGTGGCCAGCAAAGGGCACCGCGAGAATGACCAACTCATCAGCCATCATAACGGCTTTCTCATTCGCAACACCCGTAATTGGAGCGGCGGCGGCGTCCAACTGCGCGCGCAGGGCAACACCGATTTCCGCGGCACGCGTGGCATCACGCGAGCCCAGAGCCACTGGCACACCGGCGCGCGCAAATCTCAAGGCAAGCCCCTGCCCTTGCGGCCCTGTGCCGCCAATGATTGCGATCGTCATCTGAACATATCCTCTTGTTTTCCTCTCAACAGATCCTCGGCCTTGCTCCGGGACGGGCTCCAGTCGAGCCCACGGAACAACACGAGGGGTGTTTTTGCAGCCTTCTTGACCACGAGACCGGAGGCGGCTGCCAGCTCATCAGCAAAGGCCGCCTCAGTCACTTTCATGGTGCGGCCCCATGCATCTTCGTTGCCCTGCTCGCGCAAGGTGGCTGGCACACCAGCCAGCCCTATGGCCACATTGACCTGCGCGATGCGCCAAGGCCGCCCGAAGGTGTCTGTCATCACCACACCAATGCGGCAGCCGAAACGAGCTTCCAGCGCGTCCCGCATGGCAATCACGCTGGCGTCGGGATCAGGCGGCAGCGTCATGGCGGCATCCGTTTCTGCAATGTTGGATTCATCAACGGCGGCATTGGCCGAAATGAAGCCCAGCCTGTGGCGGCAAATCATGGTGCCTTCGCTCTGACCGGGGTGGCGGAAGGCACGCACGACTTCGGCGCTTTCCCGCAGCACGATTTCCACCTTGCGGGGGTCCTTGCCCAGCTCTTCGGCGTAGCGCAATGCTTCGGGCGATGGCGTAATGCCCGAAAGCGGATAGATACAGCCTTCGGCCTTGGAAAAGACCTTTTGCGCTACGCAGAGAATATCTCCTTCAACGGGTGTATGCCCGCTTGCTACGAGGCAATCGCCAATAATCGCCGCCAGATCGTCGCCCTCGACAATATCAGGCACATCGGGGATGGCAGTGATGCAAAGAGAAGACGCCATGCTATCTGTCATGCTTCCTCCCTGTTCATGATGCCGAGCGTCCGGTTGTCATCGAGATAATCCAAATCGGCCAGGGTATCGATATCCCGGCGCAGGCTCTTGAGCGGCAGGATGACCGGCATGAGCCCACGGTCCGCTGCCAGACTGAAATGTCGTGTGAAAGACTCTGGTCCGAAGGCAAAAGGCATCGGACTCGGCAGGGTTACGACCAGCGCATTGGTCCCCAAATCCTGTGACGGACAAAGGGCTATCGTCCCCTCGTCTATTGGATAGGAGAGCAGCCGCATAATGTCTGAAGCCGATGGGTCGGCAAGATCGCCGGGAAGAATACACAGGCGCTTATAGCCGCGCCAACTGGCCTTTGCAGCAGCTTCCTCTACCGCAGCAACCAGACCGTCTCCGGTCTCTTCTTCAAGATAGATGATCCCGAGATCTGCTGCTTGGGATTCAATTGTATCGCTGCTCGAAATAACAGCGATATCAATAATATCCCGATTTACACCCACCTCAGAAAGTCTCTGTACAGCATCCTTGACCCGTGTAACGACGACTTTGAATAATGATAAAGCCAGAGCGGAACGCTCCCTATCGCTCAACACAGACTTGAGGCGTGACTTGGCTTGCGTGGGTGCCTTCATGGGAATGAGGACCAGCACTCGTTCGCTCATGCCGCCGCTCCATTCTGCCCTTGATCTCTGGCGAGGTCGACAATCTCCGAGGCGAGCCGCATCTTGTCAGACATATCCTTCATCATGATATCCGCGCAGTGAGGCGCGATGGAAAGGTCCAAGATCTCCGCAGACAGAGCCATATCCTGATGATCAATCAGCAAGATATCGGCAAGCCCCTGATAGCGTGTGGCCACACCAACGGCATCGGCTCGCATCCCCAGAGCGCTCATCATTCTGTCAGCAGGTCCCTTGACTACCTTTCCGGCAATTAGCGGACTGACAGCGATGGTCGGTACTGCACTCTTTTTCAAGGCCTCGCGCATGCCCTCGATGGCAAGGATCGGCTCGATGCTGACAAGCGGATTGGAGGGTGCAATGACGAGCAGTTCCGCGCTCGCAATGGCTTCCAGAGCTTCAGGGGTGGCGGTCGCCTCTTCGATGCCAGCAAATTCCAGCGCCTTGACGACAGGGGCGCATTTTTCCTTGACGAAATATTCCTGAAAACTGAGCCAGCCCTGTTCCGTCTTGACCCGCGTTTGAACCACATCATCGGTTGGCAGCAGGATTTTGGATTTGACGCCGAAAGCCTTGGCCACATCAGCGGCGATATCACTTGGCCTATCCCCCTTCATTCTGCGCATGGTGCGATAGATATGCAGGCCGAAATCCCTGTCACCCAACATCATCCATGTAACTTCGCCCAAGCTTGTCAGGGTCTCCAGCGCGCGTGTGCCTTCGTCCGCCAGCCCCCAGCCCTGCTGACGGTTGATCCTACCGGAGAGGGTATAGGTCATGGTGTCGATATCCGGTGACACCCACAGACCGTGAAACGCCTCATCATCAGCCACGTTGCCGATGATGGTGAGATCGACGTCCTCCAGCGAAGCAAAGCCTTCGGCCATCTTCGCCCCGCCGACCCCACCGGCCAGCAGGGTAACCTTCAGCTTCTGTTTCTCGCTCATTCGGCCGCCTCCAGACCCGAGGAGGCATCCGGGAACATCTTGAGGAAGTCGAGAGGATCTTTGTCACCCCGCTCGATCAGCGGTGCAAGCGGTTGCGGATCATGATCATCATAAACATCCAGAATACGATAATCGCTTGAGCGGCGCGCTGGCGTGCGCCCCGACGCCCGCACGATCTGCGTCAGCTCATAGGCGGTAATCTCTTGCCCATGATCAGCTCCGGCGGCGCGCGAGATGCTCTCTTCCATCAAGGTTCCGCCCATGTCGTTGGCGCCGCGGTTGAGCATGGCCATCGCATGGTCTGGCCCCAATTTGGTCCAGGAAACCTGAATATTATCAATCAGCCCATGCAGCATGATGCGGGAAACCGCATGCATCTTGTCGATTTCGTCCGTGCTCGGCCCCATGCGCACCTTGCCCGGATTTTCGGTATAGAGAGCGGTGCCCACATGCTGATAGGACAGCGGCACAAATTCAGTAAAGCCGCCGGTATCTTTCTGGATGGATCGCAACAGATCGATATGTGCAGCCCAATGCTCCGGCGCGTCGATATGGCCATACATGATGGTGGCAGTTGTCTTGATGCCAACCTCATGCGCGGTGCGGATGATCTCGACCCATTTCTCCGTGCTGAGCTTGTCCTTGGTCAGCTGTTTGCGGATCTCGGTATCAAGAATTTCCGCGGCCGTGCCCGGCATGGTGCCCAGACCGGCCTCTTTAAGCCCTTGCAGAAACTCTCGGTAAGGCTTGCGGCTTTTCGATGCGCCATACCAGACTTCAAAGGGCGAGAAAGCATGAAGATGCATATCCGGGAGCTCGGCCTTGATGGCGCGGCAGAGCTCTTCATAATAGGTGCCGGGAAGCTTGGGGTGGAGCCCACCCTGAATGCAGACTTCGGTCGCGCCACGGTCCCAAGCTTCATGGCAGCGGCGCAGCACCTCTTCCACCGAGTGCCATTGCGCATCTTCTTCGTCGGCGCGTTTGGCGAAGTTGCAGAACTTGCACCCCATATAGCAGACATTGGTGAAATTGATGTTCCGGTTGACGGTAAAGGTCACCAGATCACCATTGGCTTTTTGGCGCAACAGATCCGCGGTGTGATAGATCGCTTGTTTGTCGGCATGCCCATTTGCCTTGAACAGTGTGACAGCCTCCAATTGCGTAATCTCACGCCCTTCCAATGCCTTATCAAGAACATCTCTGACGGGATGGGAGATAGCAGACGTATCAATCTCAATGTCATTCTCAATATTATTTACTATTTCATTGGTCATGATCTTATTCTCCCTGCATCAGGTGTCGTTGTTCTTGAGCCAGACCGTCGCGTGCAGCCATTGCAGCGACGCGATCTTGCAGTTGAGGGCTTAAAAATGCGGAGCCCCGTTTCAAATAGTCCGGATAAATGGGAAGGCGTTCCTTGAGCGCAAAGCCAGCGCTTTTGCAACTCTCGGCCAAGACATCGATTTGCGGCCAGACATGCTGAGGATTGATGAAATCGATGGTCACCGGCGAGATGCCACCCCAATCGTTGATACCTGCATCGAGATAGGCGATGTGGTGGGCGCTAAGATTTGGCGGCGCCTGCAAGCTGATATCCGGCGACAGAATGAGCCGAGCCGCAGCGATGGTTCTGAGCATATCCTCAAGGCTGGGTTCCTTATGGTGCGCCATGGCGATATCTGGTTTGGTCTGGAAATTCTGGATAATAACTTCCTGGATGTGACCATGGCGCTTGTGGCTCTCATTGATGGCATGGAGTGCCTCGATGCGCTCTTCCCATGTTTCGCCGATACCGATGAGCAAGCCGGTGGTAAAGGGCACCTTGCGTTCCCCTGCCCGCTCCAGCGTGCGTAGACGCTGCAAGGGCACCTTGTCCGGACAGGCATAATGCGCCTCGCCCTTATGCATCAGACGACGGGAGATGGTTTCGAGCATCATGCCCATGGAAGCGGAAACCGGGCGCAGCTTTTCCAATTCTTCATCGCTGAGCGTGCCCGCATTGATGTGGGGCAGCATGGCGGTTTCTTCCAACACCAGCGCACACATATCCGCCAGATAGTCGGTCATGCTTTCATAGCCTAGCAGAGAGAGTGCAGCCCTTGCACGCTCGTAGCGCAATTCGGGCTTTTCTCCCAAGCTGAAGAGCAATTCCTTGCAGCCTTGCGCCTCACCTTTGCGTGCTGTTGCCAACACCTGTTCGGGCGACATGATATTGGCGTCGGGATGGTCGGGATGCTTGACAAAGGTACAGTAGGCGCAGGTATCCCGGCACATGTTGGTGAGCGGAACAAAAGCCTTGCGCGAATAGGTCACAGTGCGGCCCCAACGCGCCTCACGAATGACACAGGCCCGCGCCATCAGGCTTTCCAGATCGGCCTTTTGCAGATATCGCGCTTCATCATAAAGCTCGCGGGTTCCCGTTGAGAGGTCCCCATACACTTCATGAGATCGACTGTTGCGTTCACTCTGTACCAGCATCTTGTCGCGCATGCCCTTCTTGAAAAATCAAACTGTTTCGAACAATATTCTGACAGGGTCGCGCGCCCTGAAATTGAGACAAAGCGGTCCTGTTCGCGCAAAACCGGTCTAGATGCCCCGGAAAGCGTGCGCGGTATCAGATGTCTTTTATTGTTCGGTGCCTTTGGGGCTCACTCTCTCCGCATCCGAGGCAAACCCGGATGCGGATCAAGTCAGACCACTTTATTGCTGAGCTGGCTTACTTCAGAGCCAGATCGGTAATCTTGTGGGTCCAGGCGCCTTCTGGTGCCTTGGAGATAACCGGAGCAGAACCGCCGCTCATCAGGGTCTTGACGGTGCGCTCATAGTCGGCCGGATCAAGAGCGCCGTTGGAGCCTGCGGTCAACTTGGCAACTTCGGCCATCATACGCTTCTGGTGCTTTTCGGTCTGGGCACCGGTTTCGTCATATTCCAGAACGATCTCGGCTGCTTCATCGGGATTGGATTCCGCCCATTTCCAGCCTTTCATGGAGGCTTTCACGAAGCGTGCCAGTTTGTCGACTTCGGCATCGTCAGCCAGCTTGTCTTCGAGCACATAGAGGCCGTCTTCCAGCGTTGCAACGCCCTGATCTTCATACTTGAAAGTGATCAGTTCATCTTCAGAGATGCCAGCATCAATCACCTGCCAATATTCGTTGTAGGTCATGGTGGAGATACAGGAAGCCTGTTTCTGGAGCAGAGGATCGACGTTGAAGCCCTGCTTGAGGACGGTTACGCCATCATCGCCACCGTCGGTCGGAATGCCCAGAATGCTCATCCAGCTGAGGAATGGATATTCGTTACCGAAGAACCAGACACCAAGGGTTTTGCCCGGGAAGTCTTCAGGGGTCTTTACGCCGCTTTCCTTAAGGCAAGTCAGCATCATGCCGGAGGATTTGTAAGGCTGAGCGATGTTCACCAGCGGCAGGCCCTTTTCGCGAGCAGCCAGAGCAGATGGCATCCAGTCGACCACGACATCAGCACCGCCACCAGCAAGGATCTGCGTGGGAGCAATATCCGGACCGCCCGGTTTGATGGTGACATTGAGGTCTTCTTCTTCATAGAAGCCCTTTTCCAGCGCAACATAATAGCCGGCAAACTGGGCCTGAGTCACCCATTTCAGCTGAAGGGTAAAGTCATCTGCCGCGTTGGCTCCGGTGGCTGCAAAGATCGAGGCAGCTGCACATGCGCCAATCGCAAAAGTCTTGAAAGTGTCTCTCATCTTCTATTCCCTTTGGTGTTCCATTAAGGATTTTGGTTAAGGTGTTGCTTTTCTTAGGTTATTAGATGGGGTCTTTTAGCCCCTTTGAGAGGGATGCCAGAAGGTCACCCCTTTTTCGATTGCGGCCACGGCTCCATAAAAAAGAGAGCCGGCGATAGCCGCAACCGTAATTTCTGCCCAGACCATATCGAGCCCGAGCTTGCCGACCTCGGTTGAGATACGAAATCCCATGCCGACAATCGGAGAGCCGAAAAATTCAGCCACAATCGCGCCGATAAGCGCCGAGGTGGTCGAAATTTTCAGACCATTGAAAATGAATGGCATCGCCGCTGGCAGGCGCAGCTTGAGCAATGTATCGGCGTAACTCGCCGCATAGGTCTTCATCAGGTCGCGCTGCATGCTGTCTGTATCCGAGAGCCCCTGAACGCAGTTGACCAGCATGGGGAAGAAGACCATCACTACGACCACTGCGGCTTTGGACTGCCAGTCAAAACCGAACCACATAACGAGGATCGGGGCAATACCGACGATGGGCAACGCGGCCACGAAGTTGCCAACCGGTAACAGACCAAGCTGCAGGAAAGGCACACGGTCAATCAGGATCGCCGTCAGGAAGGCCGCTCCGCAGCCCATGATATAGCCAGTCAGCGCGCCCTTGACGAAGGTCTGCACGAAATCGAGCCACAGGATATCGGTAGATGCAGCGAAGCGCGTGGCAATGGCCGATGGCGGCGGCAGGATGACCGACGGGATGTCTAATCCGCGTGCCAGCAGTTCCCACGCTGCGATGATGGTGACGCCAAAAATGAAGGGCACCAGAAAGCGCACAAGAAGCGTGCTATGGGCCGAGGATCGGGACAGCTTCACATTGATCCATGAAGCCACGATCCAGATGACAATTGCAGTCAGCACCAGGGTCATCGCACCATCCCCATTTTCTTCAGAACAGATTTCTCAGCCAATCCGACGAGTGCCACAAGTCCGGCTGCCAGCAGAGCTGCGGCGAACAGCGCTGCCCACATCTGGATGGTCTGGCCATAATAGGAGCCAGTCAAAAGACGTGCACCCAGCCCGCGGATTGCTCCGGTTGGCAATTCTCCCACGATGGTACCGACCAGCGAGGCCGCTATACCCACCTTCATGGAGGTGAACAGATAAGGCACTGAAGACGGCAGGCGCAGCTTGTAGAAGGCGTCGCTCTTGGAGGCGTTGTAGGTCTTGAGCAAATCCATCTGCATATGATCGGGCGCGCGCAAGCCTTTCACCATACCCACCAACACGGGGAAGAAGCTCAAATAGGCCGAGATAATCGCCTTGGGGATCAAGCCCTGAATGCCGACCGAGTTGAGCACGACGATGATCATCGGTGCGATGGCCAGAATGGGCACGGTCTGGGAGGCAATGGCCCATGGCATGACGCTCATGTCCATGGCGCGGATATAGATGATGCCAACCGAAAGCGCGATGCCCAGCAACGTGCCAGTGATAAAGCCCAACAAGGTCGCCTCGAGCGTGATCCAGCCATGAAAAATGAGAGACCGCTTGGAGGTGATCTTCTTGCCAACCGTCGTTTTCCAGAGCTCGGTCATCACCTGATGCGGCGCTGGCAGAACCGGACGCTCCTGCGCCCAGGTGTCTTTGACCAGTTCCGAGAAAGAGATCTCGACCTTGGCGCGTGCGGCCTGATCATAGGCCCATTTGGCGTTCATCTTCACTGCCGCTGCATACCAGATCGCGACGATGACCAGAACGACAGTGAAAACAGCAAACAGCTTACGCATCATTCGCTCCATCGCCATGACCGGCTCTCAGGCCCTCGCGCACGCGATGGGCAATGTCGATGAATTCCTGACTGTCACGGATGGAAAGCGGGCGTTCCTTTGGAAGCGTGCTCTCGATGACATCCGTGATACGGCCCGGACGTGGGCTCATGACAACAATCTTGGTAGAAAGATAAACAGCCTCTGGAATGGAATGGGTCACAAAGCCGATGGTCTTGCCCGTGCTCGACCAGAGCTTGAGAAGCTGTTCGTTGAGATGGTCTCGTACGATCTCGTCCAATGCCCCGAAGGGTTCATCCATCAGCAGGATATCAGCATCGAATGACAGTGCGCGCGCGATGGAGGCGCGCTGCTGCATACCGCCAGAAAGCTGCCATGGGAACTTGTTGCCAAAGCCTTCCAGATCCACCAGCTTGAGCACCCGTTCGACCCGCTCATTCTGCTCGGCTCTGGTGAAGCCCATGATCTCAAGGGGCAATTTGATGTTGCGCGCAATCGTGCGCCATGGGTAGAGGCCAGCGGCCTGAAACACATAGCCGTAGGCGCGGTCTTTTCGCGCCAGTTCGGGCGAAGTGCCATTCACCGTCAGCTCACCGGAGGTGGGATTTTCCAAAGCAGCGATGGCACGCAGAAAGGTTGTCTTGCCACAGCCGGACGGGCCAATGAAACTGACAAAATCGCCCTTGTCTATTTGTAAATTGACATCCTTGAGCGCATGGACCGGCCCATCATTGGTCTGAAAGGTCAGACAGAGGTCTTTGGCTGAGACCACATGGAAGTCGGAGTGCATCATCGTTGCTTGTTCCCGTTCGGATTATGCTTGTTATCGTCATTCTTCAATCTATCCTGCGGATGCATAAGGCACCCGCAGGCTATTTGTTGGCTCAGCGATTATCGGGCGCCGATTAAACGCCGCTTGGCGGAATGCCTGAGCGGGCGATCGGACGCGGCGAGACCAGTTCCTTCCAGGTAGAAAGCGCCTTGTTGACTGCCGTGTAAGGCTGGCGCGCCACAAATTCGCCGTGCCCCTCTTCAGTTTTCAATGTGCTTTCCTCGACCATCACCTTGCCACGTGACAAGGTGAAGCGTGGCAGGCCAGTGACTTCCTTGCCTTCGAAGACGCTGTAGTCGATGGTGGAGACCTGATTGGCCGCCGTGATGGTTTTGGAGCGCTTGGGATCCCAAACCACGATATCGGCATCAGCCCCAACAAGGATTGCGCCCTTTTTCGGGTACATGTTGAGGATCTTGGCGATGTTGGTTGAGGTAACTGCGACAAACTCGTTCATGGTCAAACGACCGGTGCCGACACCATAGGTCCAGAGCATCGGCAGGCGATCTTCCAGACCTCCTGTGCCGTTCGGGATCTTGGTGAAATCACCAACACCGTAGCGCTTCTGATCGGTTGTAAAGGCGCAGTGGTCTGTTGCCACACAGGAAAGAGAACCGGCCTGCAAGCCAGCCCAGAGGCTATCCTGATGCATCTTGTTGCGGAATGGCGGGCTCATCACACGACGGGCGGCGTGATCCCAGTCCTTGTCGAAATATTCGCTCTCATCAAGCGTTAAATGCTGAATGAGCGGCTCACCATAGACGCGCATGCCTTTCTGGCGGGCGCGGCGGATGGCTTCGTGGCTCTGCTCGCAGGAGGTATGCACCACATAGAGCGGGACGCCTGCCATATCGGCCAACATGATGGCGCGGTTGGTGGCTTCCCCTTCCACTTCTGGCGGTCGGGAATAGGCATGGGCTTCAGGTCCGACATTGCCCTCTTCCAGCAGCTTGGCGGACATGGAGGCAACCACGTCTCCATTTTCCGCGTGAACCAGCGGCATAGCCCCCAGTTCGGCACAGCGCTGGAAGGAAGCGAACAACTCGTCATCATTGACCATCAACGAGCCTTTATAGGCAAGGAAATGCTTGAAGGTGTTGATGCCCTTCTCGCGCACGACGGTCTCCATTTCATTAAAGACCTGCTCGCCCCACCATGTGATGGCCATGTGGAAGGAATAGTCGCATGTAGCAAGGGTGGATTTGTTATCCCAGCGCATCAGGGCGTCCATCAGGCTCTGCCCCGGATCAGGCAAGCAGAAATCTACCACCATGGTCGTCCCGCCGGAAACGGCTGCACGCGTGCCCGAGGCAAAGTCATCGGCGGAATAGGTGCCCATGAAAGGCATTTCCAGATGCACATGCGGATCAATGCCGCCCGGCATCACATAGCAACCGGACGCATCCAGAATTTCATCGCCGGAAAGATCAGGACCGATTTCGGTGATGACACCGCCCTCGATTTTCACATCGGCTTCATAAGTCAGATCGGCGGTAACGACCGTGCCGCCTTTAATCACTTTGCTCATGTGCTGTTCCCTTCAATTTTCATGCCAAGAAGCAATCTGCTCTGGATACAGTTCGGGCGTTCCCGGTAAGCGAACGATCTGCCTCTTGCCTTGGTGTATTGAATGCTCCGGAGCGGCTTTGAGTGGTCCGGAACCCTTTGTTCAGGTCATTGCATGGGCGGATTCCACCGGGCTTTTTGCCCTGTTCATCTTTCGGGAATCCGCTCTTTTATTAATCGCTTCTTATGGTGCTCTGATCTTGCTATTCCGAGATCTCGGCTGTTTCCAGAACCGCCTGCAAAAGCACATCGGCCCCGGCGGTGGCCCATTCCTTGGAGATATCTTCGGCTTCGTTGTGCGAAAGACCATCAACGCAAGGACACATGATCATGGTAGCTGGCGCAACCTTGGCAGCCCAGCATGCGTCATGACCGGCCCCAGAGACGATATCCATGTGGGAATAGCCCAAATCGATGGCTGCGTTGCGTACGCGATCCACCAATGTCGGATCAAAGGTCACCGGATCGAACTGGCCAACCTGTTCCACCGAGCAGCCAACGCCCAGCTCTTCGCAGATAACAGCGGCCTTCTCCTTGATGGCATCACGCATGCCATTGAGCTTTTCGATATCAACCGTGCGAATATCGACCGTAAAGGTAACGGTGCCCGGCAGCACGTTGCGCGAGTTTGGCGAGAAGGTCACCTGCCCCACGCCACCTACAGCGTTCGGCTGAGCGGCCATGGTCACCTCTTGCACCATCTCGAAGATGCGTGCCATGGCAAGGCCCGCATTGACGCGCATGGCCATCGGGGTGGACCCTGTGTGCGCTTCCTTGCCGGTCAAGGTGAATTCAAGCCACCACAGCCCCTGACAATGGGTCACAACGCCGATTTCCTTTTCCTCGGCTTCGAGGATCGGCCCCTGCTCGATGTGATATTCGAAATAGGCATGCATCTTGCGGGCGCCCACTTCTTCTTCGCCGACCCAATCGATGCGCTTCAATTCCTCGCCATAGGTCTTGCCTTCCAGATCCTTGCGGCCATAGGCATAATCCAGCGAATGAACACCAGCAAAAACGCCAGAGGCCAACATCGGCGGGGAGAAGCGCCCGCCCTCTTCGTTGGCCCAGTTGACCACACAAATCGGGTGTTTGGTCTTGATGTCTGCGTCATTAAGCATGCGCACCAATTCCAGAGCGGAGAGTACACCCAGAACGCCATCATATTTGCCACCCGTCGGCTGGGTATCAAGGTGGGAGCCGACATAGACCGGCAAGGCATCCGGATCGGTGCCCGGACGGGTCATGAACATGGAGCCCATCTTGTCGACGCCCATGGTAAGGCCCGCATCATCGCACCACTGTTTGAACAGTGCGCGTCCTTCGGCATCCTCATCAGTCAGGGTCTGGCGGTTGTTGCCACCGGCAACGCCAGGACCGATTTTTGCCATATCCATCAGAGACTGCCAAAGACGGTCTCCATCCACTCGCAGATTCTTCTTCATGATCTGGTTCCCCTGTCAATTCACTGCGCCCAACGGGCAATTCTGGAAGTGCGCCCTTTCCGGTTATCCGGTTATATTTCAGGCGCTTATAGTCTTTTCTTTACACCAGGAGCATATGGCCCCGCCGCTCTCCCTAGCTTGGGAAAGTGAATACAGCGCCCTCGGTCAGTCCCTCGGGCCAACGCGTCGTGGTGGTCTTCAATTTGGTATAGAAATGGATGGCTTCCGGCCCGTAAATGCCATGGGAGCCAAAGCTTGAGCGTTTCCAGCCGCCGAAGGAATGGAAGGCGACCGGAACCGGAATGGGTACGTTGATCCCGACCATGCCGACTTCGATCTGGCTGGCGAATTTGCGGGCAGCGTCTCCATTGCGCGTGAAGATCGCAGTGCCGTTGCCATATTCATGAATATTGATCAGATCGACCGCAGTCTCAAAGCTTTGCGGCTCTAAAACAGAGAGCACCGGTCCAAAAATTTCGGTCTTGTAGATGTCCATCTCCGGTGTCACCTTGTCAAACAGGGTACCACCAACGAAATAGCCATTTTCATAGCCTTGCAGCTCAAAGCCACGGCCATCGACAACCAGATCTGCGCCCTGCTCTACACCGCTATCAATCAAGCCGACGATGCGCTCCTTGGCTGCAGACGTGATCACGGGGCCCATTTCGGCAGCCTCATCGCTGGATGGACCGATCTTTAAGGCCTCAACCTTTGGCTTGAGACTGGAAACGAGACGGGAGGCGGTTTCTTCGCCAATCGGCACAGCGACGGATACCGCCATGCAACGCTCTCCGGCAGAACCGAAGGCTGCGCCCATGAGGGCATCGGCGGCTTGATCCATATCCGCATCCGGCATGATGATCATATGGTTCTTGGCACCACCCAACGCTTGCACGCGCTTGGCGCTATCGGTGCCCCGTTTATAGACATATTCGGCAATCGGTGTGGACCCAACAAAGCTGACGGCCTTCACATCTGGATGATCAAGCAGGCAATCCACGGCGCTCTTGTCGCCATGCACCACATTGATAACCCCTTCGGGCAAACCGGCTTCCATAAGCAATTCACAAACAAAGTTGGCAGCCGAAGGATCGCGCTCGGATGGTTTCAAAACAAAGGTGTTGCCACAAGCGATGGCCATCGGGAACATCCACATGGGCACCATGGCCGGGAAATTGAATGGCGTAATACCAGCCACAACGCCAAGCGGCTGACGCTCGGACTGGGTATCGACACCAGTGCCGACATTGCGAGAGAATTCGCCTTTCAACAGATGCGCAGCACCGCAGGCAAATTCAATCACTTCCAAAGCACGCGTTACCTCACCAAGAGCATCATCATGGGTTTTGCCGTGTTCGCGGCTGATCTCTCGTGCAATATCATCAGCCCGTTCGCGAACCAGAGCCTGATAGGCAAACATAACGCGCGCGCGCTTGGCTGGCGGCGTTGCAGCCCAGCCGGGAAGAGCTGCTTTGGCGACAGCAACCGCTTGATTGACCTCTTCATCGGATGAAAGCGCCAAAGAACCGATCTGCTCCCCTGTAGCAGGATTATAGATGGCGCTCAGGCGCTCCGATGTGGAGGATATACTTTTCCCGCCGATGATATTCTTGACGTGATACATCACGCTCCCCTCAACTCTGTTTGAGCCCTCTGTTCCCCTCGAAGCATTTTTGGCTGATTGCATTTTATTTTGCTATTTTTTTTGCCAAACGCCTCTTTCGTGGTAAGAACGCTTGCATTATCTGCACGATCGGTCAATATTTTTCCTGCACGATCGGTCAGGTTTTTGAGAATTTGCAAAACATTCATGCAACTGCTCAAAAAACGAACAAGAAAAGTCAAAAATTGATGCAGGTATTTTTAGACAAATTTAGGTTTATCTACAGGCCTGCAAAAAATACTTAGTCAATCGAAAAATAACTACGACGCCCGCACAGTCTAACAAAATAGGCGAGAACATGAGACCCCAACAATACACAAAACAGAAAAAAAACAGGGCACAGAATATCGAGAATATATTGACTGCAGCAGAAATAGTTTTTGCGCAGTTTGGATATAATGGGGCATCCATAAGTCGTATAGCCGAAGAGGCCGGTTTACCTAAGTCGAATGTGGTTTATTACTTTTCTACCAAAGAGTTACTATACCGAACAGTCGTTGAAGACATTTTCAATGTATGGCGTGCGGCGGCTGATGAAATTGTAGAGGATGCCGACCCTAGAGAAGCTTTGGGCAGCTATATAGACACCAAGATGGAGTTGGCCAGAACCCGCCCCTATGGCTCCATGGTCTGGGCCAATGAGATCATTCAGGGCGCCCCCATCGTGCAAGACTATTTGGAAACAGAGCTGCGCTCCTGGACGGAAGAGCGCGTCAACGTCATTCACAAATGGATCGCGGCGGGAAAGATTCGCCCCATCAGCCCAAAGCATCTGCTTTTCACCATCTGGGCAACGACCCAGCATTATGCAGATTTCAAGCACCAGATCTCCACCCTCAACGAGGGCAGCGATCTAAATGATGCGCAATGGGAAGAAACCAAGCAAGCGGTCAAGGAGCTGCTTCTGTTTGGCATCTGCCACTAGGGCAGAAAAAAGCGCGAGGAACATCGCCCCCCGCGCTGCAATTTTCCGTCACCTCACGTCGGCGCTACGTGCGCGGCCCACGACGGGGGCCATAGTCCAGTTCGGCCGTCTTCGGGCCGAAAATCTTGAGCGGTTCTGGTGCATCAAACGGGTCGAGATGGACCTCAATGAAAGAGGCGCAATCCTGCTTGGCGCATTGTTCAAGCACTTCAGCCAGTTCCCCTTCCGTTTTCACCGATGCGGTAAAGGCTTTCATTTCGGGTGCGAAAACCTTCATCAGCGCCGTATAATCCCAGTTGGCCACATCATTGTAGGACGCCTTCATACCCTGAATATAACGCTCGATGGTGTAGCCGCGATTGTTGATGAGAAAGATGATCGGCTTCAACCCTTCCCTGAGGATGGTGGAAAGCTCCTGCGCGGTAAGCTGGAAAGAGCCATCGCCGATAAACAGGATCTGCCGGCGCTCGGGTTTGGCCATCATCGTGCCGAGCAAGGCAGGTAATGTGTAGCCAATCGCCCCCCAGACCATTTGCGAGAGATAGCTTACGCCTTCGGGCAATTTGACCCCGGTTAGGGCGATGTTAGAGGTGCCGTTTTCTGCCAGAATGACATCGCCCTCCTCAAAGAAATTCCCCATGATGGGCCAGAAACGGCTTTGCGTCAGCGGCTCATCAGCCTCAATCTTGATAGGCTGTGCTGTTTGTTGTTGCAAGGCAACCGATGGCTCGGGCCGTTCTGCAATGCTATCGGCAAGACGGGAGATCAGTTCACCCGCCATGACGCCTTCAAACACCTCACCGCCGATTGTCGAGCTGTGGCCTCTGATAGAAACGACCGTTTCGGCAGGCATCTGATCAATAAATTGCAGGGTGCTGGCTTCCACGAAACTTGGCGCGGTCACGAACAGGCAATCCGATTGCTCAATGATTTCGCGCACTTGTGGCGTTGAGGCGGCGCCATTGTAAATGCCTGCAAACAGAGGAGAGGCTTCGCTCAAAATAGCTTTACCAGAACGGAAAGACGCATACGGGATTTTGTGTTTTTCCACCAGACGAGCAAGCGCATCAATGTAACCGGTCCTGTCCACATCCATGTCGATCAGAACAGCCGGTCGCTCGGCCTGCTGCAAATGCTTGAGCACCAGTGCCAGCGCACTTTCAAGGCTCTCGCTATCACTCTCAGGGATGGACAGATCCAGCGGTCCTTTTGGGGCGTTGATCAGCAAATGGGAAATGTTGGACGGAATCTGAATAAAGACAGGCTGGCGTTCAATCCAGCAAATCTTGAGAATACGATCAATTTCAAAGGCTGCATTGGCGGGTGTCAGGCGGGTTTGCGCTACGGTGAATTCGCGTACGCTGTTCATGACATTGTCAAAGTTGCCTTCGGCCAGCGAGTGGTGAATGCGCAGGCGGCCTTCCATCGCGTAGAGCGGAGGTGCACCTGAAATGAAAACCATCGGCACATTCTCGGCGCAGGCACCAGCAACCCCACAGAGGGCAGAAAGATCGCCCACCCCGTAGGTGGTGATCATCGCCGATATCCGGTTTAGACGCGCATAGCCATCAGCTGCGTAGGCAGAATTGAGTTCGTTGCAATTGCCGACAAAGCTCAGCCCATCCACTTCATCGATCTGATCAAGCATCTGCAAGGTGAAGTCGCCGGGTACACCGAAAATATGCCCGATGCCCATTTCCTTCAAACGCATAAATAGATAATTGCCAATGCTCGTCTTCTTAGTCACTTGCGGCCTCTAAACTTGTTCTGTTCAAATATCTTATGGAATTCTATAGCCAGAACGGCTGAAGCGATCATGGCCACTGGACGCGACTTTGTCCAGAAGCAATCGATCGCTTCAGCGCTTTGTTTAGGATCGTCCGTGTGTTTATGAAACAGCCTTCAGCAGAGCCTCCACATGGGCTGGTCCGGTTGGGCGAATCCCGTTCGGATTCAGGGCCTTGATGGAATAATAGCCGCGGGTGATATGATCCATATTGACGGTGTCAATAACGCCTGGCAACCGCAGGATCCGTTCCATATAGGCTGAGAGCCTTGGATAGTCCTTGATCTGCTTGCGGTTGGTTTTGAAAACGCCATGATAGGCGGCATCAAAGCGGATCAGGGTCACGAAAGTGCGGATATCCGTCTCGGTGAAACGATCGCCAAAGAGGAAATCTCCTTCAAGGCGAGCTTCCAGATTGTCCAGTGTTTCAAACACACCGTCAACGGCCTCATCATAAGCCTGCTGGGTTGTCGCAAAGCCAGCTTTATAAACTCCGTTGTTGAGCGTGTCGTAGATCACCGAATTGAGCGCATCAATCTGCTCATGCAGGTCTTCTGGATAAAGGCGCAGGTCAGAAGGCACCATATGCTCGAAGGCCGTATCGAACATTCTCACGATGTCCGCGCTTTCGTTATTGACCATAACGTTACGCTTCATGTCCCACAGAGCAGGCACCGTAGCGCGACCGGAAAAATGCGGATCAGCGCGGGTGTAAAGTTCATGAATATAGGTGGCACCGAAGAGCGGATCTTCATCCGCTCCGGGATAGCCGCCAAAGGTCCAGCCCTGATCAGTCAAAGACGGGTTGACCACGGTTATCGGGATAAGCTCTTCCAGCCCCTTGAGCTTGCGTGCAATCAGCGTTCGGGAGGCCCATGGGCAGATCAGAGCCACATAAAGGCGATAGCGTCCGGCTTCCGCTTCAAAGCCCCCTTCTCCGGTCGGACCAGGAGCGCCATCGGGCGTGATCCAGTTGCGGAAGCTTGAGGTCTGGCGCACGAAGCGTCCATCCTTGTCGGATTTCTGTACTGGCTGCCAGTCTTTTGTCCATTTTCCGTCGATCAGCATGAGTGTCTCCTGTTCTTTTCTGTTCGCTTTGTTCTTGTTGCTTTTTTTCGCGACTATTGTTTTTGTTTTGAAGTTTAGGCGCCGTGGAAGATGAAAGACCGCATCGAAACGGAGCCGAGATCAATGCTTTCGGTCATGAAGGTCAGATCGTCTTTCTCATCGGATGCTCCGGCGATGGTGAGCGCTGGCAGATAGTGATCTACGGTTGGATGGGCAAGCCGCAGCAGGCTTCCCAGCTCTTTGGGATCGGCCAGAGCCTTGAAATCACCATTCGACAGCTTGTCGGTAAACAGCGTATCGAATTCCAGGGCAAAGTCCTGAGCCTTTCCGCCAAAGCGCATCGCACGCAGATTGTGCACCACGTTGCCCGAACCGAGGATCAAAACACCACGATTGCGCAACTGAGCCAGTGTCTTGCCGATTTCCAAATGCCATGACAGCGGCTTGGTCATATCGATGGAAAGCTGGAACACGGGCACATCGGCTTCCGGATAGAGGTGCTGGAGAACAGACCACGCGCCATGGTCGAGACCCCAAGTGTCATCTTCCTGCGCATGGTGGCTGGCCAGAAGCGCCACCACATCGCGGGCCAGTTTTGGATCTCCGTGAGCAGGATATTGCTGAGCAAAGAGCTCATTGGGGAAACCATAGAAGTCATGAATGGTTTTTGGCAGCTTGGACACATCGACGAGCGTTGAGCCCTGGGTCATCCAGTGGGCGGAAACCACCAGAATGGCCTGCGGGCGAGGCAGGGTTTCGCCAAGCTGATTCCAGCTTTTGCTATAGATGTTATCCTCGATGGCGTTCATCGGGTTGCCATGGCCAAGAAAGACCAACGGCATGCGGTCAGACGCCTTAAGACTATCACGAAGGCTTTGAAGGGAATGGGTCACGCTCATTGTCTTTCTCCTTTGATGCGGATTTCTATTTTAAGGGAGAGCCGATTAACGGCTCCCCATTTGCTGGTTTTTCTTATTGTTTTTATTATTATATTTGTTTTTAGATCAGGGTGTCTTGCTGGGTGTTTTTGTTTATTCAGAGAGCCATTTTGGCGCGATCTGGGTGCCGTAGCCAAGAACGTAGCCGAAGTTGATATTGAGGAACCCGAGCGGCTCAAGATAGCGGGCGTTGGAAAGCGGCCCGGCATCTTTCGGTTCCAGACCGATTTCAGCGGCGAGGTCTTTTACAACCGCCTTGGCTGCGTCATCGTCAGAGGCCACAAAGGTCTGAAGCGCTTCGCCATTCAGCTTGAGGCCAGATGCGTAATGCTGGGCAAACACGGTGTTGAAGGCCTTGACCACTTTGGCTGCAGGAGCAAGCGCGGCGAGTTCTTCAGCTGCAGAGCTGGTGAAACCGACCTGAAGGCCAGAGAAATCGTCGGTGATCGGGTTGGATACGTCGATCAGGATCTTGCCGGAAAAGTCTGCTTCGGCAACAATTGCCTTGGAAGCGGCGAACGGGGTGGACAGGATAACCACATCGGCTGCGGCAACAGATGGCTTCAATGCGCCAGCATTGACTTCAATGCCCTGTTCCTTGAGTTTTGCCGCGGCTGCAACGCCATTGTCGGAGTCAACGACCGTGATGCTGTGGCTGGTTTTTGCCAGTACACTTGCCAGACCAGAACCGATATTCCCTGCACCTACGATTGCAATATTCATTTTACTCACTCCTTGTTCTTGCTGCCGTCCGTTTTCTCTTTTGTTAGGCGGCTTGTTTCGTCTGAAGTGAATATGCCCATTTCCATCTAAGAATGAAATGGTAATTATATTGAATGACTATCCTGTATTTGTTCCTAATAATATTTACTAGAATGGACTGTTGGTCTTGATGTCTTCCAAGGCAAAATCAATGATCGCCCTCACCTTGCGTGGCAGGACTGTTCCGTCCAGATAAACTGCGCTCAATGGCGTGGAAAGCCCCTGATAATCACTCAGCAAAGGCATCAACCGTCCTTCGGCCAGATCGTCGGCAACGATAAAGCGCGGGCAATAGGCAATGGCGTCCCCTGCCACGGCCCAATCCCGAGCGACCTTGGCGCTGTTGACGACAAAACGGCGCTTGATGACAACGTCAATATTTTCTCCATCCTTCACAAAAACCCATCGGGTCGGATCGCGCCTGTTGGCGTCCACCATACAGATATGGTCGAGTAGGTCTTGTGGTGTGGATGGTTCGCCATGCATTTCCAAATAGTCAGGAGAGGCCACAATGGTAGAGCCCATATCTCCCAGTTTGCGCATTTTGAGTGAGGAGACACTGGGCGTGCCTATGCGAAAGGCCAAATCAATGCCATCGCGAGCAAGATCCACATAAGCGTCGCTGAGGCGCAGATCGATATTCATCTGCGGATGATTGCCTACGAAGCGGCGCAGCATATCGCCCACATAGATTTCGCCGAAAGATACAGGTGCGGAAATGCGCACGAGGCCGGAGAGACCTTTGGATTCCTCACGCACCGAGCCAATCAGATCGTCCAGTTCATCCAGCAAGGCCGGTGCTCGCGCCAACAGATCTTCCCCCACGGGTGTGAGGCCCACCTTCCGCGTGGTTCTCTGCAAGAGACGCGCACCGATCCGAGCCTCCAGTTCGGCGACATATTTTGACGTCAGGCGGTTGGAAATGCCCATACGCTCGGCAGCATCGGTGAATGAACCGGTTTGCGCAGTGGCAACAAAGGCCTTGAGACCATCGACTAGATCCATGAGACACTCCCTTTAAGAACAACATGGCGACAATAAAGCCACATAGTCGTTATTACAAAGGAAATAATCTCTTTCTTTTTTGCAGAAGTCTCCGCTAGCCGACTTTGCGCTCGGCGATATTGTCCTTGAGCAAGGAGGCAATAAAGGCCTTTTGCGCCCGTGTTTGCCGCTTCTTGTCAATCGCGGCCTTTATTTTGGGAGCGGCTTCCTCGTAGCTCGCTTTCTGGGCTGGATAGATGGCCTCACAATAGAGGATATGGAACCCGGCTTCGCTTTCCAGAATGGCACTCGTTGTGTCTGCGTCCATTGCGAAAAGGGTCTTGTCCAACTCGGCATAGAGCGTGTCTTTAGCCACACGCCCCAGAGTGCCGCCATTCAGAGCGCTGGGACATTCGGAATAGCGCAAGGCTGCTTCGGCAAACCGCTCTTGGGTTCCATCCAGTTCCTCCAGCACGCCATTGATGCGCTCAAGAGAGGCATCGCGCCGGTTCTCCTCGATATCCTCATTGATGGTGACGAGGATATGACGGGCGTCACGTGTCTCGCCGATGGAGAACCGTTCTGGATGAGCGTCATACCATGCTCGCACTTCGGCTTCTGTGGCTTGCGGCACTTGCCAGGCCACTCTTTCAAGCGTTGCATCGGCTTTCAATTCGCGGGCCAGAGCCAGCTCAAGACCAGATTGAGTTAAACCATTGAGGGTAAGGTCTGCGATGAAGTCTGTCTCAGCCTCATAACGCCCCTTGATGCTGGCCATGGATTTTTGCAACAAGGAATCCGGAATAACGACATCGGCAGCAAGTGGACTGGATAGCACCAGTTGCTCCATCTGAAGGGCCCGCTCCACCTGTTGCTGAATGCGGTCTTGTGCGGTTTGGGGCAGCTCATCAAAGCGGCATTGATGCGCCGCCAGTGACGTTGTCATGAGGTGATAGGCCAGAAGCATTGCTTCGTCGCTCATGCGGTTGGCTCCAGTTCTTTTGCCATAGCCCTATCCAGCGCCATCTCCGGCACTTGCAGCGTGCGGCCGGGAAAACGCACATGATAGGCAACGGTGCCGAAGGTTTCGATGATCGCGTCATCCCGAATGACCTTGATGATCTCTCCCCCGTCGCCAACAGAGGCCACCACTTCGCCTGCAATGCCAAGCAGCACCCTGGCCTTGACCTTGTCACCAAATTCAAACCGGTTCGGCACCCATGGAGCGTCCGCAGGGATTAGCTCTTTGTCACGGCAGCCTACGATCAGATCCTCCATCGTAAAGTGCACCGTATAGATCACCTGATCCTGCAGAAAGGTGCCCACATCCCGCACGATGCCGGTCGCCCCGCGGCGAACCAGAAGCGTGCCCTTATCCGAGCCAGGATGAGTGCCATCATTGCGTAGATTGCGAATAACACGCACTTCTGCGCCATAGTCAAAACGTGGTGGTGGGAGTGTTTCCAGCATGTCAGCTCAACACGTCTTCGAGTGGCACGAAAATCGGCTGGTTGGTTTTGAAAACCTTGAAGACCTTCTCTGTCAGCGCGTCCGACTGAACGAAATCCATATAGGCTTTTTTTAGTTCACCGGTGTAGAAATCCCACCAAGACTGTCCGGCTACAGGCATGCGACTTTTCATTTCCAGATAGTCGTGAAAGCGCTGCAAGATGTGCAAGCGATTGACCATGACCACTTTGGGATCATAATCAATCTCGAAATAGTCGAGAAATTCCTCTGCGCTTCCCAAGTCGGAGAGTTCTGCGTCCAGCTCTTCGTTTCGCATTGTCCGTTTCCTTTCCTGTACCGCTTTGCCTGATCAATGGGCGATTTCACTTGCCATAATCTGTTGATGAAAAGTCATGAGGTCCTGACGGGCCGGGGTGCGCTTATAGGTTTCGGCAAAGGAGCGGACCTTTTCCAAAATGCTCTTAGCCTGACCGGTGGTTAGCGCTATGCCCATGGTGCCATAGATATGCAGCACTGCCTTGGTGCCGGAATGTTTGCCCAAGACCAGTTCATGCTGGCGTCCCAACCATTCAGGATCGAGCCCCTGATAGGTTTCCTTGTTCTTCACCAGCCCATCGACATGAATGCCACTTTCGTGGGTGAAGACACTGGCCCCCACAAGGCTTTTCTGATGAGGGACAGGACGTCCAGATGCCCGCGCCACCATCTGCGACAAGGCACTAAACTGGCGTTGATCCACACCGGTCTGTACGTGGTAAAGCCGATCGACAGCGGCGGCGAACTCCTCAAGCGAAGCATTGCCCGCACGCTCTCCCAAGCCATTGACCGTGGTGTTCACATGGGTTGCGCCCCCAACAACAGCGGCCAGAGAGTTCGCTGTCGCCAGACCATAGTCATCATGGGCATGCATTTCCAATTCAAGGTCGGAGTTGGACCGCAACTGACGAAAGATTTCAGCCGTACCGAAAGGCTCCATGATGCCGACTGTATCGGCAAATCGGAAGCGACGGGCACCAGCTCTGGCAGCCGTTTCCATGGCCTCCAAGACAAAATCCAGATCAGCCCGTGAGGAATCCTCTCCTCCAACCATGACCTCGAAGCCTGCATCAAGAGCCTTGGGGACCATGGTTGCGATCTGCCTGAGCACATAGTCTCGCGATTGACCGAGCTTGTGAAAAATCTGCCCATCAGACATGGGAATGGACAGATCAATCATGTCCACACCAAGATCGCGGGACGCATCCAGATCGAAGTCACACATGCGACACCAGACGATCAATCGCGCATTCAGCCCCTGCCCTTTGATCTGCCCGGCGATAGCACGGATGGTTTCCTGCTCGTCGTCGCCCATGGCTGGAATCCCCACTTCCAGTTCGGGCACCCCAGCAGCCACAAGCTCCCGCGCAATGGCGCATTTCTCGGCGCGTGTGAAGGCAACGCCAGCGCTCTGTTCCCCGTCTCGCAGGGTCGTGTCATCAATTGTCACTTGCCTTAGCAAATTCATCCCGAACCACCCTTCCAGTCAAACGAGATTGATCCAAGCTTTCATGATCGGTGCGCGATGTCAGCACCAGACAGGCATCAGGCAGCAAAGCTCTTGCCGCAGGCACACATGCCGGCCGTATTCGGATTATCGAAAGTGAAGCCTCCGCCTTTTTCAGTCTCGGCGAAGTCGATTGTGGTCCCGATAAGAATTTCTGCATTCTGCGGTACGACATAAAGCTTGAGCAGACCACACTCGACGATGTGGTCATCCGGCTCAGGATTTGAGACCAGCGCCAGACGGTATTTCACACCGGCACAGCCAGCCATATCGGCTGCGATGCGCAGGCCTGTCAGCGGCTTGCCGGATTTTTCGATGAGGCCTTGCAGGGTTTCTTGTGCTTTGTCGGTGAGTGTCAACATGATAGTGCCTCTCAGCTCGGGTTCCATTTCTTATCAATGAAATTGCAAGAGCCGTGCCAGCAGCCATTCATTCTCATAACCAATTGAATTATCTCATTTTTACACAACTCAATGACCTACAAACATTGTCGCAAAACTGACAAACCCCACCTGACATTCAGTATTAAAATGACAATGCCGCCATGACGGCGGCATTGTCTTACCTATTGATCTATCGATGAATCTATCAGGCGGCTTCTTTTGTCGTATGGGAAAAGCATCCTTTCGGACAGATTTTCGAACAAGCTTCGCAGCCTATGCAGTCTCCATTATTCTTCAACGACATGACCATGCTGGTATCATCGGAAAATCCATCATCATCGTCATCATCATCGCCGAACGGATCATCATCATCGAAATCCTCGTCTTCATCATCCAGATCGAGACTTTCCCGCTCCACCAGTTCGAACACATCTCTGGCGCACACTCGGTAGCAGCGGCCACACCCGATGCATTTCTTTGCATCGAGAGCCTTGACAAACTGGGGGGTCCATTCGGTGCCGTCAAACGTCAATCCGACAATTGCAGTCATTTCTTGCTTTCCTCTCAAACTGTCGCCTGCGCGGCCTTGCTGGCAGCTTCGGCTTCTTCCCACGCCTTACAGGCGGCATATGTTTCTTCTGCCAACTGCGGTAATTCTTCGAATGCGGCGGGTAGTCGATCTTCAACCAGATCATGCAACGCCATCGCTTTCTCCGAAGCGATGCGTTTGGCTCTTCTGGCTGCTTTGGTCAGTGCTTTCAGCTCTGTTTCATCCATGGTCTGATCCCCTATTTGCTTCTGAACGCCCAGCGATTTCGGACGGTCTGGGCGTCACAGCTTGGCAACATCGCGATGGTCTTCGATAAGCGCCGACGCCTTCGTGATGATCTTTTCGGCCTCTTGCTGCATATGCTCGAGCGACTTGAAGCCGAAGCGGTGGACATCGCGCAAATTCTTGTCAAAGACGATCAGCTTGCCCACCGCGATAATCACCCGTCCGAACCCTTCATAGGTCAGATGAATCAAGGGAACGGCCATCAGGCCCGTTTTGGCTTCGATGCTGGTCGAAAGCGCGTTATACCAAGCCTTGATCCTGACAATGATGTCTTCGTCAGGGTCCCCGATCACGGGCACCTGCCGCTTGCGCTCTTTGGTCAGGATGTAGGGGTCGATGATTTCATGCGCACCCGATTTGTCCCAAATACCGTAGGAATCCACGGCCCTGATCTGACGCACCATCTCCAAAATGAAAGGAGATACCAGTGCCGGATCATCCTGTTCGACTACCATGTGGTCCCAATCGCTCATATCGTCCTCATTCGCTCCAACCTTCGGTTTCCATGTCATCAAACCGGCGCGGGTCATCGCGCAGGCCCTTTACGCTTTCCAACGCACGCAGCACCCAGAATGCCGGGTCTCCCTTCAGCTCTTCCTGAAAGAGACCGAGCTGATGCTTGATCATTGTGCCGTCTTTCACCTTTATGGGCTGAACACCCGATTGCTTAAGTTGGGCAATGGCAGACGCTCCAACAGCCCGGCAATAAACCGCAGCCACTCCTTCGAGCGCGGCTATACGTGCCTGCAGCTTGTCTTCACTGCCATCCTTTGCGGCTTGCTCAAACGCGATGCTCTGATGAAAATGCGCCTCATCGCGGGTCACCAAATAGACTGCAAAGCTCTCGCAGGTTCCGAAATGCTGGTCCACGTGGTGCTGATCGCTGGTGGCGAAGGCGATTTTCAGAGCTCCGTCTTCAAATCCGTCATCAATGGTGCCATCCACCAAAGTGAGCATGCGGCTGATCTGGGCCATGGCTCTCCCCCTCCCTGTCCTGAACCTGTGCATAGATGGATCTGTATGGCTCAACTGCGCCCTGTTCGGTTTCGATGAGCAGGTTCGCCAAATCAAACAGGGTCTGCTTTGATCCCTTGTAACCGACCCAGCAACGCGACGACGCGCCCATGCGATCATATTGCGGGAAACCGGCTCTCAGCAGTGGCAGCCCCAGTCGTTCGGCACTGGCGGCACAATGAGCGTTTCCGATAAGCAGATCTGCACCGCCAGCCTGAGCAAATTTCTCCAGCTCCTGCAGATCTCCGATTTTGACCTCTTTGGCGAAGACTTGCTTGAGCAGAGCGGTATTGGAAGGCGCAACAGCGGCGACCAGTTCGCATCCCATACCCGCTAGAAGATCACTAAAGGCCTTGAGCAGATCCGGATCAGCAGCCACAGCTGCCCGTCCCATACCCAGATTGAAATGGGTATCCAGCATCGCATCCTGCAATTGCTGGCGCTGCCGTTCCATGCGTTTGGGCACTGGGCAACCTGTCAGGTCATGCAGAGTCAGAATGAAACGATCCATTGCCTCGAGCCCCATCAGATGGTCAAAGCGATGGTCCGGGACACCCGTGCGTTCCAAAAGCAAATCAGCAGCGGGCGCCATGCTTGCGCCGATCACAATCGTTGCTGAAGCCTTGTGCAATATTTCAAAATCGCCAACGCAGGTGCCACCTGTGGTCAGAGGATTGAAGTCCTTCTCATCCAGATGCCCATCAAGGCTGGTGGAAAGATCAGGCAACACAATTGGCAACAGACCAAAAGCTTCCACCATGTCCTTGATCTCGTCGATGTCGGCCGGGGTCAGCGATGCATTGACTAGAATATTGACCTGCCTATTGGTGGCAACACCGCCCTTTTTCTTCGCCTCAGGCACAAGGCGATTGATCATTTCATAAACGGCCTTGGCAAAACCGGCTTCAAGGGAGCCTACATAATCTGGGGTTTCAACCGGCACGACAGCGGTTTTGAAGCATTCCGGATAGGCTTTGCGGAAGGTCGCCACGGCCCCATTGACGTCAGACCCCTGTGTTTCCGAGAGGCCGGTTGTCGGGATACCGACAAGAGCTGGCTGAAATTTGTCATAGAGGGTCTTCAAGCCCTCGACCACATTCTCATCAGACCCCATAATGGTGCTGACCTGATCCATCGCCGTTGTCTGCAAGGCAACTGGTTCGCGAAAATGGCCGATCAAATAGATCTTGCCATAAGCGGTACAGCCTTGAGCGCCATGCAGCATGGCAATCGTGTCACGAATACCCAGAAAGGCAAGCGCCGCCCCTAGCGAGCTGCTGGCCTTGAGAGGGCTGACGGATAGAGCTTTATTGCGTTTGATGATATCTGCCATGTTGCTTACTCCGCCGCGGCCACATTGAGAGATTTCTGCCAAGGCGCAGGCGCGCGCACTGCTTGCCAGATGGGGCTATCCACCGCTTGCAGGATCTGCTCGGCAAAGGTGATCATGCCCTCATAGCCCGCATAGGCCAGTTCACGCTCCTGATTGATATGCAGGAAGGGAATCCGAGCCTTGAGGGCGGTATACATGTTGCGTCCACCAGCGATGAGAATGTCGGTGTTGGTGTCGTTGACCATGTCTATCAACGCCCGTGCGCCCTGGCTTTCGTCCAGCATGACGGTCTTGTCTCCCATCAGCTCGCGAATCTTGGCCTTATCCTGCTCAGTGGACTTGCGGGTCGATGTAGCAACCACATCCATGCCCAGATCCTGAAGGGCCGAGATAATGGACCAAGCCTTCACGCCACCGGTATAGAGCAACACACGCTTGCCCTTGAGGCGCTCCTTAAAGGGGGCCAATCGTGCATACACGCTCGCCTCTTCGCGCTTGATCAGCGCTTCTGTGCGTTCTGTAAGGGATGGATCATCGATCAGACGAGCAAAGTCTCTGAGTGCGATGCCCATATCGCGAATGCCATAGAAACTCCCCTCAAACCATGGGGTGCCGAAGCCTTCCTTGAGCTTGCGGGCGACGTTGATCATGGCCTTGGAGCAGACCATCATATTGACTTCGGAGCGGTGCATGGTCTGCACTTCGCGAAAGCGCGCATCCCCTGAAAGGGAGCCAAGAATGCGCAGCCCCAATTCATCGAACAGTGGCTGCACATGCCACAATTCGCCCGCGATGTTATATTCACCGATCAACGCTATATCATGGACGGTGATGCCTTCACGCTCGAGATGAGCGGGCACAGGATCCGGCTCTCGGGTTCCGATGACATGGCGCACCATTGTCTCGCCGGCGATGCGGTTGCCAAGGTTTTTCGTGCCGTAGAAACCGGCAGCATCGACAGGCACAACCGGCACCCCCCAACGCTGTTGTGCGGCCTTGCAGACAGCGCCGATATCATCACCGATAAGAGCAGGAACGCAGGTATTATAGACGAACACAGCTTCAGGATTTTGCTCATTGATGGCTTGTTTTATCGAATGGAACAGGCGCTTCTCGCCGCGTCCCATGATCACATCTTGCTCGGTGAGATCGGTGGTGAGGCCTAACTTATAGAGCTTGGCACCGGAAGACCGGCTGCCCCGATTGTCCCAAGCACTGCCTGCGCAGGCGATGGAGCCATGAACGATATGAGCAACATCAGCGATGGGGAGCAGCGCGATCTGGGCGCCGTCAAAACAACAGCCACCAGCGGCAGCCCCCGGCTTTGGTCTGGCACAGCCGGATTTGGATTTGTGGTTATGTTCGCAGGCGGGCTCATCAAGCAGTTGAGCAATTTCACTTTGTTTCATTGGCCACAAACCTCACTAAAAGAAATATCTGCCTTTCTAACTAGCAAGGTCTGTGCCACACCCTAATATATTGAAATAGTTATAAAATATAGAATTACAGAATGTAGCAAAAGCGACAATTTGGCAGGTGTTACAACAATGTCGGTAAAGCGCCCGCCCCGAAAACATAAGGAAACCGAATCCAGTTCTCGAGCACTTCCAGGTCTTTGTCCGCCAGATAACGGTAATTGCGCTGATGGTCCATATAGACGGCTGTAGCGATCTGCGGCCAGATCTTCTGTTCGACCAGCATGTTGAAATACCAGGCCATGGGGAAACCGGCATTCTTGTCATATTCCTTGAGGAAGTGCGACAGGCTGGTCCCGCTCATGTTGGCGACATTGTCGCTCGGCAATGGCAGTTTTTTAACGGGAACGGGCGTTGCTTCCGTTTTGCGCTCGCCAAAGCGATCCAGAAAAGGCAAGAGCTTGAGGACAAAATGATCGGAAAAACGCTGCTTGCTGGAGGCTGTGGTTTTGCCCCACTCTTCCAGAAAGCGGATATAGCGCAGATCAGACCCTTCCGAAGAAAGCTGGTTGCTCACGAGCGCGCTGATATCGGTGATGGAATGGAAGACATAGCGCGGCGGAGCAATTTCGGTAGGGGCGACACGGGCAGCAAAAGCCCCTTGCGGATCAAGCAGATCTTCCAGATCATCTGGCACCAGATCATTGACGAACAGGGGACGATCGATCACCTCCGTCATTTCTTCCACCTTGAGCTGGACAAAGTCGGCTGCACCCTTGCCTGTTGGCGCCACAAAATAGTGGCATTTGCCGTCAAGACGCGTGGTGTAATAGTCCGCTCCGCCATATTTCTCATAAAGAGCAAACATGTCGTGGTCTGATTCCGCCTCGGCCCATTGCCTCAGATTGGTAGCGATGCGGTTGCCCTCATCATCGACCAGCCCGCCCAGACGATACCAGCCACTAAGCGTTGTGCGATAGCGAAAGGACAGATCAGGCAAAATGGTGCTGATGGCCTCGACCAGTGAGACATGATGGGTTCCGGGTTTGATCTTGCTGCAAATCTCCTTGAGCTGCGCAATCCGCGGTTCGAATTCCTTGACTGGCTCTGCCATGGTCTTTTCCAAAAGGTCTTCCATCATTCCTCCCACTCTTCAACTTCTGCCACAACGATGCCCGTCGCAGTCTGCTCGGATGAAGTGAAGCTGATGCAGCCCTCTCCGCCCACGACCAGATAGAGATTGAATGTCTTGTGTTCTCTGATCGGCTGCGCTGTTGTGATGTCGTCATCCTGACAATAGGTGAAATGAACCTTGGGCCATTTGCTCCGCAGATAGGCAGAGATTTCCTCGCCAGGCCCTTGTGCAGAGACTTCCCCCGCAACATCATCAAGCAGCGCAGCGTCGATCATTCTTCCATTTCCTCCAGAAAAGGCGTGAGGCTTTTGGCCTCTTGTCCCATGACACGCGCCAGCCATGGTGGCGGGTTTTCGGCCAAGACATGCTGCAGATCAGCCAGAATATCCCGCGCCTGCCTGCTGGCTGGCAATTTTATGGGATGGATACCAGCACGTACCACCTTGGCAGCAGCAGGGCCGCCGATGGAAATCACATAGAGAACTTCACAATCGGCGATCAGAGAGGCGCGCCATTTGTTCTTGTCCTCGGCATCCTCTCCATCACGTGTAGAACGGATATCAATCAAACGGGCTTCCCGGCCCGAAACCTGATAGACCAGAAACCGGCGACAGGAACCAAAATGACCGTCCATTTCTTCAGCCGAATTGGACGCGCAGGCAACGCGAATGGAACCGGGCATATCGCCATTCTGATAAGGCTCGACAGACACATCCTCAGGCGTCTCCTCCACGCCATCTCCCTTGAGGATGCGCAGTGCCGCCTTGAGCTGATCCCCTGGTATCTTGATGAAGGCTTCCCCGCCGGCCTGACGAAAATGCTTCATTCCGAGATTGGTAAATTTTTCCTCAGTCATCGGCAAGCCGACCGCCGCACCAAGAATGGAAATCAGGGCACCGGCGTCAATGCCGGGCAAGTCATTTGCCGCAAGGCCAATGCGCAAGGCGATCTCGCGCGACAACGGGGCGGTCATGTTGGACCTCCGATCCAAATTCGAATGTGTTACACAAAAAAGGGACGCGAACTCAGTGAGGAACAACAGGCTGCATGTGATGTTCGCGTCCCTCCCCTCGACGACTACTCAGCCGGAACGATGCAGTCTTCCTCAAAACAGCCTTCCATACACTGGGGGCTGTCATGAATGCCTTCGCATTCATTGCAGAGGGCGGGATCGATGTAATAGACACCTTTACGGGGGGAAATTGCATTAGACGGACAGGTTGATTCACAGTCGCCGCAAGCGGTGCAAACATCTGCATTGATCATCATTGCCATGGTCTATCTCCTTTCAGGCGAGACAAAGTCCGGTAGGAATGGCTAACCGCGCTTGAAGCGCAGTGTGGTCGGGAATTCGGGTGGCGGGGAAATCGGATCAATGAAGAACTTGTCTCCATTGGAAAGCTCCACCGTGCCGCCCCATGCTTCATCCGTGTTGGTCTCAACGGAAGCAATCACTTCCTCAAGGTCCTTCTTGGCCACATAGAACAGCAGATCACCCTTGTCGTTGTATCTGAGCATTACGTTTGGCATTTCGGTCTCCTTTTCACCCTGTGCGCCCTCCGCCACGCATAAGGTGACGGAGGGAACAAGGATGCGATATGTGGCCGATGCTTAGCGCACCAGATCGTAGTTGAAGTCGGTAACGCCCATTTCCATGGTGTCCTTGTCCAACTTTTCCAGAACGGCGTTGGTCAGCGTCGTCAGGATGGTCATTGCGCCCTCATAGCCCAGAGTGGTCGAGCGATGCAGGTGATGACGGTCAAAGATCGGGAAGCCGATACGCACCAGAGGCACCTGGAACTCCGGCCCCTTCTTCAGGGTGTCGCGTTCAATGAACTTGCCGTAGGAGTTGCCAATCATGAAGTCCGGCCGGTTGGTGAAGATCAGAGACCGCAGGTGCCACAGATCCTTGCCGTTATGCACTTCGCAATCCTTGCCGTAAGGGCTGTCGGCCAACATCTTGTCCATGGCTTTCTTCCAACGCTTGTTGGCGTGGTTGCAAAGGATGTGTGTCGGCTCAGCACCCAGCTCGAGCAAGAAGGCCGTCAGACCCATGACAAAGTCTGCATCTCCCCAGATGGCGTATTTCTTGCCATGGAGCCAGGCGTGACTGTCGGTCATCATGTCAACAAGGCGACCGCGTTCGATTTCCAGAGAAGCCGGAATGTCCTTGCCGGAAATCTCGGCGACCTTCATCAGGAAGTCATCGGTTCCCTTAAGGCCCATCGGAATGTTGATGGCAGGGGTTTCATGCTTCCATGTGTTCTTGGTGTATTTGCGGGTCTTGACCAGCTGCCATGGCTGCAACAGCAGCGTATCCTTGGCATTTGGCGCATCTTTCACCTCATCCTGCGTGGTGCCGCCTGAATACATGCGGTATTTGCCATCAGCAGGCGTATCCAGCACTTCGGAAGGATCACAGAGCAGCGAATAGTCGACACCCATTTCCTTCATATAGCGATGCAGCACACGGTAGTTGCCAAGATAGGTTTCAAAGCCCGGCACAATGTTGATTTTGCCGTTCGAGCCCACTTCCTTGTCTTCCATGCTATTAAGCGTGAAATAGCGGATGGTGCCTTCGAACATATTGTCCCAACCGGTGGTATGGGAGCCAACAAAGCTTGGCGTATGGGCGAACGGAACCGGGAAGTCTTCCGGAATATGCCCTTCCTTGCGGGAGTTGCCGATGAAGGCGTTTAGGTCATCACCGATCACCTCGGCCATGCAGGTCGTGGAGACCATGATCATGTCCGGCTTATAAAGGGCACGGGCGTTCTCGAGCCCGTCGAACATATTTTTCTGGCCACCAAACACCGCCGCATCTTCGATCATGGAGTCAGAAACACAGGCGACCGGCTCCTTGAAATGGCGGTTGAAATAGGTGCGGAAATAAGCCACACAGCCCTGAGACCCATGCACATAAGGCAAGGTGTTTTCGAAGCCGAGCGAACAAAGCACAGCGCCAAGTGGCTGGCAGGCCTTGGCCGGGTTGATGGTGAGAGCTTCTCGGGAAAAGTTCAGCTCTTTATATTCTTCGGACGTGGTCCATTCGAAGATCTCGTCAACCTTGGACGGCTCATGTTTCTCTTCGAACAGAGCCCGTTTGTCACCCAGAGATTTCTCATACTCCTCTTCCTTGAAGAGAGGATAGCTGGGTTTGATATTATCAACGACTTGGTTCATTTGGTCCTCCTTCGCGCCACCAATCTGTGAACTCACGAAGTGTTGGAGAGAATTGATGTCTCTGATGCCGGATCATTCTGCCGCAATCGCGGTTTCATCACCCATGCGCTTCCATGGTGGGGTCATGCTGTCCCAGCAAGGATTGTTGAGAGTCATGTCCATGTCGCGAGCAAAGATCGCAAAGCCGTCATAGCCATGATATGGGCCGGAATAGTCCCATGAATGCATCTGGCGGAATGGGATGCCCATCTTCTGGAAGATGTATTTTTCCTTGATGCCCGAGCCTATGAGATCCGGCTTGACGCGCTTGACGAATTCTTCGAATTCATAGCCCGTTACGTCATCATAGATGAGGGTTGCGTTGCCCACTTCGGCGATGGTGCGATCATAGTCATCATTATGAGCGAATTCGTAACCCGTGCCGACAACTTCCATACCCAGATCTTCGTAGGCACCGATGATATGGCGTGGACGCAAACCGCCGACATAAAGCATGACGCGCTTGCCTTCCAGACGCGGACGATATTTGTCGACCACAGCCTGCCATTGCGGCTTGTATTTCTCGATAACCTTCTCTGCACCTTCCTTGATCTTGTCATCGAACTGGGCGGCAATCGCGCGCAGGGATTCTTCGATTTTGGTTGGACCAAAGAAGTTATATTCCATCCAGGGCACGCCAAACTTCTCTTCCATATAACGGGAGATGTAGTTCATGGAGCGGTAGCAGTGCAGCAGGTTCAGCTTGGCCTTCGGCGTATTTTCCATTTCCGCCAGTGTGCCATCGCCTGACCATTGAGCAATCACGCGCAGGCCCATTTCTTCAAGAAGAATACGCGAAGCCCATGCGTCGCCACCAATGTTGTAGTCGCCGATGATGGTGACGTCGTAATCGGTGGATTCAAATTCCTTGCCGGTTGCCGGATCGATGACCCAGTCACGGATGGCGTCGTTGGCGATATGGTGCCCGAGAGACTGAGAAACACCGCGGAAACCTTCGCACCGTACCGGCACGATTGTCTTGTTCAGTTCCTTGCCCTTCTGCTTGGCGACGGCTTCAATATCATCACCGATCAAGCCAATTGGGCATTCGGACTGAATGGACATACCTTTGGCCAGCGGGAACAACATGTTGATTTCATCAACGATCTTGTTCAGCTTTTTGTCGCCGCCGAAAACAATATCCTTCTCCTGAAAGTCGGAGGTGAAATTAATTGTTCCGAACGTATCGACGCCAGTGTTGCCGACATAATAGTTACGGCGCCCGGCGCGGGAATATTGGCCGCAGCCGACAGGGCCATGAGACAGATGGATCATGTCCTTGACCGGCCCCCAAACCACGCCCTTGGACCCTGCATAGGCACAGCCACGGATGGTCATGACACCGGGAAGGGATTTACGGTTGGAGGTGATGCATTTGCTTGACTTCTCGATCTCCTGATCGTTGATCGTCAAATGCTTGGCGCGGTCCTTTTGCGCTTTCTCTGGGTAGACTTCGAGCACCTCTTGAATGAGGGCTTCGGTCTGTTCTCTTGTCATTTCAGACATATTCATTTTCCCGTTCTAAGGTGGGAGCTCATGCGCCCCACACCTTGATCAACAGTTCAAAGTGAATGCTTACAAAGCTCAGGCCACAGCGCTGTCGGCAGTTTTACCAACGATGCTCTCGTCTTCGACTTCCATGATGCCGAATTCCATCAGCAGATCTTCCAGATCATCCATGGAAATTGGTTCCGGAATGACAAAGCGATCATTGTCGATGATCTTTTGAGCCAGATCGCGATATTCCTGAGCCTGCTTGGCTTTCGGGTCATATTCGATCACGGTCATACGACGGATTTCAGCGTGCTGCACAACGTTGTCGCGCGGGACGAAATGGATCATCCGGGTCCCGAGCTTTGCAGCCAGAGCTTCGATCAGTTCGTCTTCGCGGTCGGTGTTACGGGAGTTGCAAATGAGGCCAGCAAGACGCACGCTACCGGAGTTGGCGTATTTCACGATGCCTTTGGAGATGTTGTTGGCCGCATACATGGCCATCATCTCACCGGAGCAGACGATATAGATTTCCTGCGCCTTGTTTTCACGAATTGGCATGGCGAACCCGCCGCAAACCACGTCCCCGAGCACGTCATAGAAGACGAAGTCCAAATCGTCTTCATAGGCCCCTTCTTCCTCAAGGAAGTTGATGGCCGTAATAACACCACGCCCTGCGCAGCCAACTCCAGGTTCTGGGCCACCGGATTCAACGCACTTGATGTCGCCGAAACCGACCTTCAGAACATCATCCAGTTCCAGATCTTCGACAGACCCTGCTTCAGCAGCCAGGTGCATAATAGTGGTCTGGGCTTTTGCATGCAGAATAAGGCGCGTGGAGTCTGCTTTTGGGTCGCAGCCGACGATCATGACTTTTTTGCCAAGCTCTGCGAGGCCAGCAACGAGGTTCTGCGTGGTGGTGGACTTACCGATGCCCCCCTTGCCGTAAATTGCGCATTGACGAAGTGCCATAGGTCTTCTCCTTGAGGCTTGTTGAGTTCCGTGGGTTCCGCAAACAAACGGGTTCACGAAACGGTGTCTGCCAAAGGGAATTGCAAGGGGTGTGCCAGTTCCGAGAAATTCGATTAATCCATTGTTTTTCCGTTACTATTTTTTTCAAACCGGCAAAAGTCGAGCGTTGGAAGAGTGACATTGAAATAGGGGAATTGTCGCAATGGCGACATGATGTCGTGTGTCTTTGTCAGATCTGCGCGACAAAGCCGCCATTTCTGCAAGCTTTGGCTAAACGCGCGACAATCGGACGTGAAATTTGATTGTCTGTCGCATATATGACAAAACTAAAAATAACAATTAATTATATATTTCAATTACTTAACTCTAGTTCGCGACATGGTTCGTTTCTTGCTTGTCTATCAATCAAAGCAAACAACACCACTGATTGGCAGGCATGAGATGACACAGGCTAGCATCGAGCAAATAATGGACAAAATCCGCAGTGGTGAGGTCGTCCCCTATCTTGGACCCGGCGTGCTGTTTGATGCCTGCAATCGATCAAGCGGCGAACCAATGCCCGCCGATAGCGACAGCCTCATCCTTGCCATGAACAAGGGGCGCCCGATGGCTCCAAAACTGATGTATGAGTTCCCGCGCGCCGCGATGAATCTCGAACTGAAACGCGGCCGCCGCTTCATCGAACAGTTTCTAACACGTCTCTATAAGGCAGAGGACTGGAGCCGTGCGGCGCTACATGACTGGATCAAGTCTGTGGCCCCACCTTATGTCATCGACATCAACCGGGACTTGCAGCTCCAGCAGAGCTATTCTGGCACGCCGCACTATCTCGTACGTGGGCTCGCCCGTATCGGAGGAACTGATTACAGGTTCACGATCAACCGTTATGATGGCGAGCGCTATGTTCCCATTGGCCCTGAAGAGCTAAAGGACGATCTACCGATCCTTTTCAAGCCGCTCGGTTCGCCAGAGCCGACCGCCAGCTATGTCGCTTCTGATGCAGATTTTGTCGACTATCTAACAGAGCTCATGGGCGGGTTCGGTGTGCCCTCATTCCTGAAGGGCTATCGCAAAGAAAAACAATATCTGTTTTTGGGCATGCGGTTTGTGCGCGATACGGAACGCATGGTCATGTCAGACATCACGTTTGGTGCAGGATCTCCAACAGGTTGGGCGCTGATCAAACAACCGACGCCTAAGGAAATCCGCTATTGCACCAAGAAAAACATTGAGATTATCGAGATGGATGTTTCTGACTTTCTGGAGAAAACAGCTATTCCCGTCTTGTCACCAGCCATGCTATAACTGTAGAAATTCTAATGTGTGGGGACACAAGAATGGCGTTAATTGAGTGGGAAGAAGGTCGGCACCTTGTCGGTGTTGACGAAATGGATTCTGTCCATCAGGAATTTACGTTGATTGTAAACAGGCTGGGTGAAACGCAAGACCCATCCATATTCAAATCCTTGTTCATTCAGCTTCTGGAACATACGCAAGAGCATTTCGCCCTTGAAGATCAGCTCATGGAAGAAACCGTCTTCGAAGGGTTTGATGACCATCGCGAGGAGCATGAACGTGTCCTCAAGCAGATGCACTATATCAATGAAAAGGTGCAAGCTGGCAATCTCGACTTCGGGCGCGCCTTTGTGGAGGATCTGCCACGCTGGTTCGATCTGCATGCCGACACGATGGACAACGCCCTGGCGGTCCATTTGAAAGCATCAACAGAAGCGGACAGTTTCGCGGTCTAGCAAAATGCCTAGCAAGCCTGTGTTCAGGCGCCCTCTGGAGCAAAACAGACATCATATTCACTGCATGTTTCGCAACTGGGAGACCGACAGAGAATAAAGCCCTCTTTGGCGCAAAGCTGACGATAGAAGAATTTTTTCCAGCGCATATTGTTGGTGTTTTGCTCGGCGAGCGGACGAAAATTATACAGTAGCATCTCACCAAGGCTCTTGCGCGCAAACAATCCCAGATCAGACCAGAGATGGTCCGAGCCCATGCAGCCGGTCGCAACGATCTGGGCGATCCAAAGTTCCTCATCGCTCTTATGGCTGCGATGGTCGAGCAACAGAGTTTTGACATCCTCCAGTTCACTTGCGCGGTCCGGTTCAATATCGCAGCGGGTTTGCAGTCCGGCATTTTTGAACTGGGCAAATGAGCCGCTGATCATGGCCTTGAATGCCTCTTCATTCAGTCCCATGAAACGCGGTAGTGCGCCCTTGCCGCTCATCCAACTGGCGAGCATTTGCGCAAGGAAGGGATCATTGCCCTTCCCGCTGGCGCAAGACATCAAGCGCTCATAGAGCGCCTGATGATCGAGACTGGCCTTGTGGTCTTCAATAATATTCAGCCCGTCATCTCTTGCGATATACATCATGCGCTCTCGTAAGTGATGCGGATGTCCTCATCGCGAACAATCATCTGACAAGCCAGACGCCAGTCGCTTGGCATATCGTTGACAATGACTTTTTCAAGCTCATCCTTAGATAATTTGCCCAGCTCCTGCAGGACATTCTTCTCCTTGTCCGTCATATGAACGCCCATATGGGTCGGGCCGCCATCGATATCGCTGACCTTGATGACACAGGAGCCGCACTCCCCGTCGCCGCAATCGAAATGGATGGGAACCTTGTATTCTTTGGCCAACTCCAACACGGTCTTCTTATGACTGCCAGCAGGCGCGTAAATTTCCATTTCATCAAATTCTGGATGCTGAAATATGATCTTTGGCATTCTACTTGGTCCTTCTTTGGTAGAGTGTAAAGGCAAGCTGGTATTGGCGTTGCCATTATGCAGCTAGCATTCTGCCTTTGATCTGATCGGCTCAAGCTGGCTTGATCTTGACTTCGCCTTCACCGATGATCTGGGCCTGACAGGCGCAACGCATGTCCTTGCCCGCCATATTTTCCTTGAGCACCTTGTCTTCCAACACAGTCGGCTCGGACAGATTTTCCATGCCTTCTTCCACTTTCATCAGGCAAGTGCCGCAATCGCCCTCGCGGCAGCCATAGATGATGCCCGCCCCCACTTTCTCGGATACTTCGATAACGCGCGTTCCCGCAGGAACATTGACGGACACATCGATATCCGCGAATGTCAGTTTTCCTTTTGCCATGATTGTCTCCTTGGTCCTTTACTAGTCAGAGTTCGGCAAAGTCGATGACTTTGGGCCTTGCCTTACCAGCCAGGAGCTCAGCGATTGCCTGTCCATATTGGCGACAATCGTCCAGCTCCTGTTCTGTTGGGTGAAACTTGATGCGTTTGCCCTTTTCCGGAACACGCATCTTGAGGCCTCGCAGGCGATCTTCAATCATAGGAACAGCTTCGCCCGACCAGCCAAACGAGCCAAAAGCCGCCCCGACCTTGCCCCGTGTGTCAATCGCAACGAGCGAAGCCAGCAGATCCCAGATGGGCTTGACCGCATCCCCATTAATGGTTGGCGAGCCAAAGATCATGCCATCGGCACCCTCGATCAGATCGACAAAGGGTTCGACCTCTCCGCCTTGCAAATCATAAAGGGAGACCCGCACCCCTTCGATGCTGCTGGCACCTTCATAAACCGATCGCGCCATATCGGCCGTGGCACCATAGGCGCTCATATAGAAGATCAGCAGGCTCTTCTCTCTGGCGGACAGCTCGTTAGGCAAATGGGAACCGGAAAGCGTTCGATAGCTTTTGACATAGTCCATCGGGCGCTCTCGCAAGATCGGCCCATGTGAAGGAGCAATCATCAATGGGGCCAATGGCTCGATCTTGTCCATGGCCTGCAACACCCATTTCTTGAAGGGCCGCATGATATGCTTGAAGTAATATTCAAAGGAAAAGCGGAAATCCCCGACCAGATCGTTATAGAGCCGCTCATCACAGAAATGCGCGCCGAACACATCGCATGAGAATAGAATTCTGTCCTCGACCAGAAAGCTGCATTTGGTTTCAGGCCAATGCAGATAAGGTGTCAGCACAAATTTTACGGTACGCCCGCCAAGATCCAGCGTGTCACCGTCGTCGGTGAGCGTATAGTGATAGTTGGCCAGCTCATCCTTCAGCGTTGCCTGTAGCAACTTGAGCCCTCGTTGCGAGACATAGATATGAGCATGTGGCGCACGACGCATCAACTCGGGCAACGCGCCTGCATGATCAAGCTCGAGATGATTGAGCACCACTGCGGTGATCGCATCATAGGTCGTTACGGCTTCAAGGCGCGCAAAGAATTGTTCGGCGAACTCCTCCTTCACCGTATCGATGATGGCCACCCCTTCAGCCCCTTGAATGGCATAGGCGTTGTAAGTGGTGCCGTTGGCAGTCTTAAGGATCAGATCGAAGGTGCGCAGATCAGGATCGAACGCCCCGATCCAGTTCACCCCTGGTGCAATCTCTTCTGGCGGCTTGCTTGCGAAGGTGGAGGACATGGGCTTACAAAATCCCTTCGGCCACGAGTTGCGCGACACGCTCCGGCGGAATGCCTGTCAGGCTGCCAGTCGGGTTCACGGCCTCGCCGAATTCATCAAGGATTGCCCCCTCAACCGGACAAATGCTGCCGCACTGAGCGTGGGCATAGTCACCTTCACAATGGTTGCAAGCCTTGGGGTTGATGACAAACTGACTAAGCCCGACGCTGATCGCCTCTGAGGGACAAACATCCATGCAGGCATGGCAATTGACGCAAAGGTTCGTGATTTCATATGACATGATATGCCCCTATGCGCTGATGGTTTTTGAACAATCTGGCCCGAGGGTACCGGAAGTGTGCATCTCTTTGTAAACGGCCATCAAAGCGGGAACGATCGGTTCATCGGCATGTTCGCCATTGGGAATGATCCCTGCGCTTTCCAGCTGGTCCCATGGCTTGAAGCCAACTTTGGAACAGAGCACCACTTCGCAGCCCTTGAGCATCTCGATGGTTTCAGGCAAGGCCGCGTCGCCCTCTCCGCAATTGACAGGACCGGTGCAATATTGCGCCGTCTTGCGATGACCTATCAGACGAGCGCCTTTTGGCGAAACTTCATAGATCATGAATTCTCTGGCTGAGCCGAAATGCTGATTGATCAGCCCCTGCCCACTGCTGGCCACCGCCATTTGCACGGACCTCAAGTCGCTCAGCAATGTGCCTTGTTCGGTACGATCGGCAACGGCACCAGAGGCAACCGACGCCAGCGGGGCCTGTTGCTCCATCGTCAGGCCATTGACGGTGAAGAGTGTTTTGCCATTGGCTGCCTTGAGCTGTTCCTTAAGGCTGGATTGCCGCACCTTCTGGCGCTGCCGTTCAGCCTCGATATCAGCCTGCACTTTGGCCCGCTTTGCCATCGCCGCAGCATAATCGACATCAAGCGCATCAATCTTGTCGAGCGTGAATTCCTCGCCACGATCCTCACCAAGCAGACCGACAGCATCGGCGCGACATTGACGACAGTGACGCATCATGTTCATGTCACCGCACGCATCTTGCAGTTCAGTCAACTCCTGCTGGGTTGGGGCTCGCTGTCCCATCACACCATAATAAGTGCCATGCTCGGGTTCAGTGATGAGCGGCATGACATTATGCAGGAAGGCACCTTTGGCCTTGATGACGCGGCTGACCTCTTTGAGATGCGCATCATTGACGCCAGGAATGAGCACCGAATTGACCTTGACAAGCACCCCGCGCTCAATGAGCATCTCAAGGCCCTTCTGCTGGCGTTCGATCAGGATCTTGGCGGCTTTAACCCCGCGCATACGGCGGTTGTTCCAATAGATCCAAGGATAGATCTGGGCCCCGATTTCAGGATCGACCGCATTGATGGTTATGGTCACATGATCAACATTATATTGCAGCAATTCATCCACGCAGTCCGGCAGCGACAGGCCATTGGTCGAGACACAAAGCTTTATGTCCGGCGCCTGTTCACTCAGCATGCGGAAAGTCTCAAAGGTGCGCGCCGGATTGGCGAGCGGGTCGCCGGGACCAGCAACGCCCAAAACCGTCATCTGCGGGATGGAGGCGGCCACCGCCAAGGTTTTCCGGACGGCCTGTTCCGGCGTCAAAAGCTCTGAGACGACACCGGGGCGACTTTCGTTGGCGCAGTCATATTTACGATTGCAATAGTTGCATTGAATGTTACATGCGGGAGCAACAGCCACATGCATGCGCGCATAGTGATGGTGCGCCTCTTCGGAATAGCAGGGATGGTTCTTGACGCGCTCTCGAATGGCGTCGGGCATCTGATCCAAATGGTCGTTGGAGCTGCCACAGGAAGTTTGTGTGCATCCGGTTTGTTTGTCCGCCTGCGTCATTCCATCCAGCATGGGTCCCGATCCTTTCTTCAGCATTGGTCCATAGTTGAAGAAAGATTTGCAAAGGCTGTGCCAGACGCAGAATTTTTACTATGTCATTGAAATATATATTTTTTCAGGAAGGAATAGGATATTTTGTTTTGTCGCAGTTCCGACAATCACGCGTCAGGCGTGGGGCGGATTTTGTGGCATACCGACCAATGCCTTACTCTATCTACCTGTAGGAGAAAGCCCGAAGGCTCACTATGAAAGCAGAAAGCAGGAGAAGGTACCCCGGTCAGATGCGTCTGACCGAGATTCCGAGTATCTTGATGCGGTAGGCAATCTGGCGCGGCGTCATGTCCAGCAGGCGAGCGGCCTTGGCCTGCACCCAGCCAGCCTCTTCCAGAGCAGCGATCACCCGCTCGCGTTCATCCAGCTCTTCATTCTGCCAGGCCTTCTCCGCCGATGTCGTTTCTTCGGCGGCAGGAGTTTTCAAGACCGGCGGCAAAGGTTGGGCCGGTACACCGACAAGTGTCTTTTCCGGCAGACCGGAGAGAGAAACCACATCGCGATCGATGATACCATTTGGGCTCATCACCGAGGCTCGTTCCAAGCAGTTTTCCAGCTCACGCACGTTGCCGGGCCAACTGTGTCGCATGAGAAGACGCACAGCACTATCCTTGAGCGATAGCGGACGGCCTTGCTGCTGGCTGATCTTGCCAATCAGGAATCGCGCCAGTTCTGGAATGTCATCCATACGATCCTTGAGAGATGGCATCTGGATGGCCATCACATTGAGGCGATAATAAAGGTCTTCGCGGAAGTCTCCCGCTTCCACGGCTGCTTCCAGATCCTTGTTGGTGGCCGCGATGATGCGCACATCCACCTTGTGGGTCTTGTTGCCACCGACGCGCTCGAATTCGCCCTCCTGCAGCACACGCAGAAGCTTGGATTGGAAGGCGGGCGTGATTTCGCCGATTTCGTCGAGAAAAAGCGTTCCACCATCAGCCTGTTCAAAGCGGCCCTTGCGCATGGAGGTCGCACCGGTAAAGGCTCCCTTCTCGTGGCCGAATAGTTCCGACTCCAGCAGATTGTCCGGTAGAGCGGCGCAGTTGAGCTTGAGATAAGGTTCATTGGCGCGCGGCGAATTGTAATGGATGGCATTGGCAATCAATTCCTTGCCGGTGCCGCTCTCGCCGCGGATCAAGACGGTGGTGTTCCATTTGGCGACCATGCGCACCTGATCGAACACCAGCCGCATGGCCTCGGTTTCGCCGATGATATTTTCAAACCCATGCTGGCGCTTGACCCGCCGACGCAGGCTGTCGCGTTCTTCGCGTAGTTTTTCCTGCTCTTCCTGCACCGAGCTGGATAGCAAGATTGCCTGCCCGATGAGCGAAGCGATCATCTGCATCAGTTTGGCATTATCTTCGAGAAACTTGTCCGCATAGTTCGGTTGCGCGGCGAACACGCCGACGGGATCATTCGAGCCCAGAAAGATGGGAGCCCCGATAAAGGGGCGGCGCGGATCATAGACACCGAGACGATCCAGAAAGCGAGGTTCTTCGGCGATGCGTGGCACAACGATCAATTTCTTTTCGCTCAAGATGGAACCGACAATACCCTCTCCGGGCAAATAGCTGACATTCTTGGTAAAGGTGGCTTCGTCCTGATGAATGTCGATGATCCGTAGCAGTCCGCTTTCCTTGTCGAGCAGACAAATCATTCCATAATGCAATCGCCCTTCTTCATGCAGCAATCGCAGCACCTCTCGTGCCGTATCATGCAAATTGAGGGAGCGGCCCAGCAGTTGACTTACTTTGTAAAGGGTTTCCAGTTCTCTTCGATAGAAAGCACAAAAGACGGGCTTTGGGCATAGACCATCTTCGTGATTGATGACTTCATCCGACGTCGTTGGACACTGAATGCTCATGATGCTCGCAATCTTCTAGGGAGGACTAACAGGCAGGCAGGCTGACACAGAGAATAGAGCCGCGTACGTTGCTCTCGCGGATCTCAATGTCACCATGCAGGTCTGCCACGATCTGTCTGGCGATGGCCAAGCCCAAACCAGCGTGGTGAGGGCCAGACTGCCAGGCGGTATAAAATGGCTCGAAGACCTTTGTTCTGGCGGCCCGATCAATGCCGGGGCCGGTATCCCGAATACTGACTTCAACCATTCTATCGGCACCAACGCGCGATATAACGCTGACCGAACGAGCAGTCGCGCCATTCTCCCCTATGGCGTTGATGGCATTATCGAGCAACATCCGGAGCAGAACGCGAATGATGACTTCATCACTAAAGACCATCGGCAGTTCCGGACTTGCTCGCCAGTCGACCTCAATGCCGCTGGCATCGATCCTGTCGGCTGAAATGATGAGGCAATCCCGGATCGCTTCGTTCATGTTAACGGGCGTATGCGGGACATGCTTGTCATTAGGCAGTGAGAGCCTCAGGGTGCGCGCAGCTTCTTGACCGGAATCAAGTGCCTCATCCAGAGCACACCCCATTGGCATGCAGCCGGGCGCTTTTGTGCTACACCCAGTGCGTTGCAGATTGTTGGAAAGGGCCGTCATGACATTAAGCGGCTTTTGCAACAAATAGAGCGCCCCGTCGATCACCTCTCGGGTGCGATACTCCATCTCTGTTTCAGCCATTCTTGCGCGCACTGCATTAAGGCGCGCTTTCTCATATTCCTGTTTCTGGAATTCCACCAGCTGGCAACGCGCAGCGCATTCAACGGTGTAGAAAGGTACGTGAGCCCGATTTGCGAGTTGTTCTGTCATGGCGGTGTGTCGCTTCGTTGTCAAATCCATACAAAAGATGATGCAACAAGCGTGCCGAATGCAATTTGGCAATTTCTGGCCGTTTTACGCGACTTGGTTGTCGTATTCGCGACAATACGGCGCGTCAGTCGCGCAATATTGTAGCAAATGCATCAGAATTGACCGAAACGGGTGCAGCTCTGAGCGCTGGCAGAAATCTGCCCGTTTTTTAACATTGGTCACGCCTGCGTGCAGTTTGGCATGGTTGATGCAACCACTCCATCAAACCTGTTTTTCAACCAAGGCGAATGGATTGACCGCATGGAACATACACTGCTGATCCTTCTGGAAACGGCGCTGGTCAACAATGTAGTGCTGGTCAAGTTTCTGGGTCTGTGCCCCTTCATGGGCGTATCAAACAAATTGTCAGCAGCACTCGGCATGGGCTTTGCGACCACTTTTGTGCTGACATTGGCATCAACGGCTGCGTGGATTGTCGAAACGCTGATCCTTGAGCCTCTGGGGCTTCAATATTTGCGTATTCTGACCCTGATTTTGTTGATCGCGGCCATTGTGCAATTCACTGAAATGGCCATTCACAAATTCTCGCCAGTCTTGCATCAACGGCTTGGTATCTTCTTGCCGTTGATTACCACCAACTGCGCGGTGCTTGGCGTGGCGCTGCTCAATATTCAGGAAGATCATACCTTATTTGAGAGCGTTCTATTTGGGTTGGGATCAGCTCTCGGCTTCTCTCTGGTTCTCATCCTGTTTTCCGGTCTTCGGGAACGCATCAAGCTGGCGGATGTTCCGACCCTGTTCAAGGGCACCCCGATTGCCTTTCTAACCGCAGGCTTTCTTTCCTTGTCCTTCATGGGCTTTGCGGGACTGGTATCTCACTAGCAACCGATCATTCACGCGCACAGAACGTAGCACTTAAGAGGATTTGACGATGTTGGCAGCGATAGGCGCTCTTTTGGCTTTGGGTTTGCTTATTGGCGGTGGTCTGGGATTGGCTGCGTATTATTTACGCGTGGAAGGCAATCCGATCGCCGGAGAGATCGAAGATATGCTGCCAGGATCCAATTGCGGGCAATGCGGATTTCTTGGTTGTACTGACGCCGCCAACGCATTGGCCGACCACAAAGCCGAGGTAACCCTCTGCCCACCCGGCGGCAAGGATCTGGCCACGGCTTTAGCAGATAAACTGGGCGTGGAGGCTGATCTTTCCAGCATGAAAGACACCGGCCCAATGATCGCCTTTGTCTTTGAAGATCTCTGCATCGGATGCACCAAATGCTCCAAGCGCTGCCCGACCGATGCCATCGTGGGAGCCTCCAAGCAGATTCACGGCGTCGTCGATGATGCCTGCACTGGTTGCGAGAAATGCGCAGATGTCTGCCCCACCGGGGCGATTGCAATGCGCAAGGAAAGCACCACCGTTCAAACCTGGCACTGGCCCAAACCAGAGCTTCCTCTGGCGAGTTAATGGATTGACCCAATGAGACTATTCAAGATCAAAGGGGGCATTCACCCCGACGGGCGCAAGGAACTGGCCGAGAATGAAAAGATCGAGCAGATACCTTTGCCCACCCTTATGCGCATCCCGCTCAAGCAGCATACCGGTGCGCCGGCGAACCCGATTGTTGCAAAAGGCGATATGGTCAAAAAGGGACAGGTGCTAGCGCTTTCCCGTGGTGCTGTTTCTGCGACCATCCACGCGCCGACCTCCGGCCGGATCATTGCTATAGGACGTTTTGTGGCTCCGCATGCCTCAGGCTTGCCAGAACCCACCATTACACTAAGGCCGGACGGTGAGGACGAATGGGACACACTTCCCCCACCGCTCGATCCCTTTGAAACAGATCCGGATACCCTTGCCAACCGCATTGCCGAAGCGGGTGTTGTCGGCTTGGGAGGCGCGGCCTTCCCTGCTGCCGTGAAACTAAATTTGCGCAACCGGACCGATTTGCACACGCTGATTATCAATGCTGCCGAATGTGAGCCCTACATCACCTGCGATGACCGCCTGATGCGCGAGCGCGCTGAGGCAATCATCGACGGTGTTGCAATCATCTGTCACACGATCGGCGTCAAAAAGGCCCTGATCGGCGTTGAGAAGAACAAACCGGAGGCCATCAAGGCACTCAAAAAAGAAGTCGCCAAACAGGATCGCTATGACATCAAGGTCATCGAGGTACCAACGCGCTACCCGACCGGTTTTGCCAAACATCTGGTTCAAATTCTGACCGGGCAAGAAGTCCCTGCCCGGGCGCTTACAGCCGAAGTCGGTGTCATCGTTCATAATGTGGCCACCACTTATGCCATTCAACAAGCGGTGCGCTTTGGTCGCCCGTTGATATCGCGCATCGTGACGGTGAGCGGCGAAATGATCACCCGCAAGGGCAATTTCGAAGTGCCTATCGGCACGCCCATCTCTCATATCATCGAGCATTGCGGCGGCTTTATCGATGAACCTGAAAAGCTGCTGCTTGGTGGCTCGATGATGGGCGATCCGGTTTCGAGCACGCGCGCTCCGATCATCAAGGGCTCAAACGGCATTCTGGCGTTGGGGCGCAAGGAAACCTCGCAAAAACCGATCATGCCCTGCATTCGCTGCACCTCTTGCGTCGCAGCCTGCCCGTGCGGGTTGATGCCTTATGAGATGGCAGCCCGCATCAAGGCAGACGAGTTGGAAAGCGCCGTTGATATTGGGCTTCGAGACTGCATCGCCTGTGGCTCATGCTCCTTTGTCTGCCCAGCCAACATCCCGCTGGTGCAATATTTCAACTATGCCAAGGGCAGCCTTACCGCCAAGCAGCGCGCCGCCCACAAGCAGGAAGAAACAAAGCGTTTGGTTCAATTCCATGATGAACGCATGGAAAAGATCAAGAAAGAAAAACAGGCCGCCATGGCACGCATGAAGGCCGAACGAGCTGCCAAGAAACGGCAGAAGGAACAAGAGGAAGCTGCCAAAGCCAAGACAGCCACCCCGGAGGAGGCCTCTTCAGCACCCAAAAGTGAGAAAGTAAGAGCGGAAGCATGAGTGACGTCCAAATTCTGGCTGGTCCCTATTCCCATTCTGGAGCGAGCGTATCGCGCACCATGGGGCTCGTCCTACTGGCGCTGGTGCCCTCCACCGCCTTCGGCTTTATCCAGTTTGGCTGGCCATCCATCTATCTGTTTCTGGTGACAGTCCTTACGGCTATTCTCGCCGAAGCCCTCTGCCTGAAAATGGCGAAGAAACCTGTGATGCTGCATATCATGGATGGCTCGGGCATCCTGACGGGCTGGCTTCTCGCCATGACCCTGCCGCCATGGGCACCATGGTGGATCGGGGCTGTCGGCTCGATCATCGCGATCACGCTGGCCAAGCAGGCCTTTGGAGGTCTCGGACAGAATGTCTTCAATCCGGCCATGGTGGCACGCACGGTTCTTTTGATCTCCTGCCCCATCCAGATGACCCAGTTTCTTGGCCCTCAGCCGATTTTTGCCGACTCCGCCCCGGATTTTCTTGGCGGCTTGGCCATTACCTTCGGCGGGCATCCCGAGATTGATGCGATTACCAGCGCGTCCCTTCTGGGCACGATCAAGACCGAACTGGGACGCGGCGAAGTGCTTCAGCAGATCCTTGCCCAGTCCTTCGACCTCAGAAATATGGTGATCGGCTTTGCACCCGGCTCAATGGGAGAAACCTCTGCTATTCTGGCCCTCATCGGCGGCCTTTTTCTGCTCGCTACCCGCGTCATCAGCTGGCACATACCGGTGGCCATGATTGGAGCCATGTGCGCCCTTTCCGGCGTTGCCCATCTGCTCGATCCAAGCCATTTCCCAAGCCCGCTCGTGCATCTGGTTTCGGGCACCTTTGCCTTTGCGGTCTTCTTCATCGCCACGGATTATGTCACCGCCCCCGGCTCGCCCCTGGGCAAGATCATTTTCGGGGCTGGGGTCGGCACGCTGACCTTCATCATTCGCACCTGGGCTGCATATCCTGAAGGCGTTGCCTTCGCGATCCTTTTGATGAATTCAACCGTGCCTCTGATTGATACCTATATCAAGCCGCGCATCTATGGCCGCACCCGAAAAGGCGACCCGATCAAGCTGAAAGAAGCCAAGAAGGGAGAGGCAAGATGAGCGATGCGGACATCAATGCAGACAATTTGCAGACGCCGGACTCCTCTCCTTCGGCCTGGCAAAAGAGCCGTGAAAGACTTGCAGCTTTCTATGAGCGCCATCGCGATAACCCGATCTATCTGTCAGTGCTGTTGGGTGGGTTCTGCCTGATCTGCGCCCTCATTCTTGCGTCCAGCCATTTGGCAACACTGGAGCCAATCGCCCTTAGACAAAAGGAAGACCTGCAATCATCACTCGCCAAGGTCATTCCGGCAGCCTTGCATGACAATGATCTGGTCAAGGATGCCTACGCCCTCAAAGCCGCTGACGGCACCGAGACCATGCTCTATCCGGCCTATAAAAATGGTGCTTTTGCAGCGGTCGCCTATCAGGTGAGTGCCGTGGGCTATGGAGGTCCGATCCTGTCGCTGATCGGCGTGGACAAGGAAGGCTCTCTGCTCGGCACTGAGGTCTTGATGCATACGGAAACACCGGGGTTGGGAGATCGGATAGAGTCCTCTCGCGGAGACTGGATCAAGCAATTTACTGGCCGTTCACTTGGTGATCCTGCTCCTGAAAAGTGGAAGGTAAAGAAAGACGGCGGCTACTTTGACCAGCTATCCGGCGCCACAATCACCCCGCGCGCGGTGGTGTTGTCAGTGCGCAATGGTCTGCAGTTTTTCAAGGCTCATCAAGAGCAAATCGTCCACTGCCCGAAAGGCATTTGCGAAGAAGGAAGCGGATCATGACAAAAAGCTATCGCGAGATCACCCTTGAGGGCCTCTGGACCAACACGATCCTCTTTTCGCAAACGCTGGCGCTGTGTCCGCTACTGGCGGTCACCGGCACGGCCACCAACGGACTGGGCCTTGGTCTGGCCACAACGGCGGTCCTCGTGGCCTCCGGCTTCTTGATTTCGCTGCTGCGCAATTTCATCGAGCCCGAGATCCGCATTCCCGCCTATGTGCTCATCATTGCCGGTCTGGTGACCATCGTTGATCTGTTCATGAATGCCTACCTGCACGATCTCTACAAGATTCTCGGCCTGTTCATTCCGCTTATCGTGACCAACTGCGCCATTCTGGGGCGGGCGGAAAGCTTTGCCTCCAAGGCTCGCGTCTTACCTTCGGTGCTCGATGGATTGATGATGGGGGTCGGCTTCACCTTTGCGCTCATCCTACTTGGTGCCGTGCGCGAAATTCTGGGCTCAGGCACCCTTTTTGCCGGAGCGTCCCTGTTGCTGGGGCCAAGTTTCAGCTTTTTGGAAATGACTGTCATCCCGGACTATTCCGGATTTCTCATTCTCATTCTACCACCGGGGGGCTTCATCATGCTCAGCCTCATTATTGTCGGTAAGCGGCTGATCGATAATCAGTTTGAAAAGGCACGGCTGGTGGAAGACGACCCGATCGAGCCCGTGGGCAAACAGATCACGATATAGGAGACTGCATCATGAATATCGGCGTTGCCTATGTCACTCCAACCCATAAGGTCTGGTTGAAGATGGAGATGCCCGACGGCTGCACCATAGAGGAAGCCATTCACAGATCCGGGCTTCTGGACCAGTTTCCCGACATTGACCTAGAAACACAGAAAGTAGGGATTTTCGGGCGCATAGCCAAGCTTGGAAAAGTGCTTGAGGATGGAGATCGGGTGGAAATCTACCGCCCCATCACTGCGGACCCCGATCTCGTTGAACGGCGCGATCAGTAACATCACCACCCAAATTGTCATCCGGACGAAAAAACCAAAAGGAAACCAAGAGGTCGGTCGCTCGCGCTGAAGCGCTGCAAATCAGGTTGCCCACCCTCTCGGGCCCTGAATGCGGACCCAAGGGCCGAAGAGGTCTCCTCCCTCTCGCCTCTTCGCTTTAGCCTCTAGGCGTAGCGCAATAGGCCGTGCGACCGGCAACCCAGGTGTGGCGAATGGCTGGCATATGGCCCTGAGGCCAACCAACCAGCACCAAATCGGCGCGCTTGCCGACCTTTATTTCTCCTCGATCATACAGCTTCATGGCCTTCGCAGGGTTGGTTGAAACCAGCTTCCAGAGAGTCAGGCGGTCAGCGAGATTATCCGCATCCATGCGCGCGATAGCTGCGAGCATCGCCGGATAATAATAGTCAGAGGCCAGAATATCGCACAAACCGGCTTTCACCATGTCTGCCGCATTGGGAGATTCCCCAAGATGGCTGCCACCGCGCACAACATTTGGCGCACCGAAAATGACCATATCGCCGCGTTCCTGAGCGACAGCGGCAACGGCTACGGTCATTGGGAATTCGGAAATCGTGGCGCCGTGACGGCGATAGAAATCTCGCGTTTCATCCTGCGTATCATCGTGGCTGAGCATCGGGACATTTTTCTCGCGCCCCAATTGCCCGACTTCCGCGATGGCCTCTTTTACCCTCGGGCGCCTCTGCCAGCGGTCCTTGATCAAATCCACATAATCTTCAGCAGAAAGCCCCGAGCGATCCGCACGCCCGGCCATTTTGGTGTGAAATTCCGGGGTATCCGTATCGGCTATACGGAACAGGGAAGAATGCTCGAATGGCCTCTTTTGCTGAATAATGTCAGGATGTAGCATGGCCATGGATGTGTGGTCATTGAAAGCCAGAGACGGCATGAGCGGTCCTTCGAGGGCTTCCTTCAGCAAATCGATGCCTTCAAGGCAGAAGGTCTCCCACCGCAATTGAACCCGATTTTCAACCGATAGTCGGTGCGCCCACAGGGTGAGCGCGTCCATCATTTCCCGTGCCCGATCCATACTGCGCAGCCCCGGCTCCCAACTAATGGAAAGGGCATGGTAGGCGGTCGCAATGCCATTCGCAGCCAGTTGCCTGTCAGTCTCCAGGATGGCCGCTTCCATTGGGAAGAAAACGTTAGGACGGGGCATCAATTGTCTCTCAAAGGCATCGCCATGCACATCAATCAATGCCGGTGCGAGAATGCGCCCGGTGCCTTCAACTTCTTCCCCACGCACATCTGCTCCAATATCGGAAATAACGCCATCAGTCACGGTTACAGTGGTTTCAACGATCTGGTTTGGCAGATAAACCTGAGCCCCGGTGATTGTGAATTCGCGCATGAGATTTTCCTCGCTGATGCCAAATGGCTTTGAAGGCAAGAGTAAGATCGGCGCTCTTTGCAGGAGCCTTCCATGGCCTTTCTGGCCGATGCACTTACAAGCAACCGTCTTGATGTCACTATGATAACAAATTGCACAGATAGTAAGCCCATCAACCGAGAAGCTCACTACCCTGCAGAAAATGAAGAGCAAAATGGCTCCTATGCGCAATTTGCTTGGCTCAATCGGGTATGATGTGCGCCTTGGCATTGCAACGAAGGACATCTCACTTTATCCCATAACAAGGCTTGCCAAACGAGCCGGGGCCCAACCCGAAAATAAGGAATAAACCAGTATGAAAGCGATTGTATTCGATTTGGATGGCACACTGGTCGATAGCGTGCCTGATCTTTACGCCACGGCCAACAAAATGCTTGATGCGCATGGATATGGGCCATTGGAGCTGGCACAAGTCCGCTCATTTGTCGGCAATGGCGTTCCGGTACTGGTGGAGAAGATTTGCAAGGCTGCAGAGCTACCTTTTGACGACAGCAATCGCGAGGCAATCATTGGCGAATATCTGACCACTTATGATCTGGTGCTCGAAGACAAGAATACCCAGCCCTTTCCCGGTGTTCGCGCCTGTCTTGAAGGCCTCAAAGCCAAGGGCCTGGTGCTTGGCCTTTGCACCAACAAGCCCGAAGCGCCAACCCGGATCATCCTTCAGGATCTAGATTTCGAGCATTTCTTCTCAAAGGTCATTGGCGGCGATACCTTGCCCCAGCGCAAGCCCTCTCCCGAGCCTCTCTGGGTCAGCTATGAAGGGTTTGATCTGAAAGATTGCCTGTTTGTTGGGGACAGCGAAGTGGATGCGGCTACCGCCGCAGCCGCCGGTGTTGACTGTGCGCTTTATGCTGATGGCTATCGCCAGACACCTCTGGATGAGCTCCCCCATGCCTTTAGCTTTACGGACTTTTCCCAGCTTCTGGCTTATGTCGAAAGCAAGCTCTAAGCGGGCCATCAATAGAAAAATCCGGCTTTCGAGTGCTGAAAGCCGGATCCATTATCAAGCCACCCTATTCAGCCGCTTCCAATGCCCGCTTGATGCGGCGCGCCAAGGCCCTGCGCGCTTTTTCATCGGCGAGCTTGTCGAAGGCTTCCTTAAGATCAATCTGAAGCTCGGCAAACTCGTTATGAGCGTCCCAACCACAGACGTCACACTGTTGGACACGATGCTTGATATTCGGTGCATATTCGGCCACACCTTCGACCTTCAAGCTCACTTCGTCATCAATGGCAGGCACGGTGATCATCTTCTCCGGCAGCCCCTTGGCGATCAGATCGGCTTTAAGAGCCTCTGATGCCTGTTGTTCGCCATGACACAGAAACAATCCGTGGCGGATAGGTTGGCGCTCCAAAATCCACTCGATCAGTTCATCGCCATCAGCGTGGCCGGAATAGGTTTCCAGCTGACGGACCTTGCCACGGATGCGGATTTCCTCGCCCTGAATGCGGACCTTTTTGGCCCCGTTGCTCAGCAAGCGTCCGAGGGAACCTTCGGCCTGAAAGCCAACCAGCAACAGCGTGGTGTTGGTTCGCCACATATGGTTCTTGATATGGTGGCGGATGCGCCCGGCATCACACATGCCGCTACCGGCCATGATGATCGCGCCGGACTTGATGCGGTTCAGTCCCTTGCTCTCTTCCACGCTCTGGGTGAAGTGAATACGCGATGTGTCGAGCTTGTCGACGAAATTCTCGATATCTTCCAGATCCCCGGCGTGCTTGACGAACACCTCCGTTGCCTTGATCGCCAGCGGGCTATCGAGGAACACCGGCACATCATGCAATTGCCCGGTATGCTGCAGAATGAGAATATCGGCGAGTAGCTCTTGCGTGCGCTCAACGGCGAAGGACGGGATCAGCAACAGCCCGTTATCCTTGAGGCCAAGCTGAATCTCTTCCAGCAGGATCTGGCGCTTTTCGTCCGGCGTGACATCCGGGCGATTGCGCCCGCCATAGGTGCTCTCGGAAATCACATAGTCATAGTCGCTCGACGCGGCCGGATCGGGATAGAACAGCTTGTGATCTGGCCCCAGATCGCCAGAGAAGAGCAAACGCAGGCTTTTCTCATCAGGATCGTCGGACGGAATTTCCAATGCGATGGATGAAGATCCCAGAATATGGCCCGCGTTCCAGAATTTGGCCTGGATGCCTTCGATCGTCATCCATTCCTCAAAGGGTACCGGCTCGAAATAGTCCTGACAGGCCTGCGCGTCCTCCTGCGTATAGATGGGCTCGATCTGCGGCTTGCCACGCCGCGCATTGCGACGATTAAGGTTCATCACATCCATTTCCTGGATATGGCCACTGTCAGGCAGCATCGCGGCCAACAGATCCTTGGTCGGCTCGGTCATGTAGGTGGGGCCATTGAACCCTTGCTTATAGAGTTTGGGCAGCAAGCCGGAATGATCGATATGGGCGTGGGTTAGCAAAACAAAATCGATTTCTGCCGGATCGAAGGGGAAGCCGTCATAATTGAGAGACCGGACGGTTTTTGTGCCCTGAAACATGCCGCAATCGACCAGAAACTTGTGTCCCGCCGTCTGCACAAGATAGCATGAGCCGGTGACAATGCCCGCAGCACCACAGAATTTGAGCCTTACATCCATTTTCGCACTTCCTCCCGGTCGTTTGATGAGCGACCTTTTGATCTTGGACTTAAAAAGGTTTGCTTTGTTGTGTGTTCTTTCCCCTCGCCTGTTATCCTTTCACGCTGATGACGGAATGCAACATCTCCTTGAAATAATTATATCATATTCCCTTAAAAACGCGTCAACTTGTTCTATCTATAAAGTAGAAGATGCCGCCCTTTATCATCCATTTGGCAACGACTAGAGAAGTGACTGTTCCCTATGCAATCAAATTCACCTCAACATGATCAAACCAATACCAATGACCTGCTCGCCTATGAAGACGTCAACTTCCTGCGCCGCGAAGAATTGCGCGGAGCGCGCCTCGAGCTTGAATTCACCAAGGCCGACCTTGGCATGCGGGATCATGGCATCTTGTCAACTGTGGTGGTGTTTGGCAGTGCCCGACTGAAAGAGGATCATCCATACTATCAGCAGGCGCAGGAACTGGGCCGCATCGTTTCCGAGCGCGGTGGTGCGCTTAATCCGACCAACGGCACGCATCACAACGTGATCTGTACCGGCGGCGGCCCCGGTATCATGGAGGCAGCCAACCGCGGTGCTCATGATGCTGGCGCCAAGAATATCGGCCTTAATATCGTGTTGCCACACGAGCAGCATATCAATCCCTATGTCACACCGGGCCTCAGCTTCCAATTCCAGTATTTCGCCCTGCGCAAGATGCATTTTGCCATGCGGGCCAATGCTCTGGTGGCCTTCCCGGGCGGGTTCGGCACGCTCGACGAGCTGTTTGATATCCTGACTCTCAAGCAAACCGGCAAGGCCTCTGGCATGCCCATCATTCTACTTGGCAAGGCATTCTGGGAGAATCTCATCAATTTCGACATCCTGATCGAGCATGGCACGATCTCGCCCAAGGATGTAGACCATATCATCATCGTTGATACCCCAGAAGAGGCGTGGCAGGTGATGGTGGATCATGGGCTTCAAACCTCCTTGCCAACCAAAGCTGTTTGATATCTGATCAGCAGGAAGAATAGAAAGGCCATCCCGGATTGCTACGACCGGGATGGCCTTTTCTTTTGTCCTGTTCGGAGAGCGCTAGGAAAGCGCGGTAGCGGTGGCCTCATAACTCGGCAGTGTGATTGCCCCATCGTCTGTCACGTTGATCGCAGAGGGATAGAGCACCGCTTTTGCCGCTTGCGTGGTTGGATCGGCAATATAGCCATGAGGCAGAATGAGTGAGAGCGTCAGATCGCCTTCTTCATCCCGCGTAATATCAGAAGCGAGCCATTCGCAATCCACGTCTTCAAGAAGCAGTTTTCCACCCGCCGGGATGGCTGACAGGTCCAGCGCCTGCCCGTTGATCGTCAGCACGTCTCCAGCGCAATACAAGGTGAGCGCATCATCGCGTCTTTGTGGTACAAGATTGATTTTCATGATGGCTCCTTAAACCCAGCGACCGATCGCAAAAACAGTGACGTCGGTTTCAACGCGATTGCCGTCAAGATCCCAGCAATTCACGGCGATGGTTGAGGCAGACCCAGATCCGTTGGGCTGGGCATGATAGGGTGTGAGACCGCGCGCCGTCATCATGACATTTTCCGCAGCGCTAGAAAATTCCGCCGGATAGGTCCAGATGATAAAGGTGCTGTCGCTTGACGTGACCAGAGACGTACAAATCTGCAAACCATCGGCAAAGCGTACATAAGTACCGTTCGCGTTGCTTCCGCTTTCAAGGATGGCCCCCACCCCTGTGTTCGAGACGCTACCAACCCAATTGGTGGCGGACAGAAGCCCACTGCTTGCATCTACCTGCAATGCTGTTGTCCAGGAGCTGCCGTCGGCACTGACCTTGACGGACCAGTCATCATCGCCCGCACAGCCCATTTCTGCGCGTCCGGACCAGTTTGTCTGGAACAGCAAACTGTTTGTATCGCTGGCAGCCGCCTTGTTGACCTTGATCTGATGGCCATTTCCGGCATGGTTGAACAGGCTGGCGCCAGCTGAAAGCGCAAGCCTGTTTGTTGCATCGGCAGTGGCATTGATACCAAGTTTGTCGAATGATCCGTTTGCCAGAGCGCTGCCGACTCCAGAGATAATGAAATCTGACCAGTCTGTGCCGTCAAAACAGAGCAGTTTGCTCTCATCTTCAAGCCAGGCGAGCCAGCCGGCCAGCGGTTGCAGTTCGGTCCATGCCCCATCGAGATAGGCTGCAATGCTGCCATCCCATCCATTCCAGGCATCGCTGGCGCCATCAGCCACGATATAGCGCGCACCATCGCTAGGCTCATCTGGCGGTGCAGAGAGATCCCGATCTGCAACAGAGAGCTGCACGAGCGCATCCAGCATCCGCAGAGCTTCGTTGTGGGTGATGTGTTTCTGGTTCTGATTGCCCACGATATAGGGCAAGGCTAGGTTTGTTGTCTGCTCCATAACTCTACCTTTGGTTGTTATGGATAGACTGTACCAACCCGCATCATTGCGATAATAAACTCAAAGGCTCAGGCAGGGAAAGGGTCTTTCCCGCACCTGAAAGGACATTTGGAAAAGGCTGGATTCTCGCTGTCTTTCTTGCTCATATGCCCCGTAACCGAAAGACAGAAATTTCAAACGCCCCAAAAAGCCGTTCGACTTATCCGCTTTTTGCCACCTAAAATCTCAGATCCAGCCCTGAAGTTCGTTGATCGTCAGACTCGCCAACATGTCCATGCCTTCTTCGCTGTCATTCAGGCACGGCAGATGGGCAAATTTCTCGCCACCATGCTCCATGAAGATCTCGCGATTTTCGCCATCGATCTCTTCGAGTGTTTCAAGACAATCAGCTGAAAAGCCCGGATTGTAAATTGCAATGCGCTTGACACCGGACTGGGCTAGGCTCTCGACAGTCTTGTCCGTGTAAGGTTGCAACCACTCTTCCGGTCCGAAGCGGGACTGGAATGTGGTGCGCATATAGTCCTTGGACCATCCCATAGCCTCGCGTACAAGGCGGGAACTCTTCATGCAATGACAATGGTATGGATCGCCATTTTCAAAATATCGCTTTGGAATCCCGTGATAGGAGGCAAGAATAACCTCCGGCTCGAAATCGAGCCTGGACAGGCTGTTCTTGAGCGAGGTCGCCAGCGCTTCGATATAGGCGGGATTGTCGTGATATGGCGGCAAGGTGCGCAGAGCCGGCTGCCAGCGCATTTCCTTGAGCACATCAAACACCACATCATTGACCGTGGCCGTAGTTGCTGCGGCATATTGCGGATAGAGCGGCAAAACAAGAAGACGCTCGCACCCCTTCTCGGCCAGCGCCGTGATCTTCGATTTGATCGAAGGCTTGCCGTAGCGCATGGCATAATCCACTTCCACCGGCCGGGCCAACGTCATAGAGGCCAAGCGCTCTGACAATTTTTCACTCTGACTGCGGGTGATGGTTAGAAGAGGCCCTTCATTTTTCTCATTGTTCCAGATGGAGGCATAGGCTTTGCCAGACTTTTGCGGTCGCGTCTGTAGAATGATGCCATTCAAAATAGGCCACCATTTCCATCTGGGTTCTTCGATCACGCGTTGATCCGAGAGGAATTCCTTAAGATATCGACGCATTGATTTGTAATCAGTGCCATCGGGTGTGCCGAGATTGACTAGCAGGATGCCGATTTTGCCGAACGCAACAGCGGGGTGATTCTCGGGCCAATTCTCATTCATGGTGTGGTCCTCATCTCGGTCAAGATTATTTAAAGGTCGCACGTCGGTGTAAAAGGTCATCTTGCACCGTATGGTTCGCGCGCCGGATATCCAATTTTAGCAATGCGTCCGGCCATATGCACCACTGATGCGTAAAAATACATGAAATTATCGCAATACTGAATTCGATCAAAAGGTGCTGTGTCGAAAGGCCCCAAATAATTGCTCCGCTTCAACCATGCTCTCAGAAGTGTGGGGACACCGAGAGCACAGGGAAACGGAGCGATAAGTCTGGGTTCACTTTTCTTATGGTCTCTCTACGCAGCAGCGCAAAGGATGGATCACTCGAGGTGAGAAAAAATGCTTATCGTTCAATATTTGCTCGTAAACAGAGGATTTCAGCTGCAGGCAATTTGCCGGATATGAGCGACCGGAGCTTGCAGAATGAGAGAAGCAACCGGATTTCCCGCTCCCATATCATGGTGCGCTTCACCCACCTGACGAAAACCAAGCTTGCCGTAAAAAGCTCTTGCCTTTTTGCTCGCCTGCAACACGCTCACTTCGACAATCGTATCAACGTGTAGCCCCATCATGGCGCGATCGAGCAGGCCGCAGCCCAAGCCGCGCCTTTGCATGTCCTCAGCCACATAAAGCCCCCAGACATAGAGAAAATGATGCCGATGGGCACAGATGATGGAACCAACGAGCCGGGCTCCGATAGAGGCGAGATAGGCTTTTTCATCCCGCCCGGGCACGAGCGAGTGAATACCATCTTCCAGCATGCTGCGGATCAGCCCTTCCGTCGCACAGCGCCCCACTTCATTGATGTAGGTATCAAGCCAGCATTGCTTGAGAAAGGCGCAAAGTGCGTCTCCTTTCTCCTTCGCAAACGGCTTGATCTCCACATCCATGGGCGTCCTATTCCTCGTCATCCTGTGCGGATTGACCACGAAAGCCCTTGGCAAACACATACATTTCAGGGCTTTCCTTGCGGCTTGCCGGTGGCTTGATATGAGCGATGGACTGATAGTCCCTCTTCAACTCGGCGAGCATTTCATGCTCGGTGCCACCCTTGAATACCTTGGAAAGAAATACGCCGCCCGGTTTGAGGTTTTCCTTGGCAAACAGGGCTGCAACTTCAAACAGATGCACGGTGCGCAGATGGTCTGTCTGTTGGTGGCCCGTCGTTGGCGCGGCCATGTCCGAAAGGACGATATCGGGCTTGTGCCCCCCCAGCGCATCCATCAGCATCTGTGGAGCATCATCATCCAGAAAGTCTTTAAGCAGCACGGTCACACCTGGCAGAGGATCCATACCCAGATAGTCGATACCCACCACCAGTGGGTTGTCGCTGTTGGACTGCACCCTGCGCGCAGCGATGTCGCACCATCCGCCCGGCGCACAGCCAAGGTCAACCACCCGCATGCCCGGTTTCAGAAACTGGAAGCGGTCATCCATTTCGATCAATTTAAAGGTCGAGCGCGACCGGAAGCCCTCCAGCTTGGCGCGCTGCACATAAGGGTCGTTCAGCTGGCGTTGCAACCAGCGTGTGGAAGAGCTTTTGCGCCCACGGGCCGTTTTGACCCTTACCTTTTCAACGCGGTGGCCGCGGCTGTCACGCCCCTCTCCACCGCCGGATTTTTTAGCCATCGTCAAGGCTCCGATTGTTTCATTAGACGAAAAGGCGGCGGAACCAATATGGTTCGCAATCGCCGCTACATTTCGGTTTGATCCAGTTATCTCTTGCACCCATATAGGCGCTCATGGTCTCTTGCAAAAGGCATTCATGTAGTCTTGGCACGCCCATGCCCGCCACGATGCCCCCGGCTTCCCCTGCGGCGTGAACGCTTTTTCTTGCCCGATGTCTTCTTGCCGGCCTGATTGGATTGTGGGTTCCAGACGCCATCATCAATCATCATTTCCATCAGAATGCCCTCGCGCAAGCCTCTGTCGGCAACGCGCAGCTGCGAACAGGGCCATTCCCTGTGAAAGGCTTCAAGAATGGCACAACCTGCCAAAACCAGATCGGCGCGATCAGCACCGATGCAAGGGTTATTCATCCGTTCCTGGAAATTCATGTCGAGCACGCGTCCGATCATATCCCGCAATTCGGTTGCCGTCAGCCATGTGCCATCAACCTGCCTGCGATCATAGCGCTCAAGCCCCAAATGCACCCCGGCCAGTGTGGTCACTGTGCCCGATGTGCCGAGCATATGGATATGCTTGGTTTCGATGGCCTTCGCAAGTGCATCACGCTCTTCGAAATCCCCCAGCATGCCGCGCACTTCTTCCACCATGGTTTCAAAGTGGGCACGGGTAACGACTTTACCACCGTGCTTCTCCGACAAGGTGACAACGCCAACCTGAAGCGAAGCCCAGCAGCGTATACGCTCTGACAGATGCCGCATGGCGCGGCGCGTCTGTCGATTGCGTTTTTCGCCAGGATGCACAACGCCCTCTTCTGACAGCGGATCAAGATCCAGCCAGACGATTTCAGACGATCCGCCTCCGATATCAAACAGCACAACGCCATCAGCTTCCGGATGAACCAGTGATGCGCAGCCGGAAACAGCCAGACGCGCCTCTGTTTCCCGATCCACGATCTCCAGACGCAACCCCGTTTCACGCTGCACGCGATGAAGGAAAGCTCCACCATTCGCTGCTCGCCGACAGGCTTCAGTGGCGATCAATCGGAACCGTTTGACGGAGCGATAGCTAAGCTTGGACTGGCAAACTTTCAACGCGGCTATGGCCCGGTCCTGCGCCTCTTCACTCAACCGGCCGGATTGAGACAGCCCTTCCCCCAAGCGCACGATACGCGAGAAGGCATCCACCACGCGGAAGCTTTGGCCATAAGGCTCAGCCACGAGCAAGCGGCAGTTATTCGTGCCCAGATCCAATGCAGCATATGGTTCGCCGCCACTGGCATAGTGAGGAGCATGGGAGTGCGTCGCCTGATGCGGTCTTGACTGGGATTTCGGCGCGGAGTGAGGCACAGACTTTGCACCTTTTGCCCCATTCAGGTCTTTCTTTGCCCCATCGGCCTTGTTGACGCTAGAAACTTGATCAGCCGCTTTAATTCCATGAGCGGGCGTCGGAGTGGACTTTACCTCACTACGCTGACCTGCTCCACTGGGCACCCTGGACGCATCATTGCCCCGCCCCCCGCGTCTTTTGCGTCGAGAGGATTTGCGGCTCTGATTGAGGTGACCAGACGATCGATCACGGTCGCTCTCGCCATGATCCGTTTCGGATTGCGAACGACCGGTCTGTTTTCCTGAAGCATTCCCATTGTCGGATGAAACTTCGGGCGCACGTTTCCCTTGCATGGAACGGAATTCATCCGTTTCATGGGAGTGTTTAGCCTCTGGCTGCGCATTCTGGCGCTCTTGCGAAACCATTGCCCCCGAAGCATTGTCTCTTTTCTTGCGGGAGCGCGAGCGACGCCTTTTTCGCTTTTGCTGCTGACCATTGGAGCCCTCTGCCTGTCTATGAGCAGAGTGCCCCTGTTGCTCAGTATTATGCGATGAACGGGCTTTGCCTGATGTCTCAGGCCCGTCATCAGCTATACCGACAGGTACCGTGTTTTTTTCCCCGGCTGAGATGGATCTATTGCGATCAGATCCACTCTTCCCTCTATGCACACGTCTAAGGCCAGCAGATGCACGGCCCCCGTTTGGGGGCTCGCCACCATCTTGTGCCAATATCTGTCTCCTGCTGCGCTGCAATCATGAGGACAAATCACGGCGCGCAGCTTGTGATTCAATTATGTTGTCCCCTCTAGTCTAGCAGCCTCAAGCCAAAGGGCAAGCCACGAATTGCATTTCGCAAACCGCTCCTTTTGGCCCATTCCCTGCGCTTTCGAGGGCTAGAGAGAATTTTGCCAATCCCACCATAACCAAAAGCGCGATTGAAGCTCCTGTGGGAAAAAAGCAAAAACCGTCCACTGTCACACCTTTTTCAAAAACCCCTCTTGACGCCCGTGCTCGGGGGGGATAGAAACCCCGCACAACGTTAAATTACAACGTTCTACCGCTTCTTTAAAGCTTTGGCGCAAGCCATTGATTGTACTGGGGATTAGTTTAATGGTAGAACAGCGGACTCTGACTCCGTCGGTCCTGGTTCGAGTCCAGGATCCCCAGCCAAAATTTCTCTGATAATTCAATAGAGTAAGCAACCGGAAAAAGCGGAACTGGAAGAACAGACCGTGCATATCTTCCGCACAAAAGTCGGCACACCTTTTTTGCACCTACCTCCCTTACTTATCCGCTTTCCCGTCTAGCTTTTCCTCGATGCGGCTCAGGCTTTCGAAAATGCGTTTCATGGCCTCGGAATAGCCCTTGATGCGTTCTTCCAGAACCATGACGCGGGCGCGTAGCATGAAGTGAGAGCCCGCAACGGCCACAACGATTCCCCCGATATAGACCAAATCTTTAATCTCGGTCGTCATCACCTGCCCCTTTGCTGCAATTGCTTTTGATAAGGTCATTGTTAGCCCGCAGGCTTTTAAGGAATGCCGCCGCACCCTTGGGTGCATCGGCTTTGAGTTTGCCTTCAGGCGTTAGCCAGGCGCGCAACTGCGCCTTGATTTCTGGCGAGACAGGCACGGCTTGTGCTTCGCACAGGCTGTCTATCGTGATGGTCTGCGAAGCACAGCCCGCCAGCAACAGGCTAAAGCCCGTCAATAAGAACGTTAAGGTCAGTTTCCGCATTCACCTTGTCCCTTATGGCTTGCGCCTGCTTGCTGATAATGAGTTGCTTTTCAAGATTGGCCTTTTGCTCTTTGAGCTGGCCAATCTCTTCGTTGGATTGGCTGGCGGTATAGTCGGCATAAAGTGAGCGCAACAGCTCACCCAGAAAGCCAAGCAACGCGCCTATGATCCATTCCCACATGCCGCCAGCCCTCCCGGATTATGCGCTTGGCTGCGCGTCAATGTCCGCATCGAGCAAGAAACGCTCACCGAGTTTCGCCGTGATCAGGTCAGCCAGCTTGTCCGGTGTCAGCTTGAAGTATTTCACCGCGTCAGGGCTCAGCTTGACCACATAGTTTGCGACTTGCGCGATCACCTCATTGTCAATTTCAAGGGTGGTTTTGCCATCCAGCCTTTTAAGAGCGGCATCAAGGGCGCTGCTTATACCGCGCTCTATGGCCCCATGCAGGCTTTCGCGCTGTTTGGCGTCCACCTGTAGCCCAAACCAGCGTTTTGCCGCCCACGCGGCCCCGCCGACGATCACAGAGGCCAACAGACTGACAACAGTCTGCATGACATCATTTGCAAGGGACGTGAGAGGGGAAAAGTCGATAGTGGCCGCGCTGGCCGGTGCCGCGCACATGCAAGCCATAGCAAGGCCAATGGCAAGGGCTGGAAAAAATGAAAGTCGGGAAGTCATGAAACGTGCTCCATTTGTGAGTTGTAAAAACCTTCCCACAAAGAGTCTCACGGCTTCCCGCCCCGTTGATATCTTTTTACGCTTCGTTGGTTGAAAGCGTTCCATCCGAGTTGACAAGCGGCAAACTATCAAAGCCGCCCCCACTATATGGGATATCATCTTCAGGCCAATGATAGGACAAGACGCGGTCTGTCGAGAATGGCCGGATTGTCACCGCGTCCCCTTGGTTGCCGCCGATCACCATCAGATTGCCATGCTGATCACGCCCGACCACAAAACCAACATGCCCCTTTGAGCCTGTCTTGCTTCCCCGCCAGAACACCACCACAGCGCCCACACAAGGCCCACTCAGCCGCAAGCCCCAATTTTGCCAAAGGTAAGAGCGTGCGCCCGCCGATCTGGTCGAGCGGATCCCGCATTCTTCCAGCACCCCGCCAACAAAGCCCGCACACCATGGGGTTTCGTCATCGGTGAAAGGCATGCGGATTTTAAGCCACCATTCCAGAATTTTAGGGTTATGCCGGTTGCCCTTATATTCGCGCAAGCCCAGATAAGAGCGCGCCACCTGAAGCCACTTTGGTTCATCCAGCGCCGCAATGGCCTTTTCTCGTTTGGTCCGGCCTGCAGTCACCATGTCGACGCGCCCGTCAAACAGAGCGGCCTTTGTGAGTGGCCCCACATAAGAGCGCGCCCGATAGCCAATAGAGCGCTTGAAATCGATGATTGCTCTGTCAGTCAGCCGCCCGCGCAATCCGTCGATAGCCCCGCTATAAAAGCCCTTTGCCTTGAGTGCCTTCTGGATGGCCTTGATTTCCCTTTTAGACATAAAATTACCCTCGGTTGAATTTGATCAATCCGAGGGTAAAGGCCGGTTTGGCTTGGTTGATTTCTCAGGCTGGCTTAAGCAGGCCAGTCGATGGCATCAACCACACTTTGCACCGCTTCAGCGCTCGCCGCACTTTTGATATCGCTTTTTGATTTAAGCCGGATCGCTTCAAGGCTTGCCGCCGTTTGTCGCCATTGGTTGGCCATCGTGAGCCAAAGCGTGGCCAGGTCATCCGCTGTGCTGGCGGTTATGCCCACCTCAGCAAACATAAGCGGAAAATCGGCAAGGTCTGGCGACTCTGTGGCCTGCCAGTCTTTCGCCTCTTGCTCTTTGGCCAAATAGATCATCTCTTGACCAATCAAGTCAGTCATCAGCACGCCCCGCGCCGCGCTGATTTGGTCGGTCACTGTGGCTAGAGCTTTGGCCTTTGCCGCTTCAAGCGCCGTGCTGGCCTTGGTTTCAGCCGTGACAAGCTGGCTTAGATCAACCGTTATTGTCATCTGTTGCCCCCGTTGCTTCGTAGCTTGGTAATGTGATTGCGCCCTCTTCGGTCACCTCCAAAGGATCGGGATAGAGCACCGCTTTTGCTTCGTCTGTTGTTGGGTCGGGAATGAAGCCAAGCGGCAAAATGAGAGAGAGGGAAAGCACCCCGTCCGCATCGCGCTCGATATCCGAGGTCAGCCATTTACAATCCACCGCATCGATCGGCAAGGTTGCCCCGGCTGGAATGCCCGACAAGTCCAGAGCATCCCCATTGATGGTCAACACATCATCGGCAAAAGACAATTCAAGCGCATCATTGCGCCTTTGTGGGATAAGATTGATTTGCATGATAGCCCCTATTTCCAACGCCCAATTGCAAAAACGGTAATGTCAGTTTCAACGCGCGTGCCGCTCAGATCCCAACAATTCACGGCAATGGTTGACGTTGAGCCCGAGCCGTTGGGCTGCGCGTGATAAGGTGTTAAGCCCCGCGCTCCCATCATCACATTTTCCGCCGCGCCATAGAATTCAGCCGGATAGGTCCAAATGACATAAGTGCTTGCACTTGAGGTCACCAAAGACGTGCAGATTTGCAACCCATCAGCAAAGCGTACATAGGTTCCATTTGTGTTGGTTCCGCTTTCAATGACAGCCCCAAGCTCACCGTCAACAACATCACCAACCCAATTAAGGCCTTTCAAAAGGCCCGTTGCGCTATCGATAGAAAGAGCCGTAAGCCAGCTTGCCCCGTCCGCGCTAACCTTGATGGACCAGTCATCCTCACCAGCGCAGCCCATTTCCGCACGGCCTGACCAGTTTGTTTGAAACAACAGACTGTTTGTGTCCGTTTCCGCCGCTTTGTTGACCTTGATTTGGTGACCGTTTCCGGCATGGTTGAAAAGGCTCGCCGCCGAGGAAAGAGCAAGCCGGTTGGTTGCGTCCGCCGTGGCGTTGATCCCGATCATGTCAAAGAGACCACCGGCCAGAGCAACACCGACGCTTTCCGTTAAAAAATCCGACCAGTCCGCCCCGTCATACATAAGCAGCGTGCTTTCATCTTCCAACCACGCAAGCCAACCGGTCAAAGGCACAAACTCAATCCATGCCCCATCTTGATAAGCTGCGATGCTGCCATCCCATCCAGCCCATGCATCACTTGCCCCATCGGCCACGATATAGCGCGCGCCTTCGCTTGGATCTTCAGGCGGTGCTGTCAAATCGCGATCCAATACGGATAGCTGCACAAGCGCGTCCAACATCCGCAAGGCTTCGTTATGGGTAACGTGTTTCTGATTCTGATTGGCTGCGATAAACGGCAAAGCCAAGAGTGCTGTAGCAGACATGAAAAACCCTCGGTTGGTTTCGGTCAACACGAGGGTAAGGGATGGTTTGTGGTGGTTGAGAAGTGAGAGTTCAGAGAGAAACATAAACTGGCACAATGCGAGCTTTCAATATGAGCAGAAATTTGAGCCTTCAGAGGGTTGTTTTCCAAAAGGGGCGGCAACTAGTCATCTCCCGCAGGTGCGAGACTGCTGAGGTTAGAGGCGGAAGCTGTCATTCGAGATACAATGTTCTCACCTGCTGCCTTCTTAACCATAGATAGCACAATCCGTAAGAACGGACAGGTTGCTCCGCCTGACAAGATATCGTTTCAACCGTGGTAGAGCAGCATAAGGCAGAAGATGGGAAAAATCATTGCTGGACCGATTGAGTCTTTATCTGCATACAACTAACTGGTTGATTAGACCTCGCCAAAAATCTAGTATTTACGAGATCATCATGCCACAAAAACTGAAGCATTTGTTGCTTTCAGGCTTTGCTTTTAGGATAAAAAATAGAAGGTGCACCAATATGTCAGCTCCAAAAGGCGTTATTTTTCTTTCTCACGCGAGTGAAGACAAGGAGATAGTAGAAAATATATATAAACGCTTAGATGCTGCCGTTTCATTCTACGATTTGCGCACAATTCATCCAGGTAAAGAAAGTATTGACGCAATGAAGGAGGGCGTGGAAAATTCTTCGATATTTGTATTATTCCATTCTAAATATACTAATAAACCCTGGGTTGATTTTGAAAAAGATTTAGCGGAAATAAAAAAGATTAATTCAAAGAGCCTGCAAGTACTTGTTTGCCCAATAAATGGAGAAACTTACAATACCCTCCCAATTTGGATGAAAAAATTTATGACTACTACGGAAAATTTCGGTCCTTCCGATATTGTCAGAACTATTCTACACTTGCAAATGAAGGCGCTCGATCTGCAAAAGATTGGTAGCATCGCGTTAATAGGCCGTGAAGAACTAATTCGAAAAGTATCTGTTGACATAGGCAAAGCACCGGCAGTGAAAGGGGTGCCTATTCAGCAAATCGTGATTACGGGACTGCCCGGAATAGGTCGAACATCTGTCGCTAGGGCAATTCGCAAACACGCATTGCCTGCTATGCGCGCTGGAGGACCAATTTTTGATCTTCCCGAAATGGCCGAAGCGGTTGATATTTTTATAAAATTGCGGGAAGACATCGACGGTCAAATGGATAAAGACGAGTTGATCCGGCAAATGGACGCATTTCAACGATTGCTAGTGCCAGAACAAGCGAACTTAATACTGCAGTATTTACTACATTTTGAAGCACTGAATCAGCCTGTTATTCTTGCTACCCGCTGGGGCCTTCGGGATCGGACAAAACAGTTAAAGCCTTGGTTTCGTGAGCTTTTAAAGCTATGGTCTGATCACCCGTCTTTGAGAGTAATATTTGTATCAGAAAGACGGCTGTCTATTGATGAAATTGCAAATCACAAAAGCATAGAGCAATATTATGTCGATAGGCTGTCTGATGATGATATACAATATATGCTAAGTGAACTAATCGAAGATAGGCTATTTGATGCAAGTCTCGCATTCGATGTTTCAAAGAAAATACTCGGGCATCCAGCAACTGCAAAGTACGTATCCACCCTAGTAAATTCAGGAAGATCCTTTGATACATTAGTTAATAATCCTGACCCGATATATGCATTTCAGGAAAAAATGTTAGAATCTATTTTTGATAATAACATTCTATCCTCTAACCAACGCAAAATAATCAATTTACTCGGGTTCATACCTCGCTTGCCACTATCGATGATATCAAAGATTTTGGGAGAACCTGATAAAAAAACTTTATCTGAAGAGCTCTGGGGTTTGCTTGATTTCTCTCTTATAGAAAGCTCACAAGGTGGTTATTACTCCGTCCCAGATATTGTTTCATCTTTAGTAAGGCGAGATAGCAGTCTGGATAGCAGAAGTTTGTTTGAATCTGCTCGATCAGCTATCGATGAAGAAATGAAAGTCAATGGCATCAAATCTGATCTAATTGATTCTTTGTTGGTAGCTTCGGTTGGCTCTACTGGAGGTATTCCTAGCGAAATCAGTGGGTTGGTCTCAAGCTCGAGTCTGCTGACTTTAGTCCAAGATCTATTCTTCAGAGCTCGAGTTAGTCATGGCATGAAGCAGAAAGAGTTGTATCAAAAGACTTATGCTCTTTCTAAATTCGCGATGGGGATGAAAACTTCCGACGACGCGGTTGAACAAATACTCTTCACTGGCGGGGATTGTGCAATTAGATCAGGCAATTATCCGGATGACATTCTAGATTTCATGGAAAAAAGAGCGATGGCATCCATTTACTATTTGAAAGGAAGTTACGCTTTTTATGTAAAAAGAAATTACAAAGAAGCTTCTGTAAATCTTCGAAAAGCCTTTGAACTAAGGCACTTTCGGGTTCGAAATGCTAGACTTCTTGTCAAAAGTTATATTCGACAAAAGAAATTTAATCTTGCATTGGATGTTCTTGATGAATTTCATGAAGATCGGCTGATGAGAGATTCAGGTTTGGTAATCCTGAAAATCACAGCACTTAGAGGAGCTCGGAAGCATAAAGAAGCGAACCAGTTGGAAGCAACATGGAAGCCTAGTGCTGACTTGCAAGGTGAGTTGTCACTTTATAAAGCAGTTAAAGCGCTTCAACAGAAAGATGTCAAAACGGCACGAAGCCAGGTCGAAATCGCCCGTTCTGCTCCGAACATCAATAGATTGAGCTTCCAGTTAATGGACTGCGCTGTTGCTATCGAAGAAAACGATTTCTCTCTTCTTGCGGAAACTGTCGCAATGGCAGATGGTGCAGGACGGTTTTATGATAGCTTACAACTTCGAGCCAAAGTCGCCGTAAAACAAGGGGATTGGAAAGCTGCTTTGGACCTTATTGATGAGATTGAAAGCAAGCAGATTTTTGACCTTCAGACAGAGTGCGATGCTTTGCAGTTAAAACTCAAGGATCCAACAATTTCCCGCAATCCTGTAGAAATGGAAGCGACAAGACTAAGATACGAAGAGGCCATAGTACAGACTGTAAATTCCCCATATGGATACAGAGATGCTTAATTTAAGCTCCATTTGATGGGGCCATGCAAAAATAGCTTTTGCGGAGTTGCTCGGGTATCAAGCGCGTCACTAGTCGGCTGACTTGATGCTAACTCCGATACTAGGCGCTGCACAATGGCGTCCAAATGGGTAATTTGACGTTGAGGGCATGAACTTCCGCTAACGGGATGTTGCACTGCGGGGGGCCTCTATTCGTGAATGCTCGCTTTGGGCCGAATTTGTTGGCCCCGTTTGTTGATCACAATCGGATGTACCATTTTCAAATACCCTCTATTGGTGCATTGTCCCAGCAAGCAGGAGAGTTCCTATGTTTGTTTATGATGTTCTACTTGAAGCCGTTGGATACTCAACTGCTAGAATTCTGCTGCCCATTGTGTCATTTGGCTACATTTCGGCCGAACCAATATCGTCTGAAGAAAAGAGATATAATTGGCTTGGCTTCAAGAGCTCAAAAGACAGCCGATATTTGTGTGACGCGACCATGGCAGGATGGCTGGGACTAATCCCATGGGTTGTCCTGATTGTTGTATTATTCGCTGTTTGGTGAATATGGATTTCATTGGTTCTGGGCAGTGCAATGAATACGCAACCGATCATTCGGATCAGTGAAGAGCAGAGCGCGACGTCTCGGGGTTTCTCAGACGCGGTAACAGCGGGAATGTCGCCTGCATTCTCAGCATTTAGCAAAGCTGCTGATGCCGCCCCCTTGGATGATCAGGAACTCTTAGGGGTTCTTCATTTTCGATTGTTTTCAGCAAAACAAGCAAAGAGGCGGAGCAAGTGGTTTATTGGCCGCATATATAATCGATTTTCTGGAGAGCAATTCGATTATATTCCTCTATCAGGGACCCATCTCAGGCAGGTCTTAAAGCTTGCAGACATCAGCCCTCCCGTTGACGTTACTTCTTCAGCCAAATGCCATCTTAGGGTCGATGTTGCTCAGGACGCATATAACGCTCTGGAGCGCATTGTCTCTGACAAGGCTGTTTCATCTTAAAGCGGTTTAATGAGAGACCAATGCTGCGTCTCGTGCGAACAGCTGCTTTTGGCAAGCTCGTCAGAGCCACCCCAGAACAGTCGAATGTCGCCTATCGGTCTCGATTACCGGTCACCTTTTATTGCGTGTGCCAGTGCTCCTTCATTTTAGCTAAAAGTTGCCAAGCCCAGACGCACAATCACCCCCACCCCACCTTCAGCGCATCCCCGCGCCCGATTGTTTGACTGATTTGATAAATTGCCACCTCATAGCCAGCCGTTGCGCTGCCTAGATCGGTCTGTCTTTGTGTGGCGCTATAGCTGGCTTCTGGCGTGCTTGTCTCGATGGTGCGCACCACGTCGCCGCCGCTTATGATATCGACTTCATAGGACTCCAACTCTTCCCCCAGCGGCACTTGATAAAGCTCCCACCCGTCGCCATCTAGCCGCGTGCGTCTGATCCAGGTAATGGTATGATTGCCCGCCTCATCGCTTGCCCATCGGGCATGCACTGGCGCATAGGGCTTGAGCGCCCGCCCGCTAAAGGCGTGTTGCTCGGTCGTGAAGAGATCAGAGCCAACCGTTTCGCCTTCCGGTCCATAGCGCCAATAATAGCTAATGCCGATATCAGATAGCCCCATGTCTGCTTGCGCGATGCCCTGATCAAGATAGACCAGAGCCGCCCCGGCTGCGACGCTTTCCAGCATGGCGCTTTCTGTGCCGAGCTGCCCGCGCAAAAGATCCGTCAGGCGATAGCGTTTCGTGCCGATCAGCTCCACAGTTTGCGCTTGAATGATTTCCCAAACGCCCGTGCTTGTTTCGATGGCAAAGGCGTTGCTGCCAGAGAATAATTCCTCTTCAGAGACAGACAGCAACGAGCCACTATAAATCTCGATTTCCAGCGCATTGCCCCGGTCAAAGACATAAAGCGGCCCTTTGTCCAAGGCGTTTAGGGTTTCGCCAATGATGGCCGAATGGGAAATTTCAATATTCGTTTGCCAACTGCTTTCATTGGTCGAACGCAACACCAGCCCTGCCCCCGGCCAACGCTTGGCAGAAAGCGCCACATAGCCCGCATTCGGGTCGTTATCTTGCTGGAGTAAAGGCAAATCCATAAAGCGCGCCATGATGCTCGAAAGCCCCGCACTGGCCTTGGTCGCCCGGATCGAATAGCGCGCACCGGAAACAGACAAGCCGGCATCAATAAATCCGCTTGCCTCACAAGTGCGCCCTTCCCCGTCCTTTACATCGGTCAAGCGCAATTCCCGCGCTCCCTTTTGCGTGGTCACTTCCAGAACGTCGCCCGGTTCCAAGGCCAGCAGGGAAGGCATAAGCGCAAATTGTCCGGTTTCCCGCGCGGCCCAAGCATCTTGCAAAAGATACTCAGCCACGCCTTGGGCCCTGTCCTCATCCATGACAATGGCCAGCTGACTTTCAGACACATTCGTTGCGCCTGTGAAATTGTTCCAAGCGGTCACTGTGCCGGAATTATAGGCCTTGTTTGCATTAAGATAGGTAATGCGCACGCCGCGTGCGAGCTCGCTTTCTTGCGCCCGTGTGAGCGTAACCAGCTCGCCACCGCTCTCGCCGTTCGTATCCTGTAAGCGCTCTTGATCAACATCGGCGCAAAGGGGAATGGCCTTTCGGGAAACCGCCTTGATGATGCCGCCCGTCTCGATCAGGTCGAAGCCGAAAGCCAGTTCCAAAGGTTGCCAAGCACTGCGTAAACTCATCGTGCTATCGATCACATAGCCATCGCAGGCCCCATATAGCTCAGCATCGATTACAAGCGCGCTCATGCGCCCATCCCCGCAAAGGGATTATCAGCATCCGGGAATAGATCGCCTTGCCCTTCTGCAAGCCCGCGTTCATCGGTTGGCGATAGGCCAAGCGCTGCAGTCAGGTTGCGCCATTGTCGCCACGTCTCGTTAAGCTGTGCGACTTCAGGACGGGATTTATACTGCGTGCCATTGCGCCCAGAGACCGAATAAGTCTCGCCCTCTTCCTGCAAGGTCGAACGCAAGGCCCGCATGCGGATCAAAGCACGGCAATATTCGGCAACCGTATCAACAAAATGCGCCTTCAACCGGTTCTGTTTTGCCAACTGTGGCGCGATCCGGTCCCAGATTTGCGCTTCATACTCGGTCAGGTCAAAGGGCTTTAGATCAGCCGCTAATTGCGCGTTTCGAACCTCAGCCGAAACCCCATCGTCTGACTTGAATTGAACAACATTTTCTAAATCCGGTTTTATACCTCTAGCCATATCAACCCCAAGCGGCCTGCCCGGTTCGGGTGCAAAGAACCGGGCAGGCCTTTCCAGTCACAAGAAAGGGCCAGCAGTTACCCGCCAGCCCTCACATGATGGAATTGGATTTCATTTGGTTGATAAGTTACAAAAACTGAAAAATCTCATCTAAACGCAGAGATAAAGGTGTTATGTCACATACCAATGTTAGTCAATTTTAAACGGACTACACGCTGTTCATCGGGTTTTTTGCTTGCAACAAACTCACCACCAGAAATCGTAAAAACGCGACCTTCATGAATAGCTTTTCTGAAATTGACATCAACGAGTCCGCAGTGGGCAACCACAGAGTACGCGCGGTAGTATCCCAACAACGAATTACAATCATCGCTTTCATGGCGAGCTAATCGTTCGCCATCATTCTCATCACCTAATGCTATCATTGCATTATGATCGATCATTTTTTTACAGCTCGTCTTATTTGTAAAAACATTTTTATCTGAGCTACCCTCTTCTTCTTTTATATTTCGCTTAAACATTGCAGATGAAGTATACCCTGCAACATAAAGATAATTATAGTTATAATTTTTGAATTCAATGCCAACATGTTCGCAAATCCTATTTAAACACCCCTTCATAATTTGATTTATGTCATAAGAACCATTTTCAAAAAACATAATTTTGCTGTCACTATCATTTCGTAACAAAATTTCTTCTTTTCCATCCAATCCCTTTTCTATATAGCACTTTGATCCCGAAAATTTGTATACAATGTCACTGTCTTTATGATCATCTAGATGCTTTTTACTTAGAGGTTCTCTATCAAACAAAAACATTAGCATCGCCATCATGACGAGCACGACCATCAGTTCGGACATTGTCATATCTATGACGTTAAACTTCCTCATCTGATGGTCCTAAACTATTTAAAAATTCATCAAGTTCCTTGAATTGATGTGTTTGCAAATTCGCTTTTACTGAAGTTTTATCAATATCACCAAGAACTTGTAGATCAGTTTTTAACGATGCCGCTTTATTGGACGCCTCCGCCAAATCTTCTTTTAAAATTACAGATTTGTCGGATGCCTCCACTATTGAGTCTCTCGCATGGCCAGTATACGTATCGATTGATATAATTGTATTTACAAATCTCGCATTAACATCTTCTAATATTTTTGCTGATTTATTTAATTCTCCAAGTATTGTATTGATATTATCATTAGCATTGAGATAAAATTCTGAAGTTTTTTCCGCTTTATCGGACACTTCCCCTATAGAATCCCTTGCATCCTCAGTATATGCATTGATTGACATCATTGCTTTTACGAATTCTGCATTAACTTCTTCCAATTTTTGAGCTGATATCTGCATCCCTTCAAATATTTTATCGGAATAATCATTAGCATTACGATAAAATTCGGAAGTTTTTTCTGCAATTTTTTTCATATTTTCAAATCTTATTTCATCTTCTTCATCAATATTATAAATAGAAAAAATTGATTTATTTAAATCTGAGTATGTTTGATTCATACTATTCGTCAACTTCACCATCCTCTTTAATTCTCTATTAATTGAAGAAAAATCGTATGGTGTAAATTCTGGATTTTTTGAGAAGTATTTATAAGTTAAGTAAACGCGAAGACTTAAACCGACTAATGTTGTCGATAAAGCTGAAGCATTTTGTGAAATCACAGGCAACAATTTTTCTGGCGAAAAAATAGCAGCGTCTTCAGAAGAAGCCCAAACGATATGTGAGAAAGAAGCCACTAGAGACGACAAGGTCGCGCAAAATCCCAGTAAATAAAAACCATCTTGAACATCTGGGTCATAGAGTAAATCCTTATTCATCAACCTAACAAATATAAATGCGCTAAATATAGAAAGAGACGTAATTATGGGCATAAGCAAATATTGCAAAGCCCCAAGCCCCTCCCCCAGTTCTCCGCGAATTGAGTAAGCAAACTGTATGAAAGTATTAAAAAAAATAACAAACAAATATATTCTGTGAATTTTTTCCTTTTTAAAATCAAAAAATTTACGCATTAAATTTAATAATTCTGTCAACATGTTATTACTCTGAAATCAGTATATCAGACTTTTGATTTAGAGACCTCAATTGCACAAAAGTTGCATTTTGTACCACGTTAACCAACCATAGGTTCTTATTCAACTCATTAAGCAAAAAACCAAATAATTTGAGTTTTTTCTTTTGAATTCTAGCCCCATAAAAACCCGTCTACCCCGCCGGTCCGCAGGGGGGTGGAGCTGGGAAGATTTGATCTCCCCCCTCCCCATCAGAAATGGAAATCAGGCTCCGGTTTTGGTCTTGGCGATGGGCTTTGCGCCTCGCCACTTGCTTCCAGCCGCTGCTTGTCTCTGTTGTGGTGCGTCTCGCATAGGCTTTGCGTGTTAGCGTAGCTGAAGAACAAATCCCGATTGCCCCGATGCGGCTCGATATGGTCAACCACGGTTGCCGCTGTCGTCTTGCCTTCAGCCAGACACATCACGCAAAGCGGATCGCTCGCCAGCCTCCGCGCCCTGATTTTCTTCCACGCCGCCAGCTTGTACCAGCCGCGCCATGGATACCGCTTGCGCCGTTCCTTGTCGTTGCACCGCTCCCTGTCCTGCTTGGTTCGCTTTGGTGCCCATGGAGCCTTGAACGTGCTTGGTGCCTTTGGCATGGTGATTTCCCCTTTCCCTGTCTTGCCGAGCCTTACGAGCCTTCAGCCCAGCCCGGAGGCCAGAGGGTATCGAACCACCATCCAGTCAGGAAACGCCCTGTCTCAGGATCACGATAGTTGCCGGTCGGAATGGCCCTGCCGCGATGTTTGACCCAAGCCTCCCACTGAGGCGAATACTGCACCACGAACACCCGCTGACGCTCTGGCGGCACAGGCGTTCCGGCCTTCGCCTTGGCCCTCGGATTTTGCTTGAGCGCTCTCGGATTGAGCCCCATCTCTCGCGCTGTCTTGCCAAAGCTGGCAGGCGTCAGCCCCCAACGCTTCATCGCCTTGGCCCGTTCATGCGGTTCCATCGCCATCAAGGCGCTGAAGTCAGGCGGATCTTGGGATTTAGGGTTATTAATATAATTATTAATTATATAATCATTACTTGTTAGGTGCGGATTTGCCGACTCCGGCTCAGCCGTGTCCGGCTTTTCCGGCGACGGCTTTTCAGGGCGTGGCTCTGCGCTCTCTTCAGTTTCGCAGCCTAGCTCGCCCTCTTCATCCGTCACAGGCTGGTCATAGACGCAGAATTCCGTCTTCTGGAAGGACTTTGTTTCAGGGTCGCGCAGCCTGCGACGAACGATATAGCCAACGCCTTCCAGCTCTTTCAAGATACGCAGAAGCTTGTCACGTCCGATCCCGAATTGCTTGCGAAGCTGGCCTTGCGAAACCTTCCAGTTCGCCGGGCGCGAGATCAGATAAGTCAGCAGCCCCAACGCCTCCATGCCAAGCCCAGCATCGAAGATCTCATTGCGCACAACCGTGTAGTTCGCTGAAGGCGTTGAACGATGAATGAGAATGTCAGTCATGCTTATGGACCTCCCAGCTTGAGCATTTGCCTTGGTGGATACAAGAAACAGCTCAAAAATACACACGATCAAACACACTTTCGCTTGACCAATGAACCATTCGTGTGTATATATGTACACATATTCCAGAGAAGAAAAGGAGAATTGATGGAAACAAACTCGAAGAAACTGTTGGCAATTTTGGAAAATGACGGATGGTATGAGGTTAAAAGCATAGGCGGTCACCGCCAACTCAGACATCCCACAAAAAAAGGTCGGGTTACAGTGCCACATCCGAAAAAGGATCTCCCAAAAGGAACTGTAATGTCGATTTATAAGCAAGCAGGACTGCCGAAAGAGTAGATCGCTTGCTTCAACTAGATAGATGGATGACCAAGGTTCATCCATCTGTTTAGTAGAATAACGGAAAAAACCAGACCGTTTATAACGGACACAAATAGAGACGCACGAAATTCCGCCAAAGAGGATGATTGCGTTGAGAGGTACGAGATGATCTATATAGCCACAATCCACAAAGAGGATGATACCGCCTATGGCGTATCTTTTCCGGATCTCCCTGGCTGCATAAGTTTTGGAGACACTCTGGAAGAAGCAAAACGTAACGCAATTGAAGCTCTGTCGGTCCACATCGCGGGCATGCATGAAGAGGAAGACGAAGTTCCTGCACCTCGCGGAATGGACGAATTGAAAGCGGCCGCTGCTGACGATGAATTTGTCGCGGCCCTTCTGAATGAAGCGCTGCTTATGGAAGTACCCCTTGTTGAGGAGCTGGGAAAAGTTAGCAGAATTAACGTTACATTCGACATCGGCCTGCTTGCGGCCATCGATACCGTCGCTCAAGCGCGCGGGATGACTCGCGCAGCATTTTTGAGCGACGCAGCCAAGAAAGCTATCGCAAGTTAAATCGTCCAACAGTAGCGAGTTTCCATCGCTCTTTACTTGGCCTGCTGCCTCATCCCAGCAGGCCTTTTTCGTGTCAACCATCACGCCACCTCACATTGCTTGAACTGCCTGAGCGTTTTGTGCGCTTCAGAGGTGGCTTGTTCGGTTTTGGCTTGGTGTTCGCTGAGGAGATAGAGCAGACCGTGCAGCATTTGGCCTTGGTGGCTTGTGCAGAGCGTCTCATTGGCGACGAACAGCATCGCATCAATCAGCGTGCGTTCAGCCTCTAGCGCTAGGTCTATCTGGTCTAGGGAATGAGACAGAGCGCAAGCGCGCCTCTGCCTTGAGGAATGGCAAGTCATCATGAAAGCCTCTAGCATGGCGTTTAAACACCACTCACAGAGAGCTTCTGACGACCCACTGGAGAGCGGGAGGTTCAGAACCTGTGCTAGACAGGCGGGCTTATTCCCCTTTCGGGTATTGTATTCACCGCCCTCTCGCCCGTAGGCAAGCGCACACGCAATCCGGCCATTGTCCGGATTTCGGGCACAAAAATACCGCTGACTGACGGGTGCGGTATCCGCTGTTGAAAGAGGTTTCGACGCCTCACCCGGAATCATGCGCTGTTTTGGTGGGATTGTCAAATAGCTGATCGGATCACTCGACTTCAGGATGCATTTCGATACGATAAAACCGAACCACAATGTACCGGCAAACGAGGCCTTCAAATGGACTTTATCGCGATTGATGTTGAAACGGCCAATGCAGATCAATCCAGCATCTGTCAAATAGGCATCACGAGAGTGATAGACGGGGCAATTGCAAATTCTGTTGCCTCCCTTGTAGATCCTCAAGCCTATTTCGACCCAATAAGTATTTCCATCCACGGCATCCAAAGCGAAGATGTTGACCAAGCCGAAAAACTGCACATGATGCTTCCTAAATTGCTTGATGCTTTGCGCGATAGAATTGTAATTAGCCATTCGGCATTTGATAGAGTGGCTATCACGAGAGCAGCTGAAAAACATCAGCTTTCCATCCCTCACATCTACTGGCTGGATAGTATGCGCATTGCTCGACGAGCATGGCCTGATCTTTTTGGTCAATCCGGCTATGGCCTTGCGAATATTGCAAGAACCTTCGGGCTGAAATTCAGCCACCATGATGCTGGAGAGGATGCCAGAATAGTGGCTGAGGTTGTCATTAGGGCGATTGACCAAACAGGTCTTTCTTTGACCGACTGGCTTCAACGTGTTCAGCAGCCAATCTCTATCCAGAACAAGAAGGACATACCTACCGCAAATCCTGAAGGTCCTTTTTTTGGAGAAACAATCATTTTTACCGGATCGCTGGCTATTCCCCGAGCCGAAGCGCACCTTATAGCAGCCGCTTTGGGATACTCGATTGGGAAAAGCGTCAATAAAAAGATAACCACGCTCGTCGTCGGGGACCAAGACGCCTCTAAATTGGCAGGACACGAGATAAGTAGCAAACACCGGAAAGCCGAAGAGCTGATAACCAAAGGCCAAAGTATAAAAATCTTGACTGAGACGGATTTCACCAAAATTCAGTCTCTGTTTAGCAACGCCGCTGATTAAGATGCGAACCTGATATTTGGAGCGCAGACAGAACGTAAAAGCACAGACGCCCATTCTCATCGTACCACCCCGCTAAAGGCTGGTGACACCTTACGTCTAGCAGTTGCAAAATTGGCTAGATTGTCGTTGGTTGGTTTAAGACGCTCAGCAAAGGCAAAAGTACGATGAACGACAAGGAAATCATCAAACTCCTTACACCAACCGGAATTTGGTTGAGAGGGCATTTGATCTACTTGGGCACTTTTGTTTTGCTTTTCTCGGGCCTTGGCCTGTGGCTCATTTTCCATGATGTCGCAAACGCAGAAGCTAGCGTTTGGAAAGAGTTTAGCGAGATAGCTAGAAATCTCGGCCTTCTTTTGCTCGGCGTCATCGGCTTGCCTCTCGCGATCTGGCGCTCGACAATTGCTGCAAAACAGGTTCGCATCGCAGAAAATGGCCAGAATATTGAACGTTTTACAAATGCTGCAGGTTTGTTGAGTTCCACTGAGCAATCTGGAAGGATTGCAGGAATAGTCGCACTGAGAGAACTCGCAAGGATCGAGCCTCGCAATTACTATTTTCCGGTACAAAACCTGCTTTGCGCATATGTTCGCGAACAGTCTATGGAGTACCGAGATGTAATATCTAAAATTAGAGACGATATAACAAAGAAACGAAGCTACAATCTGCCGACCACAAGACGCTTTGATATTGACGAAGCTGTTTCTGCGTTTTCTTCGTTGAGAACACCGCAAAATTTGGCGCGCGAGAAATCTGAAGAATGGATACCAGACCTGACAGGAGCCTACCTTGTTGAATTTAGCTGCACAACTGGCCTCCTGAATCTGGAAGGAGCACATCTGGACAAAGCTATTTTTACAAACACTCCAACTGCATATACCAATCTCTCTAACGCAGACGTATTCGATACCGTATTCATTGGATTTCATGCACCTGCCAGTAATATCCAAAGCACCTTGCTCAGTGGATCTATTTTCGTAGACGCAGAAATACATGGTTGTTATTTTAGAGACTCGATTTTTGATAGGGTTATATTCATAAAAACAAAATTCGAGGGCGCGGATTGTGCCAATGTAGATTTTATAAGATCTATTTTTGACGATTGTAACGTTGAAAAAACTAAATTCATTGGATCGTATTTTATAAATTGCGAGTTTATTGAGACAAATTTTAGTAGCTCTGATCTTACAGAGGCAGAATTTACGCTCCCTATACTGCCGAGGGAAATCTGGCCCGAAAACTCGGAACCATCCGCGACAAAATACACCCGACATCCCTTCGAGAATTGGAAGGTTTATTCGTTTATTCCCACAAAACAATATAAAGACTAACATTCACCCTTCCCCCTTCTCATCCCGCATCCTCTCCAAAGCAGCAAAGCGCGGAAGAGTGACCCTATTTACCCCGCCGCCATTGCCGCATTGCATGCGGGTGTAGCAGAGCTGCACACGGCCCTTATCGTCGCGCTCTATCGCTACCTCACGCTCACGCCTGACGCGCTCTTGCACCCGCTTTGGAGCTTCAGCACGCAAAGTCGGCCCCATCAGAGGAACACCGCCAGAAAGCAGCTGTGCGCTGCGATTGCCCCGATCATTTATCATCACTCACGCCCTTCATTGCGGCCTCTTGCGGCAACAGCTCGTTGAGCCTATCCCGCACGACAATTGCTTCATGTAAAAAGAGATTGCGCTCGCGCCAGTCTGGCGAGTTCCATGGCCCGTGCATGGTCACAACTGGCGGGTTAAATCCGCGCTGCTCGATAAGATTAATTTGAATGCGCCGCGTTTCGAGCCGGTCAATAGATGGCCGATAAGGACGCCGCTTTGGCTTCAGCATCGAGCGCGCCCCCTGCCCTCAATCGCCCGCTGCGCGATCTGGTCAACAAAGCTTTCAGCCTCACCCTTCCAGGTAAACCCGATCATCAGAAAGGCGCGATTTCCTAGCCCGCTTTGCACATGGCTAATGGTTGCCGTGAGATCATCAGCAGCAACGATGCGCGGCTTCACCAGCCGGTCAAAATACTGGATAGCTAGAGACACAGCCCCGGCCTCAACAATCCACCCTGAATGAACGATGCTCTCGCTCGTTGCTTCGCAAAGACTTTTCGCTTGCGTGGTCGGCTCTCGTTTCACCCGTTTGCCCTCCCTCACGCAATCAAGGCGATGCGCTTGCGAAGGCTTTCGCCCTCATCAGCCAAGGCCCAAAGGTCAAGAACAACATTTTCAAGATTGCTTACTTCCGCTTCCAGCGCAGGGCTTGCCAGCCGCAACACGGCCACGCGGTCAACGGCATTGCGCACGCTGGCATGGTGTCGGTCAAAAACCTGCCCCACCATCACCGTTGAGCACCGGCCAATCTCTACGGCCAAATGCTGCGCAATGTGACGGGCACCGCTAATTTCAATGTGATCGCGCTTTTCTACGAAAATCTCTTCAGGCTTCAGGAAATAGCGCTCGCTGACCGCCGAAGCCGCAATGATGCAATAGGCAAAATCGCGAAACCGCTTTCCCTCTGGCAACTCGGTATATTTCAGCGCAAAGGAGGCATATTCGCCCAGAGCGTAAGACCGGCGAAAACCAAGCTGACGTTGGCAGCGAAAGGCACATAGCTTGTAAGGGTCTGCACTGCATGCCGTTGGTTCCGGATTGCTCTTGCCCTTTTTGCGCTTGAAGACATGTGGAACCTTGTCCAGCATGTCCGGCCCGAAGCCGAGCGCATCAAAGGTCAGTTGCAAAGGAGGCAAGGGTTTAACGACCATCCGCGCCCCCTTTCCGCCCATTCGGCTGCTTGGCGCTGGCCTTCGCTACCTTTGCCTTGAAGCTTTCCTTGAGGGATAGCGCATTGAGATGCAGTCTGTCCGCCGCTTCGATGAGATCATAATCGAGAATTTCCGAGACCGAGATTTGCGCATCATCTTCCAGCGCCTTGCTCATGCCAGCCAGCAGTCCGGCAAAATCAGAACTGACACCAGCCACGGCACCGGCACCCGCTGGCACCGGATTGCAGTCCGAGCGCGGCACGGCCTGAAGCCCTGCCAGCTCAAGCAAAAGCCGAAGCGCCCGCAGGGTTTCCCCATCAGAGAAGGCAATCAAATCGGCCAGCATGAAGAGCGAAAGCGATTGTTGCCGCATGTCGTCTTGGCTGGAGCGCCGCCGCAAACAACGGTCAATGCTCTGCTTGCGATATCCGGTCACTTCTGCCAGAGCGTCACTGCCAACGGTTTTCACGTCCAGCTTGCTCGCCGCCAGCAGTTCACCATAGATATCGCGTCCATTGAAATTGCATAAAAGCTTGTGTTCGCCACTCATGAGCCATCCACCGCACCAGAAACATGGATTTCAAATTCACAGCCTTGCAGACTGAGAGCATCAACAGAGCGCCAGCGGAAAAGGGAAACAGGAACAGAAATGCCCTGCTCCAACCCCATGAGGAGAAGAGGAACGAACCAGGACGCAGGAAAAGATCCTAAGACAACATTGTTGGAAACAGCAGACGCGCCAACGCCCAGCCGCTTTGCAACGGACTAAATCGAATAATAAAGTTATTTCAATTATATAGAATATGCGCGGTCTGAACTCTGACTCCGTCGGTCCTGGTTCGAGTCCAGGATCCCCAGCCAAATCTCTCTTAAAAAGTTAAAGCAATTTGATAGTTGGTTGATCCAAGTAATTGGATCATTGCAACTTGTTATACTTGGCTCACTTATGCACTTAAGTGCACTTTTCCAAAGTGTGCCGCGTAGGAAACAAGTGCGGCAGGCAGCAGCTATTTTTGCGCCACCTGCCAGCCAAATTCAGTTCTGAGCAAATGGAGCGATTGCGATTCCTTCCTTAACGAAGGCCTCGCGCAAGTCTTTTGCCGTGGCAACTGCCCCGGGCGTATCCCCATGCACGCAGATGGAGCCAGCCTCCACAGGAAGCTTCGTGCCCGCTGTTGTAGGGATATAACCATCACGCACCATGGCAAGTGCCTGATCGACCGATTGGGCATGATCCTTGATCACTGCGCCCTCTTGGGAACGCGGTGTCAACATACCTTCTGCAGTGTAGGTACGGTCTGCATAGACTTCACAGACAACAGCGAGCCCTGCTTTTTCGGCTGCCTTCATGATTTCGGAATAAGGAAGCGCAACCACCACCAGCTTGGGATTGATGGCGACCACTGCCCGCACACAGATCTCTGCCAAGACAGGGTCTTCTGCCGCCATGTTGCCAAGTGCTCCATGTGTCTTCATGTGGGTTATTGGCCAGCCAAGAGAGCGCGCCATGCCATCGATTGCAGCAATCTGATAAATGATCTGTGCTTCCAGATCCTCGGGCTTGTCGCCCATGATACGCCGACGCCCAAAACCGTAGAGATCCATAAAGGAAGGATGCGCCCCAATCGACACGCCCTGCGCTTTGGCTGCGAGAATGGTATCGCGCATGACGACCGGATCTCCCGCGTGAAATCCACAAGCCACGTTGGCGGTGGAAATGATTTCCAGCATCGCGGCATCATCCCCGATTGTATAGGCACCAAAAGCTTCGCCCATATCACAATTCAAATCGACAGTTTTGGCCATGTCAGCAACCCTTTCTTTATAGCGTTTCCTGATATCGCAAAGACCTACCCTCATCAAATTGATGCTCCTTTTCCATTGGAGCCCAGCAGGCAGTTCAATCCACAATAACAAGCACAAGAAACACTTGATTTTATACCTACATCAATGCATACAGGCGGTATACCATCTTGACAAGATGTGACTGCCCTTGGGCAGTTTATCCCACCTTCAGCACTCGGATCATTCATAGCATGATGCCGGGTGCTTTTTTATGTCGTCATCAGAAGGCGCAATGCAGCGCGCATTCTAGCTTAAGGTCGGCATTCACCGCTGTTAGCACTCCTTCAACAGCTCGCACAGGCAAAATGCGGACAGCAGGTTGGGCGCCAAAGAGAAATCATCCATTTCCATATGCCCTTCGGAATTATGGCTGCCATGGTCGTTGCGGATGAAGATCATCCCAACTGTTTTAGCCGAAAGGAAACCGTTTCCGGCTACGATGTCATTGCGGTGTAAGTCTCATTATAATACTTGCGCGAACGTTAGCGAGATGCTCGCGCATCGCGTCAGCCGCTTCCTCCCCTTTCCCTTGTTCCAAAAGATCTATGAGGGCCAAATGCTCCTGACAGGTCGATGTCAGGCGTTCAGGGATGCTGCGCAGGTCGAAAATCTGGGTTTGACGTCTGAGAGAATGGATGATTTGAGCAAGATGGGCATTTCCGGCTTTGTCGGCGATCGCTCCATGCAGACCATCGTCAACCGCGCGAACTGCCTCACGCTCAGGACGCGCGGCACCTTTTTCTGCATTTTCGATCAGATCATGTAAGCGCTTGCGCAGGTCAGAAATCGTCTCCGCAGACAGATGTCCGGCAGCAAGACGCGCCGCTTCCGGCTCAAGCAGCAAGCGGATCTGGAGCACGTCCATATAATCCTCGATGCGCATCTGCTTGACCTGAAGTCCTCGACTGCCATGCCGCTTTAAAAGGCCTTCACTTTCAAGCATCAACAGAGCATCCCGGATGGGGGTGCGCGACATGTCCAGCGTTTCGGCAAGCCGACGCTCGGTCAACATTTCCCCCGGCTCGGCTTCTCCTGAGAGAATGAGTTCCAGAATTTTTTCATAAGCCTGTTGGGCCAGTCGCTTACTGGTCTCGATCAGCATGCCGTTCTCGCTCTTCTAGCACCACAAGTCACGCCCAGATGCCGTTTATCGGCAAGGTTGAGCCTATACTGTTCTTCATATACTCATCCCATCCTTACAATTCAAATAATAGAAAATTCTGCATGTATTATATTGAAAGACAACATGAATTCATTTGGTTGACCTTTGGTATACCATTCCGTAAAGTCCATGTTAGCAACGATTAAAAAGGAAGAAACATGACGCTTCTTACCAGTGACACCAAGGGTGTGTTCGCCATTTCGGTGACTCCATTCGATGATCAGGGCGCCATCGACTTCGATAGTCTGGATCGCGCAACGGACTTTTACCTTGAAAAGGGCTCAACTGGCATCACCGTGCTGGGCATGATGGGAGAAGCCCCCAAAATGACCCAGGCTGAAGCGGTAACCATCGCCGAACGCGTGATCAAACGCGCCAATGGCGCGCCCATTGTGGTTGGTGTTTCCGCCCCCGGTCTTGCGGCTATTTCCGAGCTTTCCAAGAAGGCCATGGATCTAGGTGCTGCGGGTGTCATGATCGCCCCACCAAGCAACTTGAAAACCAACGAGCAGATTATTGCCTATTATGGCAATGCCTGTGAGGCGGCTGGTGCTGGTGTACCAGTTGTGCTTCAGGACTTCCCGCTGACGACCGGTGTCAACTTCTCCCTTGATACGCTCGGCACCATCATCGAACAGAATGATCAAATCGTCATGCTCAAGCATGAGGATTGGCCGGGGCTGGAGAAAATCACCACCCTGCGCGAAGCCGAAAAGGCTGGTCGTCGGCCTATTTCCATTCTCTGCGGCAATGGTGCATTGTTCCTGCCAGAGTCCATGGAACGGGGCGCGGACGGCGCAATGACGGGCTTTGCCTATATCGAAATGCTGCGTGATGTGGTTGCCTTTGCGGAAAAAGGCGATATGGATCGTGCGTTAGACGTATATGAAGCTTATCTGCCTTTGATATGCTATGAACAACAGCCGGGCCTTGGCCTTGCTGTCCGTAAGTATATATTGCAAAAACGCGGTGTCATTGCTTCGGAAGCCATGCGCAAACCGGGCAAGGGCTTGACTGCAGCCGCAAATGCCGAGGTGGATCGTATGGTCGCTCGGCAGGAAAAGAAATTGAAGGAGCTTGGCTGATGGATTTCGGTCTTAAAGGAAAACGTGCACTCGTATTGGGCGCAAGCCGCGGCTTGGGTGCCGCCTCTGCCATTTTGCTGGCAGAAGAAGGCGCGGATGTCATTGCAGCCTCTCGCTCTGGCGCTTTGCCAAAGGGCCTGCCTGACACGCTCAAGGACAAGGTGAGCACGGTTACGCTCGACATGACGGATGAAGCCTCTGTCGCGGCCATCATTACACTGCTGGATAAAGACCCAGTCGACATTCTGGTCAACAACTGTGGCGGCCCGGCTGCTGGTCCTGCCAAGGGGCAGAGCACGGCATCATGGCAGGCTGCCTTCAACGCCATGGCGACACCGATGTTCGCCATCACAGATAAGGCGCTGGAAGCCATGAGTGCAAAAGGCTGGGGCCGCGTGGTGACAGTCGGCTCGTCCGGTATCGTCAATCCGATTCCGAACCTTGCCCTTTCAAACGGTGTCCGTGGTGCCATTGCAGGCTGGTCCAAGACCTTGGCCAGCGAAGTGGCTCCATCAGGCATCACTGTCAACATGGTTCTTCCGGGCCGCATCGCTACCGACCGTCTGGCGGAGCTTGATGCTGGCAAGGCAAAGAAATCCGGACAGGATGTGGAAGCTGTCAAGGAAGCCTCCCGTGCGACAATTCCGGCTGGCCGCTATGGCAAACCGGAAGAATTCGGCGCTGTGGTTACCTTCCTTTGCTCTGAGCAGGCAAGCTTTGTTACCGGCTCCATGCTCCGCGTTGATGGCGGCATGATCAAGGGGATTTAGTTCCCTCTCCTACAGATATGTGTAAACCGATAGCCCCGTTGCACCTTTGCTTCGGGGCTTTTTGTTCGTGGCTTTTTGCTACAACGGCCCTCGAATAGGCAACGTCTCACTAAGAAACAGAATGGAACCGAGATCACCTTTAATTTATTTCTGAATATTAAATATGAATATTAGCATTAATTACATCATATTGTAGTCTTGTTCGCACAAAAATGATATTTTCGAGCGAATTCAGAGTGATGGACTATGATTCACATTTTCTGCCCGATCAGAAGCGCAGGAATTTTGTCTATTGGTATTTTCAATTTCTGGTGACCGCAGGACTTGTCAATTTGCCTGACCAAGCAAGTATAAGTACGAATGAACTGTCAACAGGTGATCCGATTGCCGGATCACTGATTGGGGATGATCGCATCGAATGGCACGCATCGCCCAATTGGGATCTTGCGGAGCGCCCGCATCACGACAGATTGTGGTTCCGTTTGATGCTGACGATCACATTCTTTACAAGCGTCGGTTCAATTTTAATTATTGTATACCATCCATTCCTGAAAGATGGGTCACCCGATCGTCCGATTGCCATAGCCATCATGGCGATTGCATTCTGGATAACCGGTTATGCATGGCTCCATCTGACACGCAGCTATTACAATTTGAAAGCGCCACCTTTTACCGCCAGACAGGTTCGGTATGTTCTGACGGACAAGAAGCTCATTGTTCTGCCCGGAGGAACGGAGAGGCTTCTGGTGAAAAAGGATGACTACTGGCTGTCTCGCGCATCGCTCAAGCCCAACGGCTTGGTGCATGATCTGGAACTGCGGTTTGAACAAAAGAACAGACTAGACAGTGATCGTCCCATGGGCCCTATCATGATCATGCTGCGCGCGCTCGACAATGCAGAAACAATAAAAGAAGCGATAAGTCGGCGTTTTTCGCCCCCGCCTCTCCCCCAACACTTCATGCAAGGGAAGGATTAGGCGCACGGCTCATCGGCGTAACGCTTGATCATCGCAACAAAAGCATCACCAGCAACGTCCAATGGACCGGAATTATCCAGATGCATGGTCTCGTCACCAAAGAGCGGATCATTGGCTAGCTCTGCTGTTCGAGCCAGCCTTCTTTCAATTTCTTCAGCACTCTCCCGACCCCGTTGCGCAAGCCGCAGGGCAAGGATTGCAGGCTCAACGGTAAGGTTGATTACCCTTAGCTGTGGGAATTGCTCTTTCAAGATCGGGATGGTTTTGCGAGATCCATTGGCGATGGCAACGCCACCAGCAGCCATATGGTCGAGCAACGCGACTGGCAGGCCATAATAGAGACCATGCGCACCCCACGAGATCACAAAGCGCCCCTGCAATTCGGCCTTTTGAAATTCGGCTACACTCATGCTCTCGTGATCTTCGCTTGGATCTCCATCCTTACGGGTGATGCAACGTCGTACAAAGAGAATACGGGGATCATCCAGAAGCTTTTCGCGCGCATAGGCCAGAAGGCTGTCCTTGCCCGAGCCACTCGGGCCAACGAGCAGAACGAGAGCGCCAGCAGAATGAGTGGTCACCTTTTTGCTATCTTGGATCACCATTGCCACTCCCCCATGTCTTATTCGTCTCGCTGACCATATTTCGCTCAGGCAACTCTTAATCCCGTGCGCCAGACCTGGCGGATGACAGGCGTGTTTCGCGACTTTTTCACGCGCACCATATCGGCCCTCTTGCCAACTTCAAGTGCCCCGCGATCATCGAGCCCCACAGCCTTGGCGGGCGTATCGGAGATAAGACGGACTGCCTCGGGCAGGCTCAGCTTCTTGTCCTGATCGGCCAAACGGAACACAGCCTGCACCAGTGAGAACGGAATATAGTCCGAAGACAGAATATCGAGCACCCCCAGATCAACCAGATCGCTTGCAGCGATGTTTCCCGAATGAGAGCCGCCACGCACGATATTGGGCGCGCCCATCAATACGGCAAGCCCGGCTTGATGGGAAGCCTTGGCGGCCTCAATCGTGGTGGGGAACTCCGCCACATGCACATCATGGCGCACAGACTCTTCCACATGTGCGATGGTTGCATCATCATGGGAGGCCAGAATAACGCCGCGCTCACGACAAATATCGGCGATTTCCGTGCGATGGCGATCAGAATTGCGCTTGGAAGCAGCCAGACGCCGTTCGCACATCTCTCGAAAGTCCTGATCGGACATCTTCAGTTTGCCTTTGTAATAGACGGCATATTGCTCGATATCGACAAACTGGCGTTGACCGGGGGCATGATCCATAACGGAGACCAGCTTGATCAGGTCATATTTGTCAAACTGGTGGAAGGCGGTCAGGCAATCATCGGCAGAGACTTCACAGCGCAGATGGATAAAGTGGTCCGCCCTCAAGGTGTCTTCTTCCACGCCACGCTGAAAGGCATCAGCCATGGTCTTCATGTCGTCATAGGAAAGATCAGCATCATGATCGATGCCAACGCGCAAGGCATCAAACACCGTGGTGATCCCGGATGTTGCGATTTGCGCATCATGAGAGAGCACGGCCGCCATGGCACTCCAGCGCACTTTCGGGCGTGGGGCATAATGGCCCTCGACGTGATCCGTATGCAATTCGACGAAACCGGGCAGCAGAAAGTCGCCTTCCAGATCTTCTGCGGTCTTGTCCAGAGCAGCGCTCAGCGCTCCTTCGGCGATATCATCAATCATGCCTTCCTTGACATATACGGACCCTTTAACGATCTCGTCGCGCATGACGATCGTGGCATTCTTCAAAAGCAATTCGTTCTTCATTTGCAAAATTCCTTTGGCAGCAAACCTGCGGCGGATCTAGCCAATCCGTATTTGTCGTCGAACCGTGAAGAAGCCGCCCTGCTCCGGTTCTTCATACAGTGCCAGCGAGAGCACTTCCCTTGGCTCTTCGATATGGGAGGCAAAATGCGCCACGAGCGCAGAGTGGAATGCGGGCGCAAGGGCATCGGGCACAGGATTGGTGAGGGTCATGTGAAAGCGGAAATCATCGAATATGTAGGGGTAACCCCATGAAAACAGATTATCGCGCTGACTTTTTGTCAGATTGTCGGGATTGCGGCGGGCAATATCTTTTTCTTCAAGAGGTGCACGAAAGGCGTCAAAATCCTGCACTAGGTTGGAGGCAAGACTCTTGAGCTGCTCGGAAGGCTCACTGGGGCGCAGGGCAAAGAAAGCCCCCAGTTGGCCAACTTCAAATCTGGGTAAGGTGAAGGGCTTCAGTGTCTTGCAATAGGCCTCCAACGCTGTTTCCAGCTCTTCGATGCTTTTGCCCTCGGCCAGCGCGAACGGAGCCTTGAGCGTGCCATGGAAGCCGTAACGCCGGGCCGATGCGGTCAGTGCGTCGAATTGCTCAAGGTCTATGCCATCCACCAGCGAAGGGCGCACCACGCTCGCACCGGTGAACACATCCCTGCCCAGCCATTCGGCGGCTGCGCTGTTGAGAGGATCTTCTGCGAGGGGAACAAAAAATATGGCATAGCGTGGCACGGGACATCTTCCTTAAGGTGGGTATTGGATCAGAGAAGAGACTCTGAAGGCCGATTGGGGCGATTTTCCGATTGCCCCAATCGCCTGTTGTTTGCTTGCGGGTGATGAAGAGGCCGGACTAGCCCTTCGTCAGCTTAGTGCGCAGCTTGTTGGATATGGTATCGAACACATAGACCACGATCAGAATGAGAATGACCATGTAAAACACATTCTCCCAATCCTGATTGGTGCGCATGGCCTCCCAAAGCTTGAGGCCGATGCCACCTGCGCCGACCGCGCCGATGATCGTGGCCGAGCGGGTGTTTGATTCCCAGAAATAGAGCGACTGGGACAGGAACACCGGCAGCACCTGCGGCACAACACCATAACGCTGCACCAGAACCGGGCTGGCTCCAAGCGACTTGATCCCCTCGCGCTGCTTGTCGTCGATATTCTCGAGAGTTTCTGCGTTCAGTTTGCCTAAGGTGCCGGTGTCGGTAAAGAAGATTGCCGAGATGCCAGCCAGCGGCCCCGGACCGAAGGCGCGGGTGAAGAACAAAGCCCAGATGAGCATATCAACCGAGCGCTGGAAGTCGAAAAAGCGCTTGATGAGCTGATTGAGAAAGCGGTTCGGCGTGACATTTCTAGCCGCAAGAAACGACAGGGGAAAGGCAATGATGGAAGCAAAGAGCGTACCGACAAAGGCCATGACTATGGTCTGCATCAGTTTGAGCCAGACATCCCCATGCTGCCACTCGCCATTATTGAGGATATTGTCGATAGCCAGCATGAAGTTGGATTGCTCCGGGTCGATCCGGTCGCCGGATAGTATCAGGCTGAACACCTCCCCCGCACTCTTGTTCCAGAAGGGCGAATTGGTATCGAAGATGAAATTCTCCCACCCCAGAAAGCGGTGATGCACCTTGACCTTATAGTCCTGCACTTCGACACGACCATCAAAACCGAAACGGGCGACGACCTTTTCATTTTCATATTTCTGCTGGGCCCAGCTGGGCAATTGGCCGCGCGGATGAACAGCCTTGTCCCGCTCCACATCGATGACCAACGTCTCATCACCCTTGGTGATGGTCACCAAGCCCGGTATGACAGTGACATGGGCCGGGCCGATGGAGACCTCGGCCTTGGTGGTCACTGTCTTGATTTCGGCCTTGGCCTCTTCACGGGCTCCACCGACATCAGATGGGTTCTCTGCTGTGGGGGCATCCGCAGCCATGAAGCTGAAACTTGACGCTGGCTTGGCTGGCTCGGCGGGCTTTTCCGCCGTTGGTGCATCTGGTGCCATAAAGGAGAAAGCCTGCGCGGGAGCGGCGGATTCATACTGTTCCACCTCGGGCATGATCTCCTTAGTTTCTTGGGACTCGACGATCCAGTCAGGATGCGGATCCTTGCCTAGAGCGGAGAAACGCGGAAATTCGATACTGAGATAGTCACTTTCGAACTTGATATCAGGCCTGGCTTCATAAGAGATCCAGTCGGCCAGATAAGCACCGGCGATATCCCAGTTGCCGTTGGAAATCACCTTGCCGATATGCAGAAAGCTGGAGCCGACAAAGGCATAGATGATCACGGCGATAAAAATGATCAGACCACGGAACCGCTTGAAAAAACTCGGTTTGAAGACCGCCGGATAACGCGCGATCATCTCTTGCATGTCAGGTTGCATGGGTGAGGCAGCAATCGTGTTCATGGTGAAGTCTCCCGTTACGCGCTTGCGCCAAAGGCAAAGGCCTGATTGCCGACAATCTTCTTGCGCAGCCAGGCAGAGAACTGATCGATGGCGATGATCGTGACAAAGAGCAGCAGGACGATTGCCAGTGTCTTTGCTTCATGGCCACGCGAGATGGAGAGACGCAGCGCCTCGCCAATGCCGCCGCCGCCAACAGCACCGATGATGGTGGAGGCGCGCACATTGATTTCCAGCCGCAGCAAGGCATAGGACAGGAAGTTTGGCAGTACCTGTGGCACGATGCCGAACCAGACGCGCTCGACCCAATTGGCGCCCACGGCCTGAAGCCCTTCGTCGGCTTTCATGTCGGCATTCTCAACCACTTCGAAGAACATCTTGCCCAGCGACCCGATGGTATGGATCGCAACCGCGATCATCGCAGGCACGGCCCCGATGGTCAGCACAGCCACAAAGAAACCGGCAATTACGATTTCAGGGAAGGCACGCAGTATTTCAAGAATACGCCGCACGACAAAGCGCAGCCATTTTTTCGTCGTCAGGTTGCTTGCTGCAAGGAAGCAGAGAATAAAGCCCAGGAAAAAGCCAATAAGCGTTGAGAAAATCGCGATATTGATCGTCTCAAGCATCTTGTAGACATATTCGGGCATGTAGAGCGAACCGATGAGATAGACCCGACCGTCCGGATAATTGAACTTCAGGCTGCCGTCAAAATAGGGCGAGGGCAAATCAAACAGGGCACGCCAGATTTCCCATCCGTCGCGCGGGATCATGTCGCCGAAAAAGTCGAAGAAATAGGGAAGCCGATCGAAGAATTTGCCCGCGTTGGTCTCATTGGCAAACCAGAGTGAGCCGAATAGCGCAACAAGCAGGATGCCAACGGACAGAAGGGTATAGCGGCGCCTGTTGCGGCTGAGTTCCTGCCAATGCCGTTCTGTTGCCGCGCAAGCAGGAGACATTTCGACGGGTGGTTTCATGTCTTTCATCTTTCTTCCGTAGCGCCTGTCCCATTGTCAGTGAACTGAACATCAGCAAGGGACTTCCCTTCATGTTCAGGTCAGTGACAAGAGAATTGGCCGTGTTTGCCTTGACTGAGAGAAAAGAGAATGACCCGGCGCGACCGGGTCATCCGTGCTTCAATTCAAAGAACCAAAAGCCCGATTATGATCCGATCTTTGCTTTACGAGCAGCGATGATGGCTTTGTAGAAATCAACATTGACTTCGGTGAAGCCCTTGTAGTTGCCGCCCTGAATGGCAGAGAAGCACTCTGGATCGGCTTCAGGCATGTTCATCATGAAGTTTTTGAATTTGGTTTTCACTTCAGGATCAAGCGTAGAGCGCACGACGACCGGGCCGTTCGGGATCAACGGAGAAATCCAGAGCTGAACAAGATCGTTCATGTCCAGAATGCCCTTGTCGACCATTTTGCGCAGGTTGCCGGAGGAATAGCCGTCTTCGAATTTGCCAACGCCTGAAGCCCAGGTGGTGCCAGCATCAAAAGTGCCTTTGACAACTTCGAGAACGAGGTTCTCATGGCCGCCGCCAAAGCCGGTGGAACCGAAGAATTCTTCGACCGGAGCGCCAACAGCTTCTGGCAGGGTAACGGAAGGAACAAGGAAGCCTGAGGTGGAGTCAGGATCGGCAAAACCGAGTTTCTTGCCTTTCATGTCCTTCACATCGGTCATGCCGGAATCTTTACGTGCCACCATCACGGAGTGATAGCCGGTGGAGCCGTCCATCTGCACCGTGGTGAGGATTGGCTCAACAGCATCCGGGTTGGTCAGGTAGGTTTTGGCATAGCCAGAAGCACCCAGCTCGGCATAGTCAAGCGTGCCGCCGAGCAGGCCCTGAATGGTGCCATCATAGTCAGCAGATGGGAACAGGGATACTTTTTCAACGCCCAGAGCTTCTGGCAGTTTGTCGACCATGCACTGGAAGTTACGCAGACGGTCGGCTTCATTTTCACCGCCGAGGATACCAATGCGGAATTCTTTTTCAGCAGCAAATGAAGGAGCAGCAGCACCAGCAACGAGAGCAGCCACAGAAACAGCGGCCAGAACAATTTTCTTGAACATTTGACGTCTCCAGATATCAACCGGTTTTTACCGGCGTCATTCAATGTGAGCTTTTGAGTGGATTATCGATTGGTTGTCTTCAAATCAGAGCCATTTACGCCGGCGAGGCGATCTCTGCGGAGGCCAGCGACATGGCCGGGGCCTTTTCCGTTTCAGAGGATTCCTTGATTGACGTTGAGGTGATGGCCTCGGAGATCTCGTTTTCTGCTGTCGAGCCGTAAATCATCTTCACCGCATCACTGGTCAAATCCGATGCAGGGCCATCAAACACAACCTTGCCATGGAACATGCCGATGACACGCTCGCAATAGGTCCGCGCCGTATCCAGCGTGTGCAGGTTGGTAACGACCGTAATGCCGTCGCGCTCATTGATATCCTTGAGGCTGTCCATAACGATTTTTGCGTTGAGTGGATCAAGAGAAGCAATCGGTTCATCAGCCAGAATGACTTTGGGGCTCTGCATCAGGGCGCGGGCAATGGCCACGCGCTGCTGCTGACCACCCGACAAGGTCCCTGCCCGCTGCAGCGCGGTCTGTTCGATGCCGAGGCGTTCGAGCGCCATAAGGGCCTGTGCCCGTTCTTCGGCAGAAAATATATTGAGGAGATTGAGGATCGTGTTGCGATGATTGAGGCGCCCGAGCAGCACATTGGTCAGCACATCAAGACGCGGCACAAGGTTGAACTGCTGAAAGATCATGGCGCAATCGCGTTGCCAGTCACGCAACTCTCGCCCCTTGATGGAGGAGACCTGCTTGTCGCCGAAACTGATGGAACCGTCAGAGGGATCAATGAGGCGGTTGATCATCCGCAGCAAGGTCGATTTGCCTGCGCCGGATCGTCCGATCACGCCAACCATCTGGCCTTGTGGAATAGAGACGGTGACCGCGTCCACAGCTGTGTTGGCGCCAAATCGGCGTGTCACATTCGTCAATTCCAACATTTGGTATCTCCTTCGCGGCTTGAATTGAGCAAGCCAAATTCTCGGTTCGGGTTTCAATCTCTAACCCGCGAAGGATTACGCATCTTATGTGACATATGCTTGTCTTGACCATTTCAGTTTCATGACAAGCTGTGTTTTACAAAGAAAAAATGTAACCTTGTTACAAAGTCAATTTCCTCCTCTATATCATTGAAATTTCTTATCTTTATACTTTTCAATGAAGGCTTCTGCTTCCAGATTCCGAAAATCATCCAGCGCAACGCGCAGGGCTTCATGAGGCCAATCCCACCAGGCCAACGCCTTGAGTCCCTCTGCTATTTCAGGGGAGAAACGCGAGCGAATTGGATTGGCAGGAACGCCACCGACGATCATATAATCGGGCACATCATGGCTAACCACGGCCCCCGCTCCAATGATGGCGCCATCACCGATGGACACCCCGGGCAGAATGGTGGCGCCATGGCCGATCCAGACATCATGGCCGATGACAACGCGATGATCGCGCCGCCAGTTGATGAAGGTCTCTTCCTGCTCGCAATCATCGAAATAGGCATTTGCTCGATAAGTAAAATGATGCAGGGTTGCCCGCCAATATGGATGGTTGGGCGCGTTGATACGGACAGACTGGGCGATGTTGGCGAATTTGCCGATACTGGCGCACCAGATATTGCCGTCCCGCTCAATATAGGAGTAATCCCCCATGGTGCTTTCTATGATCATTGTTCTGTCGCCCACTTCCGTGTAGCGGCCCAGCTCGGAGTCGGTCACGGTTGCTGTGGGGTGAATGGTTGGCTTGACGCCAAGCTTGTGTGGTCGTTTGGTGGCCTCGGCACCTTCAGGCGAATTGTTATTCTGCTCGTCACTCATCTCTCTAGCCTGCTCTTTGCGTTGCATTGCGCTCATCAGCCAGCTTGGCACTTTGCGCAAAATGGGCAACATCGATTATGGCATCCGCGATCTTTTCGCGCACGTCCTCATCATGAAAAATGCCAAGAAGCGCCACACCCTGCTTCTTCTTCTCGCGGATAAGATCTATCACAACGGCCCGATTGGCTGCATCAAGAGAGGCGGTGGGTTCGTCAAGCAGCAGGATGGGATGATTGGTCAGAAAGCCTCGAGCAATATTGACCCTTTGCTGTTCACCACCAGAGAAAGTTGCAGGCGGCAACTGCCAGAGCTTTTCTGGCAGATTAAGCCGCGCCAGCATGGTGCCTGCCTTATCGCGTGCGCTTGTTACCTCTTCGCCCTGCTCGACCAGCGCTTCTGCAGCGACATCAAGCGCGGGCACGCGCGGCATAGCCCGCAGGAACTGACTTACATAGCCAACAGCTTCGCGGCGCACAGCCAGCACAGTGCGCGGATCAGCCGTTGCGATATCCACCATCGTCTCGCGATAGGCCACCATGATCTGTCCGCAGTTGGCGCTGTAATTGCCGTAGATCATCTTCAGGATGGAGCTTTTGCCCACGCCGGACGGGCCGCCCAACACCGCACATTCCCCTGCGCGCAGGGCAAAATTGACACCCGCAACGACCGGAATGGACACAGAGCCACGCAAATGCATCGTGAAGTTCTTGGCGACATCCGTCAGGATAACCGGTGTCGTCTTGACTATCGATGACAGAGAATTGGGGGATGACAGCGTATTGGAGGGAGAAAGTGTATTTTCCATCTGACGCTCCTAAACCTGAAGAATGGATGAGATGAGAAGCTGGGTATAGGGCGCTTGCGGATCATCAAGCACGCGATCGGTCAGGCCGGTTTCGATGATGCGGCCCTCTTTCATAACCACCATGCGATGGGAAAGCAGGCGCGCCACCGCCAGATCATGCGTGACAACGATGGCGGCGAGCCCCAATTCGGCAACGAGGCTGCGCAGCAGGTCGAGCAAACGGGCCTGAACCGAGACATCTAGACCGCCGGTTGGCTCATCCATGAAGACAAGACGCGGACCGGTTACCAGATTGCGCGCGATCTGCAATCGCTGACGCATGCCGCCCGAGAAGGCACGTGGCTGGTCATCGATGCGGTCCTTGGCGATCTCCACCTGTTCAAGCCAGTCGGACGCCGTCTGCCGGATATCACCATAATGCCGCTCTCCAATCGCCATAAGACGCTCGCCAACATTGGCTCCTGCCGAAACCGTCATACGCAGGCCATCGGCCGGGTTTTGATGTACAAAGCCCCAATCTGTGCGCATCAGGAAGCGTTTCTCAGCTTCACTCAGGCGAAAAACTTCGCGCATTGTGTCATCGCGCATACGATAATTGACCATACCGGAGGTCGGGGTCATGCGCGTGGAGATGCAATCCAGAAGCGTTGTCTTGCCAGAGCCGGATTCCCCGACGATGGCAAGCACCTCCCCTGGCCACAAATCGAAGCTCACGCCTTCGCAGCCGATACGACGACCGTAATATTTGCTTACAGAGCGCACCTGGAGCAGCGGCTTTTCACTGAGGTCCATGGGGCGCGGCGCAACGAGTGATGTCTTGGGCAGATGATCACCGGCATGAGTCATATCCATATGTCTGGTCATGCGTCCGCTCCTTCCTGACTGATTTGTGCGGTGAGGCTCTCTTCACTTTCATAAATATCTGGAGACAGGGCCCCGCGATGGCCTTTGGCTCGGCGGTCTTCGCAATAGTCGCTGTCAGAGCAGACAAACATGCGCCCGCCCTGATCATCGAGAATGACTTCATCAAGAAACACCCCCGTACCACCACATAGAGCGCAAGGCTCTTCGAAGGACTGCACCTCAAAGGGGTAATCCTCAAAATCGAGGCTTACCACATCGGTATAGGGCGGAATGGCGTAGATGCGCATTTCGCGACCCGCCCCATAAAGCTGAAGGGCTTCGCTCTGGTTCATTTTCGGGTTGTCAAATTTCGGGGTTGGCGACGGGTCCATGATGTAACGCCCCTTAACCTTCACCGGATAGGCATAGTTGGTGGCGATATGGCCCTTTTGGGCGATATCCTCATAGAGCTTCACATGCATGAGGCCATAGTCTTCGACCGCATGCATCTTGCGGGTCTCGGTTTCGCGCGGCTCCAGAAAGCGCAAAGGTTCGGGGATCGGCACCTGAAAGACGATCACCTGCCCTTCGTGCAATTGCTCTTCGGGGATGCGGTGACGGGTCTGGATGACGGACGCCTCACCGGTGTGAGTGGTCGTCTTGACCTTTGCCATTTTGGCAAAGAAGGCCCGGATCGATACCGCATTGGTGGTATCGTCAGCTCCCTGGTCGATGACCTTGAGGGTATCGTCCGGTCCGATGATGGACGCAGTTACCTGCACGCCGCCGGTGCCCCACCCATAGGGCATGGGCATTTCTCGGCTGGCAAAGGGCACTTGATAGCCGGGAATGGCAATGCCCTTGAGGATTGCACGGCGGATCATGCGTTTGGTCTGCTCATCGAGATAGGCGAAGTTATAGTCGGCAATGGCGCCCGATTGCGCCTCGTTAGTGCTGAAAGGTGCGGATGTCATTGTGCCGCCTCCTCTGTATCATCCGCCTCTGCTATTTGCGGACTTGTCTCATAGAATTCCGATTGCATCTGGCGCACGAGCTTCAGTTCGGCTTGAAAGTCCACATAGTGCGGCAGTTTGAGATGCTCGACAAAGCCGGTTGCCTGCACATTGTCTGCGTGGGAAATGACAAATTCCTCGTCCTGTGCTGGCGCGAGAATGTCCTCTTCCAGCTCCTTGGCCCGCAAGGCTCGGTCACACAGCGCCATGGACATGGACTTACGCTCTGATTGGCCGAACACCAGCCCATAGCCTCTGGTGAATTGCGGCGGCACAGTCTTGGAGCCCTTGAACTGGTTGACCATCTGGCACTCGCTCACCTGAATGCGGCCAACGGACACGGCAAAACCCAATTCAGGAACCTCCACCTCCACATCGACCTCGCCAATGCGGATTTCTCCGGCGAACGGGTGACTGCGCCCAAAGCCGCGCTGGGTGGAATAGCCAAGCGAGAGAAGGAAGCCTTCATCGCCACGGGAGAGCGCCTGCAGCCTCAGGTCACGGCTCATGGGGAATTGCATCGGCTTGCGCGTCAAATCACCCGGCTCGTCCCAATCGCTGCCACTCTCCGGTTCCACACTGTCGGGTTCCATCAAACCTTCCCCCGCAATCAGATCCGATACGCGCGGCATAGCCTCCTCAGCCTGATCATCTGAAAGATTGACCGTTTCTGGTGTGGGTACCTCTTCATCCGTCGCCAGCGACGGATCAAGCAAGCGGTGGGTATAATCAAAGGTCGGCCCGAGGATCTGCCCGCCGGGCAAATCCTTGAAGGTTGCAGAGATGCGCCGCTGGATCTGCATCGCGCTGGTATCCACCGGCTTGGAATATCCCATGCGGGGAAGCGTTGTGCGATAGGCGCGCAACAGGAAGATCGCTTCGATCATGTCTCCACGAGCCTGCTTGATGGCAAGGGCCGCTAATTCCCTGTCATAAAGAGCGCCTTCGCTCATGACCCGATCCACCGCAAGAGCCATTTGTTCGGAGATCTGTTCCAGCGAGATGGCAGGCAAGGTTCTGTCTCCACGGCGGCGATCTGCCAGCAGCTCGTGTGCGGCCTTGATGGCGGCTTCCCCGCCCTTTACAGCAACATACATATCAGTGCTCCTGCTTGTCAGAGGCGTTGGGATTTGCAAGGGCAATGCACGTTGTGCGCGGCAAACAGGCAATGGCGTCGGGAGAGACGAAAATGATGTCGACCCCGCGAGGAAAGAGCGCGTGATTGTCTTGCCATTGGGACACAAACAAAGAGGAAAGCACCGAGACCGTCAGGCTATTCTGATCCTTGATGCCGGGACCGGAAAAACCCCATTGCGGCTTGTCGCTTAATGCTTCCACCTCGATGATCAATGTGGCGGAGCGATCCGGATAGTCCTGTGACCCCTTTGCAAAGCCGTCCAGCGCGGGCATGTCCTTGCCGCCTTTCATCACGGCGAAAGACGCCTCTGAAGGCTCGTCGGCAAATGGCGCGCCTATATGGAAGGTCAACCAATTTACAAGGGCGCTGTTGCCTGCGAAAGCCTCTTCCAGCCATAGCGATGTATCGGCATCGGCCAATGTCGCCAACACCGCTGCTGTCAATGGATAGATGGACGCAGGAGGCTGTGCATCGGTTTTCAACGGATGAATTGTACCGGGGCGGGCCATGGCATCCATGATGGAGCGGAACAGGCGCTGAGTTTGAAAAACGGGGTCTCCTAACCCGCCGATCATCGCATCAAGGCTCGCGTCTGGGGCCGTGCTGTGAGACATCATTCCAGCCATCAGTCATCTCCTCTGACCATTGTGAAGAAATTGACGCGGGTGGCCTGCGTTTGTGCCGCCCTGCCCTTGTCTTTGTCCGTTGCCAGTTTTTTGAGGGGAGCAAGGATGGACATTTCGATCTGCTCTTCCATCTCGGGATCGCTTGCCATCGCGTCGATCACAGCGGCCAGCTTTGCCTTGCCATGATCTCGTCCGAGCATGAGCGCATGGCCGATGGCGCCATTTTCCATACGCACTGTGGCGCGCGTCATGGTGGCTTCACCAAAATTGAAGGGTGCCCCGCCTCCTCCGATGCGACCGCGCAAGGCAACTAATCCGGTTTCTGGTCCGCGCAGCAGTTCGCAGCCGGGGTCAAGCTCTAGCGTCTTCCAGAGCCGGATCAGCTCCGCAGTTTGGGCATGAGCCAGAACAGACATGCGCTCCTGCCGTGCTTTTTGCTGTGGCGAGAGAGCATCTTCTGCCTTTTCATTGCTTTGGGCCTTTTCAGCATGGGCTGCCTCGGCCTGTGATGATTGGGTGTGTTGCATGATGGTCATTCCAGTTTGAAGTCAAATCCGGTTTGAGCTGGTTGCTGCAAAAGCCTTCTTTCAGGGAAAAGAGCTGGGCCGCATCTCGTCCATGACGAGAAAGCCTTTGGTCTTTGCGCCATATTCCCATAAATCTTGGCTCACGCTTCCAAATTTGTATATTCATATAGACAAGTAAACTTATGCATGGGATACAGCCAGATAATGACGCCCCTATGACATCCGAATGACTTTTAAATTTTCCAATTGGCAGAGGCGTAATGAGCCTCCAAAGCAGCAGCAGGAAACAAAGATATGGGCAGCTGGGCGCATAAAGATAGCCGTTATGATGCGAATCAGGCCACGATGGCAGTTCCCCTGTCCCATCGCCCAGAGGAGCACGGCGTTATGGCTTCGGACATCATCAGAAGTGGCATTGGACGTCGCACAGGCATTGCCTTGTGGCGACAAATTGCAGACGCAATCCGGGCGGGTATTACTTCGGGGCTGGGAGACGAGCATGGAAAACTGCCGCCAGAAATGGAGCTGGCCGAGCTATTCGGGGTCAACCGCCACACAGTGCGCTCTGCCATCTCGGCCCTTGTCAGCGAAGGCATTCTGCGCGCAGAACAGGGACGTGGCACTTTTATCATTCAGCCAGACCGTCTGACCTACCCCATATCCAAACGCACCCGCTTTTCCGCAAGCCTTGCAGAACAAGGCCAGAGAGGCGAATCCCGCATTATGTCTCATGATGTGATGCCTGCGCCGGAAGAGGTTGCTCAGGCACTGCGTCTTGATGTCGGAACGCCAGTGCTTCAGGTCCGGTCTGTCGGTGTTGGCGATGATACTCCGGTCAGTCGTGCGACAGCATGGTTCGAGCATCAGCGTTTTCCCGATATGGCGGACAATCTGCTGCGCTTTAATTCTGTCACCAGAGCATTTGCCGCATGCGGGCTGGAAGACTATGTACGCATATCAACGCGCATCGAGGCCTATCACGCGACGCTTGATGATGTGGAAATCTTGCGCCTGTCACCTGGCTCCATTGTGTTGGTAACCTATGCGATCAATGCCGATCTCGATGGGCGTCCGGTGCAATATTCCAAGACACGCTTTGCGGCAGACCGCGTGAGCTTGCAGGTCGAGCATGATCCACTTTTGTGATGCTTGATCATGCGCCCTTTCTTTCCACAAGGTGAGAAGACACAGCCTTGCCCAAATTCTCCTCACGATCGTGCGATCTTCTTGTAATCCTGTAGAATTTGCCTAGTCTGGAAACAGACCTCATGCCCTCACTTCAGGGCAAGGTCTGAAAATGGTGCCGACAGAGTGCCGGTACAGGCTATTGATTTCATTTTAGTCTTTGCGCGTGTTCTTGCGTTTGGTCAGAGCACAGAAATTCTTCAGGAGGATTATCCATGCAGCTTATCAGTCCCGATTTCAAAGATGGCGATCCGCTACCCAATAAAAGTGTTTCCAAAGGCCTTGGCGGGGAAGACCTTTTCCCTACCCTTCAGTGGAGTGGCGTTCCGGCAGAGGCCAAAAGCCTTGCCTTGACCTGCTACGACCCGGACGCCCCAACCGGCTCGGGTTTCTGGCATATGATCATTACCAATATTCCAGTATCCGAATCTGGCGAAATTTCCAGCGCCACCTTGCCCGCCAGTGCCAAAAGTGCGCTCAATGACGCCGGAACAGAGAATTTTAGGGGTGCCTATCCGCCACCAGATAATCCAGCCCATCGTTACATTTTCACGCTTCATGCTCTGAGTCTGGATGAAATCAACCCCGATGGCATGACTAGTGCTTATGTGCGCTTCAACATTATGCGCAATCAGCTTGCATCCGCCAGCATCACAGGCCTCTTTAAAAACAACGGCTGACAAGCACGCCATTGGCGTTTACGCCTCTGCTGTTGTTTGATAAAGACAACAATTCTGGTCGGGCCGATGCGTCCGACCATTTGCCTTCGGGCACCAAAAGCGGCTGCGGCCCAAAGATTGCCGCTCCGTTCTTGATTTTTGTGAAAGGTTTCGTCCCATGAAGCGCGTCAATCCGCTCAAACTCAATAAACTGCAATTGAAGACACTTGTCCTGACCCAGATTCTGGCACGCTCTCAGCCGGATGAAGCATGGAACGCCGATGGCACGATTAGCATTCTCCGTCTGCCGCATGCACATGGTGACCATCTGCATGTGGGCGAGTATGTCGTGAACAGCGCCGATGCGACGGGCTTCAACAATCGGGGCGTCTGGGCAGCGCTTGCGCGTAAAGGGCTTGTCAACGACAAGGATGTGCCGCCAATCGTCCTTACCCGTGAAGGGCTCGATTATGACACTGGCCTTGATCACCATTTCATCGCGAAATCAGACCACTAATGACCGGCCGCCGGGCTTGTACAGATGTAGCTCTGGACAGTTCGGCACCTTCATTGGACACTTATCCTCATAGACTACACTTGTGGCCCCGTCTCTTCATTCAACCCAATTGATTATCGGGGAGGATTTCTCATGCGGATCATTCTGGCAGACGACCATCCTTTATACAGGACCGGCATGAAGCAATTGTTGTCCGGCCTGTTTCCGGAGGCAACCATTGACGAAGCTGGCGACGCCAGCGCCCTCGATGCACAGATCTCTGCCACCCCCGATCCGGATCTGATCATCTCCGACCTGCTGTTTCCCGGCTTTGACTACATGCGGGACCTCAAGCGACTAAGGCAGACCTTTTCCCTTTGCCCGATCATTGCGGTTTCGATGATGAATGATCCCACCGAGGTGGACCATATCATGGCGCTGGGCGTAAATGGCTATGTCTCCAAGTCCGTCCCTTCCGAGCAAATGCTCGAAGCGGTGGCAAGCGTCATGGAGGGCAATATCGAGGTCCGACTGAGTGATGAAGGGCTTTCGCCCGAAGTCAACGGCCTGATCAAACCGGCGCTGGATGAGTTGACACCACGCCAGATCGAGATTCTCAAGCTGCTGCGCCACGGCCTTTCCAACAAGGAAATCGCCCGTGAGTTGGATCTATCGCCCTTCACTGTACGCAGTCATGTTTCAGCCCTGATGAAAAATCTGGGCGTCTCGAACCGCGCTGCAGCATCAGCCATTGCAGCGAGCTATGGACTGAATTGATAGCCTGACCCTCATACATTTCTATGCATCGGCGCGATGTCATCATCGATGCGTTACGAGATCACCTGCGCGTTGCCATCACTGGAAAACAATCCCAGCATCGCAGAACGCAACTGAACCGGCTGGACCGGTTTGTGGATGAGAAGCAGCTTTTCTCCGCTGACACGCTGATGCACTTCGTCAGATAGATCTCCCGAAATAACCAGAGCCTTCAGATCCTTGCCATAACGCATCCGGGCCTCTTTGATGATGTCCAGACCGGTATAGCGGGCGGGGAATGAATAGTCCGAGATAATGAGATCAATTGGCCCTTCGATCTCATCGATGGCTTCCAGGCTTTCAGCAGATGCCAATTGACACCCCCACGCTTGCAACAGACTAACTGTTGCTTGCCGCGTTTCCTCATCATCATCAACCACAAGGATCCTCTTGTGACCGAAGACAGTCCCAATGCGATCTGATGGTCCCGTGGATGGCTTGCTTTTCTGTGACAGGGGCGCACTTTTAAACCCCCTGAGTGTGATTGTCGTGCCCGACGGGCTCGTATCAAGATCCACCGCAAGATTCTGAAGATCAGCAAGCCGCCGGACGATCGCCAATCCCAGTCCGAGCCCCTTCTCGACCTGGTCGGAAGTATCCATGTTGGGCATGATCCGTTGGCGCCGCTTTTTAATCTGCGTAAATTCTTCGAAAATGACAGCCTGATGCTCTGCTGGAATGCCCGGTCCATCATCACAGACAGATATGCTCAGATCCTCTCCCTCCAGCTCGACGAGAATGCGGGCAAAGCCACCGCCGGAATGGCGAATGGCGTTGGAGAGCAGATTCTGCACCATACGCCGCACCAAAATACCGTCTGCCTGAATTCCGACCTTGGGGCATTCGAGCATCAAGGTGACGTGGGCAATCTCGGCCAATGGCTCGTAATCATCAAGCACATGGTTGAGCATATCTTCCAGGTCCACAAGCGAAGGGCGCACCTGAACCTTGCCACTATCAAGCAAACTCACATCCAAAACCGAGTTGAAGAGCTTTGACAATGTCTGCAAAGAGGAGCGGATACGGCCAAGCGTCTCACGGCTTTTTTCATCCATTGTCTTTAGGGGCAAGGTCTCTATATGCAAACCGATAGCGTGCAACGGCTGGCGCAAATCATGGCTTGCGGCTGCCAAGAGACGTGTCTTCTCGCGGTTGGCGTGGCGTGCCGCCTCGGCCGCTTCCCGATAGCGCTGAGCCAGCTCGAGATTCTCGTTGCTGATTTGAATATATTGCGACACAGATTCCAGCGTGTCATGGCCAAAGCGCAGCATCATGGAGAGGAAAATGAGCACAAGGCCGCCCAAGAGAATGAATTCGTCTCCAAGCAGAATGAGCCGTAAGGACAAAAGCCCCAGATAAGGCACAGCATACAGAACGAAGGATCGGGGAAAGACCCCGAGTGAACGCACCGCCGCAGCCGTCGCTCCGGCTGCAATGGACATCTGGATCGCAAAATGCGCTACATTATCAGGATTGAGGCTGACATAGGTCATCACGCCCCAACTGGCACCCACAACAAGGCTGAGATAATCCATCAGGCCTATCCAGAGATAAGGCGTTCGTTTGCTCGGTGTGATCCGCGTGTAAGTGCGACGCCAGACCTCCATCAGGAGTGGGTAGAAGATGATCTCCAAAATACCCCAAAGAATCAGAAACCATGTGGGCACAGACGGATTGCTGCTTGCGATAAAGATGAGGACCGATGCGCTGGCTATATGCCCGAGATAAATGGAATCCGGCGTCTTGAGGAAAACATTGACATGTTCACGTACACTGTTTTCGGGCAGAGGTTTCCTGAATGCATCGAGAAGGTACATATTGCTCACACGTCTTACGCTTGTCGTCGCGCCGGCGGCTCGCCGCGGCCTGCTCTGATCTCGGATGTCTCATACTGACACCATTTATGCATATATTTCAATTAATTATATCAACTATTAGATACGTACTAATTCGTATTTCAAAGAAAATTTGCGTCGTTTCGACTTTACAGATAGGTTGAAGAAGTAATTTTGGATTGCGCATTGCTTTCGCTCAGGCCCATACCCACATATGGGCCTACCATTCTTTTTCCTTTTCTTTCACGCAACGAGTCCCCCCATGACACCGCCTGAAAAGACACCGCTTGAAGATATTTTCGAAATTATTGATCAGACCAATGCACAAGACCCACGCTTGACAGCACCGCAAGGAACAGCTGCCGTGCCAGCCGAATTGCTACGCGGTTTCAGGTTAGGTCACGTTTGCGAAGAGTTCGCACCTTCTGCTGATGATCTGGTCAAGATTGCAGCTCGTGCCCAAACGTTAGAAAGCTGGTTGTTTGAAGAGGAAGATGGACCGCGAGCCCAAGAGGGTGTGGCCATCACGGAAGGCCGCAAGCGCGAACACAGCGCCAAGAGAATTACTCAAATTATGGCCGCCAATGGGTATGATGAAGCCGATTGTGCAATCGTGAGAGACCTTGTTCTTGGAAGGAGTGAAGATGAAACTGGCCGAGCGCAACTTCTAGAAGATCTCAACGGGCTGGTATTCATCCAATTCCACGCAGTTGAACTCCTCAAGCTTTATCCCGTGGAGCAATTGTCGCCGATCCTAACCGATTGCTTATCTGGCATGAGTGACGAGGCACTTTATCATGCCATCGACCAGATGAATGATCCCGTATTAGTCGCGACGCTGCAATCCATCCGACAGGATATTAGTATCGAGAAAAAATCGATTGCGTATCTCGATTAATCAGAGGGCGGGTGCAGGCGCTCTCGCAGAAACCAAAATTTCAAGCCTTTGAATAGCAACTGCGCTCCAATGCGAGTAGAGGTTGCCTTTTTGTAATCTTTATTCACTTTTTGGCATAAAGCGAACGATTCCGAAGACGAATTTTGATTCAAGAATTTTATTTAGACCAAAAGTAGTGTAGCAACGCCTGAAGAAGGTTTCATCTACACCAGATTAATGCGCCCTGAGAGGTCTCTTTTGGTTCGAACAGATATGAATATGGCTGAGCGGTTCGATAATAATGTCAGTTGGTCATCGGTGTGGCTGATGGCGATTAGACCTAAAACGCTTATTTTATCCCTCAGCCCCGTTCTGTTAGCCGGCCTTATTATTTTCGGCGCAGAGTTCGCGGCAGACTGGATTGTTTTTCCCATCATCATATTGTCGTCTGTCAGCATTCAGATTGCGACGAACCTATGGAATGATGCAGCCGATGCTTCATCTGGCCTTGATCAGGCAAGCGAGCGTCTCGGCCCTCCCCGCGTAACATCTCTAGGACTTCTAAAGCCATGGCAGGTCCGTTTGGCTGCCTTTCTGTTTCTGTTGCTCGCAGCGCTTTGTGGACTTTATCTAGTCTATGTCGGTGGCTGGCCCATTCTGCTTATCGGGATTGTGGGCATCATTTGCGCCTTTGGCTATTCCTCAGGACCTTACCCGATCTCCGGCTCTCCGTTCGGAGAAGTCTTTGTCATCTGCTTTTTTGGCATCATGTCAGTCATGGGCAGCGCTTATTTGCTCACGGGAACCTGGACCGTCGAGAGCTTCTGGGCCGGGTTCTATATCGGATTGCCTGCTGCGGCGGTTCTTGTGGTCAACAATTTCCGGGATCGCATCGGCGACGCGGAAGGCGGTCGACACACGCTGGTTATCCAGATCGGACCAAAAGCCTCACGGCGCCTTTACGCCATTCTTATGCTGTTTTCATGCGTTGGCCTGGTTCATGTCAATAGCATGATACATTCCGGGACTCTGAGCCTTGCCAGTCTGATTATTGCCGGGTTGCTGATGATCTATTCGCTGGCTATGCCTATTCGCCGTTTCTTTCTGGCAGACACGGCTCCCCTTCAGAATCGTTGCTTGCTTGGAACATCGATGTTCCAACTGCAATGGCTGATCGCCTTCCTTCTCATTATGGTATTAAGTTAGGCACGCAACGATAGACACTGCAGCAACAATGGATGCTGCTGCAGGCTCATGTTCAATCAATGCAGATTTACATCTTTGGAGCGGCCTTGGCACCAATCCCTGCAACAGGCACTTCAATCGTAACCTTGCCAGCCTTCTCGAATGTCAGCTCCAGCGGGAATGTCTCGCCCTTTTTCAACGGAGCCTTCAGCTTCATAAACATCACATGATAGCTGCCGGGCTTAAGCGCCACTTCCCCATGGGCAGGCACATCGATTGCGTCCACCTGACGCATGCGCATCACATCACCATCCTTGATATGCGTGTGCAGTTCGGTCATTTTTCCAACATCTGCGCTGGCTGCAATGAGACGATCAGCATCCCCTTCGTTGGTGATCTGCATGAAACCACCACCCGCATTTGCCATTCCGGCAGACGCGCGCGCAAAGGGAGCGGAAACAGTGATATCTCCCACTTTCCATTCAGCAGCCTCTGCAGCCAGACATGACAGGCCCATTACCATCGCGCCAATAATCAGTTTTTTCAAAATGTCCCCACTTTCACCTAAGTGCCACTCTTTTCCGCATCTCTTGCGGCTGATTTTTCTAACAAATCACGCGCCAGCAGAAATGAGAATTTTATCTCACTCTCCTACTTTATTAATGCGCTTTTGTTCATTAAACTATTAAACTAAGTGAGACACCTTAGGCCATTGTGAGTATTTCCAAAGTTGCACGGGCAAACCTCCTCTATCAACCAGCGCGTCCCGGTAGAGCATCCCCCAGTGATCCCGCTCTTTTGGCCAACAAAATGAAAAGGTCATCCTGTGAATACACCTCTTATTCCAATCGGTCTGGCTCTCATCATGATGACGGTCGGCCTTTCGGTTCGCCTATCTGACTTCAAGGCGTTGCCGCGCCAATGGAATGCCGTCGCTGCAGGTCTACTTGCACAGCTGGTTTTCTTGCCTCTTATCGCACTGTGCGTTGCTCTCGTTACCCGCCTTGATACCATTTATGCCATCGGCCTCATCATTCTGGCGTCTGCACCGGGCGGGATTTCATCCAACCTGCTCACGGTTCTGGCTCGCGGTAAAACAGCGCTCTCCATTTCGCTGACGATCCTTACCAATCTGGTTGCTTTCATCACCATCCCGACGGTGCTTTCCATCGCCTTCATCGTCTTTAGCGGCTCCGGCGTGGATGGCCCGAGCAGCAGCGAACTTTATGCCCTGCCATTCGGCGAAACCGCTCTGAAGGTTCTGGCGATTTCTGCTTTGCCTCTGGCAATCGGCATGGCGATTTGCCGCTTTCTGCCAAACTTTGCCAACCGTATTGAAAAACCTGCCAAATTTGTTGCATCGGCAATCTTTGCAGCCATCGTTGTCAACTCCTTCTATAGCGAGTGGAACAGCATCATGGCCCACTGGAACACGGTTGGCCCTGCGGTCATTCTGCTCAATCTGGCAGCGATTGGCTCGGCGCTGTTGTTTAGCCGCCTGTTCGGGTTGAGCGCCAAGCAGGCCCTGACGATTGCCATTGAATGTGGTTTGCAGAATGTGGCCTTGGCTCTGGTGATCGCGCAGTTCATGGGCAACGGACGTTTCATGGTCCCCTCTTCCATTTATGCGCTGGTCATGAATGTCTCCGTGCTTATCCTCATTGCTGTCGGTAACAAGCTGTCCGAAAGCAAGAGCGAAGCGCACAGCGAGCAATGAGGGGGCACTCGTAAGAGCCCTCGATGATAGAAACAATTCCGGCGGGTGAGTTAGCGCAGGCGTTAAACTCCCGCCGTTTTTGCGTCCGCAAGCATCGCCAGATTAAAACCCTTTCAGAAGGTCGGTGGTGAACAGGCGCTTATACAGACACAGGGTTCTGCCCCTGTGTTGCGGAAACGATGAGGCAGAGCGCTTTCGAAATACCACGCATCACCGGGACGCAGGATCTGACGTTCGTCACCCACCGTCACCTCAAGGCTTCCTGAAAGCACGATGCCGCATTCCTCGCCCTTGTGGCTAAGGGCGACGCGGCCGGTGTCCGCCCCAGGCAGGAGGCGTTCATGGAGCATCTGGATGCTCTTCTCTGGTCTGTCTGCGCCAACAAGTCGAAAAGACAGCTTACCGCGCCCGATCTCCTTCAAATCACTCGACTTATAGAAATATCGCCCTTCTGCGCTGAGCTCAAACGAGAAGAAACGCGCCAGATCCATATCCACGCCATCCAGTATCCGCTTGAGCGCTCCGACGGAAGGGTTGGACTGCCCGCTTTCGATTTGTGATATGGTGGCATTGGCAACGCCTGTTTTCTTGGCCAGCGCTCTTTGGGAGAGGCCATAGGCCAATCGCACCTGACGCAAGCGCTCGCCGATATCAGCACCGACATCCTCTTCGGTTCCGCCCATTTGAGGCAAATCGGTATGAGGCAAATGGGGCTCAACCATTTTATTCCTCTTCTGGCGCTAAGCACACCCGTTCAGCTGTTCAATATTCCAAACACTTTACTATCGACGTACGTATTTTCAATAGGTTATGGATACAAAAATAAAGACTTGTTCATTTTGCACTGGCACAGCACACTTGCCCGATAACAAAATCACTTTCCCAATGAGGTCCAGATGAACAACCAAAGCAAAATGCCAAATGATTTATCCAGTTTCTGGATGCCTTTCACGCACAATCGCGGCTTCAAGGAAGATCCGCGCATGGTGGTTTCTGCCGATGGCATGTTCTACAAGAGTGCTGACGGACGCGATATTCTGGACGGCACCGCCGGGCTATGGTGTGTGAATGCGGGCCATAATGCGCCGCGGATTGTCAAAGCAGTTCAGCAGCAGGTCGCCGAGATGGACTATGCACCGAACTTCCAGTTTGGTCATCCCAAAGCCTTTGAATTCGCCTCTCGCGTGGCCGACCTTTTCCCCGAGGGCATGGATCATGTGTTCTTTACCAACTCTGGCTCAGAATCCGTTGATACAGCCCTCAAGATCGCCCTGCACTATCATCGTGCCCGAGGCGACGCAGCGCGCACGCGTCTGATTGGTCGCGAACGCGGCTATCACGGCACCGGCTTTGGCGGCATCTCTGTTGGTGGCATCTCAAAGAACCGCATGCATTTCGGCTCCCTGCTGACGGGCGTTGACCATCTGCCGCATACCCATGACATTGCCAAGAATGCCTTCTCTCGCGGCTGCCCGGAACATGGCGGCATCGAGAAAGCCAATGCGCTGCTTGACATCATCGCCCTGCATGATCCCTCGACCATCGCTGCCGTCATCGTCGAGCCTATGGCTGGTTCTACGGGCGTATTGATGCCGCCCAAGGGCTATCTGCAGCGTCTGCGCGAGATCTGCACCCAATATGGTATCCTGTTGATCTTTGATGAGGTCATCACCGGCTATGGCCGTCTGGGCAAGGCGAGCGCTTCGGAATATTTCGGTGTCACCCCGGATATCATCACCACCGCCAAAGGCCTGACCAACGCGGTCATCCCTGCTGGGGCCGTAATCGTTTCCAACGCAATCTATCAGTCCGCCATGGACCATGCAGATGCGGCCATCGAGCTTTTCCATGGCTACACCTATTCGGGTCACCCTATGGCTGCTGCTGCAGGCCTTGCGACGCTTGATACCTACGCAGAAGAAGGCTTGTTCGAGAATGCCGCCGCCCTTTCTTCCTATTGGGAAGATGCAGTGCATAGCCTGAAAGGCGGCCGCAATGTCATCGACTTGCGCAACCTCGGGCTTGTGGCCGGTATCGAGCTTGCTCCACGCGAAGGCGCACCGGGCTCTCGCGGCATGGAAGCCATGATCAAAGCCTGGGAGAAAGGTGCCATGATCCGTGTCACCGGCGATATCATCGCGCTCTCACCACCGCTCATCGTCGAGAAGAGCCATATTGATCAGCTCTTTAGCGTGGTGGCAGAGGTCATCGCGGAAATCGAATAAGCCACCGCAGTAGACCGATAGCAAGCCCAAGGCCAGCAAACTTTTCTGCTGGCCTTTTTATTCGCCAACGCTGATACGGCAAAGGCCTCCATGCGATTGCATGAAGGCCTTTGCATTGCTTTGTTCAATCGAAGACTGAAGTCTATTCCTTGCCAATCCAACGGAAGGAAATTTCCTCTTCATTGAAGAGATGGCGTTTTTCGTCGTCTGCGGTCAGGGTTACCATTTCGCCGCGCTTGAAGTCATGGGTGCCCGGAATTTTGGCAATCAGGGCTTCTTCCCCTTCATGCGGTGGTTCAAGATAGAGCAAGGTCACTTCACCGAGTTTTTCAACGATGCGCACTTCGCATTTGTAAAGCGGCTCATCGCCCTCTTCACTCAGACGCAGATCTTCAGGGCGAACGCCGAATTTGGCTGGCTTGCCTTTCTGATCGGGTGTGCTGGGTACGTTCACCGTAAAGCTATGCCCGCCCTCTTCGAAGGCGACACGGGTTTTCTCGCCGGTTTCCATGACCGTACAGTCATAGACATTCATGGCCGGAGATCCGATGAAACGCGCCACGAAAACATTCTTCGGGTTTTCATAGAGCTCCATGGGCGCCCCACACTGCTCGATGATACCACGCGTGGAAAGCACAACAATGCGGTCCGCCAGCGTCATGGCTTCCACCTGGTCGTGGGTCACATAGATCATCGTTGTGTCCGGCATGCTCTCGTTGAGCTGAGCGATCTCGATGCGGGTTGCAACACGCAGGGCAGCATCGAGGTTGGACAGAGGTTCGTCGAACAGGAAGACTTTGGGATCACGCACAATAGCGCGACCAATGGCAACACGCTGGCGCTGGCCACCCGAAAGCGCCTTGGGCAGACGCTCCAGAAACGGGGTCAACTGTAGAATGTCTGCAGCCTTGGAGACCCGCTCATGGATCTCTTCCTTGGAAGCTTTGGCGATCTTCATGCCAAAGGCCATGTTGTCATAAACCGTCATATGCGGATAGAGCGCATATGTCTGGAACACCATGGCAATGCCGCGTTTGGACGGAGGCACTTCGTTCATGCGCTGTCCGTCAATCTGCAAATCGCCGCCGGTGATGCTCTCCAGCCCTGCGATCATGCGCAGAAGGGTGGATTTACCACAGCCAGAAGGCCCAACGAAGACGATGAACTCGCCTTGCTCGATTTCCAGATTGATATTCTTGAGGACCTTGGTGACGCCATAGGCCTTTTCGATATCTGTAAGCTTCAGGCTTGCCATCCTGCCCTCCCGAGAAACAAGTTACTTGCTCTTACATGCAAACTTTTCAACATCACTTCATTACCCCGAAATAAGCACCATATGCGTGCAAATGCAGGGAGTTATCCATCATGAAGCTTTCAAAGCCGGCGACTTCCAGTGCCTCGACATTTTCGAAATCAAACGGCACTTCGCGCTCTTCAGCAACAAGGTTGAAGACACAAAGGAGACGTTCTTCTTCACTTTCGCGAATAAAGATCAGCACATCCCCTTCTTCGTCATTCGTCACGAAATGAATTGCCCCTTTTGACAAGGCAGGATGGAGTTTCCTGAAGGCCAGCATGTCGCGATAATGATTGAGCAGCGATGTTTCATTCTGTTCTTCAATATCGACGGTCGTGGCAGCATGATCTTCAGGGATCGGCAACCATGGTTTGGATTCAGAGAAACCGGCGTTGGTATGCTCATACTCCCAGACCATCGGCGTGCGACATCCATCGCGCCCCTTGAAGTCCGGCCAAAATTCGATGCCGTAAGGGTCCTGCAGTTCCTCATATGGCACATCAGCTTCCTGCAGCCCGAGTTCTTCGCCCTGATAGAGGCAAACAGACCCACGCAACGAGAGCAGAAGTGCAATGCGCTGACGGTTGACGGTATCCTGCAAGTCGGGTTTCACCGGCCAGCGGGTGCAATAGCGCACGACATCATGGTTGGAGAAAGCCCAGCATGCCCAAGCATCTGGTGCTTCGGATTGCAGCGACGTGAAGGCCTTGTAGACATTCTGCGGCGTTGGTGCATCAGGTCCGAGAAAGTCGAAGGCGTAGCACATATGCATTTTGTCGCCACCGGACGTATAATCAGCCAAGATTTCCAGACCGCGCTCGTCATCCCCCACTTCACCCACGGCCGCAGCTGCCGGATATTCGTCCAGCAAGGCCCGGAACCGCTTCAAGAATTCCAGATTCTCCGGTTGGCTCTTGTCATAGAGGTGAGACTGATAAGTATAGGGGTTGACGCTTGGCGCTGTATTATAGTTTTGCAATTCCGGCGGCAGAGCCGGGTTGTCTCTCAGCGTCTGACTATGGAAATAGAAGTTGATGGTATCCAGGCGGAAACCGTCAACACCGCGATCCAGCCAGAAGCGGGTAACATCAAGCAAAGCATCCTGAACGTCCGGATTGTGGAAGTTCAAATCTGGCTGCGACTTAAGGAAGTTATGCAGATAATACTGTTTGCGACGACTATCCCATTGCCATGAAGACCCACCGAAGATGGAGAGCCAGTTGTTGGGCACGGTTCCATCGGGCTTGGCATCCGCCCAGACATACCAGTCTGACTTGTGGTTGGTCTGGTCGCGCCGACTTTCCACAAACCATGGATGCTGGTCAGAGGTATGGGACAGCACAAGGTCGATCATCACCTTGAGTCCCAGATAATGAGCCGCTGAAATCAGTTTGTCGAAATCGGCCAGATTCCCGAACATTGGGTCAACATCGCAATAATCCGAGACATCGTAGCCGAAGTCGAGCATTGGCGATGTGAAGAATGGAGAGATCCAGATTGCGTCCACGCCCAGAGAGGCGATGTAAGGCAAGCGGCTGGTGATCCCGTTCAGATCACCCACACCGTCTCCATTGGTATCCTGATAGGACCGGGGATAGATCTGATAGATCACACCACCACGCCACCAGTCCTTGTCAATTTCTTTTCCAATCATAGAATTTCCAGTTCAATTGCTTGTATGTCACTGTTTGGGTAAGTCGGCTTTATGGCTCCGACTTAACCGCCCTTGACCGAACCGGCCAGCAGACCACGTACCAGATAGCGCTGCAACGTGAAGAAGACGCCCAGTGGAACGATGATCGTTATGAAAGCGGATGCCGTGAGAATTTCCCAGTTGCCGCCGCGAGAGCCCAGCATTTCGCGCAGGCGTCCAGTCAGCACCAACTGATCCTCCGTGTTGCCAAGGAACACCATGGCCACGAGCAAGTCGTTCCAGACCCACAAGAACTGGAAGATCGCAAAGGAGGCCAGCGCCGGGAAGGACAGAGGCAGAATGATCTTGACGAAAATGTCAAAATGGCTGGCCCCGTCAACACGAGCAGACTCGATGATTTCTCTTGGCAATTCCGAGATATAGTTACGCAACAGATAGATTGCCAGCGGCAAGCCGAAGCCTGTATGCGCGAGCCATATGCCCAGATATGTCTTTGCGGGAACGCCAAAGAATGATCCTACACCGTTATAGAGTCGCAACAATGGTATGAGCGACATTTGGAGAGGGACGACAAGCAAGCCGACGACCACCGCAATCAACACCGCTCGACCGGGAAAATGCATCCATGCCAAAGCATAGGAAGCAAAAGCGGCGATCAGGATCGGGATGACCGTAGAAGGAATAGTCACCGTCAGGGAGTTGACGAAAGATTGGCCAATCCCCTCAGCTGTCAGGACCTCTCGATAGTTATCGAGTGTAAAAATGGGAGGAGTCTCGATGGTGTAGAAAATACGCTTACCGCGCTTACCGGTCCATTCTTCTGGCTGGGTAATGGTATAGCTGCCATCACTTTCAACGGTCATCTTGCGATCCCGTCGCATGTCAGCCGTTTCACCGACCTTGAAAGCAGCGGGCTCCTGAGCACGCCAACCAAAGGCCTTGATCGTACCCGAGATGCCATCCTGCTCCAAGAGATTGCCTTGCAGAACATAAAGGCCATCCTTGAGCACCTGATCTTCAGGGCCAACGGAACGTCCAATCACATTCTGTTCGGAAGAAAATAGCGCTGTCCACCAGCCAGAAACCGCCAATTGGTCCTTGTCCCTGATAGAGGAAACGAAAAGGCCTATTGTCGGCAAGGTCCAAAGAAGAACCAGCATGAGAACAGACAGATGAACTACCCACATCAAGGGCGATTTTGTTTTGGATCCTGAGATCATTTCTAGTGCCCTTTGGAATCTCTAGTAGCTGAACGAATGTTCCAGATCATGATCGGAACGACGAGCAACATGATGATGACTGCGATTGTGGCACCGCGACCGAAGTCGCCGCCGCCGCGGAACATCCAGTCATACATATAGTTGGCGAGCACCTGCGTATCCCATTGCCCGTTTGTCATCGCGAAGACGATATCGAAGACCTTGAGCACGGTGATCGTGATGGTCGTCCAGACAACGGCAATTGTTTTCCAGATCTGGGGGACCATGATCAGGAAGAAGATCTGTACGCCGTTGGCGCCGTCAATCGTTGCTGCTTCGATCGTTTCTTCAGGGATGCCGCGCAGAGCCGCAGACAGGATGACCATGGCAAAGCCGGTCTGAATCCAGACCAGAATAATCATCAGGAAGAAGTTGTTCCAGAAGGGAATTGTGATCCACGCCTGAGGATCTCCCCCCAAGGCCTCAACAATGGCGTTGAGAATACCAATCTGGGCGGAGCCTTCACCGCGATATTCGTAGACGAATTTCCAGATGATGGATGCGCCGATGAAGGAAATGGCCATTGGCATGAAAATCAGTGACTTGGCGATATTGCCCCACCAGATCCTGTCGGTCAGTGCCGCGATCACCAAGCCAAAGAATGTCGACATAGCTGGCACAAAAATAAGCCAGAGCATGTTGTTAAACATGGACTGGCGAAACCCTTCGTCGAACCACAGCCATACATAGTTGTCCAAACCGACAAACTGGGTGCTGTCGCTATTGTAAAAGGACAGTCGCACGGAATCGAGAGCGGGATAGACAAGATAAAGGCCCAATGTCAGCAGTGCCGGGCCGAGAAACAGCCACGGACGGACAGCATGAGCAATCTGAAGATTTTTGATGCCCTTTTCGGCAGACGCCGCATTTGCTGGAAAGACACGATCCAGGAGCCAGTTCGAGCCATAAAAATACGCCACGCACGCAAGGACCCCGACGATAACGGTCCCCAGTGCCGATGCTAATTGCTCCATTTAGTCACGCTCCACCTTAATATTGCCCGGAAATTGATAGAAGATACTTACGGATCGCTGCGCCCGTCTGCGTGGAGGCTACCATTCCCCGGTTCTTTGGTTTGAGTTTCACGACCCTTGCCGATATTTGCTTTGCAACGTCAACAAGACGGCTAGAACAGCCACTCTTCTGGGCAACGTCTGGAACCTGCAAAAGGTTCCCGAATTGTAATTGCCTTATCAAGAGGAGGCTTCAGACATTCTCCCTAGGCCTGAATTAGCCTGATCGAAGCATTTTAGAGTTCGATTGTTTTATGATCGGCCTTTTGCCACTTTGGGCAAATAAGACAGGAACGATCGCCTATAGGTTACCGGTCCCCGGAAGACGGAGACCGGCCTTTTTGTTTGAAGATATATATGCTTACTTCAGGGCATCCCAGGACTTCTGAATTTCACCAGCAACCTCTTTGGCATCTTTACCACCGGTGTAATCAACCATACCGGTCCAGAAGGAACCAGCGCCAATTTTACCGGGCATCAGGTCAGATGCATCGAAGCGGAAGGTCGTGGCGTTGAGAAGGATCTGACCTTGCTTGTGCAGGGACTCGTTGGCATAGGCATCCAAGTTGACGCCCTTATATGCGGTCAACAGACCGGACTGGGCCATCCAGATTTCATGCGCAATTGGCGTTTTCAGGAATTCAATGAAGGCCTCTGCTGCTTTGGAATCTTTGGTAATGGCGAACATCGTGCCAGCACCAAGAACCGGGGTTCCCAGATCCTTGTCAGCATAAGCTGGGAAATAGAAGAAGTCTGCATCTACGCCCAGTTGCGTGCCTTCCGGGAAGAAGGATGGAATGAAGGATGCCTGCTTATGCATGTAGCATTTCGGCGGAGAAGCAAACAGACCCTTCGGGCTGTCGCGGAAGTCGGTCGTTGCTACGGCCCCTGCTCCACCATCTACGAAATCATCGTTGCGAGCAAACCAGCCGAATTCTTCAATGGCATTGACGACCGCAGGATCATCAAACGGAATTTCGTTGGAGACCCATTTGTCATAGGTGGCCGGGCTTGCGGTGCGCAGCATCAGGTCTTCCACCCAGTCGGTTGCAGGCCAACCGGTCGCAGCGCCAGAACCAAGACCGATGCACCACGGGGTGCCGCCATCTTCCACGATTTGCTCTGTCAGTGCTTTGAGGTCTTCCATGGTTTCCGGTACTTCGTAGCCAGCATCATCGAAGTTTTCCGGGATATACCAGACCAGTGATTTTACGTCTGCCTTGAATGGGAATGCAAAGAATTTGGATTCGCCGTCTTTATCTTTGTAGCTCCCCAGATCAACCCAGGATTCACCAGCGGCATAATTTTCAGCAAGCCAGTCGCGCGTTTCATCACCGAGCGGGGTAAGGTAGCCTTTGCTTGCGAGATCAGCGGCCAGACCGGGCTGCGGGAAAACAGCAACGTTTGGTGCGGAGCCAGCGCCTGTGTCAATCACGATCTGCTGCTCGAAGGAGTCCGACCCAGCATACTGCACTTTGGCGCCGGTTGCTTCTTCAAAATAGGCAACGACGCTCATGAAGAGGTCTTTGTCCGCACCGAGCCACGGACCGGAAATGGTCATGGAATCGCCGCTCAGGTCTACATTCTTTTTGAATTCCTCATATGAAGCCCAGTTGAATTTCGCATCTTCTCCTGGCTTGAATTTAAGCTCTGCGGCCTGAAGGCTCCCAACAGAGAGAGCGGCAAGGGCTGCACCGAGCATAAGTTTTTTCAACATTTGCGAACCTCCCAAGAATGCCAACTACACAAGCGACACCCTGTCGTTATTAAACATAAGTTGCGCTTTATCCAAAGCGCTTTGAATGAGGTGAGCATGCTTTGGTTGCATACAAGAGTCAAGGATGAATTTAATACAAACCGGTAAAATTCGGCTGTTTTTCTACATTTGCAAGCACACTCTTTGGGCACGCGATTGTAAAAAATGATGCAATCTTTGACAACAGGATTGCGGTTTCAACCGGTTTGTGCGTAAGATGCTGTCAAATTTTCAAAGGGCTTTGGCTTGCGGAGGACTAGCCTCGGCCTATCGTAGCACAGGCTGGGTAAGCGCATAAAGTTGAATAAGCTCATACTATCGACTGTAGGTAGCCTGAGCTCGAGGTGACGACTGTGAATCTTAAGGAACTTTCCAACAAATTAAACCTGTCTCAAACTACAGTCAGCCGGGCTCTAAACGGATATCCCGAGGTTGGAGAGAAAACCCGTGCACGGGTCATTGAAGCTGCGCGCAGATATAATTATCATCCATCCTATTCGGCCAAACGCCTTGCCATGGGCAAGTCCCATGCAGTTGCGCATGTTGTGCCCCAAAACCCGCAGCATTCCATGATCAACCCGCATTTCTCCGACTTCATCGCTGGGGCAGGATCGACTTATGCCAAGTTCGGCTTTGAAATGCTGATCTCAGTGGTGCCTTATGATGAGCAGGAAAAATGCTACCGGGAGCTGGCCCGATCCAAGCGCGTGGATGGCGTAATTGTGCACGGCCCCTTTAAACATGAGCCACGCATTGCACTGTTGCAAAGTCTAGAATTGCCCTTCGTTGTGCACGGCCGCACCGAGGAAAGCAACATCGACTATTCCTGGCTCGACGTGAACAACCGCAGCAGCTTCAAGCGCGCGACCAATTTTCTGCTTGATCTCGGACATGAGCGGATCGCTCTGCTCAATGGTATTGAAGAGATGGATTTTGCCTATCGCAGACGGCTTGGCTATGAGGCAGCACTCACCCAACGGGGAATCGAAGTAGACCCTAGCCTCATTTTCTCTTCCGACATGATTGAACCTTACGGCTATGATGTCACCAAGTCTCTGTTGCAGAGGGAAAACGCCCCCACGGCTCTCGTCACATCCTCTGTTCTGACGGCGTTGGGCGTCGTGCGCGCGGCCCAAGAATGTGGTCTGCAGATTGGCAAGGATCTCTCCGTTGTCACCTTTGACGATGAGCTATCCTTCCTGCAATATCCCGGTGTCCCTCTTTTCACGTCTGTGCGGTCTTCCATCATGAATGCTGGGCGGCGACTGGCCGAGATTTTACTTGAGCAGATTGACAATCCAGAAAAGCCGCCAATGCAGGAACTCTGGGAAACTGATTTGGTTGTCGGAAGATCCACTGGACCGCGCCGCACCTAACAGCAGCACAGCTGCCAGTCACATCAATTTCTCTTCATAATCCCCCTCCCCCAGTTCAAACAACCATATGGGACTTCTTCATGCCAGCATTACCAAGACAGCCACATTTTACTGTCAAACGGTCTGACTTTCCCGAAGACTTTACCTTTGGAACATCCACTTCCGCCTATCAGATCGAAGGCAGCGCCTTTGGTGGCTGCGGCCCTTGCCATTGGGACAGCTTTGCCGCAGCTCCGGGCAATGTTGTCCGCTATGAAAACGGATCAAAGGCGTGCGACCATTATCACCGTTGGGACAGTGATCTGGACCTGATGCAGAAACTGGGTGTTTCAGCCTACCGTTTTTCCACCTCGTGGGCTCGGATTCTCCCGGAGGGTCGCGGCCAGGTAAATGTAGAAGGGCTCGATTTTTACGATAAGCTGGTAGACGGCATGCTCGAGCGTGGGCTTCAGCCAAACCTGACACTCTATCACTGGGAACTGCCCAACGCGCTTTCCGACATCGGCGGCTGGCGCAACAGGGATGTAACCGACCTGTTTGCCGACTATGCCGAAATCGTGGTCAAACGCCTCGGTGACCGGCTCTCCAGCGTGGTCACCTTCAATGAGCCCTGGTGCGTCACTTGGTATAGCCACTTTCATGGCGCCCATGCTCCCGGACTGCGCGACATACGTGCAGTCAGCCGTGCAGCCCATCTTGTACCCGTTGCCCATGGCAAGGCCCTCGCCGCCTTGCGCGCTCTGGGACAGAAGGATCTGGGCATCGTTCTCAACTTTGAGCATGTCAGCCCGCTGGATGAAAGCCCGACCTCCAAATCTGCTGCTAAACTGACGGAAGGCATTTATAATCGCTGGTTCCTTGGTGCCCTGCTCAAGGGTGCCTATCCCGAAGACGTTCTGGCCTATCTCGAACCGCATCTGCCAGAAGGCTGGCAGCAGGATATGACATCCATTAAGGCGCCGCTCGACTGGCTCGGCATCAACTATTATACGCGTAATCTCGTCTCTGCCGGAGAGACTGAAGACGGCGCCGGCCTGCCAGTGATGATTGGCAACAAGGGCCCGCTTCCGCGCACAGAGATGGACTGGGAAGTCTATCCGGAAGGTCTCACCTATCTTCTCAATTGGATCAAGGACACCTATACAGGCGACCTGCCTCTGGCCATTACAGAAAATGGCATGGCCAACAATGATAAGCTGGTGAATGGAGCTGTTGACGACCAGGAGCGGATCGCCTTTCTGGATGCCCATTTCAAGCAGGCACTTAGTGCAATTGAAAATGGTGTGCCACTCAAGGCTTACTTCGTGTGGTCCTTGATGGATAATTTTGAATGGGCATTGGGATATGACAAGCGCTTCGGGCTCGTTCATGTCGATTTCGACAGCTGCAAGCGCACCCCGAAAGCCTCCTATCATGCGCTGAAAGCGATGCTCAACCAAGCTTGATCGCCAGGACAGGCAGATACCAAGTTCAAACTGACAATAAAAAAGAGGCAGCCATTACCGGCTGCCTCAAACCTTGCGCTGAGCGCAATGCAATTGCGCATTGGGGGATGCGCGCCTGCGAGAGTGGTCGTCGTTGCGGGGGACAACGACGACCAAATGCAGATCAAAAGACCCGCAGGTGGCCCTAAGGCCCACGTACAGAGAATGTTGCTTTTACAGCTGCGACACTTCGTGTGGGGGACTGGTCGCTATCATTCTCTGTCCGCTCTATTTGCCACATTCCAGGGTTTTCTTGCCGCATCAAAAACGCAACCCCTAGAAGGGCAAACTCAACGTCTCTTTCAGTGTCTCCAATGAAATCAGCGTCTCGGTTTTCTTCACGCCCGGCAACCGCTTCAACTGGGTCGCCATGAATGCATTCAGCTCCTGGTTGGTACGTTCTCGCACCTTGAGCAAATAGGAATGCTTTCCTGTCACATGATGAACCTCGAGCACCTTCTCGATCGCGGTCACTTCAGAAACAAACTCTTCTTCACTACATCCGTAGTCCAAATCCACATATATGAAAGCCGTCACCCCGAATCCGACTGTTGACGGTTCGACAATGGCCTCGATCGATCTGACCGCGCCAGAATCGATAAGTTTGCGAACTCGATCATTGGTCGCTGAGACCGATAATCCGATCACCTTGGCAAGATCGGCGCTCGCCCTTCGGCCATCCTTCTGAAGAAGCGCCAACAACCTTTTATCGGTTTCGTCCATCATTGGGATGCTCACATAGTGAATGTAAAACTATCGGTATAGAGTTTACCTATTCTTATCAATAGCAACAGAGTGACCTTTTAGACTTTTGGATATGGACACTTATAGACAAATCACTCCCAAGCAAGCCATATACGCAGAAGTAACAATGAAATTTCGCAGAAGAGTCTGATTTCACGCAAAAAAAACACAAAATCTGGTCCGGAGAGCAAAATATTTCAAGCAACTTAAACTTACTTATCTGTGGATATTGGAAAACGTTTACACCACAAGGTAGGCCCCAATATTATTTTTGTACAGCATGGTATAGTTCAATTAATCTTGCGGCTTAAGGCTCTTCTCAAAGGAATTTATCCTGATTTTTCCGTGATCTAGCCAACCCAATTAGAAAACATGTAGAAAAATGACGATTTCAGCTCCGAAATTATTTTGCACAAAATCGTACCTTAAACAGCCAATCACATACGAATTTGTTCATGTTTCAAATTAATGCATTTTACCTTGACGTGTAGCCAATCGATGAATCAGGAAGAGACCGAATTGACGCAGAGATCAATGGACTCTGCGATATCCAAAACCATGGCATCGGCGCCTTTTTCGCCCACAATCATGAGACCGACTGGAGCAGCGTCAGCTTCTCCAACGGGAATGGTTGCCGCTGGACGGCCAAGAACATTCACCAGCGCGGTATTGCGTAGCACTTTGATATTGGCTTCGGCGTAAAGGGCATCGGACTCCACAAGCGGGGTGAGTTCGGGTGGCACAATAGCCACCGTTGGCATGAGAATGACATCGTAATTGCGCGTCGCCAGATGTGCCTTCTCGATCATCTCTTTTTGCAGAGCCAACATCTCGATATAGTCCACAGCAGAGATGCCTGCGCCGTTTTCTATGCGAATCCGCACGCGCGGATCCATTTGTTCGCCTTTGGAAGCGATGAGATCGCGATGAAGATGATAGGCTTCCGGACCAGCCAGGCTCCCCAATCGGGCGATCTCATGAAAATTCTGCAAGGCATCCACTTTAATCCGTTCAAGCCGTGCGCCGCTCTTTGAAAGCGCCTCAAGTGCCCGCACAAAGGCACCAGCAACTTCCATGTCCAGCCCGTCCAGAGCGATGGTCTCCAAAATACCGAACCGTAACCCGACCATTGAGCGCAGGTTAGGCTCCGGGACAGGGTCTCCGGCCATGACATGGTCAATGATGCGGCAGCAATTCATGGACCGGGCGAGCGGCCCAACCGTATCGAGCGAAGGTGACAGGGGAAAAATGCCTGCCATCGGATGTCTACCGGTGGTTGGCTTGAATCCGTAGAGGCGGTTGAAAGCAGACGGTATGCGCACGGAGCCGCCGGTATCGCTACCGATGGCCGCGATCGCCATGTTATTAGCGACAGAGAGCGCAGCACCGGATGAGGAGCCCCCGGGCACACGCCCGGTTTCTTTATCCCATACATTGAGAGGCGTGCCAAAATGCGGATTGATACCCAGACCAGAATAGGCAAACTCGGTCATATTGGTATGCCCCAGAAAGATGGCACCGGCAGCTCTCAAACGTTCAATGACAATCGCATCACGCCGGGCCGGTTCTGCCATTTCAGCAAGTACCGCCGACCCTGCGGTCGTCGGCGCGCCTTCTACATCGAAAAGATCCTTAACAGAGATCGGAATGCCCGCCAGAGGCCCTTGCGGCACGCCCATCTTGCGCATGGCATCACAGGCTGCGGCCTGTGTGATAGCGGTATTCTTAAAAGTGCGAAGGAAGATCTCGTCCCCCTCGCCAGCATCATTTTCGATTTCGGCGAGAGCCTCGCTGACCAACTCTACTGAAGAGGTTTTCCCGCTCATCAGAGCGTTTCGGGTCGCTGCGATTGTTCCGGTTACAGCCATGATCTCGCTCCGATTTGTGCAAGGGTTCTGGGCCATTGGAGCCCTATGTGATGCTGCCATCAAAATAGTCAGTAGGGAAACAGTATAACAAGATTTTCGAAAACTGCAGCAGTCACAAATTTCTGTCTCATCTCTTGTCTGGGGCGCTGGCAAGAGTGCTGGACGTGGAGTTTTGGGAAGGGGACATATCAAAGGGGTGAGAGACCTCCCACCCCTTGCCAGACCATTCAAGATCTATTTCTGTTTGGCCTTAACGCTTGCGATGACATTCTCGATGATTGTCATCCCGGCTTTTCCGCCCAATGTCATGATAGACTCTGGATGGAACTGAACGGCACTAATTGGCTCGGACGTATGCTCGATTGCCATGATCACGCCATCATCTGTATCGGCCGTAATTTCAAAGTCTTTTGGCAGCGTAACAGGATCGGCAAAGAGCGAATGATAACGCCCGACCACCACCTGTTTTGGCAGGCCCTTGAAGAGGCGCCCCTCCTGCAGGCGAATGCGAGACGGTTTGCCATGCATGGGCACGCCCAACTGTCTCAGGGAGCCGCCAAAGGCCTCTGCGAGCGCCTGCAGCCCCAAACAAACACCAAAGATGGCTATACCACGCTCGCGTGCTTTGGCGATGGTTGCCTTGGTGTTGAAATGCTCAGGCGAGCCCGGCCCCGGAGACATGACCATGAGATCAGGGTTGACCCTGTCGAAGATTTCATCAGCGACGGGCGTCCGCACTGTGAGCACTTCTGCGCCGGTCTGGCGGAAATAGTTCGCAAGGGTATGAACAAAGCTGTCCTGATGGTCGACCAGAAGGATCTTGAGTCCCTCGCCCGGCTTTTTGACCTCGGAGCTTTCCGCCAGAATTTCCGGATTGGCCGCTTCACGCACCGCTGCGCGCAGAGCGGAGGCTTTCAATTCGGTTTCGGCTTCTTCTGCTTCCGGGTCGGAATCAAACAGCAGTGTTGCCCCTGCCCGCACTTCAGCAATGCCATTCTTGATGCGAATGGTCCGCAGGGTCAGACCGGTGTTCATATTGCCATCAAAGCCGATAGCACCAATCGCGCCGCCATACCATGCACGCGGAGATTTCTCGTGCTTCTCGATGAATTCCATGGCCCATAGCTTGGGGGCACCGGTTACGGTTACAGCCCATGCATGAGAGAGGAAGGCGTCCATAGCGTCGAGCCCTTCCCTCAGGCGCCCTTCGATATGGTCCACCGTGTGGATCAGACGTGAATATAACTCAATCTGTCGGCGCCCCTTGACGCGGACAGAACCAGGAATACAAACGCGGCTCTTGTCGTTGCGGTCCACGTCGGAGCACATGGTCAGCTCGCTCTCGTCTTTCTTGGAATTGAGCAGCTTGAGGATCTGGGCGCTATCTTCAATCGGGTCGGCGCCACGCTTGATAGTGCCAGAAATCGGGCAGGTTTCGACTAGGTCGCCATTGCTGACCTTGACGAACATTTCCGGGCTGGCGCCGATCAGATATTCCTGCTGGCCAAGGTTGATGAAGAAGCCATAAGGCGATGGGTTGACCTGTTGCAAGCGCTTGGAGATGGCTGACGGCTTGCTTTTAACCGTCTCGTAAAATGTCTGGCCGGGCACACACTCGAACAGATCACCGCGTTTGAAATAGTCGACAGCCTGCCGCACGATACCGGCATATTCACCCTTCTTGTGGTCACCCGCTGGCGGCGTTACATCCGATGACTTGAAGGGCTCGATATTGGGAACACGCTCCATACCCTCGGTTGTGTTGCCTTCATAGGCGAAGTCATAACGATAGCGGGTGGTTTCCTGCGCATAGAGGTCGTTGACGACAATTTCGTCAGGCAGATAGAGCACCATGTCGCGTTGATCATCCGGGCGCTCAAGCTTGAGATCAATCGCATCGAACTGGAAGGCAAGATCATAGCCGAAGGCTCCGTACAACCCCAATGTGCTGTCTTGTCCGGATTTGAAAAGGCCAACGATCTCGCGCACAACAGAGAAAACACTTGGCACACGGCTGCGTTCTTCTTCAGTAAAAGCCCCTTCAGGTTCCTTCACTTCAAGACGAATGCTCGTGTCATCGGCCTCGTAGCTCTTGAGAATGAAGAGGTCCTTGAGCCGCTTGTGAATGGCAGGAATAAGCACCACGCCACGATCATTCAGTGCCTCAATGGCCATGGTCCTGCCACGCGCAGTGACGACAAGCGGAGGATTGACGAAACCAAGCTCCCAACGGGTGTAACGCCCGGGATATTCATAGTTTGATGAAAGCACCGCGCCGCGCTGGCTATCCAGTTGTTCAAGGCAGGCGCTCATGGCCGTTGCAAAATCATCCTGACCAGCTTGTCGGATAATCTCGATGCCACCTTCTGTTATATAATCTTCATCGGGTATGAAATCGATATCGGCATTGCCAGGGTATAAGGTCTCTTTGCTCATCTTGTTCCTCACTGTCAGGGCTCTTGCTTATGGCCAAAGCCGCGACCTGTTGGTTGCTCATCCCGCCTTCTTTCGGGCGGGTCCTGTGCAAAGCTAATCGGATACACAAAAGCCGCCGGAAAACCGACGGCTTGTTCCCAATTTTGATACACATAGTTCTGGGGTCAGCCGCCGTTATCGCGTCTGCCACCACCAACCAGAATTATGTGCAGCAAATATCAACATGGTTTCGGTTTAGCTCATTTCTCCAGCCACGACAAGAGCGGAATAGACCAGTTCTCCTTATGCCCAAAGAAAACAACGAATTCAGCCCCACAAAGAACAGGGCCCGACTGGGGCCCTGCTGTTTCTCTTAGCCTTTATGGGTGCAATCAAGCGCTTGCAACATTCTTCAAGAATGTATCAACTTCGTTGCGAAGCTGGTCGGTGCGTTGAGCAACGTCGGAGGAACTCTTCTCAACTTCATCGACCGATTGCGTGGTCTGGGTAATGGAAACCGACAGGTCTGACATATTGCCAGCTACCTGCTGGGTTCCGCTCGCAGCCTGCGCCACGTTGCGACTGATCTCATAGGTCGCGCTGCCCTGCTCGTCGACAGCCAGAGAGATGGTCGACGTATATTCGTTGACCTTTTCCATGGTGTCGGCAATGCCCTGAATAGCAGACACAGCCTGATCCGTTGCAGCCTGAATGCCCTGGATCTGTGAAGAGATTTCCTCGGTCGCCTTGGAAGTCTGGTTTGCCAGTTCCTTGACCTCGGCCGCCACAACAGCGAAGCCCTTGCCATGTTCACCAGCACGCGCAGCTTCGATGGTGGCATTGAGAGCCAGAAGGTTGGTCTGTTCTGCAATTGCCTGAATAAGGGAGACAACGTCCCCGATCTTCTGAGCTGAATGGGAAAGACCAGACACAGTCTCAGTCGTCTCACGAGTGGCAGCAGTCGCCTTGTGAACCACCTGAGAGGTTTCATCCACCTGACGTTTGATTTCCTCGATCGAAGCAGAAAGCTCTTCAGCGGCAGACGCAACGGTCTGCACATTACCGGAAGCAACTTCAGATGCAGACGCAGAGCTATTGGCCTTGTCTGCGGTCTGATCGGCCACATCGGACAAGATTTTCGCTGCCCGCTGCATGTTTTCCATGTTACCGGACACAGTGTTCAGCAAATCCGAAGAGGAGCTTCTGAAACCATCGATCATTGATTCAATCGCTTTTTGACGATTTTCACGCGCGATCTGTTCCTGATGGGACTGTTCCTGCAACTGGCGTCTTTCAAGAGCGTTGCTGCGCAACACTTCAACTGACCGGGTCAATTCGCCGATTTCATCCTTGCGCTCTGCGCTTGGCAATTTGACGTCCAGATTCTGGTTGGCAATCTCCATCACACCCTGATTGAGCTGCTGAAGCGGAGCCAAGGAACGACGGATAAACCAGACAACAAGCCCTGCCATCAGCAAAAGACTGACAATACCAAGAATAAGCAGACTATTGGTAAGGGTACTGGATGGCTCCAGGAGCTCATCATAGCTCTGGTGGGTATATACAGCCCAGTGCTTGCCAAAAACATCAACCGGAACGGAGATGGCCAGGGTCTTCTTGCCATCCACATCAACATCGCCCGTAGCCACTTCGCCGGCCACCGTTTTCGCAACCAATGCACTCTGGGTACCTGAGAGCTGACTGGTGGTATGATTAGCAAAGTCCACCTGCTCCATCTCGGACGATACGAGTTCTACACCGCCAGTCTCACCCAAGCCGCTCCGGTCGCTAAGAATGGCAGAAAAGCGACTGGTATCAATTTCCAGAGCGATTGCACCAAGGGTAAGCCCCCACTTTGATGCAGGCCCCACCAAATAACCGGTGATTTCTCCATTATTCAGAATGAAGCCGGTAAAATTGAAACCCTTGATTTCCTTTTTGGGATCTTCCATTGCAGATTTGAGGATCGGATTAACAGCTGCAGCAAGCTTGGGCTGGAAAGCTCCATTTGCCTTGATGTTTTTGCCAAACTCATCAGTCTTTTGATAAGAATAGTAGAGATCTCCAAATTTATCGAAGATCATCATATCCTTGAAGATATCGCCCTCAAGCAGTTGCCCGACGTCTTTTTGATATTTTGCGTGGGCAGAGAGGTAGCGATTGAAGTTTTCCTCATTGGGAATGTATTTGTATCGCTCCCCGGCAGCATTGGGATTGTCTTGAATAAAGACCTTGCGCATTTCTGCAGACGCAGTGTCGCCTAGCGTTTTCCAACCACTTTGCATTTCTGTGGCGGCATTTTGTGTCGTGGTATGCGTCAACAGGGAAGCCATCTTCTCCTGTATTTGCTGAAAATAGACTTCTACTGTGCTGGTCTTGCCTCGCGCAGCGTTAAGGAGTGCATTTTCCGTAAGTTTCTTGGAGGTTTCCCCTCCCATCCAAGAAGCAACAAAGACGAACAAGGCAACGAGGATCGTTACCGAAACAACCATGATTGCGGGAATTTTGGTTGCGAGACGCTTGGGCAGTATCTGCATGTTATCCCTTAAACCTCCGAAATATTTACGACAAGTTTTGGGCATCAAACTTATTTATTGGTAAACTCAGGGAAATTTAGACAATCTTTGCGGGAAAACTTTTGTATACACTCAAAAATAAAACAAAATTTCATTAGGTTGATAAAAATCGCAGATTTTGTTTATTCCAAAGCATAAATTGGGTAACCGATAAACCTCAATGAAACAAAAAGAAAAACGGGGCTCGTTCAAGCCCCGTTTTCTGTAGTTTCAGATTTATACAATCTCGCGTTTATCTGGCTGTAATTTGGCGACTCATGCTTCGGCGACACTTTTCAGGAAGCGGTCGACTTCGTCTCTAAGTTGATCAGTCTGATCAGCCACGGACTGAGCACTCACTTCGACTTGCCCGACTGACTGTGTCGTCTCTGAAATTGACAGAGACAAATCAGACATGTTGCCAGCAACTTGTTGAGTTCCACTCGCCGCCTGCGCAACATTTTCACTGATTTCATAGGTCGCGCTGCCCTGCTCTTCCACGGCCTGAGAGATGCTTGCAGTATATTGATTCACCTGTTCCATCGTCTCTGCGATGCTTTGAATCGCCTGCACCGCCTCTTGCGTGGACGCTTGAATGCCCTGAATCTGGCTACCAATATCCTCTGTCGCTTTGGAGGTCTGGTTTGCGAGCTCCTTGACCTCGGCTGCAACCACCGCGAATCCACGCCCGTGCTCACCGGCACGCGCCGCCTCAATGGTTGCATTGAGGGCCAGGAGATTCGTCTGTTCAGCAATTGCCTGAATGAGAGAAACCACGTCGCCAATCTTCTGAGCCGCATGAGACAGTCCAGAGACTGTTTCGGTCGTGTGGCGGGTGGCATCTGTTGCCTTATTGACCACACTTGAGGTCTCTGTCACTTGTCGCTTGATCTCTTCAATGGAAGCCGAAAGCTCTTCGGCGGCAGACGCGACCGTCTGCACATTGCCTGACGCCACTTCGGAAGCCGACGCAGAGCTGTTTGCCTTAACCGCCGTCTGGTCTGCGATTTCCGCCAGAACTTCTGCCGTTTGGTGCATACTGTCCATATTGGCGGACACTTCATTCAGCATTTGAGAAGAGGATGCCCTGAAGGCATCGATCAGGTCTTCAATAGCCCGTTGACGCTTGGTACGTGCCCCTTGTTCCTTCTCGCTCTGCTGCTGTAATTGGCGCCGCTCAAGCGCGCTATCACGCAAGATCTCAACAGAATGAGTAAGCTCGCTAATCTCATCGCCATGGTTGGCGTTGGGCAGATCCACATCATAATTGCCTTTGGCAATTTCCATAACACTCCCATTCAGTTTCTGAAGCGGAGCCATGGAAGAGCGGACAAAGAGCATCCCTGCGCCGCCCATGAGCAGCAGCAGCACAAGACCTGCCAGAAGCATCGTATTGGCTTGATCACGCGATGGAGCCAACAGCTCTTGATAGTTCTGTTTGGCAATCACGACCCACTTGGTGCCAAGAACGGTCATCGGTACGGCAATCGCGCGATCTTCCTCACCATCCAACACCACATCTCCGGACGAAACCGAGCCATCAAGTGCCTTTGAAGCGATCGCGGAAAGCGATGCGGGCAGATCTGAAACTGTATTTTGGCTAAGACTGATAGCCTGCAGGTTGGAAGAAACGAGGGCGATCGACCCGGTACGTCCCAGTCCCGACGGATCGGACATTATACTGGCCAGCGTACTCGTATTCACTTCGAAGGCGACGGCGCCCAGGATTTTGCCCCATTTGAGAACTGGGGCAACCATATAGGCCGTGACACGTCCGTCAGATTCAATAAAGCCTGTGAAGCTATCACCGCCATAGGTGGCTTTCGGATCGTCATTGGCAAGTTTGATGATCGGAGCAATCTGCTTTTCCAAAATAGCAGGCATGACACCGGCCTCGCTCACATTGCGCCCGAACTCTTTGCCCTTACGGTAACTGTAATAGACATTCCCCTCCTTATTCACGAGGATCATGTCACGAAACAGATCTCCAGCAAGAAGCGCACTAACTCGCTCCTGATGTTTGCCATGGATTTTGTTATAATAGATCGACCCATCTTCCCCTGCGGCGAGCTTGTAGCGCTCATCAGCGCTGTTGGGGTTGTTGTCGATATAGATCTGTCGCAAAGTCTTAGAGGCGTTTTCTTTTAGAACACCCCAGCCGCCATTCAATTCCGTTGCGGCATCGGCCGTCGTCGTGTGCGACGCCATGTCCTTGAGCTTGTTTTCCAGCTGCGACATATAGACAGTAACAGTGCTCGCGCGGCCCTTGGCCGCATTCATGAGTGCCGTTTCGGTTAGGCTAACAGAAGTGGATTCCCCCTTCCACATCGCAAGCATAACCAGAACAGCAACAGTGACTGTTATTGAAGAAAACAAGATTATAGGTATTTTTAACGATAGTCGTTTTGGAAGAAGCTTCATGCTGATCCCCACTGCTTAGGCATTTAGATCATAATTTGACTTTTCCACGTTTCTGAATCGTAAATTTATCCTCGCACCCCTGTCAGATCTCTCACTAATACTGAACGAACTTTGGGCAACTGTTCAATTTTTTATCAAATACGTTCAAAATACCCAAAATCAAAAAAACGGGGTGTACAAAGCACGCCCCGTTTTTGGAAACAAACTGATATATTCAAATATCTACATCATTTAAACTGAGAAGATACATATTTCACTGACGTCTTTACATCATGCGGTTAGCAATCGCGACGGCTTGCGTCCGACGATAACAGTTGAGCTTTTTGAGGATCAAGGAAATATGATGCTTGACGGTTGCTTCTGTCAGCCCCAATTCATAGGCAATCTGCTTGTTCAGCAAGCCATCACGCAGATAGCGCAGAATTGTCATCTGTTTGGGTGTGAGATTGGCAAGTTTGGAATAAAGACCGGAGCGCTCAAGCACTTCTTCACTTTCTGCAACGATATATTCATCCGAAATGCCGGACTTGATACGCTTGGAAATGGAACGGAGCTCCGAAACGGAAGCGGTCTTGTAGATCACCCAGTCCGCGCCATTGCCGAGGGCATAATGGGCCAGACCATCGTCTGTATGATCGCAAATCAGAACGAGGCGCGCATGCTTGTAAGCTTTGCGGACATCATTCAAAGCGGCGGACCCGCGACTGCTTGTGGCATCAAGATTGAGCACCAGCAGTGTGTCTTCTCTATCCGGTGCTGCACTGAGAAGCTGTTCAAGCCCCGCACAATCCAGCACTGGAGTATATTCACGTTTGATGCCCAGCATATTCAGTAGGCATTCTGTAAAGATAGGATGCGGTTCGGCTAAGACGACGGTGCGGTATGTGACAGAGCCCTGTTCGGCTGAATGTCCCAATCCGCGACGTACCTCGCCTCCAATATCGTCGAGCAGCAGCATAATCTCTCCCCCTTGTGTCGGTCCTTGAGAATTGAATCGCTTTGCCGACACTGGCCCTATCGCCAATGAATTCTGAGGAAATCTACCCAAGGGCTGAGCCGAGATGATGTGGCCTCCCTGCCGAAACACATCTTGCCCCCAAGAATGAGTAATATTGCCTAATTATGACAACTTTACACCGAAAAAGACGCCTTAGTCACCGGAATTCTTTTTCGCCACCCTTTTACTCCAGACCAAAAGGGATTGATTTTATTTAGATTTTCCTCCGACTCCTAGCCGAAAGGCCAGTGACTGGGCGGCATTTGAATGGAGATACGCAAGTTTGTCAATGAAGAGCTTGATTTTATTGAGTAAATTTGCGAATGTTTTTGCAAATATTTTTTTGCAAATTGCAAATCTTGCAAACATCAAGAGAGTAGCATGGCTGAAAAACTATTCGTTGGCCCGAAAGTGAGAACCCTACGCGAAAGCCATGGTCTGACGCAGGCGACTTTTGCCGAACGCATCGGCATTTCAACCTCTTATCTGAACCAGATTGAAAATAACCAAAGGCCTCTCACGGCGCCTGTCCTGCTCTCACTCAGCCATAATTTCAATCTTTCCCTCAATGACTTCGCCTCTGCAGACACCAATCGTGTACTCGCCGACCTCAAGGAGGCCTTGGCTGAACCCCTGTTCCGAGACACGAACCCCGGCCTGCAAGAATTAAAGATGGCGACATCGAACGCACCCTGGCTCACACAGGCTTTTTTAACACTGCATCAGGCCCACAGGCGCGCGAATGAACGCCTCATGGTAATGGATGATGCCCTGAATGCACAGTCATACGAAGGGGCTGATCGAGCGATTTTGCCCTATGAAGAAGTAAGGGACTATTTCCACTATCACGACAACTATATTGATGAACTGGATCTGGCCGCAGAAGACCTTGCACGCCGGCACGGCATGTCGGAAGGCAACCGGTTAAGTCAATTTCAGGCCTATCTGGAAGAGCGCCATGCTGTGCGGGTGCGCTTGACTGAAAACCCCGCAAATGACCAGACTTTGCGCCGTTTTGACGAAGACAATCGCATTCTAAATCTCAATGGCTCGCTGGATTCCGCGTCTCTTTCCTTCTTGCTGGCGCACCAAATTGCGATTATGGAATATAAGGATCTAATCGACGCGCGCGTCAGCAAGGCCAACCTGCGCAGCGATGCAGCAGAGGCGATTGCTCGCCTAGGGCTGGCGAACTATTTTGCGGGGGCCCTCTGCCTACCCTATCAGAGATTTCTTGAGGCAGCGCGAGAAACACGACATGATATAGACCGAATGCGCCACCATTTCGGCGCATCGCAAGAGCAGATATGCCATCGACTTTCCTCCATGCAGCGGCCCGGAGCACGCGGGGTTCCCTTCTATTTTCTGCGCGTGGACAGGGCCGGAAATGTCACCAAGCGCCACTCGGCAACGCGTTTCCAGTTTGCCCGTTTTGGTGGCGCCTGTCCGCTTTGGAATGTGCATGAAGCGTTTGAGGCTCCGGGACGTATTCTGGTGCAAGTGGCCGAAATGCCTGATGGAATCCGCTATCTGTGTGTCGCTACCAGCATCACAAAGCTTGGCTCTGGTTATCATGCCCCCGTGCGTCGTTATGCGATCGGCCTTGGCTGCGAGCTGTCCTATGCGGATGAAGTGATCTATTCCGATGGTCTCAATCTTAAGAGCGATGCTGGAATTACCGAAATCGGGGTTTCCTGCCGGATTTGTGAACGCCAAAAGTGCCATCAACGTGCTGCTCCACCCGTTGATCGTCGGCTGATCGTCAACCCGCATTTCCGCCAATTTGTTCCGTTTGAATTGGCCAACAGCCAACGCGATGAATGAGCCCTTCGCACCGGTTTCATGGAGAGTTCCTCATTTTTGCCTAAAATATCGATACAATTTCGTCAATGATTGCATAACATTATGCGCCCGCATCATAGCTGCCTTGCACGAAAGTTTAATCCACAGTAATCTTGTAAAGTTTGCAAAAGTGCCCTTCCCTGAGCCGCTCACTACCCTATCTAAGCCCTATTGATACATTTATTGTATCGCATAGGTATCGCATCGGTTGCGGATAGAACTGCACCATGTATCTAACTTGCTTTTGCAACAGGGTCGCAGATAGGCTGCATGGCACTAGCAATTCTCTTCTCTATTAAGAAGTTTTGATATGTCCCAAGATAATAGCGTCGTAAGACTTGAAGACTACACCCCTACGCCTTACTCGATTGATCACGTTTCACTGACTGTTCGGCTGGACCCGCTTGAAACGTTGGTGACATCGACCTTGTCGATTGCCCCCAGAGAGGGAGGCTCCAAGGACGCAGTGCTCACACTGGATGGTGATGATCTCGTTTTTGTATCGGCGCGCCTGAATGGAGACGTCCTTGACGCGTGCGCTTACAGCGCATCTCAAGATCAGTTCATCCTGAAAAACCCACCGCAAGAAGCTTTCACTCTGGAGCTGGTAACGAAGCTCGCGCCGCAAGAGAACACCCAGCTTATGGGTCTCTACCGCTCAAATGGCGCCTATTGCACCCAGTGTGAAGCTGAAGGCTTCCGCCGTATCACTTATTTCTATGACAGGCCGGATGTGTTGTGCGTGTATGACGTCCGCATCGAAGCCCCTGTTGAGGTAAGATATCTGCTGGCCAACGGTAACCTCGTGGATAGTGGCTCCATGTCTACCCCAGAAGGTTACCCGGAAGATCAGCACTGGCATTATGCCTGCTGGAAGGACCCCTTCCCCAAACCCTCCTACCTGTTTGCCCTCGTGGCAGGCGATCTAGCGCAGGTGGAAGATCATTTTGTCACCCGCTCAGGCCGAGACATCACACTGCATATATATGTAGAGCATGGCAAAGAGGATCGGGTTGATCACGCTATGGACTCGCTCAAGCGCTCCATGAAGTGGGACGAGGACGTTTTTGATCGTGAATATGATCTCGACATATTCATGATCGTTGCCGTTTCCGACTTCAACATGGGGGCCATGGAGAATAAGGGGCTCAACGTCTTCAACGACAAATATGTGCTGGCAAAACCCGAGACGGCCACAGACACCGACTATGCGCTAATCGAAGGCGTGATCGCGCATGAATATTTCCATAACTGGACGGGCAACCGGATCACATGTCGCGACTGGTTCCAACTATGCCTGAAGGAAGGCCTGACGGTTTTCCGCGATCAGGAATTTTCGTCCGACATGCGCTCACGTCCAGTAAAACGCATTTCAGATGTACAGCAGCTGCGTGCGCGTCAGTTCCCTGAGGATAGCGGCCCCCTCGCCCATCAGGTACGGCCTGAAGTCTATTCCGAGATCAACAACTTCTATACCTCGACAGTCTATGAAAAAGGCGCAGAGGTTTGCCGGATGCTGGAAACTTTGCTTGGAAAAGAAGGTTTCAAAGCTGGGCTCGATCTCTATTTTGATCGTTTCGATGGCCAAGCCGTCACGATTGAAGATTTCATCGCCTCCTTCGAGGAAGCCTGCTCGGTTGACCTTAGCCAGTTTGCCCTCTGGTATCGTCAGGCGGGCACGCCGGATCTCGTTGCCACTTATTCCTATGATGCTGCGCGCGAGCAGATATCTCTTTCCATTGAGCAGTCCTGTCCGCCAACTCCCGGTCAGCCGACCAAGAAGGTCATGCATATTCCGGTCCGTTTCGGACTTGTTGGGCGTGATGGCAGTCCCGTTGCCTTTGCTTCCGTTGTAGATGCCGTTTCCGGGCAGGAAATAGGAAAGTCCGATTGCACCGTTCTGGAGATCCGTGAACGCCAGCATAAATTCATCCTGACCGGCGTAAGCAAGGATGCAATCCCATCGCTGCTGCGGGGCTTTTCTGCTCCGGTGCATCTGCGGACCAACCTGACCCATGATGACTATCTTTGCCTGATGGGGCACGACACGGATCCCTTCAATCGCTGGGAAGCGGCACAGTTCATCCTGATGGATCATTTGGTGCATCAGACACGCGCCTTACAGGCTGGAGAGACCGTTTCATCACGTACGCTGGATAGCAGCATTCTGGAAGCTCTCAAGGCCTGTCTCATGGATGACAGCCTCGAGCATGCTTTCCGCGCACAGCTGCTTCAGCTTCCAATCGAGTCCGATGTTGGCCGCGAAATCGGCAATAATGTAGATCCTGATGCAATCCATCAGGCGCGCGAAAGTTTGCGTCACGCTCTTTCGACTGCCCTGGGTGATAGTCTCATTGATCTTTACATGGCGCTGGACGACAAGGACACCAGCTTCCGGTCAGACGCTTCTTCTGCGGGACGACGCGCCTTGCGAAACGGGCTGCTCGATCTGGCGCTGGCTCGCAAGGAAGAGGCTATCTCCGATCTGGCAGTGGCACATTATCACAACGCGACCAATATGACAGACCGGTTTGCGGCTCTTGCCAGCCTGACACGCAATGAAATGCCTGCTGCAAATGCGCTGCTTGATGATTTCCACGCTGAATTCACAAATGATGCACTGGTTATCGACAAGTGGTTATCTTTGCAGGCCTCCGCACCACAAGAGGAAACATTGCAACGGGTCAAGGATCTGCTCTCTCATCCATCCTTCTCGATGAACAACCCGAACCGGGTACGCTCGCTCATTGGGGCCTTTGCCATGAACAATCAGGTACAGTTCAATCGCAAGGATGGAGAAGGGTTTAAGCTGGTTGCTGATATCATCATCGAACTGGACAAATCCAACCCACAAACGGCGGCTCGACTGGCCAACAACTTCCGCTCATGGAAGGCACTGGAGCCTGAACGACAGGGACAGGCCAAGAAAGAACTTCTGAGAATCGCAAATACCGAGAGCCTATCGAAAGATGTTGCTGATATCGCAAATCGGTGCTTGCAATGATCAAAATGCCCTGAGTCTTTAACAGAATCAGACATTTCTCAAAGCACATTTAGGTTTGTTAACCTCTCGTTAACCAAAAAATTCATGTGAGACTCTAGACAAACACTCCGAGGTCGATTCAAATGAGTTCGACTTCGGAGATGCGGCACACCTCCGAGACAGTGACTAGAACAAATTCAAGGAGGTCGGGTATGACGCAGGCGGGCATAGCCAGCGCGCCCAAAGAGGCAAGATTCAGATTATTCGGAGCGACACCGAATGGTCATGAGCCTCATGTATCCGGCCCGGCCCGCCTATTGGCTGATCCTTCCTATTTCCAGCGCGTCCGCGAAGAGCCTTGGCTGCGTCGTATTATCCCGGCTGTCATTCTCGTTTTCATCACAATTGTTGGAGTCATGCGCACCGATGACCTGCTTGGTGAACGCGAAGAGATCCAAGCCACTTCCAGTCAGCAATTGCAGCTGATAGCAGCTTTGACAACCGAGCGCGTAGCGCAGCGCCTGGACCAATTCAAACGGGATGCGGTCGCATCAGCGAGCCAATCAGATCCCCAAGCTCAGTCGAATACCGCAGCATCGCTTGCATCAGCTGATGCTGAAAAAGCAAAACCAACCGAAGCAGAAGTCGAATATGCTGGCGAAGGGTTGAGCTCAACGGCGAAAACAGCGAGCCGCCCAAGCAAGGAAATGCTCCAGAGCTGGCTTGAAGAAGCCATGCCCGCCATGGATATTTCCTCCAACTATCAGATTTATCAAACGGATGCGACCGGCATGATCGTCGCGTCCATTCCGACGCTCACAAATGATATGCGCAAGACGCAAATCGATCTTCTAGGGCGCGCTCAGGTCTTTTCTACCATTGGTGCGAGCGCCGGTGTGTTTGATGTCACTACCAGCGACAAGAAAGATGCCTTGGCGACGGTTCATCATCTCGGTGGAGGCCGTGGTGCGATCACGGTGTTGGTGCCGACCGATGATCTATTCAATGGATGGCGCGCCGATGTCACGCGCAATGCCATCATCTTTGTCATGATGAGTGCGATCATCCTTCTGGTTGTCTACGCCTTTTTCAGTCAAGGAGCCCGTGCCAGAGAGGCGGACAGCATCTTCGAAGCCACTGTGCAGCGGATGGATGCGGCCTTGCACCACTCCCGCTCTGGCCTCTGGGACTGGGATCTTGGCAATGGCCACATCTACTGGTCTCCTTCCATGTTTGATCTGCTTGGCATGGAGCGGTCCGACGAGCTTCTCAGCTTTGCAACCATTAACGAGCGCATGCATCCTGAGGATGGCAATCTGCATCAGCATGTGCAGGATCTGCTTTCCTCAGAGCAGTCGATGATGGATCGCCGGTTCAGAATGCGTCATGAAGACGGCCGCTGGATCTGGATTCAGATCCGCGCAGAGCTTACCGTCTCTCCCAAAGATCGGCTGCATCTGATGGGCGTCGTCATGGATGTCTCCCAGCAAATCGAGCAGGCCGAGAATGACAAGCTGGCCGATATTCGCCTCAGGGATGCCGTGGACACCATTTCGGAAGCCTTTGTTCTGTGGGACAAAGACAGCAAACTAGTGCTCTGCAACAGACCGTACCGGACGTTGCACAATCTGCCAGAGAATGAGGAAATTATCGGGCGCAGCTACAATGAGATCATGGATAGCGGCCAGCCACATGTCATCGACATTGAAGACGACAACGGCATTGATGAAAGCCAGATCCTGCTTGATCGCGTAAGTACCTCACCGAAGGCTGCGCGCAGCTACAAGGTTCAGCTTGCAGATGGACGCTGGCTGCAGATCAGCGAGCGCCGCACACGCGATGGCGGCTTTGTGTCGGTGGGTACGGATATTTCCAATCTCAAACTGCAAGAACAGCGCTTGCTCGAGAGCGAGCAACAGCTCATTGCATCGGTATCCGATTTGAGAAAATCTCGACAGACTCTGGAAATGCAGGCCCAACAATTGGTCGTTCTTACCGAACAATATGCCAAGGAAAAAGAGAATGCCGAGATCGCCAACCGCGCCAAATCTCAGTTTCTTGCAAATATTTCCCACGAATTACGCACTCCGCTCAACGCCATCATCGGCTTTTCCGAAGTCATGAAACAAGAGATTTTTGGAGAGCACTCAACCGATAAATACAAGGACTATTCCAAGGACATCCATTCAAGCGGCTCCTACCTTCTGGGCCTCATTGACGACATCCTGAATATGTCCCGTCTGGAAGATGGAGAAGTGGATCTCAAGCCTGCAGAGCTTGATCTTGCCTCCCTCGTCAGAGAAACCTACGAGAACAGCATCGACGAGCAGGCCAATGACCGGCAGCTGACGTTGAAGGATGAACTGCCAGACACGCTTCAGGCCTATGCAGACCCCAATCTGATCGAACAGGTTCTGCTCAACCTGCTCGACAATGCCGTTAAATTCTCCAAGGAAGGTGGCCAGATTGCACTAAGGGGTGAAATCAAGGATGGCTATAGCTATCTGACCATATCAGACACAGGTGTTGGCATACCGCAGGACGCGATAGATCGCATGGGCAGCCCGTTTGAACAGGTGCAGAACCAGTTTACCAAGAGCCACAAGGGCTCCGGTCTTGGCTTATCCATCTCGCGCACAATTATCTGCCTTTCCGGCGGGACGATGAAGATCCGCTCCCGAATTGGTCAGGGCACACGCATAACCATTTGTCTGCCGAGCAAAATGCGTGGCGTTACGCCTGATATGGCAACGCTGAGCCAGACCAAACACCCTCAGCAATTGAGCGCAACCACCCACTAGAGCCTAACAGCAAGCGGATGTGACGCGGCCAACCATCGAGGCCGCATCAAGCAGGTTGCTGTCTTTCCTAGTCCTTGCCTTCTTCCACTGGGCCAACCAGCCGAACAAAGCAGGCTCTTGTATCGGTCTGGAATTCCGAGAGCTTCTCTTCAAGGCTTCTCATATCGATCTCTTGCGAGGCTCGCACAACCACATCTTTCAGCGCCGCAGCAGCCTTGTTGGGATCGAAACTCTCCGACAGGCACACGCGCAGAATTTGAGTCACATCGTGGTAAAGCCGAATGGCAGGCAACAAGATGTCGGCGTCGGCATTGTTAACCAGACCTCTATCCACGCAAAGGCGCAGGCTTTGGGCTGTGCTGGTATGCAAGATCTCAGGATGCTTATGGGCATGCATAAGCTGAAGACCTTGGGCAATGAATTCCACATCCACCAAACCGCCGGGAATCTGCTTGATATTCCAGATGTCGGACGTGCGCTTCTCCCGCTCGATCCGTGCACGCATCTGGGCGATATCCCGTTTGATGCTTTGTTCATCTCTTGGGCGTGAAAGGATGGAGACAATCTCCTTTCGCACCTTTTTGCAAAAGCCATCATCACCAGCAATGATCCGGGCCCGTGTGAGTGCCATATGCTCCCATGTCCAGGCATCGGAGGTGTGATAACTCCTGAAGGATTTGAAAGAGGTTGCAAGAGGACCGGAATTGCCGGAAGGCCTCAGACGGAAATCCACCTCGTACAGATCCCCTTCTGCGGTTGGTGCCGAGAGCGCCGTGATAAGGCGCTGAGTGAGCCGTGCGTAATATTGACTTGCTGCGAGAGGCTTTTTGCCATCGGAAAATTTGGCATCCTCATCAAAATCATAGATCAGCATGAGATCGAGGTCTGATGATGCAGTCATCTCGCGCCCGCCCAGCTTGCCCATAGCGATCACGGCAACCTGCCCGCCCGGCATCTTGCCGTGACGTTCTTCAAGTTCCTTTTGGGAATGTTCTAGCATATGCCGAATAATGACTCCGGCCAGCATGGCATACGCGGCCCCGGCCTGAGAGGCCGAGATGATGCCCATTAGAATACGTACGCCGATGAGGAACAATTGCTCTTGTCCGAAAATCCGGGCGGAATCAAGCGCATCTTCAAAGCAGGTCGCTTCAGACAGCGCCTTTTGCAGCTGAGCATCCAGATAGTCCCGCTCCAGAATATCGCCCAGAAAAGCCGGATCAAGAAGTGCATCGATCACCCGCGGCCGGCGCCCCATGGTGCGGGCAAGTCGCGGTGCGGCGCCGAGAATAATGATCAGGGTTTCAAACAACTGCGGATTGTTGCGTAGCAGGGAGAAGACCTGTACCCCTGATGGCAACGCCTTGAGAAAGGCATGGAACGACAGGAAGGATGTATCCGGGTTGTCCGTCTTGCCAAGAGCTGCCAATAGATCGGGCGTAAACTCGGTCAAGCGTTCCCGTGCCTTGGCTGAGCGCATGGCCGGATAGCGCCCGAAATGCCAACTGCGAACAGTATTGATGACCTCCTTGGGATTCTGAAAGCCCATTTCGGTCAGCGTTTCAATTGTGCTGGGGTCGTAGTCCTCGCCGGTGAAGACAAGGTTGCCTCCCCCTTCTGCTCCCAAAGCCTGCTCTTCCTTGAAGAGATTGGAATAATGCCCCTGCACACATTCCAACGTGTCGCGCAGATCACGCTTGAAGGCATCGACAGAAGCATAACCCATCATACGGCCGATTTGTGCAACGCCATCATCGCTTTGGGGCATCATGTGGGTCTGCTCGTCGCGCTGCATCTGAATGCGATGCTCAACCTTGCGCAGGAATTCGTAGCATTGGCTCAACTCATCCCGCGCGCGCTCTGAAATCCACGTCAGACCGACAAGCTCGGACAGCATGGGAATGGTCTCCCGACCTCGCAAATCCGGATTACGCCCCCCAGCGATGAGCTGCTGGGTTTGGACGAAAAACTCGATCTCGCGAATGCCGCCCCGTCCCAGCTTCACATTATGACCATTGATCGCAACCGAGCCATGCCCCTTGTGGGCGTGAATCTGGCGCTTGATGGAATGCACGTCGGCGAGCGCTGCATAATCGAAATATTTGCGCCAGATAAAGGGGGTAATTTCATGCAGGAAGGCATCCCCGGCGGCGATATCGCCCGCACATGGGCGCGCCTTGATCAGGGCAGCTCGTTCCCAGTTCTGCCCCATGCTCTCATAATATTGCAGCGCCGCCAGAATGGCCACAGCAGGCGGCGTTGAACCCGGATCGGGACGAAGGCGCAGATCCGTGCGGAACACATAGCCATCCGCTGTTCTCTCCTGCATGATCTTGACGAGTTGCCGGGTGAAACGCACATAAGTCCGGTTCATTTCGTAAGGATCGTCGCAACAGCCACTTGTGGAATCATAGAGGATGATCAGATCGATATCGGATGAATAGTTGAGCTCGCCAGCGCCATGTTTGCCCATAGCAAGAGCAACGAAACCGCATTCCAGTTCTGGGTCATCCGGATGCGGTAATGTAACCTTGCCGCGACGATGATAGTCGCGCAGCACAAAGCGCAACGCGCCGCGTAGCGTTGCGTCTGCGATTTTCGTCAAGGCATTGGTGACCTGCTTTACGCTCCACAATCCTGCCAGATCGGCCAACGCAATGGTCAAAGCGGCATCTTGTTTGATGAGGCGCAGATGACGCATCACAGATGCTTCGCTTTCCTGTATTTCATCAATGGCGCTTGCAGCCAAGGCATCAATGCGCTCACCGGCGGACTGACCGAGAATGTCAGAAAGCCTTTTGGGCTTTTGCACCATCAGATCGCGTAAGAAAGAGGATGTGCTGCAAATACCAGCCAGCAGGCCTTTCAGCGGCTCCTGCTGGAGAGCAGCATAGAGAGTTGAGAGTTCGCCTTCAGCTTCAGGATCACTCTCTTGCAGCTTCTGGCAACTTTCCAGCAACAGGGATAGTTGGTCATCCAAGCCCCCTTCTTGCGGAAGAGCTTTTGCCTCCAGCCAGAAAGCGTCAACGCCTTTCCTGATTTTTGCGGCACTCATCGTCTCTCCCCTTCTCTCAGCGGTAAGGCTGATCTATTCGCGTGCGTGTCGGTCAATCGCTTTCTTTTGCCATCTTATCCGCGGCGGCTACCTCGTCCGGTGGAAAATGGATGGAGAAAACGAGACCAGGTTCATTGTCACCAAGCTCTATATGTGCCTCATGCAAGCTTGCAACGGCATTAACAAGGCTGAGCCCCAACCCCGAACCCGGCTGGCTACGACTTTTATCGAGACGCACGAAACGCTGCAAGACGCGCGCCCGATCCTCCTTCGCAATCCCCTGCCCATTATCCGCAATTTTCAGAGTAATCGGGCGCGGGTCAATTGCATCACTATTTTCGGGCTTTTCTCCGTTGCGTTTGACAGAGATATGGATCCGAGCGACGTCAGGAAGTATCCCGCTTCCCTCTTTAGCACTCTTTTCGCGTTGTTCAGCCACATGCCGAACAGCATATTTGAGGGCATTGTCGACGAGATTAGCCACCGCTTGGCTAACCAGTTCACGATTGCCACGGATGAGACAATCTGACTCGGCTTCCCATGTCAAAACCGCTCCCTCGTCCTCGGCGACGGGTTCATAGAGTTCGGCCATATCAGAGGCGATCGCTCCGATATCCAACGCACATTTTTCTATCTGGGTAGATTTGGCTTCCACGCGGGCAATGCGCAGAAGAGCATCGAAGGTGCGGATCAGGGTATCGGATTCCTCAAGCGTCTGCTCCAGTGCTTCACGATAGCTCTCGCTATCGCCATTCTCTGAGGCCAGCGTCACTTCAACCCTGTTGCGCAGCCGTGTCAGCGGGGTCTTCAAGTCATGAGCGATATTATCGGAAACTTCCTTGAGGCCCTTCATCAGCATTTCGATGCGCGAGAGCATGGTGTTGAGATTTTCCGAAAGCCGGTCGAACTCGTCGCCAGCTTGCGTCACCGGCAAACGTTCATCCAACTGTCCACGCATGATATTGCCAGAGGCTTCTGCAATGGCATCAATGCGCTTGAGCACCTTACGCGAAACGAACATCCACGACAGCAGCGCCAAGACGATCATCAGAATGGCAGAAACGATGAAGGCCTGCTCCACCACCTTGCGGAAGATTTCCCGTTCCCCCACGTCGCGCCCGACGAGCAGCCTGTACCCGCCGAACATCTCGTAAACACTGACAACGGCGTTATATTCCTTGCGCTCAGGTTCACCCAAACGCTGATAAGGCACGGATTGTTCCAGCGCTCCACGCTCATCCAGAACCCACTTTGGCAATGCCGCAACATTGCCCGCCACATAATGCCCACGGCTATCTGTCACCAGATAGAGGCTGGCACCTGGGCGTCTGGATCGTTCTTCGATGACCTTGACCAGTCCGGGCATGCCACCGGAGCGATATTGCTCAACCAGCCCCCGCACCTCGGCCTCAATGGTCGAGTTGAGCTGGCGCGTCATCAAAAGTTGGGTATTGAGGGAAATATAGACGATCAGGAAAATCGCGAAGATAGAGAAAATGATCAAATAGATCGCGCTCAGCTTGAAAGCTGTTGTGCGCATTGTCTTGTTGATCGATCCAAGCGACATTCACGCTCCTGAAGGATGGGGCTCATCCGGCCTAGCGGCAAAACCAAGCCCAGCCGAAGAGATAGATAAAAGGAAAATCAATCAGGTTCGCGCAGGCTGTATCCAGAACCGCGCACGGTCTGCAACAGTGCCGGGTCAAACCCCTTGTCGATCTTTGCGCGCAAACGGGAGATGTGCACGTCGATTACATTTGTCTGCGGGTCGAAATGATAATCCCAGACATTTTCAAGCAACATAGTGCGGGTGACAACCTGACCGGCATTCTTCATGAGATACTCAAGCAACCGAAATTCGCGCGGCTGCAAAAGGATGTTTTCACCTGCCCGCTTGACGGTATGAGACAGGCGATCAAGTTCCAGATCGGCGACGCGGTAGGTCGTCTCCACCTCACCGGGGTTGCGCCTGCGGGCCATGACTTCAATCCGCGCCAACAACTCGGTAAAGGCATAGGGCTTGGTGAGATAGTCATCCCCGCCAGCCCTCAGGCCCGTTACGCGGTCGTCCACTTCACCAAGAGCCGAGAGGATCAACACAGGGGTTTCATCCCCCTCCGCGCGTCTTTGTTCAATAATGGAAAGCCCGTCGCGCTTGGGCAGCATGCGATCAATGATCATCACGTCATAGCCGCTTTTGGCGGCCATATCATAGCCCTGATCCCCATCTGCAGCATGTTCACAATGGTGCCCAGCCTCTTTGAGACCCTTGGCTAGATAGGCGGCTGCCTCAATATCGTCTTCAATGATCAGGATACGCATAATCTGCCTCGTTGCTTCTGGCCGTTCCACCTTGCTCGCAGTCTCATAAATGAGAGTTCTAAACCTGCGTTCTTGACTGGTCTAGAGGATTATAGCGGTCTTTGCCATTCAGCAAAGGTCGTCCGGGAGGAAAAGTCTGCCTAATCACAGGCTTGCAAAGCGGTGGGAAAGAAGGGGGCATCAGGGCCCCCTTGCTTATGGTTTTATGTGTTCAGCTTGCCCTATTTTTTCAGAGGCAGACCGACAAAACGGATACCGGCATCGGTCTTGATGCGCATCAGGATGGTTTTGCGGCCATTGTCTTTAGCAGCCTCTACACCCTTCTTGACGTCATCAATGCTTTTGACCTGCTTACCGCCCACGGACTGGATAACATCACCACGGGAAAGCCCTTTGTCCGCAGCAGGTCCATCGGCATCAACGCTGGTAATAACGAGACCTTCATCGCCTGGCTGCAGGTTCATGCCAAAGTCTTCAAACTCTGCTGGCTCACCGGGCTGTTGAGAGGACGAACCATCATCGCTGGAGGCAACCTCTTCGGGATAGGTTCCAAGATGAACCGTTACCTTGATTTCCTTGTCTTCGCGCCAGATAGTCAGTTCGACATCGGATTCCGGATCAGCACGACCAATATGGCGGGCCAGTTCGCGGGTGTTTTTGACCTCGTCACCATCGACAGCAAGGATCACATCGCCAACCTTGACACCAGCCTTGAATGCAGGTGCAGTCTCATCGGTGCTGGTGACCATGGCGCCGGAAGCATCTGCTAGGCCAAGGCTATCTGCAATATCTTCGGTCACATTCTGGATATGAACACCGAGCCAGCCTCGTTTGACTTTACCACCATGCTGCAGATCATTGATCACGTCTTTCGCAACGCCAGCAGGAATAGCAAAGGCGATACCAACGTTGCCGCCCGAAGGAGAGTAGATGGCGGTGTTGATGCCGATCACTTCACCATTGAGGTTAAAGGTCGGGCCACCGGAGTTCCCCTTGTTCACTGCAGCGTCAATCTGGATGAAGCTTTCATAGTTCTTGGCGCTGATATCACGACCATCTGCCGAGATGATACCGGCTGTGACCGTTCCACCAAGACCGAACGGGTTGCCAACGGCCAGAACCCATGAGCCGACAGCAGGCAGACTGTCTGCGAACTTCACATATTTGAACTTGCGGTCCGGATCCTTGACCTTCAGCAGAGCAAGGTCGGACTTTTCATCGGAGCCAACAAGATCAGCATCAAGCTTGGTGCCATCATCCATGACGAGAACAAATTCTACGCCCTTGTCGACGACATGGTGATTGGTTACGACATAGCCGTCTTCAGAGATGAAGAAGCCGGATCCCTGTGCCTGAGCATAGTGCGGAACAGCACGTTTCTTATCCTCATTCCCCTGCTCATCTTCATCGCCAAAACGACGGAAGAAACGGTTGAACGGGTGATCCTTTGGCAGGTCTTTAAATTCCGGGAAACCAGGAATTGAGAAATTCTGAATATTTTGCGGTTCAATTTTTGTTTTTACCTGCACGGACACTACGGCAGGTTTGACAGCTTTCACCACATTGGAGAAATCGACGGGCTGTGCTGGAGCGGTAACCTGAACCGGTTCTGCATTTGCAGCAGGCTGGCCGGTTATCAGGGTAGGAACAGTGGCTCCAGCAACAACGCCCAGACACAGGGCGGATGCCAATAAGGTGGTCTTCACTGACACATGCTTAAACTTGGATTTGGTCATCAAGGGTCTCCGCTCATTTCTGCTCTGGCGCCCATCAAGGCAGGGGTCAGAGTATCCTAGTGAATTGTTTAATTCTTTTCAAAGTCACAAAGCGCTGGCTAATCTCATAAGGAGCCGCGTTCATTGCGCTTGATTGCGATGCATAAATTTATATGGGTCAAAATTGGCCAGATGCGAGCCGATTGAATTAAAGATGCGTAATGTTGAAGAATTGAATTTTCACCATACAATTCAATTAGTTATGAATAATGTCGTGTGCTTTCTTCAAATTTCTGTTACCTGCATTAAGATGCAATGACACATTTGGGCACGCTTTTGCCACATTTCTTAAGCGCATACAGCCGTGGATGCCCTATGAAAACCGTCTCTGTGCTTCCAACGCCAGACCGATTCCAACCGATCCGAAGGCATCCCCTTCAATGATTTGGGCGTTCGGAACCATAGCGGTAAGGCTTTGCCGTATATAGGGAACCTTGGTAGAGCCGCCCGTTAGAAAGACAGCTGAAATCTGCTCTCCATCAAGAGAGGCCAGTTTGAGCGCCTCTGAAATTGTGCGTTTGATACGCTCAGTTCCATCGTCCAGGCTATCAATCAGATCTGCTCGGGAAATGGATGCTACGAGATCACGCTCAATAAAGGTCAGTGGCAATTCTGTCTCTTCTTGATCCGAGAGGGTCACTTTGCTGCTTTCGACAGAAAGAGCCAGCCTGTGACCTTCACGCATTTCGAGCAGTTGGAGCAAACGATCAAGCAAATAAGGCTCCTTTGCCTCCTTGCGCAAATAGCGCAACTCGCTGTGCGTCTTGTGATCGTAGAGGAGGTTGATTTTCTGCCATGTCGCCAAGTCGTGAAAATAGCCGACCGGCATGAGGCGGCCTTCCTTGAGCATAGGACTCTGATAGCCCAGCAAAGGCATGACGCGGGAAAGAGACAGCCAGCGGTCGAAATCCGTGCCGCCAATATGAATACCGGTATTTGCCAAAATCAGATTTCGGGAGTTCTCTGACTGTTTATCGAGTTCGCCCGGCAAGACCTTCAGGATCGTGAAGTCGGAGGTACCACCACCAATGTCGATGATAAGCGCGATTTCCTCTCGCTGGGCAACCTGCTGAAAGTCTCGCGCGGCAGCGACCGGTTCATATTCGAACTCGACGTTGGTAAAACCGATATCCTGCGCAATCGCGCGCATGGTCTTTTCAGCTTCCTTGTCCGCATCGGGGTTGTTATCAACGAAGAAGACCGGGCGCCCCATGACCACGTGCGTTAGATCATCATCAAGAAGCGCTTCTGCCTTGGCTTTCATATGGCTTAGAAAAAGTCCAAGGACTGCGGTAAAGGGTTTGCGCTCCCTCCCCACCATGGTGAATTCCTGCATGGTGGGGGTACCAAGGATTGACTTGAGCGCCCGCATCATGCGCCCTTCCCCACCTTCCAGATAGGTCTGAATGGCATCGCGTCCGAAATGGATTCCATGCTCTTCGAAGTCAAAGAAAAGAGCAGAAGGAATGGTGACATTGTCGCCTTCTACAGGGACAAGCTCAGCCTTTTCTTGCCGATAGAGACCCAATGTCGAGTTTGATGTTCCAAAATCCAGCCCACAGAAAATCGGTTTCGCCATCGTCCCATCCTTCTTCGCGTCATCGCTCAAACAAACAGGCACCCGAGATTATTCGTCCGGGCGCCAGAGCAGGCGGGAGTAGCATGAAGTGGATGGATTTAAAAGGAGATTTTACGGCTATCGACCAGTTCAATGCAGGAAAGGTAGACAGACCATGAGAACTGCATGGACGAATGGTAGGCTGGCGACCATCTCGTCTCAATAGTCAGACGTATCAAGCCTTTTCATCGTCAGAAAGGATAGCGTTCAGCCGTTCCTGTTCTGCCTCGCTCAGATGGTTTTTGCCTTCAACCTCTGCTTTTTGCGCGATTATCCGATTGCGTCGGTAAAAGAGGAAGATTGCCATCACACCCAAGATGAGCACCAAAGGGCCGAACGCCCAAAGCAACAAGTTCTTGGAAGAGAAGGTCGGTTCGAGCAGAACGAACTCGCCGTAACGATCCACCAGAAAGCTTTTGACCTGCTGGTCCGTGTCTCCCTTTGAAAGGCGCTCGCGCACGAGAATGCGCAAATCACGAGCCAAGGGAGCATCGGAATCATCGATTGACTGGTTTTGGCACACGAGACACCGCAGCCCTTCTGAAATATCGCGCGCGCGCGTTTCCAGTTTGGGGTCTTTCAACATTTCATCCGGTTTGACAGCGTAAGCCGGCCCAGTCGCCAACTGAAACGAAAGAGCCAACAGAAGCGCAGCAAAAAACCGATAAACCACTCGGGGCTGGAGAGAAAATGTCATCATTCCGAATCCTCTATTCTTCATGTCACACCCAAGCTCAAGCTGTGCCTGCGGCCTGCTTTGCACGCCCTTTGCGGGCAGGCGCTCCAATACGCAAACGCCTATCGGAGATAGAGAAGCACCCGCCGATGAACATGACAACACATCCAAGCCAGATGAACGTAACCCACGGCTTGTAATAGATCCGCACACCTATACCGTTATTCTCCTGAGCATCACCCAAAGAAAGATAAAGCTGGGTTACCCCGCCGATTGTATGGATCGCCGTTTCTGTGGTTGGCATATTGCGTGAGGTGTAAACCCTCTTGGCCGGATGCAACTCCGCCACTTGCTGCCCATCCTTGGTCACTTGGAAGGAGGCGATCAGATCGACATAGTTGAATTCAGCATGCTCCCTGAAGCCATCAAGTTGGAAGGTATAACCGGAGATAGAGGTTTGGTCGCCCGGCTTCATGACCAAGATGTCTTCAGCTTGATAAGCACTTGCTACAATGAGCCCAAGCAAGGTCATGCCGAGGCCAAAATGCCCCAATGCCGCACCGAAGACCGTGCGAGGTAGCCCGATCAGGCGAGAGAAAGACTTGCCGAGAGGAAGCTTGAAAAGACCGATACGGAGCTGAATCTCAGCCAACGCACCAACCATAACCCAAACAGCTAGACCGATGCCCAGCGGCGCAAGTGCGCTGCCCCCATTGATGAGTGCATAACAAAGGACCGTAACAAAGATTGCCGCCCCCAACGCAATGAAAAGCCTTTGCATGGCGGCGAATAGATCCCCTCTTTTCCAAGCCAGCAGAGGACCAACGGGCACCGCAATCAAAAGCGGTACCATCATTGGTCCGAATGTGGCGTTGAAGAAAGGAGCCCCGACAGAAATCTTCGCACCAGTCGTCGCTTCCAGCGCCAGCGGATAGAGCGTCCCGACAAGAACAGCCGCCGTAGCCGCAGAAAGAAACAGATTGTTTAGCACCAACGAGCCTTCTCTGGAAATAGGCGAGAAGACGCCGCCCTGCTTGAGCATGGGTGCTCGCCATGCAAACAGGGATAACCCACCGCCGATGAAAGCAACAAGCAAAACCAGAATAAAGACGCCACGGGATGGATCGGTTGCGAATGCATGTACAGAAGTCAGGACACCCGACCGCACCAAGAATGTACCTAATAGCGACAGCGAGAAGGTCAAAATGGAGAGAAGAATGGTCCAGACCTTCAATGCCCCACGCTTTTCCATCACGATAGCCGAATGAAGCAGCGCAGTACCGCTCAGCCATGGCATGAACGAGGCATTCTCTACCGGGTCCCAGAACCAGTATCCACCCCAGCCAAGCTCATAATAGGCCCAGTAGGAGCCCATAGCGATTCCAAGTGTAAGCAGCCCCCATGCGACAAGCACCCAAGGGCGCACCCAACGAGCCCAAGCCGCATCAATACGCCCTTCCAGTAGAGCTGCAATGGAAAAGGAAAAGGCAATCGAGAAGCCAACATATCCCAGGTAGAGGAGAGGCGGATGAATAGCCAGACCAATATCCTGCAAAATCGGGTTAAGGTCGCGCCCCTCAATTGGCGCATTGGCTATGCGGTGGAAGGGATTTGAGGTGAATAAGACAAAGAGCAGGAATGCAGCGGTAATCCAGCCCTGCACAGCCAGCGTATTGGCCTTTAACTTAGGTGGCAGGTTCCGCCCAAAAGCCCCAACAAGAGCACTGAAGATTACCAGAATGAAGACCCACAGCAGCATGGAGCCTTCATGGTTGCCCCAAACCGAGGTGAACTTGTAGAGCAAGGGCATTGTCGAATGGCTGTTTTCCCAGACATTCTGAACTGAAAAATCAGACGTGACATAGGCATGGGTCAAGGCAGCGAATGCCAAGCCGACAAACAGAAACTGCATGATCGCAATTGGACTGGCAATGGCCATCAGGCGACTGTCATTGGTCTGAGCCCCCCAGATTGGAACAACCGACTGTATCAGTGCCAGGGCGAGAGCAAGCACAAGCATGAAATGACCCAGCTCGATGATCATGAGGATTTCCCTTCTGTCGGCGCGTCCCTGCGCCACGCATTGCTATTTGCTTTCCCAACCTTGAGCCAACAATTACACTCTGGTTGGCTGGTTCGGGTTCCATTTTCTTTGAGAGGGTCAGTTCGTCTTGACCTTGCCGTAACTGTCTTGCCAATGCCCCTGCTCTTTCAGAGCATCGGCTACTTCTCGCGGCATGTAATTCTCATCATGCTTGGCCAAAACCGTATCGGCGGCAAATGATCCATCAGAATTCATCATCCCTTCGGTGACGACGCCCTGCCCCTCACGAAACAGATCGGGCAGAATGCCTGCATAGGCCACTTTTATTTCTGCACCACCGTCTGTCAAAATGAAAGATACATGGGCTTTGTCTGTGCGCTCAACGGACTCTTCCTTAACCAAGCCGCCAAGACGAATGCGTTGGCCGGGAGCGACACCTTTTTCCGCTATCTCAGATGGACTCATGAAAAAGGTGATCTGATTTTGCAAAGCGAACAAAATCAAACCGACAGCAGCAAAGAGCACAGCTCCGGCGGCACCGATCAACATCATCCTTTTTTGCTTTCTTGACATAAACAGATCCTCTTTATCATTCTTTTCTGAGAGCTACCTGCCGGTAGCGCATCGCCGTTTCGCTATTTAAGCCCCAAACAGTCCTACTGATCGATTGATACGCCCAAAGACCGCGCGGCAGCTTTAACCTTCTCAAGCCCATCGACATCAGACTGAAGTGCATCGAGCGCGCGGGTCACAGTTTTAGCCGCCATATCAGGACGATTCAGCACAAGCTCGGCTCTTATAAGGCGCACCCACTCATCTGCAGTACCCCCCTCGGAATTCAAACGGTCAGCAAGATTGGAAACCATGCCCTCAATCATCTGCTGCCGGTCTTCCGCGCTCAACTCGGCAGCATTATCGACATCTTCTTTGGATGGACCTGCCAATGGTGATTGAGCTTGCTCCCCTTCGGTTGTTGAACCGGAAGCATCGCGCTTTTGCAAGGCAGCTATCTGTTCTTTTGCAAAAGGTATCCATGGAGCGCCTTCGGCGGAATCTGCGACAAGAGCCTGCCACTTTTCAATCGCATCCCGTGTCTCGCCAGATTGTCCCAAAGCGATGGCCAAAAAGAAGCGCGGCTTTGGTGCCGTTGCATCCAAAAGATTTGCGCGCTGGAACAATTCGCGTGCTTCATCGTTGACGACACCGGCATTCTTTATAACCAGCACTTCGCCCAGATCAGACAAAGTTTCAACGCTTTCTCCTTCAAGGCGAAGGATATTCCTATAGGCCCTGATAGCATCATCTGTTCGGCGCATTCGGGCATAGACAGGGGCCATCCTTTTCCAGCCTTCCAGATCATCCGGATTCGCCGCCAGCTTCTTTTCTGCCGAAGCAACGAGTTCAGTCAAACTCTGGGTTTCAGGTGGCTTGGATAAGCGGGCTTGGAGGGGTTGGGCGGGAAGCTCAGGTGAGCCAAGTGTAAAATAGAGGCCCAAAGATAATAACGGAATGAGAAGGGCAATCGTGACGACAGCAAATCGTAGATTTGACCTGCCGCCTTCGACTTGAGAAACACTCGCAGGTGAGGCTGAAGTCATACGATCAGATTCGCTCTCTTTTTCCAGCGCATCCTGCGCGCCAATCAAGCGACGTGCGACTTCTGCACGGGCTGCTTCGGCTTCGGCTTCATCAATCAAACCGCGTTCGACGTCACCATCAATTTCTTGCAATTGAGATTTGTAGATCGTCATATCATAGGCGTTCGCGCTATCCAGCTTGCGCTCTTTGCGCATAAGAGGATAGGTCGCGATCGCGATCGTCACGAGCGTCAATACAACAGCGATAGTCCAAAACATACAGGTCCAACTCTCACACTAGTCCAAGCAAGAGCATTTCTGATTTCGCTGAGAAGTCAAATTAACACATGTTCATCTAACGATTGGATAATATAGGATTTGGTCTTACTCAAACACCATCCTAGAATAAATTGCATGTGCGGAAGGGAAAATCAGGAAGGAGAGGCTCAAGCAAACGTAGTTAGGCTTCGGCTGCCTGGAGCTCTTTAACAGAAGCAGCAGCTTTTAACTGACGTCCCAGAGAGTCGGCAAAGTCCGCGTCAAATAGATGCTTGGCAATATCCAGCGCCGCTACATTCAGCTTTTCGAGCGCTTCGATATCTTGCCCTACCGCTTGCCTTGTCCTCTCAACGAGAGATTCCGTCAAGATTTCAAAACTTTGATCGAGCTCCTTGCGAGCTTCTGCAATTGGACCGTTCATTGCCAGGCTGTCTTTTGCAAGCTCTGCCTGATGGAAAATCTTAGACGCTCGAACAGCATCAGCAATAAGATTGCTATCAACAGATTCGGGATCACCGCTTTTAGGAGCACGCAGCGCTTTACGAACAAGACCGGGAGTCGATTCGATATCGCTCTTTAAAAGACGCGACATCTTTTTCTTCATTTCAGTGAGTAATTTGCCCCAAGTGGTTTGATTGGGCACCTCAAGTTCAACACTAATTGCTTTGGCTAATGAGTTCCAACTGCGGAGGTGATTCAAAGCATCGTTTAGTCCGGAAAATTCTCTGAGCCGCTCTTCGACGGCAGCTACATGCACATCCATTTCAGACAACAACTGTTGAACTGCTGGCGCATAAACTGTCGCAGCTACTTGAATGGCGTCATCAGACCCCGATAACTTGGTGGCCAACTGAATGCGCAATCGTGGCGAAGGAAGTTTTCTGGAAACAGCAGAAAAGAGCCACGATGTACGCAACGGAGCCTGCTGAACGTAACGGGAAATCAATTTGTAAGCTTCATCTCCTTCCGGATTTGACCAGCTCACAACTTCTTTTGGCATACGGCTCAAGATCGGCTTCAAGGGCATAAGACGCTCAGCACTTATCAGCACATCGAGCAAGTCCTTGTAAACAACTTCGCCCCCCAGATGATTGGCAAGCTTTTGCTCGCCTCCGAGTTCACGCGATACAACTTTCATCCGTGCTTTTATGCTCGCGACCAGATCGGCGCAGACCTCGGCTGAAAGCTTCGAAATTTCCTGCTTTTCGAGCTCTGCACAATCAATCGCAAGTTTCTGAATATGCTCAGGTGTGGCAATATCTCTTTTGATCCAGTTCCAGATCACATCAAATGAGCTAGGGCTAATTCTAGCTTCTACTTTTGAAAGGAGATCAATATCAGCAGCAAAAAAACGCGCCTCGCGAAAAAAATCTTTTTTAGCGAATTCCTCAAGAGGGACAACCTTCTCTTCGACCTTGAGAAGATCGCGCAAGGCAGCGACGATTAACTCTGCGGCGGCGTCACTATTACCCTCACGCTGCGCTTTTTCCAGATTGCGCAACAGCATTTTCTGGGCACTTTCAGACAACGTCGAAAGATAAAGTTTCAACTTATCTTTGAGCTTATTCATGCTGTCCATAAGGACACTCCGGCCTTAATTTTGGTTCCTTTTAGAATTTCAATTTAAAGCTATCAAACTGTTAATATTCCCTATCAAACCGAACGATTTTCAGAAATACACAGATACAAAAAAGGGGAGACCTCAAATTTAGGGCTCCCCTTTCTTATATTCGATATAATTCCCCGGTCATCATGGGGGTGTAGATAATTCTTAATTTACTGGACGCCAAGTGCCATCGCTCTGGCGGCAAGCTCGCCCGCGTGCGGTCTGCGGCTGCCCATCCACGTAAATAGTGTGTGTGTAATCACGACAATTTAGGTCGTTCACCGTATAGGACTGAGTTGGAACAATCTGGCCATGGTGACCGGTATCCGGGTTCGTCCAAGAAACTGGCGCTCCTGAGCGTCCATATTCGAGAGCGCGATATTGAGCTTCGGCAGCCATCTTGCGATCATTTTCATCCATCATGCGGCCAATAGAGGAACCGGCTAATGCCCCGAGAGCCGAACCAGCAGCGATTGCCACCATACGCCCTTCTCCACTGCCCACCTGAGCCCCAAGCACACCGCCAGCGACAGCACCAGTTAGGCCGCCGAAGGTTTCTTTTGGCCCGCCCTGACAACCAGCCAGCATAGCGCCCATAACAGCAACAACCGCCATAGATTTAAATTTCATTTTCAAGCCCCTATTCATTGCTACGATCAAAGGATCGCTTTCGTGACAATTGCGATTTGCTCGTCGGCATCGAAAGAGCGAGCCGAGTTTGAAGCATATGCGATTTTATGCACATTCTATAATGGTCCGGTCAACCAAAGACAAAAACGCACTTGCATACATAACGCGCCACTTCCCTTTAAGTTTCGAAATTGTCGAAATTTTGACAAATAGGCTTTGTTGGGCCTTCTTTGCTTGCATTGGAGGGAGAATGCGCAAATTGCAGAAAACGTTACTCTTCATTCAAAGCAGGCAGCATCAACTCGGCCCGAAGACCTCCGAGAGACGAACGCTCCAAAGAAAAGGCTCCCTGATAAAGCTTCGCCATTTCTGTTACAATAGACAACCCCAAGCCAGAGCCAGGTTTGGTTTCATCGAGACGCTTACCCCGCTTGAGTGCGTCCGCTATTCTACCTTCTTGAATTCCTGGCCCATCATCCTGAACAAGGATTATGAGCCACCTTCGGACACTTGCATTGTTGTTATGTTTCGCTTCCTTTGAGGGTTGCTTACTGCCTTCCGTCAAAGACACGACAACCCTGCCTGATGCCCATTTGCAGGCATTATCAACGAGATTGCCAATCATCTCTTCCAGATCCTGTTCTTCGCCCCGAAAACAAATATTGGCATCTGCGGTACAGTTATAATCAATCACTTTTTCCGGGTGAATTTTGCTCATGACGCTCGTTAGTTTTTTCAGGACCGGATCAACTTTGGTAACCGTACCAATGGTGTTGTGGCGTGCGGCAAATCGCGCGCGATCCAGATAGAGCTGTATCTGATCGCGCATCACTTCAACCTGCCGTACCAGCATATCTGCATTTTTTAGATCAGATGATCTGACTTCATTAGTGATAACAGACAAGGGAGTTTTGAGCGCGTGGGCGAGATTTCCAAGTTGAGTGCGCGCTCTTTCAAGGGTTTCCTTATTGGAGGCAATCAGGATATTGGCTTCTTCGACGAGCCCCGCCACTTCTGCCGGATAGGTCCCCACGATGGCTTCACTTTTGCCGACAACAACATCGCGAACCCGACGCTTCAGTTTACCCAACGGCCGTAACGCAGTTCTTACCAGAAGAAGAGAAGCGATGAGCAGAATCACTCCAAATAAAACCATGAGCAGCCAAGCCCTGTTCTCGAAGGAACTGATCTGCTCATCTAATTCAGCTGCGTTTCCGGTTACACGGAAATAGTAGCTCTGATCAGGACCAAAGGAAATCTCGCGTTCGAGAATACGAATTGGCTTTCCATCGGGCCCCTTCCCCAATAGATAACGCCCAATTCCACCTGTATATTGCTTTTCATTTTGAGATTCTATGGTGAAATTTTCTCCCCCTAGAGAGAGAGATGCAAAGACAAGATCGTCCTTGTTGGCGCGGCTGACTGTCCAGTACCAACCTGAGAGAGGCAGCTCAAATCGCGGTTGCCCCAAGCTACCGGGTCGAGACAATTCTTCGGAACTAAAAAGCTGTGTTGCCAGTTCACCAACGAGCATCTTGAGCACCATATCCAGCTGTCCATCGAAAGACTCTTCAGCAGAGGTGCGAAACAAGGATGTCAGAATGACACCAGCGCTCAAGGCTGCGAGCAATGCCCAAATCGATATATTGATAACCAGATATCGCGTTATCGACTTCATTCTTTAGCCTTGTCAGGCGCAATCATATTGTAGCCCAATCCTCTGACCGTCTGGATCACATCCACGCCCAGCTTTTTGCGAAGACGTCCGATAAAGACCTCGATCGTGTTGGAATCACGGTCAAAGTCCTGATCATAGAGATGCTCGACAAGCTCTGTACGCGATATGATTTTACCCTGATGATGCATTAAATAGGAAAGCAACCGAAATTCATGAGACGTTAGCTTCAAAGTGAGACCTTCAACTGTCACGCGACCAGATCGGGCATCTAGACGAATAGGTCCGCAGGTAATTTCATTCGATGCCAAGCCGGCAGAACGTCTCACCAAAGCGCGAACCCTAGCGACCACTTCTTCCATATGGAATGGCTTAGCTACATAGTCGTCCGCTCCGGCATCAATGCCTTGCACTTTATCGCTCCAGCGGTCACGAGCAGTCAGAATAAGAACTGGCATCGTACGACCGTCACGCCGCCAAGCTTCTAGAACACTGATGCCGTCCATTTTGGGCAGGCCTATATCAAGGACAACAACATCGTATGGTTCGGTATCACCGAGGAAGTGCCCTTCTTCTCCATCAAATGCGCAGTCAACGACATAGCCGTTTTCTTCCATTTCGTCCTTGAGCTGACGGTTCAACTCGGCTTCGTCTTCAACAATTAAAATGCGCATAAGCTTCCCCGACACTTCTATTTCATTTGCATAGGCAAACGCATCGCAAATGATCGTAGTCTGCATCGCAAGCGATGTTAAGGGCTCGTTACTGATTTACAGAGAGGACTTTTCCGGATTTCGCGTCCAAAACAAGGCGTGTCACATTGCCTTGCCGAGACAATATAACGAGTTCATATGAGAGTTTCCCGCCAGCTGAACATAGATTTGCCTTAATGACATCACCACTCACAACGGTATTGGCTGCCTTTGTGATTGCCACCAGACTTTTCGCACGACCTTGAGATACAGCTGCACGGACCGCCTCGGCGCCAAGGCATTGTGCCGCGACGGCATGGTTGCTTGGCAACAAGGAGGAAATGGCAAAAATAGCCAGCGCCCAGAGCGCATATTTGTTGATCAAATTTTGCATGTCTGTAATCTACAAAGCTTTTCCTGAACCGAAGCTGAACAAATATGAACGCTTGACTGTCATTTTCATGAAATAGAAGAACGTCCCCTATTCCACACAATAACTGACTATCTTCTGATTATGGCGTTTGATCTCTGCGATCGTCTGATCCGTATCTTTCGCAGACCATGTTATTGGATCGAACAGAAGGCAGGCCGCCATGTTCCCGCTCTGCTTGTGTGCCATAGTAGAAGGAGGATCACTCTCTCTTGAAACCATCTGTTTGGCGCAACTCATCAGAGGAACATTCAATAGAAGAAGCATCAGCACTCTGATTAGGAACAAACCATTCTTCACGCGCAGCCATCCTTCCCCATTTGGCCAACATGGCGTCATGCAAGTCCATTTTTGCAGTTCTTGGCCTTTCTGCGAGATCGTTAGTATTCTCATGTGACCCAGGCGATGGATCAGAGCTGAGTTTTGCAAGTTGTGCGAGCAGTGAAGCTAGCGCGGGGGCCAACTTCACCAAAATAGCGATCAAATTAAAAACCAGGCTCATCGGTTTTCTCAGATAATTTTTCGCGTTGTGTACCAGGTGCGCCAGATAATAGTGATCGCAGCAGACAGGCTGGAAATTGTTACGGCCAGACGTTGCTGGATATCGGAATCAAGATCGATACCGAACATCGTCAGCCCCATTGCCATAACGGCAACCAGCTGTGTCCAGTTGATTTTGGATTCCCAAGCGGCTTTCGGGGATTGATCGGATAGACTCATAATAGGCTCCTTAACGTTGTTTGAATTTGGGTTTACAATTGAAAATGGAGAAGTCGCAGATTTATATCGAACTGCAACCACCCCTCATTGTCATGACGCCTCAGAAGAGGATCCGACGATCATTGAGCGAAACCCGACGGGAAACTGTGTCCCCGACCCCGACGCGTCGGCTGACTTGAGCGATCTCAATTGCGATCTCTGTCATCTCGGTTACACCGTCAGCAGCTTGCGCGCTGGCGGAATAGAACCACTGCGCTTCCTCAACTTCTTCCTCACGCAAAGTTTGTGCTGTTTCAGGATGCCTTATGACCACAGTGTAGCGTTCCTCACTCTCACTCAGCGGTATGGCGCTGTCAGCCCAGCTATCGGATTCCAGTCGATCCCGGCGGACCCACTCGAACTGTAGACCGTCATCTGTCTCGGGCCTGATCGCCTTCAGGTGCACAGGAGACAGAGGGCGCAATCCGCGCCCAGTAACAGAGATTGAAACATCAATATTGTTGACGTCATCCAGCGTTGCACCACTCGCTACAACCCGGAAAGGCAACTCCTTATCGAGCTGACCGCTATCTATTTCCAAAGGTGCGACCGCCTCATCCAAAAGCACAAATCGAGCACCGATGTCCGCACCACTTAGAGCAGCAGTCTCGGTGCCTTGCTGCCCCCTAAGAAGTTTGCTCAGTTTCCATGTGCTTTCACCAACAAGCTCAGCATTAGCGAATTGGATAATTTCCCATTCGCCGTTTTTGGCTTCGATGGCAGCTGCATTGGCTCCGGACAGTAGGCCAAGGTCACTCACAGAAGACAGATCACCATTATTTAAATTGACCACCAACGTGCTGGCCATATCCCAAGTGAAACATTCGCGCCCGGCGAGTTCAGTTTGTAAATCACCAAAGATCGCAGGAATATCGAGGCTTTGGCGATGGACAAATCCGGTTTCGGCACTTCCCTCATAAAGGCCCAAGCTACCCGGCCAGGGAGAGCAATAACTCGCGACATACGGTGCATGCGGATAATCTGTTTTGCTCGGAAGCACAGGCAAATCCATGGCAAAGCATACAGCCCGTGTGACAACAGGCTTGGAAGAGGAGGTCACTCGGAGATCTTTAGCCAATGGGGCCGAGTTGCGAGGAGCCGCCAAGGTGGCCGACACTTCCCGCATAGTTCCATCTTCTATCTCGTTGATGCAATAAACTTTCTGCTCGCCCACTCCTTCAAGTGCAATCAAATCGCCGGCTTCCAGAGCAGCCATAGACAAAGGCAGTTTGAATTGCACCGTATGGCGAGCATAGTTTTTCTGTCGAAGCCAGCTTTTGGCGACATTGACCATGATTGGGTCAGTTGAGATAACAGCCAAAGATTTGGAGCTTTCCTTTCGGGTTCTGGCAGATGGCTGATCATAACGTGCCACCGAAGAGCGATAATCATAGAACAGCTCACCAAAAGACAAAGTCACACTGGATGCTTCATCTTCCCAAGGATCAATCTGCATATTGAGAATGGGTTCATCCAATTCATCGACAAGCCCAGTGATATTGATCTGTTTGCTCGCCCGACGCTCCTGCAATTCAAACCGCAACTTATTGCCGCTGGTTACAAAAGAAATACCAAATGCATCACACAAGCTTTCAAGCGCGGAGCGAGCCGACATGCGACTATCAATCACAAATCCATCGACAGCGACCGGAACCGCTACGAATTCAGGGTCAGATAGCTCGAAATCCTGCATCACCGTGCGCACAATATCTTGCACCGGAGCGCCCCCCAAGCGCCCGTTAAGCCAATGTCCCGTATGCCAGGCTGCACCATCGGACCATGTATCACTGCTTAGAGGGAAAGCGGGAAATGGGCGCGCATCCCAAGCCCAAAGATAGATCTGATCAGAAGCGACCATTCTTTCTCCATAGACGGGAGAAAGCGGGTTGATTTGCTCCGATTGAGTTTGCCAATAGTCAAGACCGGCTTCCAGCAGGGCCCGCTGAGCCGCATCACTCCTTGCTCCGGAAGAATAATATGGCAAGGACGATTCAGAAGATTTTGCATCTGGAAACACATTGGGTTGATTGGGCCCCAAATGCACAGCAGGGCATCCAATCTCTGTAAACCAAATCGGCTTGGAGCACGGCTCCCAATCGGTTGCCGTGTCACTTTCGACATCCAGATCGCGATTGAAATGGGCGTTAGACCACCAATTTACGATGTCCTTAAATCGATAGACCCAAGGCTTGTCTGCAGCGCCATCTGTTATGGGCGTTCTAATCTGCTGATCACGATCGGCCTGACTTGCATAGTACCAGTCATATCCTTCTCCGCCTGCAATATTAGTCTGAAGATAGGATTGCTCAAGCCCCGTATCAGCCAGGCTCGCATCCAGATGGTCTTCTCCAGCCCGCCAATCTGACATGGGCATATAGTTGTCGATGCCAACAGCATCAATATTGTCATCGGACCAAAGAGGATCGAGGTTAAAGCGAACGGTTCCAGTCTCATCTTGTGGGTGATGGCCGAAATATTCGCTCCAGTCTGCCCCGTAAGTGATCTTGGTGTCATGACCCACACAGTCTCGCACATCTGCCGCCAATGCCTTAAGGCAAGATACGAAGGGATAATTGCCCAAATCATCGCGAATTTGTGTCAGACCACGCAATTCAGACCCAATAAGCATCCCCTCAACGCCTCCGGCCTCCACAGCCAGCTGCGCATAGTGCATGATGAATCGGGAGTAGCTCCAGGTTTGCGAGGAGTAAAAAGTCGCTACCTGATCGGAAGCAAGGGAAGTTTGATCCGCAGTTTCTTCCTGCTCAGGCCCTGGATAGCAGGTAATGCGTCCTCGCCATGGGAACGGCGCTTGCTCTTCAGCTCCATACGGGTCTGTGAGACCATTACCCGAAGCGATATCCATCATGATGAATGGATAGAGAGTGACATTGAGGCCGCGTTCCTTGATTGCCTCTATCGCCCTAATGACTGAAGCGTCGGAAGGCGTTCCTCCATAGGCCGCTCTTCCTTCAATAACAGAAACACTTTGAGCCTCGGCCCTACTAAGGCCAGCAACAGACCATTGATCTCCTGATGTTGTCTTGTCACTATTATCGACTTTCGGCTGGATCGCACAAGATCCTGCGCGTAAGTCTGTTCCAAACCATGCCACAACGAGAGCGATGTTGGTCAGATTTGGACAAAGAGCGATCAGATGATCCAGAGACACTTCAAAATCGGTTCCCTGTTCATAGGAATGTCGGTTTTCCGAACTCCACTCTCCTTCTCCGTCCTTGCGCAGAACTTCTGTTGTGTCATAGCCAAACTCAGTGGAGCCCGGAATCATGACGATAGATTCAATCTGATTTTCCAGAGTGCCGATTGGCCGAACAACTTCGAAAGATAATTGCGGTATGCGGTTGCCGAAATCTTCCAACGGCAACTTTTCAAATACAACATAGGCCAGCCCACGATAGGCTGGAGCATAATCGGTTCCCTGCTTGGCCTCAATCAGGCTATCTGGTAGCTGATCATCCGTACCGCGATAGACCCTGTAGCTGATGTCCTTCAGATCCAGAATTGACCCATTTGCCCAGACACGTCCGATATAGGCAATCTCTCCTTCGCAGAGCCCAACCGCAAAATTGGCAAAGTAGCTGTAAGTCGTCTCTGTGGTTGAAGATCCGCTTCCGCCCTTGGAAGCTCCTGTTTTGTATTTACGCGATGTAACTTCCTCAACGAGATTGGTCGCCCAGATAATCTGCCCAGTCAGACGGGCACGCCCGTAAAGGCGCGGAATGGAAGAGCCTTCTGTTGAGGTTTGCACTGACAGATCAGAAAGACTGGGGCCCTCTACAGATCGGGACGTGCCAAACAGCGTCTGGTCCAGCTGGTAGCCTCCAACAGCACCAAGAGCTCCCCCAATTGCGGCCCCCAACGGCCCAAACAGGGCTCCACCGACGACACTGCCCACGGATTTCAAAACGAGAGTGGTCATTTCTATTCAATTCCGGTTTTTGGAGCAGAAGGAAGGGGCGGAAACGCGAAAACATGAGATAGATGCCTCATCCACCATGGAGAAAGAGAAACAAGCTGCACTCCAACACCATCTTGCGCATGAAGAAAGCGGGTTTCATCAATCAGCATCCCAGCATGCTTAGCCGGATAGCCTCTTTTGTAACGAAAGAGCAGTATGTTGGATGGGGAAAGCACATCCTGATCAACCGGCAGCAGATATCTCTTCGCCGCATTGGCAAGCGTTTCTTCGCTGTTCGCCTCCGCCCAGTTAGGACTATAAGCCGGTGGCTGTTCTGTTTCTGGCCAGAAGGCAGAGTAGACACCGCGGATCAGCCCCAAACAATCACAGCCAGCATGCTTGCAGCTTGCCTGATGCTTGTAAGGCGTTCCAATCCAACTGAGCGCTTCAGAGATGATCAAGGCAGCGCTGACATCTGTGGTTGTTTCGTCCACCATCTTCTAATCCTCAATAAGGGGAGATCCATCATTCTGTTGCGAAAGCGAGGGATAGGTAAGAATGAAATCGTTCCCCGGCATATGGGGGAATCCTCGGAAATTGAGTTGGTTCGCAAACTGCTTGCGACACGTCGAAAAGCTCTTGTCGCATCCAACAAAAACTTTTACGCCATCTCCTGCTGCAATCTGCTCATGCAATGGAAGCCACAACTCGACCTCATCGCTTTCACTCAATTGTTGGTGAGAAATGATGTCAAAAGCCATTTCCTCGGCCGCACCAGAGGTCATTTCAAGGCGCCCCATGGAAAGGAGCCCGGCTTCAGGGCGCGTTTCCAGTGTGACCGCCAACCAGTTCGGAGATTTAATCTCACTGACAACTCCTGTGAAAGTGAGCCCCAGCTCATCAAGATTGAGCCCACATCTGGTATCACCGACATTGGCATCACAACGATACTGGAAAACGCGCCCTTTCTCCTGCTCCATATCGATGGAGAGAGACCGAATTTCAGCCTGAAAACTCTGGCGATCTTGCTTGATTTCACCCAAATAGCCCGTCCGCAGCAAAAGAGCCTGATCAGGCATCTGCCAATTCACGCACCAGGTTTCAATGGTCGCGGCATCATAGCGGCCGGTCATAAGATCTGCCTCTGCTATGCGATCGGAGGCTAGAACACCTGTAATATCCTGATCATCGCTCGCAAAGCCATCGCTCTGCCGGATTTCCGAGCCTGTGAACCCTGTGTTAGGTTCACAGGAGACGCCATTCAATTCGATAGTCCGGTCATGGTCAGTGAAACCAATGCTATATCCGTCAGTCCGCTTTAAGATCCAGCAAGTGGCCAACGTGGTCGTTCCACTTTGAAGATGAGCAGTCATTTCATCAGAAAGCTCTTTCATGACTTCACCTCAATTAATGGAATGGAGGGAAGATCGCCTGCTTCAAATGCACTGATCGAGAATTCGAGCTTGTCGGTATCAAAGCGCACTGGTACATCAAATTTGAAGCCCGCCGCGACTAGTTCCCCGTCCTCGGGTGCCTCATCGAACGTGATGATGCCTGTGGTGACATCCACGGTCCAAGCCGAGGTTTCCTCTCCGCCAAGTGCAACCTTGATAGAGCCTTCAACGGGCTTGACGATCCTGCGTTCATAGGGCGCATAGTTTGTGCCGTATGTTTTTACGAGCTCAAATTGCGTTGTTTCTCCATCGCCGGTTCCAATCTGTTGATCGGTAGATTGGGGTGTTTTTCCGGCGTCACAAGATGCATGATCAAAGGGATCAAGGAAGCGGAACCCATAGAGCCGCCCGCGACGCTCCTCAAAAAATCTCAAAACAGTTTGCAAATCCGCAATCGAACGCAGCCCAACACCTGCATCATAGCTTCGTCTGGAATCTGCCCAACGCGCATTACGCTCTTCAAACCCAGAAGCCAAAGTTGCAATATCAGTCCGCCGCTCTGGCCCTCCTGACGCTCCGAAACCCACATCAAGGGGAAAGCGTATCTCATGAAATCCGTTCATTGATTTGTCCTAATTTTGCAAAGCAAAAAGGGCTGTCTCCTTAGCAGGAAACAGCCCTATAGGTATTTGGGGCGGTTATTGGATGTTGGCCACCTAGCCTAATTCGGCCGACATGGATACGCATTGTCATCACGTCAAAGGCCGCGCCGCCCACGCCCAACCGCTCGCGCCAACTTGGTGGCAATCTGGTTTTCTGATTTTGAAAATGAGCTAACGTTCGGCGTGCTCACATTCATGACGACATTCACCGACTGCCCACTTGCACCCGGCATGGCCACACCTAATCGCCCGTCAGCTCCCCGCTGAAGGGGTAGAATGGCCTCGGCACCGGCTTCCCCCATCAATCCGGTGCCCGTTGATGTTGAGAACAGGGAGGGAGAAGACACAACGCCGCCTTTGGCAAAAGGAGTCAAGCTGCCAAGCAAGGAAGAGCCTGTCCCCCCGCTTGAAGAGGTGAGCGAGGAAAACAGTCCCGAAGCGAGACTGGAAATTGAACTCGACACAAGTTGTTTAAGTGGCTCTAAACCAGAGGATAACGCGCTTTTGCTCACATCAAGTGCAAGTTTGCTGAAAATCGTTTCAAGATTTTGACCACCGACAATCGCATCTTCGAATGCATCAGCAACCTTGTCGCCGAGCCTCTCGGCTTGCTTGCTTGCAGCTGAAAGGTCTTTTGTGAAGGCTTTCATATCAGCCTCAACTTTAACGACTGCGGTTTCCACGACTTCATCAGCCATATCAGCCCCCCTTCTCTATTTTGGGCACAGGATTAAAAATGATAACGGCAACATGGCCATCTACGCGATGATTAGCCACTAAGCCTCCTCAATCAGGAAAAGCCGCACTAAGCGTCTGAAAATCCTCGCGGGACATAGACGGATTATGCTTTGCAGGAACGCTCAGAGCCAATAGCACCTCCTTGGGTGTTGCCGCCCAAATCTCCGGTGGTGTCCAACCAAGCTGCTGGCTTGCCGTGACAAACAGAGTTGCCCATGGGAAGCATGCAATAGAAGAGGCCGATCCAGTTAAACCAGACCGGCCTTCCCGGGGTTTGGGCCAGAGTTCTGCCCTCCCTCACTTGAGGATAGTCCTTCGACCTTATACGAGGGTTCCCGAGCACCATTCTCAGGTTCGGGGCTAAATGTCTCTCTTAACAAGTCAACTAGCGCAGTTGTGAGGACTGGAGCCCCTCCCTTACAACGCATCGAAGCAGCCTCTTTATCCGTGACATTGGCCCCTCCAGCACGCAAAGCGGCCCCCAGAATTTTCACCAGATCTGCGCTTTTTACCTTGCCACCAGAGAAACGATCTGCAAGAGCACCAATATCATCGAGCTCCATGCTATCTTCCAACTCAGCCAGAGCCCCGAGGGTTAGACAAAGAGCGTACGGTTTATTATCAAGAGTGAGCGAAATTTCGCCTCGTCGTCTGTTCACCATTGTGAATTGGTCCTTCATCAAGAGGCTGTAAAGGCGAGTGCGCCAGCAGATTCCAGCGCCATCTCAAACGACAATTCGTTGTTATGCTGACCAGAATATTCCAGCGCCGTGATCTGGAATGGTCCTTCAAGGGTTCCAAAATCCGGGATGATCACCTGCCAGGAGGCGATGGTGCCATCAAAGAACAATGACCGGATACGTTCATCGCTCTCGCTGTCTTTGAAGAGTCCACTACCCGAGAGGCTGGCTCGGCGTGACCCGGCCCCTTCAAGCAGCTCCCGCCAACGCCCTGCGGATTCCGTGTGACTGATATCTACACTTTCGGCGTTGAACGAGAGCGAACGGGCTCGCAAACCTGCTACAGTGATGAATGCGTCTTCGGTGGTGTTGTGCACCTTGAGCAAAAGGTCCTTGCCTTTTTGTGCTGTCATGGAGATTTCTCCTGATATTCAAAATGAAAAACATTTGCGTAATGAACGCTGGATCAACCGAGTGAGCGTTCCGTCACGGCCCTCAACTGCATAATGCCCTGAAGCAGATGGTTTTTACGATCAGGGCGCAGCTCAATGCGCTCGACAAGAAGATTGATCAGGGCATGGTCGGTCATGTCAGGCTCAAACGCTTCCAACAGGGTGCTGAGGCGCGCGAGAATATCCTGTTGCCGCGAGCGGTCATCGGCTGCTGTCCATATGGTTATGATAATGCGGTGCTCTTCCCCTGTTTCGGTGCCCGTGCTCCAATCGCGTGAATAGCTCGTGGTCAGCGTAAGATAGGGAAATTGTGCATTTCGTTTGGGCTCGTCATAGAGCCGTACCCCACCAAGCAATGAAATCAGGGCACTGTCACTTTTAAAAGACGACAAGATAGCCTGTTCCAGCGCACCGGAGGACAAACTGGTCATACGCGTCTCCTTTGCTGTGTCAGCCCCTCAAGGAGACTGGAAACAAAACCGGAGGGCGCGTTCTCCCGATCACCATAATGAGCTTGGAGCAGTTGATTGCCGGATAGGCTAATTGAGCCGCCATCTTCCGAAAGATCGGTTTCAACGGAAATATCCGTACCCTCTGCCGATGCCTGACTGGTGATTGTTTCGGCATAGGATTCCAGACGGTCAGACAAGATGCGTCGAGCTATTGCATTGAGTTTGATACTCATGACTGCGCTCCCAATCTGGTGCGTGCCTCAATCAATAGCCAGCGTTTCGTGCCATCTGGATCATGAATGCTCAGACAGTCATAAAGCGCATTCTCGTAAGTAAGCGCAGTTAACGGCTCGAGACCTTCACGGTGACGGATAACAAAGCGAAGCGATAGACTGTTGCTTGCCTGTTCTGCGTTGGTTCGCTCGTTGCTATCCACCGCAAGAAGACCTGCCCAGACCTCAGCCACCAGTTCGAGCGTTTCCGCACCTTCCCAAGGGGCTGCTTCATCATAGATCGGCTGGTACAGCGCAATCTGATGGCGTAATCCGGCAGGATCGAATTGAAAGGGAGCGAGAGCTGTTTGTGCCACGGCACCCTCCTGTTTTGAGATTGAAAGATCAATCATTTCCCTTGAAATGACCTAAAGATGAAAGCTTCTGTAGGGTGCAATCAGAGGCGCCAATGCTTTAGCCAACGCAGGCAGTTGCGCTGGATCAGCGATCAGACGACGCTCATACCATTCGGCGACGATCATCTTGATCGCCAGCCGCAAAGGCTCTGGCACATCTTCCGCCATGGGGCCGAAGCCAGTTTCAACATCGATCTGAAGGCGTTGTTTGCTGCTCAGCAGAAAGCCATCGAGATTGGCGAGCGTTGCCGGATTGTCGGTTTGGAAAATGGAAAGCCCGGAGACGTCCAGTTCGGTCACACTTCCATCAACATTGACGACAGCAAGTGCCAAGAGATCAGATACCGGCTGCAGCGGTAAACGAAAACTCTCCCCCAGCGGCCCTTCCATCAAAACGCGCCAGGTTTGAGTGATAAGGTGATGACCGATCATATGTTCCAGATGCACACGAGCCGCGCTCAAAAAGGCACGGATCAGATCATCTTCGGTATCCTGATCGATCTTCAAATAAGCCTTGATTTCTGCAAGGCTGACCGGTTCCACTGCCGGTGCGGTCAAAAGAGTGAGTGACATTTCTTCACCATTACAAATGAAACAATCAGGCAGAGAACTGCATCAGCTTGATGGCGTCATAGTCCTGAACACCACCACCGACACGCTTGGTTACATAGAACAGAACATATGGCTTGGAGGAATATGGATCGCGCAGAATGCTCAGGCCGAGGCGATCGACGATGAGATAACCGCGCTTGAAGTCTCCGAAGGCCATAGCACAGGCGTCTGTTGCAATGTCCGGCATATCTTCCGCTTCAGTGATGGCATAGTTCAGCAAAGAAGCTTTGGCACCGATGGCTGCTGGCGGCTGCCAGAGATAGTTACCATCATTGTCTTTGAGCTTGCGAACCGCGGCCTGCGTCGTTCGGTTCATCACGAACTGCGCATTCTGCCGATACCCTGCCTTGAGGCTGTAGATTAGATCAATGAGCGGATCGCCGGGGTTGGTCGAACCAAATCCACCTGCAGTTCCTGTCGCGATGGCCCCCAGGGAGCCCCAGGCCCAGCTGTCTTCAGCCACCACGGTTTCAGCCATGAAGCCTTTTGGCTTGTTAACGCCATCACCATTGACGAAGGCAGCCCCTTCCTGTTCGGCAAAGGCGGTTTCCACTTCCGCAGCAATCCATTCGTCAACATTGATCGCCGCATCTTCAAGCAAGCTAGGCGTCGCAGCAGGCATGGCATAAAGCTCCATTGCCGTATAGGACAACTCGGCCAAAGCTGAAGCATCAGTCTGAGGACGCGCAGCCGTTTCACCAACCCAACCGACTTCCGGCCCCGATTTGGCGAAAGGCTTTTTCAAGGTCGTACCTGAAATTTCACGCACATCGGCGATGCCACGGATCGGAGAAATAGCCGCAAGACGGCGCCCGACTTCCGCTTCAACCTGTTCCGGCACCAGATAGCCGCCATCAGGATCAGAGCTGATGGACATGGCCTTGGCTTCCAGATCACGCAAATCCTGCTCGACACCGGAGCGAATGTATCGATTAAAAGCCGTCTTGTGTTCCATAGCGCGAGGAGACAGCAGGGAAGCATTGCGCGCCGAAGACACCCCATCACCAAGAGAAGGTCGGCGGGCCTTGAGGATGAGGTTGTCGAGGGCTGACTGCTGATCATCCAGAGCCTTGGAGATGCGATCGACCTTGTGCTCTGTCAGCACATCGGAAGACCGTTTCTCGATTTCATCAAGGCGATCATCATTGGCGCGCTTGAAAGCTTCAAAGGAGACCAGAAAGTCGTCAAAGGCCGTTCCGAGGTCTCCATTGACCATGGACTTCGTCTCAGGAGACGGGATATTCAGTTCTTTCATGAGAAGACTCTTTTCGTTTGAAATGAGTGAAGGTTTGCGAGATCCAAAAGGCCTAAACGTTTACTGCCCTGAGCATGGCTCGGGTCAACTTGCGCAAGGCCGCAAGCTCGCATGAGGGCTCAAGAAAGGCAGCGTCCTGCTTGCCACTGAGGCCAGGGAGACCATGGGCCATGAGGGCCCGGGCCTGGGAACGGCTCAGCCCAGCGTCCTGCATGAGCTTGCGTTCCAATTCTCTTTTGCTGAGGGGATCGTCATCAGGCTGCAAACCAGCCCCAGCCCCCAGCCTTGATTTAACCGAAGAGATGCGCGCGTCCGGCTGCATCGGGAAGGTGACGATGGAGATTTCCCAAAGATCCAACTCCAGCAAATGACGGATACCGCTCTTGGGATCTTTACTTCCGCGCACGGTGCGAAAACCAATGGAGAGGCCATCCAGAATACCGGCCTTCATCATCGAGAGGATTTCGCGCGCTTTGGCGACTTCGGTTGCCAGCTTGCCACGGACGAATAGCCCCTTGCTGTCTTCCCGGATGGTCAGCCACTGACCGATTGGCTGCGCCGGATCATGCTGATAAAGCAGCTTGATCCCGTCCAGCCCGCGGTCAGCAAGGCTCTTGGCAAAGGCGCCCTGTCGGATTACATCATGGCCAAGATCTTCTTTGCCAAACAGGCAGGCATAGCCTTCAAACAGCCCATCATCCTTAACAACATCCAGAGCAGACGGCAGCGCCTTCTTCTCTGTGTTCAGGTTAGAGCAATGCTTTGAAGCGTGATAGACATCGATATATTTCATAAGCTTATATCTATTGTTTCACATTGATGTGGAGATGAGGCGGATGCGTGCAACCGGTTCATGGCCCAGATGCGCTTCCAGAGAACGGGAAAAGCGAGCAAAGACCTTCTTGTGATCTGGCCTTTCCACAACACCCCAAAATAAACTGAATTTGAGTTTACTATTCGAGCAAACTGGTGAGGCGCGCAATCTCCTCGACAAAATCCTGAAAGCGCTTGTTGGATGCAGCCTGTTCTCGCAAGCTCCAGACGAGCAAGCCACTGGCCGCACTGGCCCAGAGAAAGAGCGCAACATGGGCCAGATCTCCCTTTGTTGCGAAAATCTGCAAAGCATCTGCCACATCATTTCCCTCCCTCACTTGTGCTGCGGGTCGTGCTCCTTGGTGCTTCCGTCGGGCTGTAGCCGACTGCGGTGCGTTTTTCATTTTCTGTGAGGAAGGACGCATTGCCGACGCGGTTCCAGAGCGCCTCCCGCTCGCTTGCCAATGCGGAGATGAGATCAAGATCAATCTTCAAATCGAACGTCTCGTCATAAGCAGGCGAAAGCCAGCGAGCGATATTTTGCAAACAGCGGCTCGCCAGTGGCAGAACCGTTTGACGCCAGAAGGCCCGGTTCGCTTCGGCATAGTTTGAATAGGTGTTGTCTCCGGGAATGCCGAGCAACATGGGCGGGACACCAAAAGCCAGAGCGATTTCTCGAGCTGCGCTATTCTTGGCGTCGATGAAGTCCATATCACGCGGCGACATGCTCATGCTCTTCCAATCCAGCCCTCCTTCAAGCAGCAAAGGGCGTCCAGCATTCATTGCCCCTTGATAGCCTTCTTCTAGTTCCTTCTTGAGACGTTCAAATTGCTCGTCACTGAGATTTCCTGCTTCAGAAGCCGCATAAACCAGCGCACCAGATGGGCGGGCGGAGTTGTCTAGCAACGCCTTGTTCCAACTGGCGGCCGCATTGTGCACATCGAGACTGGTTTGCGCCGCTTCCAGCGGACTGAGTCCATAGTGATCATCATGCGGGTGGAACAGGGTGATATGCAGGATCGGCGGCACACGTGCGCTATCGTCATTCTGATGAAACCGCACTGCCTTGTTGCCAATGGTATAGTCGTAAGCATCTGGCCAGCCGTTTGGACCGGGCACGACCTTCATCCTGTCTGGCCGCAAACAATGCAATTCCTTCAAACTGCTAGCGCCGAAAACGGCCTCAATATAGGCATTGCCGGAAACAAGCAGATGGCCATAAAGGCTTTCAAGCCATGTCGCACCATCCTGCCGTTCATTCGGGTGATGCAGAAGATCAAGCACTGGATGCTCGGTCAGTCTTTCTCCCCCCACTAGGCAATAGACGGTGGCAGAAGCAGCAGCTTCTGAGATCATGCGGATAGACCGATAGACGATCGGGTTACGCGCATAGCCCTGCATGGCCAAAGCGCCATAATCTCGTGGTGTCCAGCGCGGGCGCCCTGTCTGGTGCACAGAAACAAGAGCGCCGGTCCGAGAATTTTTGCCTTCCAGGGCGCCAGTATCTGCTGCGAGATCAGTGGCGTTTGACTTGGCTTTGTGAATTTGAGGCGAGCGCGAACGCGCCGGCCCTTTCAAGGTCCAGCGAAGCATTTGCTTCTTCCTTCCTTTCTTGCTGTGTCAGATTGCCCGGACTTTCGGTTGAGACCGGTCAGCGAGGCAGAGATGCGTCACAGCCCAAACCATGGCATCGAGCCTATCGGGGCTTTTTCCAGACGTCAGACCATCTAGCCCGAAGTCACACATTTCATCTTCCAGTTCGGCCATGTTGCCGACATGGCGCACCCTGCCTTGCTCGTAAAGAGCACTGACAGGCTCAGCGCGCAGATATTTACCGCGGGTCGCCCGCACGGATCGCACCGGCACGCTTGCATCAATATTGTCGAGAATAGTGGTTACCATCTCCCCGCCCTGATTGACTTCCGCCACAACGCAATCGGCTTCGAAGCGATGATAGAGCGCGATGGCCTTGTTGGCCCAAGCTGTGGGGCTTGCACTGTTAAGCGTGCTGTCTCTTAGAATGAAACACAGCCCATCTCCATCAAGCCCTGCGACAACAAGGCCACAGGCATCGGCGCTTTTGCCAGAGGTCGCAGGCGGGTCAATGGCGACCACAATCCGGCTGAGGGTCGCGGGAGGATCATCAACCCTCAGCCGGTCGAGCTGATCGCGCTTCCAAAGCGCATCGGCCCTGTCTTCAATCAATTCTCCGTCCAGTTCCTGCCGCCCAAGACGCGACCCTTCATAGCGGCGCACGATCGTATCCAGAAAGCCCGGCGCCAGATTGGCCAGGTTGGCTCGTGTTGGAGCATGGCTGATTGCAGATGTCGGATCGGCCATCAACCTCTTGAGCAAAGGTGTGGGCTTTGGTGTCGTGGTTACAATCTGGCGTGGCTTTTGACCAAGGCGCAGACCAAATTGCAACATGTCCCAAGTGGCTTCTGCGTGACGCCATTTGGCCAGCTCATCGCCCCATGCCGCCCCAAACTGCGGCCCCCTTAAGCTTTCCGGGTCTTCAGCGGAAAAGATCTGAGCAACCGCTCCATTGGGCCATTCCAGCCGACGTCGGGACGGTTGCCAGTTTGGCCGGTCCTGTTTGTCGTGAATAGCCAACAGGCCGGATACCCCTTCCACCATCACATCACGGGCATCCTGCAGGGTTTCTCCAATCAGCGCGATGCGTCCATAGGGCTGGGACGCAAAGGGCGGCCGCCCTTGCACCAGCGCCTTGACCCATTCTGCGCCCGTGCGCGTTTTACCAGCGCCGCGCCCGCCAAGAACCAGCCAGGAGATCCAATCACCATCGGGCGGCAACTGGTCTGGGCGCGCCCAAAGCTCCCAGTCATACACAAGACGCCGCAATTCATTGGGTGTCAGACTCGCCAGAAAGTTTGCCTGAAGATCCTTGCTTGAGTCCATCAAGGCGGCGCGCAAGCTCTTCGCGGAGGAGGTCAAGGGTGCCTGTATCATCGTCTCTGTCATCCCCATTTCCGTCCTCTTTACTTGCAGCATCCAGATCAGCCCCTTGCGGGTTGAGCTCCATTATCTTGTCCAGCGTACGAGCTATTGTGCCGAGCATGCGCGCTTCCTTTTCGTCAAACGCCGCGCTGCCATTTTGCAACTGCTGTTCGAGATGCCGGATTTGCTGATCTGTTGCGTGATAAAGCCTTCGGACCATGGCCAGATGATCAATTGATGGAGCAGATAGGCCTAACGGCCCTAGAGATGCAGACTGAACAGATGATCCATCTATTGTGGAAGCCTCTTGCGAGGTTTCGTCTTCCGCTGCCTCCTCCGATCGCTCCCAGAGCTTTCGCTTCTTTCTCAATGTGGCAACGCTGATGCCATGGGCGGTGGCGATTGCGGAAAAAGAAGCGCGCCCCGCTTTCTCGCACTCGGCACGAATGGCCTTCCAGTCCGGTCTCTTTGACTGTTTCTTTGACATGCCTGTTCCTGATTGTGTCAGTTGTAAATAGCCCGCAGTCACACCGATGAACCACCTGAATGCCGCGATCACTCGCAAGGCATTCAAGAGCCAAACCGGCCCCATTGGGCATTTGCAAGAGCATAAAAAAAGCCGCTACGGCGAACCGAGCGGCGAATAGCTAGATGGACTAACAAGCCCAATAATGAACACACGACAGTCGGAGGGAGCAAAAGTTGCTCACACCTTTCCGACTGTAGCTAATATGTACCTCAGGACCGTTCGCAGGTCAAGAGATTTTCTTGTTAAAGTTGTAATTTTCTATTTAAAATTGTATTTATATTGATTTTTCAGCACCTTACAGCTGGGAAAATCTCACTTGTGGTCTCGGTTCAACAATACAGGCTCGTCATCTGGGTCTTCGCCGGGCCAGCTGGCCAGATGGTCTTCATAATCTTCCACTTCCATGCCCTCTTCCGAGACAACACGTCCGCGCACGGAAATTCCCGCCTGATGGATCGTATCGGGATCGCCCGACACCAGAGGATGCCACCAGTAGAGATCATAGCCCTCATCGAGCAAGCGATAGGCACAGGTTGGTGGCAACCATGAAATCGAGGACACTTTTTCGGCATCCAGCGGAACGCAATCTGGGATCGTTGCCAGTCGATTGTGATAATCCTTGCAGCGGCAGCTATCGGAATCCAGCAGACTGCAGGCGACGTTGGTCCAGATGATTTCGCCCGTGTCCCAATCTTCCAGCTTGTTGAGGCAACAGCGCGCGCAGCCATCGCAGAGCGATTCCCATTCCGCCTGGCTCATCTCATCGAGCCTTTTCACCTGCCAGAAGGGCTTTTCATATTCAGCAGTCGGATCGACTGTAGCGATAAGGTCCGGTTTCTTGTCGGTCATTCTTTTGGCCCTTGTTGGCATTGGGCAGTACCAAAGGGCACTACGGCTGGTCTCGTTCGGGCTTGAGGCATTCTGGTGAATGGCTTATAACTTCATCTTGCCCGTTTCCATAAGATCTGTCGACCATTAGCAATTGGTTCGTCAAGTCCTGTATGATGCCAGAGGTGATTATTCTTGCCAGTGCGCAACGATCGGGGCGCAATAAACTAAAATTTATGTCTGGCCCAGGACTTGCTTCTTGAAGAGCGTTAGCTAACAAAGTATTGCTAGGTCCATCGATTTCAGAGACAAAGTGTCAGAGCCGTGAAAGATCCGTTTCAAAATAGCACAAAGGTCAAGTGGAAATACCGTTTCCTCGCCCTGGATGCCGCTGTCGATACCGGACTTTATCGGCTCCGGGAAACCCTGCTGCGTTGGCTGGAAAATGTGAATTCCGTGATGCGCCGCCTGCGTGTGACGGGATGGCGCTTCTGGCTGATCCAGATGCTCTCGGGCGGCTTGACCATGGGCGTGTTCGGCGCGCTGTTTGCTCTTTCATGGGCACTCAACGATATGGACCGGACGATCGGAGGCCTGCCCGAACAGGAAGATTACGCAGTCACCTTCCTCGATCGCTTTGGCAACGAGATCGGTAAGCGCGGTATTCTTCAGGACGATTCCTTTGAGCTACAGGATCTACCGGACAATTTCATCAAGGCGGTTCTGGCGACGGAGGACCGACGTTTCTTCGAGCATTTCGGGATCGACTTTCTGGGGTTGGCGCGCGCTATTGTCGAAAACGCCCGAGCAGGCGGTGTCGTGCAGGGGGGGTCCACGCTCACCCAGCAGCTCGCCAAGAACCTGTTCCTGACAAACGAACGCACGCTCACCCGCAAGATCGACGAAGCTTTTCTTTCGCTCTGGCTGGAAGCACGGCTCACCAAACGCCAGATTCTCAAACTTTATCTTGACCGCGCCTATATGGGCGGCGGCACCTACGGCATTGCAGCAGCGTCTGAATATTATTTCGGCAAATCTGCCAAAGATCTCACGCTGGCAGAATCGGCCATGCTGGCCGGCCTTTTCAAGGCACCAACGAAATATGCGCCGCATGTCAATCTGCCTCGGGCCCGCGCCCGCGCCAAGGAAGTGCTGATCAACATGGTTCAGGCAGGTTTCCTGACCGAGGGTCAGATCGTGGGTGCCCTGCGTAATCCGGCTACGCCCGTCGATCAGGCAGAAAAAGACACGCCGAACCATTTCCTTGACTGGGCTTTTGAGGAAGTCAAACGCATCGTTGGCGGCAAGCATCGTGTGTTGACTGTCAAGACGTCTATCGACATGACCGTACAGCGGCAGTCGGAACAGGCCATCGACAGCATTCTGCGCGAGAATGGCAAACGCTATGATGTCAGCGAAGCCGCCGCAGTGCTTATGGAACCGGATGGTGCTGTGGTCGCGATCATTGGTGGCAAGGATTATGGCAAGAGCCAGTTCAACCGCGCAACCGATGCCCTGCGCCAACCGGGCTCTTCTTTCAAGCCCTTCGTCTACACAACGGCCCTGATGAATGGCTACACCCCCAAGTCCGTCATTCAGGATGCGCCGATTACCATTGGCAACTGGTCACCGAAAAACTATGGCCGCTCCTATTCCGGTCCGGTCACACTGCTCAATGCCTTGAGACGCTCGATCAATACCGTGCCGGTGCGTCTGGCTCAGGCCATCGGTCGCGACAAGATCGTCGAAGTCGCTCACAGGATGGGTATTCATTCAGAGCTCAAGATCACGCGCTCTCTGCCGCTTGGGGCTGCGGAAGTCTCGGTGATGGATATGGCGACCGGCTATGCCGTTTTTGCATCGGGTGGCAAGAAAGCCATCGCTCACGGAGTTTTGCAGATTCTCGATTCCAAGGGGCGTGTCATCTATGATTATAATCGCACCCACAAGCCCGAGCAGATCATTCCGCCGGAAACCATTGCCGGCATGAACGAGATGTTGGTTTCTGTTGTTAACGCCGGCACAGGGCGTCGGGCGCAACTGGAAGGCATTACGGCGGCCGGGAAAACCGGCACAACGTCATCCTACAAGGATGCATGGTTCTGCGGCTTTACCGGCAATTATTCAGCAGCAGTTTGGTTCGGCAATGATGACAACCATGATACTCGGCGCCTCACCGGCGGCAATCTGCCAGCAATGGCATGGCAAAAGATCATGACCGCAGCTCATCAGCAGGTGGAACTGAAGCCCATGCCCTATGTCGAAGACCCGATTCTCTTCCAGAAGAACCACCAGAATATTCAAGTGGCAGCTGCAGGTCGCATCAAGGATATGAAGACCCAGCGGTCCAATCAACGCCTGTCTCCCAGTGTAGTCAAACAGCTGGATCAGCTATCAAAGTTATTCAACAACGAGGATGATGCATCCGGCTCTCAGCCGCAGGCCCCAGAGCTGCTCCCCCTGCCCGCGGCCTCTCCAAACAAGTCTGGTTCAGTCCCCGGTCTGACCCAGCTCAAGCAGCCACCATCTGGAGGCTTGAGTGAACTCAAGACAGCATGGCATCGAGACCAAACGGCAATCATAAGCCGCTGATCAGAAAAGATGCGGATTTGTCGGACTGGCCTTTCTCAAATTGGCGATCTGCAATTGACCTTTGCGTAAATCCCTGTACGGATACATTGAGGGCTTGAGGAAAACGAGAGTCGAGCGTCAACTTTGAGCAAACCAGAACGAGAGCTGTAGAGCGTGCGCCTAATCGGAGATATCATTCTTTTTGCTGTTGTCGCCATCGGCCTCGGCATTGGCAGCGCATATTTTGCCGTCAATCACGCAGATCGTTTCGGGCTGTTCCAAATCGGTCCCTGGCACGCTTGGCCAGATGCTGCGGGGCCGGACGTCAATCCCTACTCCCGCGCAGATCAGGCGCGGCGTGGCTCGCTGAAGTTAGCATCGGGAGAAGGCATTGCCTTTGTTGCCACCACGGATGACAAAGGCACGCCGCTGGATGGCGCCTGCCATTATCGCATTGAAGGAAGCGAACTACCTTCGCGCATATGGACCTTGACGCTGACGACGAGATCTGGCGAGTTGATTGACAATCCATCCAATCGTTATAGCCTGCATAGTCAGGATGTGGCTCGTGTGAGTGGCAGTATATTTGATATCGTAACCGGCCCTGAGATCATGGGGGGAAACTGGTTGCAGAGTCCGGCCAACATTCCTTTCAAGCTTGTGCTGCGGCTCTATGAAACGCCCCATACCAGCGGGGGCGGATATTCGGAAATCAAGCTTCCATCAATCGCTTCGATGGGGTGCCCATGATCCGCGAAACCCTCGTCTTTTTTGCAGCTCTCATTGTCGCCGCGATCATTCATATCGCGACCATTTTTGCCCTACCCTATTTTGCGGAAAATGATCTGTGGCATAAGGTTCAGGCGCTGGGGCCGGTACATGAGATGTATGTGCTTGCAAACCCGAAAGACGCAATCAACTTGTCGGTCGATCTGGACCCGACTTTCGCTTATGGGCTTTGCCGTACCAATGTATCTGACGCGCCGGTGTTATTGAAAGGCAGCCTGCCGAGCAATTTCTGGAGTCTGGATTATGTCGACCGGAACGGTCGTAGCCAATTCAGTCTGACAAACCAGATTTCGGGATCAAACCTCAATGTTGTTCTCGCGACACGCGGACAGCAGCGGCTGTTGGCTGAGCGCCCAGACCTAACCGATGAAACAGCCATCGCCATTTCAGCTACAGGGGATAAGGGCATTCTGGTCGTTCGAGCCATGGTCGCATCCGAACGGGACCGGGGCAATATTGCCAGCGCGCTGGAAACGCTCTCTTGCGGCCCTCTCTGGAGCCAAGATTCCTTTGAATAGGCCATTGGCGGACCAATAAAATTCCCCGGTGGACAGTTGCTGTTCGCCTCCCTTTGAATTCTGCGTCATTTGATCAGGGTACGATCCACTTTGTCCCACTGGCGACGTGTATAGCGCGAGGGCAGAGGCGTGTTGGCGGTCCCTTGGCTATCCGAAGTGGCGATGGTGCCATTCTGTTCTTCAAAATCGGCCAAGAGGAACCGCAGCGCCTGATTGGCCTCATGCACGCGAGGCGATGGCGTTTCTATTTCAAGCTTCTTGATCGCATAGGCATAGGCGGTCATGCGATATTTCAAGGATCGCCAGACCCATGCAATGTAGCGCTTGTTTTCATCAACACGGGCATAAGCGTTTTTCAGCTCTCGCGGATCCATATCGACCTTGCGCTCCAGCGCAGCCATGCGTTCGTTGTCCATGGCCACCACCCGTTCCGCGGCTGGAACAAAACTGGCCAAAGCGTCACGGTCTTGCTGGATATCCTGAATGATGCGCTCATAGCGCACATGGTGGGAGGCATATTTCTCGGAATGCAGAACCCAGTAATAGCGTTTTGGATCAAAGCCCATATCGATGAGCGGTGTCAGCCGAGCCGTCTGCGTCTCGGTGAGCAGGTGTAACCCGACATTCTGGAGCGAGGAATAGAATTTCCACAAATCCGATGAAATCCAGTCTTCAGCATGCGGTGGCCTGATGAGGTTCCAGGCCAGATTACGCATGGTCTTCTCTTCATCGGTGAAATTGAAATCAGAGACCAGTTCGCCGGTCAGTTTTGCCTTCAGTCTGCCGGTATTGTGCATGAAGCCTTCAGCGAAACTGTTGCTCTCGGGCCGACCAAGATCCCCTACCCTCGAACTGCAAGCGGAAAGCCCCAGGACAAGCGCACAAAGGACCGTTAGTCCGGCTCCACGGCGTCCGCTAGGTATGGATGGTAAGTCTGTGAAATAATTTCTCTTTTCCAAAGGCCCTGCAGTCCTGAAGCAGCAAGCGAGAGTTGATCGCGCATCACCATACCATTACACTTTCGAGATATCACTCGAATCGATTTCGTCCATTGTTCAGCATAAGAATGCAGATGCCAAGGGGCCGATTTGGAAACAAAGCACCCGCTGCTTCAGTCCCGATCTTCGACATGCATTCAGGCGATGAAAAGTCAGGCCAGAATGCCTATGGTTAACAGGATATTAAAGAATAACCACGAAGATGAAGGCTGACAGTTGGGATATGGATTCAAACACGAGGACGACTGGATGGGAACGCCTGTTTTCTCTTCTCTAGCCGCGATTTACGCAAAGGGTTTCTGACGTGAAATCACTTGTTGCACGGTCGCGCCTAGCTGAGGAAACAGAGACCTACCTGATAGCGGGTCAGTTTGATCGTCTGGCGCAGGCACAATTCACACATATTTTTCGACGCCATTTTGGCGCGACCCCCATTGCAGATAGGGTCGCGATCTCGCAGAAGCTTTGCTCTATGCGCCGAGTTTCTCGTGATGTGGTGCTGCTGCTTTGCTGCGATGTCGATACGGTAGCCGCACCGGTTCTAGCGCATTCGCCGCTGCTCGGTGCTACGGAGCTGACGATACAGGTTCTGCAGGGGAATTGCACCAAGCGGAAAGCCATCGCACAACGGGCTGACCTGACGCCGCTTCTGATCTCTCAACTGCTTCTTTTTGAAGAGCCCTCCGTTGCCCGTCATTTGGCGGAGAACAGAGCGGCCCGTCCTTCTATTTCTGCACCGATGCAAGCCAAAATCGAGCGCATTGGAGCTATAAAATTTGAACAATTGGAGCCCAAGGCAATGTCTAAGGAAACAGATAAGCTGGATGCGCTGGTTTCTTCCATGGAACAGGATTGGTGCGCGCATTACAAACCAGACGCTCTTGGAGAAGACTTATCTTCCATTGTTCCAAATGCAGAGCCCCTTACTGCCTCTGAAAACGAACAGCCCGAGATGTCCCAAGCCTCTGCACCCCACCCCACCCCGGCCGAACCCGTCTCTGCGATGAACGATGAAGCCCTGCTGTTGGATGCAGAAGACATGAAGCTTCTTGATCAGCTTTCCGAAAGCGATTGGGATGCGCTGGATGATGATGCGATCGAGGCTTTGGCAAAACAGCTGGCCGAAACGGATCGGCCCCAGCTCGACGATGCATTGCCCTTATCTGAAAGCAGCGACATCGTCTATGGAGTCGCAGATGCGCTTGAGCAGGACGCTCCTGTTGTGTCAGCAACAGAAGAAGCGCCAGCAGCCCTTGCCTCTTCGATGGGCGCCTCTGAGCCTGAAGAGCTGATGGACGATGTGGAAATGCTCGAAGCGGCTGCCATAGCTCAGCCAAGCGAGTATGAAGAAGAAACCGGGCCGGCTTCCTTCACAATCGGTGTGTTCGATAGCGAGAATGCCGATTTCCCATTGTTGAAGTCCCCTCTCTTAGGCGATGAACGCGAGGCGACCATTTTCTTTGGCCCTGCGGATAAGCCCGAAGAAGACGCACCAGCCATGTCAACGTCATATGTGGCTCCTGATGATGAAGTTGATTTTGATGCCTGTGATAAAACCTCCTTTGTCATTTCCGCAGAAGAGCCGCCACTGGCCGAGCTGCTTCCCCCTATGCAGGAGGAAGCGCCACAAGAGGAGCCATCTGCGCCATTGACCACGAAGGTGCCGCTCGCTTCCTTTAGCACATCACCAATGGACAACTTGCGCTCTGCCCTCAAGCGTCCTCTTGATAAGCAAGAGGCCGAACTTCTGGCACAAGCAAGCCAGAAGCTGGCCAATCGCACCGCTGGAGAGCCTCTTTCAAAGGAGCCTGTTGCGTCCAGGTCTTTGGAGCGCAAACCTCAAATCACTCTGACCATTCGCAAGTCATCCAACAGTGAAACTGTTTCCACACCAAATGCAGGCGAGGCAGAACAGGCAACCAAAGCGCCGACACCGACTCCGGTTTCAGAACCGGCAGATTCCTCTGCGCCAAGCGACACAGCTCAGAATGATCTGTCCATTCCACGCGCCCATTTAACTTCGGCGACCGAAGATGACTGGGAGCGCGCATTGGCGCGTCTCACCGGCGATCTTCCTGCCTCGGAAGAAGACGGAGTTGCGCCAAGAATTTTCTCTGTCCCTGCTGCGGAGAGCACAAACCAACAGACAGAGACAAAAACCAATCCCTTGGCGCAAATGAGCACAACGGGACTTGAAAAGGTCGTGGAAGCGATTGAAAGCGAACTGTCGCTTGATAGCATCGCAACAACCGACCAGAGTGAAATATCCTCGCAGGACGAAGAGCCCGTAGGCTCCGCTGAAGAGGATGCAGTTGAAGGACACGCCTCTTCGGAGGATACATCCATCATATCCGAGGCTACCGATAAGCCACTGATTGCCGAGCCTCTGCCCATTCCCCACGGCGCTCCTTTATCCGCAAATGAAGACGATACCACAGACGAAGCCCCGCTGATCCATGAGCATGCGCCCCTTGGCTTCATGCCGGACATGATCAGCTTTGCTGGTCTGGAACTTGTCGAGGCCGAGCCAGACCTGCCGTCTGTCTCTGATTTGCTTCTCGAGACATCATCAAGAGCCATGCCTCATGTAGAGTTGGTTGAACCCATCGAGATCGACATTCTGGAAAATGGCGAAATCACTGCCCTGGAAGATCTTGAAGCGACCCCGATGCAGGTGATTTCCGAGCAGTTGGAAGCCCAGCGCGAAGCGTTGAATGCCCTGCGCCAGAAGATGAAGGACTATGAGGACGGAACACGCCAAAGCGTTAGCGCACCGTCATTTTCCGTAGGGTTCCAAGCCGATCATGATGCGCCCGCTCTGATCGATAAAATGGATACTGAGAGCGAAGCTGACGACATTTCGTCCCTGCCTGAGTTGTCGCAGCACACTCTGGTTGATGTCGAGGCCTATGAGGCCCTGAAGGGCTCCGAGAAGAACCAAAGCACGAATGAGACAGCGGCTTCTTCATCCTCGTCATCAGACGAGAATGACGAGACAGACCCTGTAGATCTCGCATCCATGGTTCTGAACGCAACCGCACGGGATGGCATGGCAAACAACTTCTATGGCTATGACGCGGAAACAAGGCTCACTATCCTGCAATCCATTCTGGCAGAAACCATTGTCGATGCGGGCGAGCAAACCAAAGACGATCAGGCACGCGCCATGCTTGATGACTTCACGGTGCAGGAACTGGTTGCGGCCCGCTTTAGCAATGATCGTATTCGCGCGGCAGACCTGATGCATGATATTTCAGGCCATCGCCGTCTTGATATGACGCAGCTCCTTCAGGACAAGGGCGGCGAAGCGCTGGTGGTTTATCTCTATTCCATCGGACTGGATGAGAGCAGCACCCTTTCTATCCTGCTGCATGGCCCCGATGCTATTGCTCATAACTATGAGAAAATCACCCAGCTCATGACATTGTATCACCAGCTCTATCCAGCTGCAGCGAACAAGATTGTCGCCCAATTGTTTGGCCAGCCGCGTACCGTCGCCTCCATGCAGCACGCGCCACTCCATGATGAAGGCGCGGGCAAAAGCGCTGCCCGGCTAAGGACAACCGGATTGCAAGGCTCCTCTGATGCCTCACGAAAAGCAGCCAGCGAAGCCTCTGCTCTGCCGGAGTTCGGCCGCAGATTAAAGAGACCGGAACAAGGCTGAGACTGACAGCACAGAAAAATCCCCAAAAAAACCCTTGCCGCTTTTCTCAAGTGGCAAGGGTTTTTGTTTATCAGCGACGCTCTGAAGCCATCAGTCTTCAGCAAGCATCAGATCATGGCCCGCATCGGCACATTCTGTTTCAACGACCCAGAAATCACTGTCAAACTTGGCCTCTTTCTCCAGTCTGTCCATGATATCGAATGTCGATACAGCTTCCAGACAGCGGCGAAAAAGCCGGTCTCCCTGTCTTGAATTGTCCTCGCTATAGGAGAGCTGGCTTGCGGGCTCATAAAGGTCGTGCGTACCATCCAGCCGATCCACACGCACAAAGATGGCGCCAGCCTCTTTGGCTCCACGACGAACAAGGACAGATGGCTTGCCCGCAGAATTACGGCGGCGCAAGTAGGCAGAGACCCACAGGTCAGAAGTTAGGCGCATTGATTGTCTTACTTGAGAGAGGTTGGAGTTAGCCCAGATCGAGATAACCCATGATCATCATTTCCTGCAGCAGGCGGTCATTCACCTGGCCGGTAACAGGGTGACCTCGGCTCCGCTGGAAATGTTCGATTGCAGAACTCGTCTGGCTGCCCATAACACCGTCAACGGTCAGATTTTCAAAGCCGATATTCTTCAACGCCTGCTGGACCTTTGCCAGAACCGGATCTCCCGAGGCGCTTACAGATGCGGTTGCCATCGGAATGCTCTCAGGCGGAACCGGACCGATGGACACCAGCTTGCGCGGCACTGGCTTCGTGGTGATCTGCGTGCGTGTTGCCGAGCGGGTGGCCGCAGGTTTTTGTGTTGAACCGGCCGGTTTGATACGCGGCAATGCATCGAGCTTTTGTGACACCAGCTTAGGTTCTGGCTGAGGTTCCGGTTTGGTGATCAGCACTTGCTCGGGCATTTGGGTTTGATTGGTTGGAGCAACCTTCACGCTCTGGACCTGAGCAACACTGCCGGTTGCCAGTTCTTTGCGTCGGGTCAGAATATCGTAGAGTTGCTGGGATACCTTGCCGGTGACATTGAGGCCAATGGAATCCTGATAGGCCGCGATGGCCTCTTCCGTCTGTCGTCCCTCCACCCCATCGAGAGGACCGGCATAATAGCCGGCAATCATGAGCGCATTCTGGATGGTCAGGGTCATAGCCTGCTTGTTAACCTGCTCCAGAGCATTTCCACCGGATTTTGCGTTGGCGCGATTTTTCAGATGCTCGTTGCGCACATTCTTCATGATCACAACACCGGCGGAATTGGGCTGTCGTAACAGGGCATTGCCAATTATGGCGGCGCTAGTGAGCGCCATGACCACAATGACAACCAGGGAGAGCGGACTAACCCTGCGCTCTTCTTCCCAGTTTTCATAATCGTCATATGTCTCTGACATTGCGTTTTGCCTCTTGTTCAATTGCTCTCTACCGGATTTGGTTTTCTTCTAGCGATTTTCCACTCAGGGAAATCACTATCAGGCGACCTTGTGCGCCCTGTTTACCTGGGTCTCGGTGTCTTCCTTTATCAAGTGCGATTCAATAGGAACGATCAGATCATCAGACGGATCGTCACTTTCAAGCGCAGTCTTTGTCATGTCTAGCGGCAGGGTTACGGTTACGGTCGTTCCTTTGCCCAGCTCGCTGTCAATAGTCATGTGGCCATTCTGCAAAGTGCTTAAGCCCTGCACGATGGAAAGTCCGATGCCAGCGCCCTCGAAGCGACGCTGCAAACTGTTTTCGGCTTGAACGAATGGTTTTCCTAGTTTGGGAATGTCCTGCTTGTCAATGCCAATGCCGCTGTCGGACACAATCAAATCAATCATGTGATCCTGTTTGCGACCGCGATGGTCGCGGGCATGACGCACAGAGACCATGACCTTGTCACCACGGTCGCTGAATTTCAGCGCATTGGTGATCAGGTTGAGAAGGATCTGACGACAGGCACGCGGATCAAGGCAAACTTCGTGGATATCTTCATCATTCTTGCTGTAGAGCGCGATACCCCGATTTTCTGCATCTCCCTGCATCATCTTGCAGCAGCTTTCGCTCAGGTCAACAATATCGAATTGCTGTGACACAACTTCAAAATTGCCCGACTCGATACGAGACATATCCAGCAGAGCATTCACCAGCTGCAGAAGATGATTACCACCCTTATGAATCAGTTCGGCATATTCGATGCTCTTGGCTTCATTGTCATGCACCAGATCCGGATGGCAAAGGATTTCAGAAAAGCCAATGATGGTGTTGAGCGGTGTTCTCAGTTCATGGGTCACATTGGCCAGAAAGCGTGTTTTGCTCTCGTTGGCCAATTCCGCTTCGCTGCGCGCTTCTTCCAATGCCTGCTGCTGCTTCTTGCGTTTGCTGATATCGCGAGATGCGGCAATGGCACCAATGACAACGCCGCTATCGTCGCGCTCTGGTGCGCATTTCATTTCACACCAACGCAGCTGTTCCCTGCCCTTGGATTCATCCGAAGCGTCAGCAGAGCCTTCCGGCTGAGCCACGATGCGCACTTCCACCGTCACCGGTGTCTTGTCATCATCACTCTTGTTCATGCAATCAGACAAAGCCTGAAGAAAAGCAGGGCGATCCGGAATATGCACTCTCTGGAAAAGCCCGTTGCCCATGAGATGCTCCGGTTTGACATTGATGAGCGACTGAGCGGTGGGAGAGACAAAGGTCACGTCTCCACTGCGATCATGGCGCGTAATCATATCTGAAACCGTATCGGCAATGGAGCGATAGCGCATTTCTTCTGCCTGAAGCATGCAAAGACGCCCGCGATGCAGGAACTCGATCCGGATGGCCAACATACCGGCATAAAGAATGGCAGCCATGATGGACACGGCTCCAACCAGCGACAGACCACCGTTGGTCAAAGGCGCAGGTTGGAGGAACCCGGTCATATCAACCATTGCAATCAGGCCAAGGGCCAGAAAACAGATAACAAGCGCCAGCTTGACTATGCTCTTGTTTCCGGAAAGGGCAACTTCCAGAGGAATGACGCCAAGCCAAATCAGATGGGGAGACTGCAATCCGCCGGTCATGCTGGCAATCCAGATGATAAAAGCCGCCGTCATGGAAGCCGTCAGCAAGAAGGCATTGCCCAGCTTACCCGTTTTCGACAGATACAGTACGGAGATGAGCGGAGCGAGCATCCACATTGGCAACAAAGACAAGTTGGAGGCAGCGCCTCCCATGGCGTCGCTTGCCGTCAGGATAATAATTGGCAGAGTGGCTAGAGCCAACAGGCCAACGGCCAAATGCACCCCAATGAACAGGGCGTGGCGTGCTCTGTCCTGATCGCAAAGTTTGCTGGGTTCATAAAGAAGACCGTCTATAACAGACCGAAGGGGCGACTTGTCCCAAATGGCGTCGAGCACGATTTAACCTCACCTGTTTTATGGCACCCTCTTTTGGAGTCCATAAAAATTACGCAATACAAACACAGGTCGTCGACCTTCTGGTCGGCAGGCAGCGTTGTCATCAGAGTGCCACGCATACTTTTAAGGAACGCTAAAAAACAAACGCTCTCCTCACGACTAATTATGATGAACAATTGGTTTTTGCCGATTAGGGCGAAGAAAACGCTCTTATGGTTAACAATTCACTAGAAAAACGACCCTATAAATCAAAAACCGTATAAATTTCAGACTCATAGTTGCTTCCACAGCTGTTTATAGCAGTATGTGCGCTCGTCTCTCCTGCCCATTACAGGCCATTCGAGCCCTTGGCGGTTAAGGTTAAAGCCGCAGGTTTCTGCGGACAATCGTCTTGGTAAACAGACTCTTTTTCAAAAGATCAAATTTGAATCTATTTTGACTCTTTCTTTCAAACTGCTTTTGACATGATCACGCTATCGTAGGGTCAACATCAATTGCACCGGCTTTCAGCACAATACAAAACAGGAAAGTTGGTGATGGTGTGGTTCGTGGACGGATATCGCCTCACCGGGGTGTGAGACACATGTGGGAATTGAAAGGGCACGGGAATGTCATTTCTTATCAGAGCTGCTTTCTGGCTATCGTTGGTCATTTTGATTCTGCCAGCAGATCGTGAAAACACATCTGACAATGCGAGCCTCTCAACGTCTGAAGCATTGGTGGCGGCGCAAGCCACTGTGAGGGATTTCACTTCCTTTTGCTCACGGCAGCCAGAGGTTTGTGCGGCTGGGGAAGTGGCGATAGAGAATTTCTCCGCCAAGGCCCGTTACGGTGCCAAGCAGGTCTATATGTATCTGGATGGTGACAAAGATCAGACGACAGACACCACAGCCTCCACACCAGAAAACACGTTGGCTATGAATGAAGCCACACTCAAACAACAGGAACTTGATCGCCAGGCTTTGGCGGAAATGGTCCGTAATGCCGACTGACACAATCGGTCAACAGAATAAGAAACAGTGAAAACCAAACGAATTTCGGCATTGTCCTACCCCATAGGCTAGCCGAACTCCAGGTCAGACACTTGATGTAATCTCTATTGTTATTCACTGACAACGGCCTCATCATCCGTGATTGCATCAAGCATCTGACCGTACTCGTCCCACTGGGCCAGTGGCCGCGCCGAAATGAACCTGCCCTTCATTTCGGCGCTTTCTTTTTTCCATCCTTATGCTGATATCCACCCTCTCCAGATTCTCTGGCGCGCGGCTTGCGTCCACGGAAGGCTTGCCCCTTGCTCCTTGACAATGGCTTCATTAGTGTAGGCACCAAAGAAGTGAATTCAGACCAGAACCGAGACTGCCATGCCTTTATCGATTGACGAGATCATTGAGAATTTTTCATTTATTGACGACTGGGAAGAGCGCTATCGCTATGTCATAGAACTTGGCCGCGACCTGGAAGATCTGCCTCAGGAAGCAATGACGTCTGAAAACAAGGTGGAAGGTTGCGTTTCACAGGTTTGGCTGACCACCGAGGTGAATGGCGATGCCCCCAATCCGACGCTTACCTTCAAGGGTGACAGCGACGCGCATATCGTAAAAGGGCTGGTTGCTATTGCGCTAGCCACCTTTTCTGGCAAGACAGCCAAAGACATTCTGGAAACGGATGCGGATGCCATTTTCGATCAGATCGGCCTGCGGGACCATTTGACGCCACAACGTTCAAACGGTCTTTCCGCAATGATCGGCCGTATCAAATCTGATGCCCAAAAGGCATTGGGCTAAAAATAGCACAGATGCTCCACGCCGAGACCATCAAACAGAAGAGTAGAAGTGCTCTCTCCGATCAACGTTCGTCTGATAAGAGACGAGACGGCCGATAATCTTTGCTACCCCAATGGCGCATAGCATTTTTCGTTGGACCTATGGCTTCATCAAAGAGCCCGTAATGCCGCGCCAATCTGGCAAGCGCCAGCGACAAAACCAACTTTGCCGACCGCGCAGGCCAATTGCGCGTGCGTTCCATTTCTTCCAATCCCCGCTGGAAACAGCAGAAATCGATCAAAGGGTCGGCAAACTCTTCTCCAACATATTTTAGGGCGGATCGAAACCGATCCTGAGCATCCAGCGCCACATCACCAAAGCCGGGCCCGACATTGGCTCGGCGTGCATTCTTGGAAACAGACCCTTCGGCTTCTCCCAATCGTTGCCAGTTAATGCCAAGTGTCTTGACCAGTTGACCCCTATCGAAATCACTGCATAGCCTTTCGCCTGCTTCAACCTGGCTGGCAGTAAGATAGCTACTCCCGTCCGTTTTTTTGCGATTGGCCAGATGATGCAGAGGGCTTTCTGCCTTGATAGTACCAGCATCACCACGAGCCCTATTGTGCGGAGCTTTCTCCCCACCAACCTGTGTGCCGCTTTGCCCTTTATCGGTGAGCCGTATTTCTTCGCGCTTGAGCTTTTCACGCCGCAACGCAGTTCTACCCTTGTTCGTCAATGCCAGTTCCGTCTCTTTCATCTCCAACCAGCCGCGTTTGACCAAATTCTGGATTTGGGATTTGGGCCAACAGTTCACCAGCCGGTTTTTACTGCGGGCGATTTGCTCAAGAAGCCTTAGGGAAGTGCCATCAAGACCATCCACGCATTCTGCGCTATTCTGCCATCGTTGGCTGTTCTTGCTCATTTTTCCCTCATTCTGGTCAGCGGGGTAACGAGCATCATGGTTTCGAGAGCACTTTCCAGACTATTGATCAACAACTCGGTTTCTTCTTCCTCCCGTCGATCCTCAACCACACGGCAGGCGTAAGCGACGGTTGTGCGATCCCGCTGATAGTAACTGGCAATATCCTTGAGGGGATAGCTCAAGCATACATGGCTGAGATACATGGCCACTTGCCGCGCGAAGGCTACACTTTTTCTACAACGGGTTCCCGCATGCAAGGCGCTGCGCGGTAGCCGATAGGTTCGAGAGACCAGCTCGTCTACCAGCGCAAGAGCGTGAACTCCATTGCGCACCTCTCCACTTGCCATCGGGTTCCCTAGCCAAGGGGATGCATTGGCTGCCAGATTTTCGATATTTAATGCAGTTTCCATTGTTCGCTCCATGATCTTTGCTCGTATTCGTTGCAATTTGTTGCATTTGCACAAATATACAACCTAAGCTTGAATCAGGAATAAATTCCTCGCATAAAAAGTGGAATATTTTTAAAGCTCAACACCGCAATCCCAGCAAATCCCTCATGTTTGCCGCTTGGCATCGCTTTACACTTTATTCACCATCCCAGTATGGAAACTCTCCTTATGCCCATAATTCCCCTTCTTTCTGGCTGGGAGACAATCCGGGCATGGTTCAAAACAGTCTTCAGCCCAAAGGGGCGCTTAGTACTCGGTCTTGCGCGGATCGCACAGCCGAGCTGCTTTCATCACCTCCTCGCCATACGAAAAGGGGTGGTATTGTCAAATCCATTGACGCACTGACAGACAGAGGAAGAACACATGGTACGACATTCGTCCGAGACATGGTTCGCATTGGACAAAGAGACTATGTGCGAGAGCGCGATCTACCGGGCCTGTTACATATATTCCCAAGCGAATTGTGCAGTTTGGAAAGACGTAATGAAGGGATTATTCTAAGAAAGCTCAATCAGGCGCTCAGGGCGGAGCGTCGGCGGGGGCGCGCAGCCCACTATAGTTATTCCCTGATGCGGCATATCGCGCTTATGCAGGCGGTCGCTGCGGAAAAGGCGATAAGATCAAAAGCACCTCTCCTTCACCCGGAATAGAAAGGTGAAAACCAGTCTGAGAGATAAAAACTGCGCAGAGAGAAGACAATACAAAATAGAAAAGGCAGCTCTAAGCTGCCTTGTTCTTTGCATATACGCGGTCGATAATGCGTAATAACTCTTTGAAGCTTTGAAGCCTTTTACTTCTTGCGACGCTGTTGACCTAGGCCCATTTTCTTGGCAAGGCTAGAACGTGCTTCTGCATAGCTTGGAGCAACCATTGGGTAGTCTGCGGGAAGACCCCATTTCTCACGATATTCTTCGGGAGACAGGTTGTAATGGGTACGAAGATGACGCTTGAGCGACTTAAACTTCTTCCCATCTTCAAGACAGATGATGTAATCTGGCGTGATTGATTTCTTGACCGAGACTGCTGGTTTCGGTGCTTCGACAACTTCTTCGGAAACAGGCGTTTTGGTGTCTTCCAAAGCTTTGTAGATGTCGCCAATAAGGCCCGAGAGATCATTTACCGGCACGGCATTATTACTAACATATGCCGAAACGATATCAGCGGTAAGCTCAATCAGTATGTTATTTTCTGTGTTTTCTGACATAATCCGGACATTCTTTCCAATTGACGCTCAAGATGAATGCGGTTCACCTGAACAATCTGGCACTCAACTGTTTGGCACTAGAGTCACCAGCTTTAAAAACCATTGGGGTCATTGGTAATGTATCTATGTTTTTACTTCAAGAAATAATACATTTTTCTTTGTATGCTTGTGGGAAACAATGATGTGGAGCGCAAAATTCATAGTAAAGCAAGTTTATATGTGCGCGCGGAAACAAACATAAGAAAAGGGAGATTCTCCTCGAAACTCCCTAGTTAACAATCATCCAACGGTCAAAAATAGAGAAATTACCTATTTTCTGAATTCTTCTCCATACTATCCGCATATTCGTCAATTACTGTCCCTTTCCAGGGTTTTGTTCCGGTAGAGTACGCAGCTTTTGCAACCAAATGTGCTGTAACTGGGGTCGTCAATAGAAAAAAGATAATACCAGCCAACGCACGAGTGAATACGTCGAATTCCCCTGAATGCAGCGCCAGCGCCAGCAACGCAATACCAGATCCCAATGTACCGGCCTTGGATGCCGAGTGCATTCTTGTGTAAACATCAGGGAATCGCAACATACCAATGGAAGCGGTCAAAACAAAGACAGCGCCCAGCAAGAGTAGTAGGCCTACAAAGACGTCGGAAATCATTCCAAGGGTAAAACCAATCATTCCAATCCCTCCAGAGCCCTCTTGGCATCGGCTTCAGCCTTGGCTGCCTCTTCTTCGTCGAAATATTCTGAGCTGTCACCATGATGTAGTACGAACCGGGCAAAGGCCAAGGTTGACAAAAAGCCGACCAGGCCCAGTGCAATCGCGATATCAGTGTAAAGATAGAAGTCGGTTTTCACTCCGATCACCGCGATAAAGCCGATACCGACCGCAACCAGCATATCAAGACCGATAATCCGGTCTCCCAATGTCGGGCCCTTGATGATCCGATAGGCCGTGAACAGGAAGGACAGCGACAAGATCATCAGTGTAATCAGTATGGCGACATCCAGAAATGACGGCATATTCATAAGTGGATCCATTAGCGAAAGGCCTCCATGATCTTGCGTTCAAAGCCGGTTTCGATTTCCTCGCGCATGTCTTCCAAATCGTCAATCGTGATCGCATGGATATAGAGATACTTCTTGTCATCGGAAACATCGACAGACAAGGTGCCCGGTGTCAGCGTGATCAGGTTTGCCAGAATGGTGATTTCCAGATCACGGTCGGTTTTCAACTCATAGGCAAAAAAGCCCGGCTT